>JAWCQC010000019.1:0-35272 GCA_038869975.1 Candidatus Nitrosotenuis sp.
CAGACAGAGATGCATGCAAGGGGAGCACTGATACCCCCGCTGTCGCTTTTGCGACTATACAAAAGGCAACGCCAAGAATGCTGGTGACCTTAGAACCCCGAACCCTTTAGGGTCGTGAGTGTGTCAGAATCGTTTTGTGCTTTTGGAGATATTTTTGAGGGTCTTTAATGTGCCATCGATGAGAAAGTTCAACTCGGACTCGGAAATGGCAAGGGGCGGCACAAGCATGACTATGTTTCCCAAGGCCCTAAGATAGATCCCGTGTTTTTTTGCCTCATCGAAGACTACCTTGTTCGTAGATTTTCTAAAAACAAGGGGGGTTTTCTTGGCATCTTTGACCAATTCTATTGCTGCAAGCAGTCCCTTCGAACGAACGTCGCCTACGATGTCTATTCCGTCAAACTCTTGAAGCCTTTTTGCCAACGTCCTTGAGGTTTTTTGAACTCGGCTCATGAGTCTTGTCTTTTCGTAGAGATCGAGATTTTTGTTTGCGACGGCACATGCAAGGGGGTTTCCAGTGAAAGTGTGGCCGTGGAAAAAATGCTTCATCTCCAAATACTGTCCTAAAAATGAGTTGTAGATCTTCTTTGAAACAGAGGTTGTTGCCAAAGTCATGTAGCCTCCAGTCAGCATCTTGCCGTGGGATACTATGTCTGGTATGCTTTTCTGCGCAACATACTCTACAAGAGAGCCCAGTCTGCCAAAACCTGTGGCAATTTCATCTAAAACAAAAAGCGTACCGTGTTTTCTGCAAATCCTGCTTATTTCTGCCTGGAAGCCGTCTTGATATATGTTGACTCCGCCTGCAAGCTGCGCGCCGCTCTCCATCACAAACGCGGCTATTCTGTCGTTGGTGGCAAGCACCTTTTCGATTTTTTCTAACACTGAATTCAGATAGTCTTTTTTTGTTTTGTTTGGTGGAATTCTATAATCGTTCACAAATGGAATCCGTATCGTCTTGAAGAGTTGACTCTTAAACGGCGAAAAAAACCCTGGGACGTAACCGGCCGACATGGCACCATACGTGTCACCGTGATAGCCGTTTTCAAGCGTTGCAAAAACTGTCTTCTTCTCCCCCATATTTTGCCAATACTGCGTCGCGATCTTGAGCGATATCTCCATGGCCGTTGAGCCGTCATCGGAGAAAAACACCCGATGCATGCCCGGCAGTATGCCGATGAGCCTTCCTGCTAGCTTTTCTGCCTGATCATTTGTCAAATTAAAAAGTGAAGAATGCGAGATTTTCTTTGATTGAGCATGTATGGCCGAAATCATCTCTTTTTTGGAGTGGCCCCACACGTTGCACCACATGCTAGCTACACCATCAAGAAGTCTATTTTCGTGCGAGTCGACAAGCCACATCCCGTCTCCTCTGACTATTTTCGGAAAGCTCGGCCAGTCTTTCATCTGTGTGTACGGGTGCCAGACAAAGCTCTGATTCTTCATTGACTGGTTGTAGAAAAACTCATTTTAATAATCAAACGGTAAGCTTAATCAGTCGACGACTTGCAGTCATCACAATGAAGTCATTCTTTGTGACTGCCACTGACACTGAAATCGGCAAAACTGTGATCACTGCGTCTTTAGCACTCGCACTAAAAAACTGCGGCATCAACGTGGGTGTGATGAAGCCGTTTGCCTGCGGTGGGCAACAAAAACAGGGATTCAAATCCGAAGACGCCCAACTGCTTGCCAAATCAGCCGGAGTTGCAGACGGCGAGGATCTGATCAACCCGTATTTTTTCCCGATCCCGGCATCGCCATATACAGCGGCAAACAAACTCGGCGCATCAATCAACATCGAAGTCGTGATACAAAAGTTTGAAAAACTCCAAGCTCTGCACGATGTAGTCCTAGTTGAGGGAATAGGAGGCATCATGACCCCAATTTTGAAAAACTATTTTGTAGCTGACCTCATAAAAGACATGAATCTTGAGGCCATCGTGGTCACCAGCGCAAAAATCGGTACCGTGAATCACACTGTTCTGACGTGCGAAGCATGCAAAAAATACGGTCTGACTTTGCGCGGACTGATCATCAACAACTATGACTCTACTGGCTACGTCGTAGATGAGCTGGCAAAAGACCTGACAAACCTGACTGGCGTAGAAACTCTTTGCACCATTCCGCATTTAGACGAGCTTAGCATCAATCGCATCTCTGAGATATTGCAAAAAAATGACATAATTAAAAAACTCAGCTTTTAAAAATCCTGAACTTGATCTTGGGTCTCTTTGAAAGAAACTCATCAATGTCATCAAACATGGCTGAAAAGTTTGTAGTCACGTCGTACGTCCTAAACGGGTTTCGCGTAAACGAATTTGAAATTATCCAGATGTTGTCTTTTTTCGGTTGGATTTTCTGTAGTTTCTGTATGTGTGCGATAGCCTCATCGCTGGCAGTCTTTACGAAATGCAGAACTAGTGACTGGGCAGGTGATTCTAAAAGGGTCTTGGAGTCTGGAATTACTATGTCTACCTCAACACCATTCACTTCAATCTTTCTTTGGCTTGGTATGAGGGTGTTTGTGAGCACATAGTGTGTCAGGCCTTCTGCACACAAAACAAAGTTCACCGGAACGTTTTCGATTTCAGAGATTCGCTTAATGCAGTTTTGCAAAATCTCTTGAATTATTTTTGCTTTGCTTCCTGCATATATTGAAGTTTGTATTCTGCTGTCTGTTGCTCGCCCTATTTCGTCGTAGAGTATATCTTTGATTTGTGAGGGCTCCATGAGTTGAATTTGTTGCCTTTTTTACTGGCAGAATGCATATTTACGCTCGCCCTTGCTTTCCGGCGATTTTTCAATACTTACCAAGACGAATTCCTCTTTTGCGTCAAGGATGCTTTCGTGGGGGCTGCGTCTGTTTTCGTGAATCTCTTCGTATTCTTCTAGTGAGAGCTTCTTTCTTTCTCCTATTTCGGCCTCTATGTTCATGTTCTTTACAATTTCTTTGTATGTCGGCTGTATTACGCCGCTGAAGACCATTGCGCTACTGCCGCTACCATAGGAGCCAAAGCCTATTCGCTTTCCTTCCAGGTCTACTCCTTTTTGGAACTCAAATTCAAGGCAGCTACGGAATCCCAAGTAAAGCGATGCGGTGTACAGATTACCAATCATGGACGAGGCGATAAGCGAGCTTGCAAGCTTGTCTTCGTAGAACTGCTGGTATTCCTTTGTCCTCGTAAACAGCTTTGTAAATTCGTGATCTTTTGCCATGTATTCATCGTCTGCCAAAATCGACTCGATCGTTCCACGAGGATCCTTTGGAACCGGCTCATCCATTCCTGTCTGCTCTATGATTCTTTTCCACCTTGGGAGGTGTCTCCATTCTCTTCTGAGCAGGTATGCGAGCGCCTTCTTTCCCATGTTGCTGTATGGGAGGTGCATGCACAGGTAGTCTATGTAATCAAGTATCGTCTCGCCTTCTTTTATCTTAATGAGTCCTGTCTCCAGCGCCTTCTTTTTGTATAACTCGAATGCTTTTTTGACCTGAATCAGGTACAACAAGTTGGAGTATTGGCCGTGCACAATGGGAGTTTCTTTGCCAAACGGCCTGTAGAAATCATATTCGTTTTTGATTGATGTGGACGTAACTTTGGTATCGAATTGAAGCAACCTTGGGTTGTCGTTTAAGAGCATGGCGATTGCACCAGCTCCTTGAGTGTATTCTCCGGCCGAGCCAAGGTCGTACTTGGCAATGTCTGAAACGACTACAATGGCATACTTGCCTTCCGCCTCTCCGGCCCTAATCCAGTTGCAGTTATCGTATAGGGCGTAAGAGCCTGAAACACACGCAAATTTGCACTCTATTCCACCACAATGCTCAAAAGAGTCCTGACCATACACCTGCTCAAGCATGCCTATTACGTACGAGTTTAGAGCCTTTGATTCATCTAGGGCCGACTCGGTAGCCACATACAACCTCCCTACGTCCTTTGGAGCGACATTGTTTTTTTGCATTAGTTTTAGGCATGCGTTCGCAGCAAGGCACGCAGGGTCTTGGTTGGTGTCGACTATTGCCATCTTGGATATGCCAAGCCCTTGCTTGAGCTTTGCAGGATCAAGCCCTCTAGCTACAGCAAAGTCCGCCGAGTCTACAAACAGCCTCGGTATGTATATTGCAATGTCATCTATGCCTGCTGCCATGAGCTTTCACTTCTGAATTTTGAATATAAGGGTTATTAGACTAGGTTCTGTCGGGTTATCGAGACCTAGCCTCGACAGCCAACTTGCTTCCATCGACTAGGGATTAGTGTTCCTTGGGTAATCGGAGACATATTCCCCTTCATCGCTTCAGCTGAAAGCCCTCCAGGATGGGTAAACCTAGCCCACCCCTTGTAAGCGATGTTCATGGATGCGACCACGTCACGATCCATTGATCGCCTACAATTACTGCACCACAATTTTCGGCTGTTCAGCCTGTCCTCTTGGAGTGACCCCCTGCATACCGGACAGAGCTTGCTGGTTCGTTTCGGATCTATGAAATAGACTGGAATGCTTTCCCAGGCTGCTTTATATTCGACCTGTCTCTGGAATTCGTAGAATGACCACGAGTTTAGTTTTCGTCTGAAACTGTTGCCTTGGCCGTTTCCTTTTTGGTACAGTTTTCTGATGCCTTTTAGATCCTCAAGAATGATTGCCGATTTGGTTTCTTTTGCCTTTTGGACAATATCTTTTGAAATTTTGTGCAAATACTGGCTGGCTCGCCTTGTCTGTCTGCCCCTGATTTTGGTGTAAAATCGGTTTTTGACTCTTCTGTCGTTTCGCCTAAATGACGCCTTGACAAACTGGGCGTTTTCCTTGATGGAAAGAATCTTGTTTGTCCTGTACATGATTGGCTGGGTTGGTGTGGATATGGTGATGTTTCGTAGGTTCCTGTCTATTCCAATTACAGATTCTGGCTTGATTTCTTGAACCTGTTTTCTGACAGAGATGGATAATGCAGTAGGTGTGATTGTAAAGGATCTTGGCTCTAGAGTTTTATTCGAAAGGATCTTTTCTGTGTGTCTGTTGAGCAGAATGTTTGCATAGTTTCTGTCTGATATCAAAAATGACAGCAACATGCCATTGATCTTGAACCCATAGCAAGAAACAAGGTACGGCTTTCTGACAAAAGGCGAAGTGGCTTTTTCTGCCTCTTTTGATGTCTTTTTTCATCTGGGCCAGCCTGCCTGCCGCCTGCGATATGGCGGTGAGTTTGTAGTATGAGAGAATCGGATAGTTTTCTAGTTGATGATACGACAGCATTGAGAGCTTTTTCATTGTGGAGCAATTGTTTTCAAGTCCGATCCTGATGCAGTGGTTTACCATGTCTTTGAAGGTGTCCATCATTTGCAGCTGTTCTGGATTTGGCGTAAAGTTTTGCTTTATTGATTTGGCGGCAAACAAATAGTTGTCATTTTAGTTGGATTTTTGCTATTTAAAAATTAGGTCTCGATAATCCGACAGAACCTAGTCTAAAAATTATAAACTAATTATGCCCAAAGCTCATCTATTTCAACAAAGTGTGACATTAATCCAGTCATTCTACAGCTAGTCTATAGTTGTATCCGCTTCAATTCTTTTATAACATCAAAGTCAGGGTCACTACTTATCATTTCTCTGATGCCGTTTTCCAGCGCGCAGGCCGCATGAATGGCGTCACGTGGTTTTATCTCATATTTTGTAATTATCTCTTGCGCGCGGCTGACAGTCGAGCCATCAACTCTTAGAAACTTCAGATTAGGAAACTCCAGAAATCTCTTGCCTTCTGCAAAGGCGATATCACGGCCCAAGAATTTCTTTATGATCCACACCGTCTCATCCCATGTCAAGTAGCATGTTGCTGCATCAAGCTTGCCGGTCGCTATCTGCAAAAGAATTTTCTTTGACGACGTAGATTTGGGTTCGGTTTTTTCATCAGCAACAACAGGATAGATAAAAACATTGGAATCAATGTATTTCATATTCTTCTTCCAGGACTTTCTTTATGTCGGAGATGCCTAGCTTCTTTACTTTTCTTGGAACCGAGACGAATTCCTCCACGAAGGCTTTCGGATCCTGGTCGGGCTTCAGTATTATGGAGTCTGCCCTTTCCTCGACTATGACCTTTTTGCCAGGCCGGAGGTTGAAACGCTCCCGTAGCTTTTTTGGGAGTACTATCTGACCCCTTTCGCCTACAGTCCGCTTCTCACTTTTCATACCGGTGAGTATGAAAAACACAATTTAGTATTTAAGTATAGCTAGAATAGGATCCTCAGTCATCGTGGGACCAAAAGACGAGCATGAGGCAGTGGTTCTGTACAAAAGACTGCTAAAGCATAAACAATCTCGTTCTGTGTGGTGAACCTCGATGCTTGTTGCAGTGATTTTGAAGCAAACAATTTGATTGGTAAGAGGTTACCTTTTTGAAGTTCAGGCACGAATTACTGGAATTTTCAACATACAAAAACAGTATATCATGCATAAATCACATTTTATTTCAAAACGGTAACCTGTTACGTAACTTCTTTAAATTTCCGGCATCATTTGGTGAATCTGCCATTTGCAGTCTACGCTCAGTCACAGTTGATCAGTTCGACTAACCGGTTTTTTATTTTCAATCGGGCATTGCGCATATTGTCTGATACGAATGTTTCGTGCCGTCTACTTGTGCGATTTTTTCAAATTTGTGAGTTATGCCTCTCTGATCCAGCCTTCTTGCACGTCGCTCAGATCCTCGATCTCACCTACTCCTGTTGCATAACGCCAAATTATTGGCGCATCCGTGGTCATCTCGGTCTTTATTTTTATCAGCGACTCGACTTCACCGTCTAAGTTAGAATCTGCAGTTCCACACATTTGGCAGAACTTACATTTCGAGTCAAGCGCAAGCGGTTCGGTCTCAATTAACGGGTATGCCTTGCATGCGAGCGGTCGGTCATCGTATATTTTGCATACATATCCTCCATGCGGTGATCTCTTCTGTGAACCTGTTTCCAAAAAGGGACAAGTGTTCCCATTTTGCTCTCTGCCCATCATCTGATACGCGAGTACTCTTTCCGGCTTTGTCAAATCGTGATATGATATCCCGATTCTGGGCATGATCTTGACATCGAGGTGGTGCTCTTTTGCCAGTTCTTCGATTTTTGATTTTTCGTTTGGGAGCACCAAAACTCCGACCTTGCCAAATCTTTTCGAAGGAAAATACTCACGCTCGATGCAGCACTGCGAGCAGTCCTTGACACACCTAAATTCCATAATTCAGAATAATGCTTGGCAAATAAAATCTAGTTGCCTTTGAGCTGTTCCGACTCTAGGATGTTCACAAACACATCGTACGGCTGAGCACCTGGAACTCTCACAATCTTGTTGTTTGGCCCAATTATGAAAAACCCAGGCGTCCCTGAAAGGCCCAACGTCTGCGCGTCGTTTGTGCTTGCTTGTATCTTTTCATTGTGCCTGTCACTTTCCATGCACTCTGTGAATGCTGCCGTGTCAAGGCCTACTTGCTGGGCAAATTTGTACTGGTTCTGAAGAGATGCCCATCCGTTGTTCTCTCCATTCCAATTGTTGTATAGCACATCGTGGTAATCCCAAAACTTGCCCTGCTCATCGGCGCAGTGGGCAGCATGGGCGGCAGTAACCGAGTCAGGACCTATGATGGTAAAGTCTTTGAATATCATTTTGGCCTTGCCGGTCTTGATATAGTTCTCATAAATCTGACCCTCCGTCTCGTGGAAGAACTTGTTGCAGTAAAAACACTGATAGTCGCCAAACTCCACTATTGTAATAGGTGCATCAGGATTGCCAAGAATGGGTGATGCGTTGTCTGAAAAGATCGACATGCTGACTTGTTGTGGCGCGTTGGCTGGTTGCTGAACTTTTTCAGCCTCGGACTGCTTTATGTCTTCTGTCTTAAAGCCTGTTTCCATTTGTACATTCAGTGCAAAAAAGACCCCCAGCATAGCGACAACCGCTATTGCCGCGCCGATTCCTAGCGAAGGTGCGTGTATCACACGACCCGTCAGTCGTGGATTAATTTAGCCGTTTTGTGCGAAACGAACACCCTTAAATTAATTCGACTTGACGCAATTGTTGCCATGTTGGCTGGCGGCAAATTATGGACACTCACAATAGTGGCTGCACTATCTACTCTGCTGATCCTGATCTATTTTGTTATGGCTCCATTGGTGGACAAAAAGGGCACAATCGAACAGACCAATGAAGGCCTGGGTAGGGCAATAGACAATTTTGACGCACTAAAGGACGAAATAAGATATGGTTCTACAAACCGCCCTGATTCCAACACCTAATTCAGTGTAATCTAAATAAATACGGCATATTTGAAAAAAACATGAAAAAAGTCTTTGTGAATGGTTACGGCTCAATTGGAAGCCGCATCGCACAATTCATCAAAGACGATCCAGAAATCAAAGTGATCGGTGTAGGAAAATTCTCACCCGATGATAAAGTAAATGATGCAATTTCGAGGGGGTTCGATGTCTTTGTACCGCAAAAAAGTATCGACTCTTTTAAGAATTACAAAATCAAAGGAAGCATTGAGAGTGCACTGGATGAATGCGACCTAGTGATTGACGCGTCACCGGGGGGCGTTGGATACCAGAACAAAAAGCAGCTATATGAGCCAAAGGGAGTTATGGCAATATACCAAGGCGGCGAATCTGTTACAGGAGAAGAAAGCGTCTCAGATCTGCTGTTCAACTCACGCGTCAACTACAAAGAAGCTTTTGGTAAAAAACATGTCATGCAGGGAAGCTGTAATGTGACTGGAATGGGTCGTGTCTTGCAACCACTGCGAGAAAAATATGGTTCACGACTGTTAAGATTCGACGCAGTACTTGTGAGGCGATGGGCTGACCTTGAGCAAACTAACAAGGTGGTCCCTGACACAGTGGAATGGACTGCAAATCCACACCACCAAGACGACATAAAGCAGTACATGGGAAAGGACACACCACTTTTCATCCAGGCAATCAAGGTGCCGACACGGCAGATGCACGTCCACATGCTCAATATCAGATTCAAAGATGACGCCCCAAAGCCCTCCGAAATCCTAGCAATATTCAAAAACGAATACGGCGTAGCTACGCTGTGGACTGCAAAAGGCACAAAACAAATTCGCGACGCCGCAGAATCAATGAAATTCAGCTTCAAAGATACCAACATGATTCACATTCATGCAAACATGCTGGAATCAATTGGAGACACAGTCAAGATGCTATATTCGGATGATCAGACAGGAATCGTCATACCGGAAAACCACTTGCTGATGCAGGCCATGCTGTTTCAAAAGCCGTATGAGGAGGCGTCAAAGCACACAGAAAGCCTCTTCCATATGGGCGAAAAAAAGCGGCTCCTTGAAGAATTTTTCGCCAAAAAATAAAATTCGTACACTCATTCCTGCTTTGGTTTGGGTATCACGACAAGCCGATTTATGACAAAATCTCCACGTATGGTGGCTGTTATGTCGTTTATGAGTTTGTGTATTTCTCCCAGCTTGGCGTCGCTTGGGAGTAGTATGTGTATCTCGGCGTTGAACTCGTTGCCGACCGGCCTCAAAAACACGCCATCAGTCTGCACATTGAATTTTTCTTGAATTTTGTATTTTATGCTCTCGACCAGCTCCGGATTGTGGACTGCGTCTACTAGGACTAGGGCAGATTCTTTGATCGCAGAATATGCCATAAAAAATATGTATCCTGCTATAATCATACCTCCTACTGCATCCATGAATGCAAAATTCAGGTATGTTGCGGCAGCAACACTTGCCAACCCAATAAACGATGCAGTTCCATCCTTGATGGAGTTTTTTGCATCCAACTTCAACGATATCAGGTCTGATTCTATTGCGACTTTTCGTATCATGAATGCACGATGCAAAGACAAACTACCTGCCACAACAAGTGTTGCCATTGTTATTTCCGGATAGGATGTCGTCCGCGGTTTGTAGAATGCCTCAAAGGCATGGTATGCAATAAAGGAACCCAAAATTATGATCACTATTGCAGCAATGAACGCGGCAAGGACCTCGACTTTTCTATACCCAAAATGAAACATCCTGCTTTTTGGCTTCTTTGCAAGCATTATTCCGAACCAAACGATAAATGAGATCATTGCATCAGCTATCGAGTCCGTGCCGTCTGCTGTTAGTGTGATGCTGCCGGTGAAGATCGATACTATGATCTCGGCTACGCCTATGGCGGCCAGTGTAATTACAGATTGCTTTGCAGCAGACTGGGCTTTGTTTAGAATTAAAGCGCGATTGTCATTTTTTCCACTTTTTGAAGAACTCAATTTTGTTTCTTTTCTACTGAAAGTGGATTTGCCGACCTTTTAAATTATGTGTGAAATACATATAACCTGAAAACTCGCCTTTTTGTCACACTGGAGCCTAGCAAATAATTGAGCCCATAGTTAATGAGCTAGCCACGAGGCGGGTTGGCGAACCTGTTTGCTGGGTTGTTGTGATAGTCCACAGGCAAGCTGGCATCTTTTTGCCTTCCTGTTAGGATGCCAACAACTACGTCGTCTTTTTTAATTATCTCTTTTTCTACCAGCTTCTTTATTCCAGCTGGCGTTGCACCTGATGCCATCTCGCAGTCAAATCCGTTTAGGCCGACAATTGACATCCCATCGAGCATTTCAGAGTCTGAGACCTTTTCAACCACGCCGTTTGTATATTCTAGGGCGCGAAGACCTTTGAGTATGTTTGCAGGTCTTCCAATTTGAATTGCAGTAGCTTTTGTCTTTGGCCTTAGTCCTCTTCTGTCCTGGTCTTCATAGTACCGCTTTATCAGATCGACGTCAGGCCTTCCTTTATTCCACCGAAGCTTTGCGCCTTCAAAAACACCATTGTACAAGTCATACAGCGTGCTTGCACCGTCTGCATTTATGACAGCTATTCGAGGAATTTTTTTAATCCAACCCCACTCGTACAATTCCATGATTGCCTTACCACAGCTTGATATGTTGCCGAGTGCACCACCGGGGTATACTATCCAGTCAGGTGCTTGCCAATTGAGGTACTCAATTGCCCTGTAGGGAATGGTTTTTTGACCCTCAATTCTAAATGGATTTATCGAATTTACTGTATATCCGGAATGCTCCTTTGCATCCTTCAGTGATTTTGCCAATGCGTCGTCAAAGTTTCCCTGAACTTGAATTATCTGGGCCCCAAACTGGTATGCCTGGCTGAGCTTGCCAGGCGCAATCTGCCCTGCCGGTATGTATACGTCGCATTCCATGTTCTCGTTAGCTGCAAACATTGCAGCTGCAGCAGATGTGTTTCCCGTGGACGCGCAGATTATTTTTTTGGCATTAATCAACTTCGCGTGCGTTATCGCCGTAGACATGCCGTTGTCCTTAAAGGAACCGCTGGGATTGTATCCTTCTGGCTGCAGCCATAGGTTGTTGTGGTTGATCCCTATGAAGTTTGCCACCTTTGACATCTGGTACGGCTTTGACTGCCTGCCTTCTGCACCGTCCAGTGAAACCAGATACTTGGAACACTCTTCACGGCTAGCTGTATCTATCTGGCAGAAGTTGATCAATTCACGGAATCTCCACACTCCACTTTCGTTGAATATGTTGCCCTGAGGATTTCGTCTTGTGTAAAACAGCTCCTTGAGCTCGGGGGAGGGGGTCTTCTTGTATTTGACGTCCAGCAGATGCCCTCGTTCACACTCTATGTTGCTTGAATTGACTGGGTACTCCAATCCGCACGATGGATCAATGCACTTTAGGTAAGCATTATCTTTCAATCTAGATTGGCATTGAGACTGCCACTTTAAATTTGAACCGCTATGTCTTGGCTGAGCCAAGCTTTTTGAATGGTTCTATCTCAAACAAGGAAAATGGCAACATATGACGAGTACATAAAAGGTGTCCTGCAACAAATCGACGATGTCCACACACTTTTCTCAAATCTTAAAGACAAGCCAGGAGATCTTGACATAATAAAGCGCGAGCTTGCCAAAGTTACCGGACTACTCCAGGCCCTCGTAAACAAACTTGAAACAAATACGGAGTTTGCAGATTACGTGTTTTTGCTTACGCCTTCCAAATATTTTTTGCAAAATCACGAGTTCTTCAGGGAGATAGACACTATGTCGTTGCTGTACTCAGAAGACTCTATGCGCCTCAAGAATCTGCGATTGACAATTCTGGAAGCACTAGATGAGAAAAACCTAATAGGGCAAATCAAGGCAATCCTACGAGACAAGAGTTGAGCGATAAAAAATGTGTAATATGTGGATGCAAAGACCACAAGCTGTTTGGTTGCTCAAAACACTGGTCAAAAAACTGCAGTTGTCACAAAAATTGAGTCATTCCGGCTTGCAGATGCCGCATGGCGTGATGTGGAATGATTTTTCTGCCAATGCCAAAGTCGAAAACCAGTGAAAGGAGTTTCCCTCAGAATTGGTAAATCTGTCCTCGGTAAGCTCATCACAACTGCTTTGGTGCAGCATGTTTGATGCGCCATCAAATATCACGATAAATCCGAAATCTGACTCCTTGATCCTCCTAAATTCATCAGTATTCTGGATTTTTGCCATGTAGTTGATATCTTGGTATTGATATTTTAAGGGGATTTTTTTGCGCCCGAACGAACATGGAAGTTAATGCAACATTTGCATTCTTTGTCGATACACTCACTTTCCATAAAGTGACCACATATTCCACATTCGCAATGTGTCTGCATAATGATCATTAGTCAATCGTATAATATAACTAAAACTGCGTATTTTTTGCTGATTTGGAGCTAAAATGATGCTATTTTTTTGATTTTTTGGTTTTCACTGGTTTGACTTCTTTTTTTGGCTTGGATGGTTTTCCCTGGAGCTCTTCTTTGATCTCTTCTGCCTTCTGGTCAACTGCCTTGATTATCTCTTGAATGAAGCCGTCCAAGTCGTCATCTGCTACAGGAGGCTCAGCTTGAGCCGCAATGTCGTTTATGGCGCTGGAGATTTCTGAGCTTACCTGTTCAAAGCTCTCTGGGTCTTCGTAGGCAGCATTGTACAGAGTTTTGAGGTTGTTTACTTGATTGATGAGCTGATCAGTTAGCGTGAGTCTGTATTCTGTGCCATTTACCGAAATCTCCTTGGTAATCATGACTTGGTTTTTTTGAATACTTTCTTATAGTTTTCCCTCCACCCAGTATACAGACAGGAAATTATGCCGTAAATTTGCTAAAATGTGATGTATTCAAGTGCCACTGCATCAGAAATTAGTGAAAAATGTTTCGTGTTTACGACATAGCCGTTTTTGATGTCATTTACCGAGACCCATCTGTTGGTGGATGTATAGTGGCTTTTCTCCTTTAGCTCCTTCTCGATTGCCTCTATGTCGAACTCTGATTCTTCGACCTGCTGTGTGTTTAGGTGCTTTATTGTAACAAGGATCTTGTTTACCTTGACTCGATCCCCAAACTTCCATTGCACTGGTGGGTGTTCATCAGATACCTCTAATACCTTGATCTTCATTTCCTTATCACCAAACACATTATGGCTCACCAACATACGTTCGTCAACAAACTCCTCGAAGCTCATGATCTTAGTATGTTAAAGTGATAATTAAACGATGTCCATCATTTATTGTCTGGTTTCCAAAACCTTGGCATTTCTGCTTACAAACGGCATCTGGTAGTCTTTTAGGTCTAGTTTCGCACGATTCCCATTCACTATGCTCCATGTCGTGCCGTCGTAATTGCATGCAAAGTCGCTTATCTCGTTCTTTTTGTCCCAGACCTTATAGTATTCTCTGAGCTCGCGTTTTTCATACGTCCCAAGACCTATCCTTTTTTTTGACAGGAATTTGAAGGCAAAGACAACCTTTCTTGTATTGTAAAGCTCAAAGGTGTCAACCCATTTTAGGCACCGTAGTATCTGGTCATATGGGACCACCAGTGAATTTGTCGTGCCTGATTTTGCCTCTATTGTGAATATGGTGCTGTTTTTCGTACTAACTGCCAGGATGTCTGGGAGACCAACACTTGGTGATCCGAGCCTAAATGCCTTCCAACCATCCATGGAGTTGAACCGTTTTACTAGTGTGTCTTCCCAGTGATACCCGCGCTGCCTTCGTGTTCGGGCGATCTTGATGTTGTCTTTTTTAGCCGCTTTGGTATTTCTGCTCTGGGTGCTCAAAACTTGCTCCAACTTGATTACCTGTAATCTGCGGTCTTTTAGGTTATAGAAACGAGGTTATTATATTATCAAGTGAATTTGTGTCCACGCAGCATGTCTCTACTCTGCCTCAAAGATGAATTTTGGGGCATCTTCAAACCCACAGCTTACTAGCCGGATCTTTTGTCCTGGCTTTAGGACGGGTGTGCCTGAAATCATACCCATCACTCTAATTCTGCCCTCAAACTCTGCAATGCAGAATTGTTTTCCGTCCTTGGCAGAGTGCTCAATCAGTGTGCCATGTTCGTTTAAATGTCTCCATGAAAGTTCGCCAAAGCACATGCTGCAAAAATCGCTTGGAGGCCAGATAATTTTGTCGCAATTGGGGCAGTGGCCTACAAGAAATCTTCCCTTTTTTAGCTCGCTTTCGAATTTGTTCATGATTCTAGTATGAGGATGGTTGACGACGTAGCTGCAGCAGACATGTTCTGCACCAACCCGATCTTGGCTCCCTCGACCTGTCTGGGGCCGGCTCTGCCTTCGAGCTGTTCTGCAATCTCTGCAACCTGAGCTATGCCTGTGGCGCCAAGTGGATGTCCTGCTCCTATTAGCCCACCGCGCGGGTTGATTTTTTTGCTACCTGTACCATATAATTCCATTACATATCTGTCGGCATCACCTCTTTTCACAATGCCAAGCTCTTCCAGTATCATTAGTTCACATACCGTAAACGCATCGTGAATCTCTGCTACATCCACGTCGCTTGGGTTTATCTTAGACATCTGATATGCCTGTAGCGAAGCTATTTTTGTAGATTCGAGCTTTGTGAGATCGTTTTTTGTAAAGCTTGCAGACGTCGTTTTTTGGCCTACGCCACGGATCCAGACTGGGCTGTCAGTAAATCGTTTTGCCACTGCTTCCGAAGCAAGTACTACTGCCGAACTCCCGCTACAAGGACGCGAGCAGTCAAGCAATCTGAGATCGTCGGTTATTTTTTTGGAGCTAATGATTTCGTCAACTGTGTACTCTCTTGGGTTGTAGGCATTTGGGTTGCAGGTGGCATTTTTGTGGTTTTTTGCAGAGACGTATGCTAGTTCTTCGTCCGTGGTACCAAATTCTCTTTTGCGTGCCTTGGTGAACATGGAAGCCCAGAACACGGGGTGCTTGTATTGGCCGCGTGATACATCCCACTCCAAGACCTGGCCTGGGCTATCAAAGCGTTCTGCTCCTACTACCAGTGCTACATCAGCAAGGCCTGCATATATGTATGAAAACGCAGAAACAATCGAGTTGGTTCCGGAATTGCACAAGCTTTCTACATTGTGTGAAATCTTTGGCGAAATACCTGTCATCTCTGAAACTATTGCAGAAAGATATTTTTTGTTCTCATTTGTTGACACAAGCACTGCGTCTATGTCTTTTTGGGCAAGATTTTTTGTTTGCTCAAATATCAATTTTGTCGCCGATGCAAGTAGGGTTTCTATTGAAACATCGTCCAATGAAAACTTTGTAGTGCAATGACTCACGACAGCTACTTTGTTCAACCCTGATCACCGAATGTTTTTGTTAGCAAATCAAATGACTCCGAGACGTTTCCTATCGGGTTGAATTGCAGAATGGGGTGTGACACGCCTGCCTCGATTACCTTGTTCAGCTGTTTTCTGCAATCGTCTGGTGTGCCCGAAATTGTCAGTGAGCTAAGCATGCCGTCGCTTACGAACTTGTGATTCAATTTATCGCCGGATTTGTATGCTTCATAAACGGCGTCTGTTTCTTTTTTAAAACCATTTTCTGCTAGAAATCTCCTGTAAATGCTGCCGACAGAAATGTAAAAAGCTAGTGTTTTACGGGCTCGCTCCATCGCTGCATCGGCATCTTCTGAGACGCAGGTGATGAACTGGCACGCCGTGTCTATTTTTCTCTTTTTCTGCATTCTTGATATGGTTTCTCTCAGCTCCGAAATCGGCCTCAGGTAAAAAATTACGCCGTCTGCAATTTCCCATGTTAGCTCGACCATCTTTTTGTTTATTGCTGCAATGTATATCGGGATGTCTTGTCGCGGCGGTTTTATGAGGAGGTTGAAGCCTCGTAGCGAAAATATCTCACCCGAATAGTTAATTTTCTGCCCGGATAGCGCCATTCTGATTATTTCGACATATTCATGCATTCTTTTTAACGGCTTTTCGAACTTGTAGCCGTGTAGGTTTTCCACAATTGGGACACTGCTTGTGCCTAGACCCAAAATGAGCCTCTTGTTGGAGATTATGTCTATCGTCGCCGCACCCATTGCAACCAATGCAGGGCTGCGCGAGTATATGTTGACTATGGATGAGCCTATCTTGGATGTGGTGCGTTGCGCAACGGCGCTAAGCATTGCAAAGTTTTCCATGCCCCAGGTCTCGGGCACCCAGATCGTATTTGTCTTGTATTTGGCACTTTTTTGCGCACACATCAACAACTCATCAATGGAAAGAAGCGAGCCGAGGCTATATGATATCATGAACTTGTCACTACGACAAAAACTTGGCGTTTTTGAGCGCGCTTGCACATTCATCGATGTCTTTGTGGGAATCAATTGAAAACCACAACACGTCTTCAAACTTGACACCATCCAGTCTGCCTTTTTTTGCATATTTGTGGAAAGTGTCTTCTTCAATTGAGCCCTTGCTTGGCAGGTCTTTTACTATTTTTTTATCAAGGTGATAAATTCCAGAATTCATCCATATGTCCTTCAAAGGTTTTTTCTCTTTAAAGTCGACTATTTTGTTCCCCGACATGGATACGGTGCCAAATTTCGTCCTCAATTCGACAAGCGCAATGGAGTTAGGCATCACAAGCATCCTTTTGAGGTCGATATTGGTTATGACATCACCGTTTAACACCAAAAACGACTTGTCATTGATGAGTCTGGCCGCCTTCTTTATTGCGCCGCCCGTCCCAAGGGGTGTTTTCTCTATTGAGTATCGAATTTTAGCACCAAAATTGTTTTTGTGCTTCAAATAGCTTTGAATCTGTTCTGCTTTGTAGCCTGAACAGATTATGATTTTATTTATGCCGTGTTTTTTGAGATACGTGATTTGCCACTCTATTACTGGAATGTTGTTAATTGGAATCAAGGATTTTGGCACATAATCGGTAATGGGTTTAAGTCTGGTTCCGATACCGCCAGCCAGAATTATTGCGTGCACAATCTTTGAGTAGAATTTAGGTTTTAAAATCTATGGGGTGTCAGAAGAGCTCAATTGATATCAAGCCAAAATAGTATCCGACAAGTGTCAAAGAAACTCCCCACACGCACGAGCCGCCAAATGTGTAGACGATGAATTTTGAAATCCTCATTCCAAACAGACCTGCTGGAATTGAAATCATTTCACGGAGAACTGGAACCATCCTGCCAAAAAAAACTACTTTCTCACCGTGCTTTTCAAACCATTTCTCGATTTTTGACAGCTTGGCGTCTGAAATCTTGGCGTATTTTAGGTACCGCAGCATAGCCACCCTCCCAAGTTTTGCGCTTATGATGTAGATTGCAGTGGAGCCGATAGTGGCGCCAACCCCTCCTGCAAAACCAAGTCCTATTGCTTCAACTAAGCTCATGTGGTTTTGTGATGCCACATAGCCTGCTATGGGGAAGACAGCCACCGTGGGAACTGGTGGAAATATGGTCTCTATGACTGCTGCCACAAAAACTCCCACGTACAGGTAATCGGATATTAAGGAGCTTACCCACTGAACAAAAGACTGGATTTCTAGCAATTTCTCTGCTCTGTTATGTAATAATGAAGCTCAGTATAACACTCTACGCAATATGGTTGATCGTTGGTGTGAACGCAATCGTAGATCTTGTCTGTTTTTTTGCTGCATTTTGCGCAAAAATTCATTTCGATTTTCTGATCTTTATTGCACCCAAAGCTATCTGAAATGCCCCGACGGCAAATAATGGAGCAGCTTCCGACATTGGGTTCCTCTGTGTGTCTGTTTGTGGCGCGTTTGCAAGAAACACCGCACCGCCAGCTATTATCATGATGCCTGTGACAAACAGCATGATTGAAAGCGTTTTTGAAGCCTCATTTCTTGATATGAAAAATCCGATGATTGGCAAGGCCATCGCCGTGCCTCCTAGTGCAATTCCTCTAGTTCTGTGGTCGAATGGCAAAAATCCCTGATCCTTTCCCATTGCCGCGCCAACGTCAGCACCGTATATTACAAGCAACGCAATAGCAATTCCAGTGATGATCAACGCTGCCTTTAATGCCATGAATCGGCCTCATCCTACTTAATTAATAAATTGTACGGGTTTTAACTATTCCACAAAGCGTG
The DNA here is from genome assembly GCA_038869975.1 of Candidatus Nitrosotenuis sp. GTDB lineage: Archaea > Thermoproteota > Nitrososphaeria > Nitrososphaerales > Nitrosopumilaceae > Nitrosotenuis. The sequence continues at coordinate 18,429 of JAWCQC010000019.1, forward strand.
TTACTGCACACAAGCCTCCGTTTGATGATTGTCTGGCGCTACAGATTCAAAAAACTGGTTATACATTTAAAAGTCAATTTTGTCTATTATGAGTGAATTAAGGTGTCAACCGACGTATTACGCGAAGTCGTAATAGACGAAGATGAAAAAAAGCAAAAGGCACTAGAAGTGTTTTCAGATAACTATACCCGCATAATTTTGTCCACTATGATGGAAAAGCCCAAGTCTGCGCTTCAGATTGCCAATGAAACCAAGATACCTACGACCACGGTATATCGTAAACTCCACCATCTAATGGAAAACAACCTGATCAAGATCTCAGGGCAAATTGCCGAAAATGGCAAAAAAAACTTCCTGTACAAGAGCAAAATAAAGTCATTTCACATGACATTCACAAAAGACAGGTTCGCAATCTTGGTTAACACAAGCGGCACATGCAAATTCTGCCTCCAGTCCGATGTTTGATTAAAAATTCTTTGGTAGTCTCACAATAAATGTGGTAGGATTGTTCTTCACAGTTATGTTGCCTCCATGCTGCTCGACAATTTTTTTACAAATTGAGAGTCCAAGACCTGTGCCTGTTTGCTTTGTGGTAAACAACGGCTCAAAAATTTTGGCCAAATTGTTCTCTGGAATTCCTGGACCAGAATCCTCAACTGCAATCAAGACGTTGGCACCGTTGTCTAAGATTCGCACATTGATGGTGCCTTTTGCGTCTATTGCCTGAACTGCGTTAATCAGTAGATTTGTGAACACAGCTTCTATCTTGCGTATGTCCACGTTCATCCTGACGTCGACATTTTCTACATTTATCTTGATGTCTTGCGGGAAGTTGCTGTCAGCGACGATTTGGTTGATCAGCTTCGTTATGTTGCACGTCTGCAGATTCAGTGTGGTAGCTTTGCCAAACTCAAGCACGTCATCGACCTGATGGGAGATTCTGTCTATAGCTCTGTGCAGCTTGCCGTAGTACACAATTTTTTCCTCAATTCGAAGTTTTTGTTTGCTTTCCATCAACTCGACTACGTTTTTTATCGTGGACAGTGGATTTCGAAGATCGTGAGCCATTCTTGATGCAAGCTCGCCAATTATGGCAAGCTTCTTGGTCTTCATTAACTCCTCTGTTTTTTCGTTTACTTGTCTTTCCAATTGGTCGCGCTGAATTTGAAGTTCCTTTTCTTTTAACACGACTTGCTCCAGATTCTTTTTCAAATCTGATGCAAGCTTGGTGTTCTCATTTTTTTGTCTCTCGAGTTCCAAATTCTTTTTTTCGAGTTCTTCGTTTTTGAGGCTAAGGTTTGCCGCAAGATCTTGCAAAAACTCTATTTTGTCTTTTAGCTCAGAATTGACTCTCATGATTTCATTGAATCTTGTGCTTGACTGGATTGCCAACTCGCGTAATTGGTTTCCTCTTTCCTCGAGCTCAATTCTGGCCTGATCCAGCTCATTTATCGTCTTACCGGTTAGTCCCATGAATTTTTCAAAATCACCGGCCTGCTCTGGCATTGCTTATCGATATTTGTTTCCGTGTTGTTGGTATTATCTTGTGTTTGTTGTAATCAAACAAACAAATCTGGTGTTGATTCTAGTTGGCATTCAGAGTAAATATCGAAAATATGATGTCGCCATAGATCAACTGAAGAACAAAGCCTGCGGCAATGAATATCATGTATGGTATGCCGGGGGTGACCCAAGTGTCTTGTTTTTCACAAAACATGGCATTTTCCGCATGCTGCAAAGACAGGTTGAGTTTCTTATGGTCGCCCACTTGCCGTTCTATTGAAAAACCAAACTTGGGGTTCGCAGCTCTGTACCCAATGAACATGGCAAAAATCTTTCTGCCTATGGTTTCATCAAAACCTTCAAAGATGTCATTCTTTGTCGCAAGGAGGATGCAGTTCCTGGTCACATTGACAAGCAGAGGTACTATGGAGACTATGACTGCGTTAGTAAGTACGGTAAATGGTGTTATTGCACTTTGGGTCAGGGTGATTCCGGGGGCAAGTGCTGCTAACACTATGAGTGCAAAGGCGTCGGCACCTCCAAAAAGACCAAACCTCCAGATCAGGATGGCAACTGGGGCAACAATCAGCGATATGCCGACAGAATAAAGCTCATCTTGGAGATCACCGCCAAATGGAATCAGAATTACCGCAATGCCGCCAAACACAATCCAAACCAAGTCATGTATTTCCCGCTTTTTGATGTCAGAGACGCACGCAATTCCAAGCATAATCAAAGCTAACGTCACTCTTAATCCATCTAGTGATGCTATTTCAAACATTGATTACTCTTCGACCATGATCATTTTTGAATTTATTTAATGTCAAGCTTGCACTTTTTACCTAAACGGAGAAACTAATTTGCAATTTTCTTTATTGGCTCCACAGGCCGTGAGCGTTTCCACAAATGTTCGCACAAGCTGTACATGTTGTCTACCATCTCAATTGAATTGCTGTCAAGAACAGAATCGCTGTCGTCATTCATGTCCATCGTTTCGTTGAGTCCTCCGGACATTATGAGGTGTTTCCCGCTTTCAACTACCATTCTGCTCTTGGATGGAAGCTTCCCAACTCGAACCTCAGATGCACCAAGCTTGTTTATTATTGCAAGTGACGTGGAATCCTCGCTGTCTGTTACTATTCTGATCTCACCACCATTCGCTTTACAGATCTTTATCTTTTCAGGTATTGAAGTGTGGTACATTCTTAGGAGGTCTTTTTGGGTGGTGACAATGTAGACTATGGTGTCTGATTCTTGGAGTATCTTGCCTATCCTTGAGTAAATATTGTGCCTGCCCTGAATAACTGAAACTGTGGCAGCTTCAACTGGGGGTTGTTTTCTTGTGATCTCCTTGAGATCCTCTGACAATTTGCTTGCAATTTTTTGCATGGTGACAAACTCGTTTTCTTTTCTCTGAATTATGTTTGCAAGTGCTTCCTGCGGCTCGACTGGTTTACAAATTATCGGGTTAGTAAGAGTGGTTGTAATGAGCCCCATGCTTCGCAACTTTTCAAGTGAACGATACGCTTTGCCTCTCTCGATCTCTAACTTTGCTGCCAAGTTGCCAACAGAAAGAGGACCTGTTTGTAATAAACCAATGTACATTTTAGAATCTATTTCTTCTAAATCGAAATGTCTTAGCATTGTTATTAGTTCGTCTTTATCTATCAACTAATAGCAATCTATTGAAAATCTAGTATATTAGCTTGTATAGTTTACAAGACCTTTTAGTCGAAATCTTGTGGCTGTGTTTTTTAAGCTGGAATTACTTTGATTTGGTTTTTTACTGTCTGAATAATTTCTAGCAAGCCTTCTACGCCTAACTTATTATCTTCATCTATTAAGTTGAAATGCCCAAGCTTTCTTTGCGGCTTTGATTCTGCTTTCCCATACATCTTCAGATAGAGGTTGTTCATTTTTATTTCGGATATCTTGTATTTGCCGCTAAAGTCGCTTGGGCCCAAAATATTGTACATGATTGTAGGGTGAATAAGCTTAGTATCTCCAAGCTCAAGTCCAAGTATTGCGCGAAGATGTTGCTCAAATTGTGACGTCTTAGTTGACTGTAATGTGTGGTGACCTGAATTGTGAACACGCGGCGCAATCTCGTTAATCAGTATCTTGTCGTCTGAGGTAACAAACATCTCGATTCCAAACACTCCTGCACCATGCAACACTTTCATTGTCTCACGCGCGATTTGTTCTGCTTGATTAGACACGGAGCTTGAGACCCTGGCAGGAGCAATGGTCATTCTGAGTATGTTGTTTTCATGAATGTTCTCTACTACAGGGTAGGTGGTAATTTGTCCTTTCGTGCTTCTTGCAGCTATGACTGATACCTCCATCTTAAAATCTACAAATTTTTCGAGCATCAGCGTCCTTCCAGCAAAATAATTGTACGCATCTTTCACTTCGTCGCTAGATTTTATCACGTAGTTGCCTCGTCCGTCGTATGCGTCTCTTCTTGCCTTGAGTAGAACGGGGAATCCAAACTCTTTTGATTTTTGGAACAAATCATCAAGTGATTTTACTTCCACAAAGTCCGTTACCGGTATGTTGTTTTGGCGAAGAAATGATTTTTGCAAGAACTTGTCTTGGATTATCCTTAATGTCTCAGGTGACGGATTTATGGTGGTTTTCGTTTCAGCTGCTTTGAGAACGTCGCTGTTTCCAGATTCTATCTCATAAGTCAGTATGTCCACTTTTGATGCAAGCTCCATGATCGCCTTTTCGTCCTTGAAATCCGCTACAATCTGCTTTGCGCCTACTTGGGCCGCAGGACAGTTTTCTGTGGGATCCAAAACTATAACATCGGAGATGTGCTCAGGCATCTTTTTTGCTGCCTCTGTGAGCATCATGCCAAGTTGACCGCCCCCAATTATGCCTAAAACACAGACCATCACGACTCAGTCAAATCTACGATTAAAAATAGTTATTCGATTCACACCTGATCTAGCTTAGATATTGTTAAAAGTCCCATTGTATTTTCAACAGTTGTGTCTCAAAAACCGCTTGTTGGAATAATCATGGGTTCAAGTTCTGACAGCAAGATAATGCACGAGGCAGCAAAAATACTGGATGATTTTGGGGTTTCCCATGAGGATCAAATAGTTTCTGCGCATAGGACGCCGACGCGGCTCGAAGCATACGCAAAACACGCAGAAAAAAGCGGCTTCAAAGTGATAATTGCGGGAGCTGGAGGCTCGGCACACCTGCCTGGGATGATTGCGTCGCACACCATAATTCCCGTAATCGGCGTTCCAATAATGGTCTACAATGACAAGTCGGATAAAAAATCCAATTTCAAATTTTCAGCGTTTGGTGGAATGGACTCGTTACTCTCGATAGTCGAGATGCCAAACGGCTCGCCTGTAGCTACCGTGGGAATTAACAAAGCCGCAAATGCCGGCCTGTATGCAATCAAGATACTTGCCAATGAGATTCCGCGCCTAAAGTCTGAGCTAAAAAAATTCAAGGAAAAGCAACACAAGTCTGTTCTCTCAGAATCCGACGAATTAAAAAAGACAGGACTTGTAAAGTTCGTTCAAAAAAAATTCAAGTAGCTACGTCAAAAGTTTGAACTGGATGTTCTTTGCTTTTAGATGGGAAATCAGTCTTTGTGCATGTTCTTTTCCTTCTGTCTCTAGACTCAGCGTGACTCCTGCAGTGCCTGCATCTATGTTCGAACTCAATCTGTCGTGAACTACCTCGACAATGTTGACACTAAGTGCTGCGATTTCGTCAACCACTTCTTTTAGAGCTCCGGGTTTGTCTTTTAAGAGGATGAATATTTTGACCATTCTACTCATCGCGGCAAGGCCTTTTGAGACTATCTGACCTAACAAGTACATGTCTACATTTCCCCCACCAAGTATTGGAACAACATTTTTGTTTGGCGAGGGTTTTGCAGCAAGCAGATAAGCCAAAGCTACGGCGCCTGCAGGCTCTACCACGGTTTTGGCCCGCTCCATTAGCAAAAACATGGTCTTTACTATTTGATTGTCGTCAACTAGGACTATATCATCGATTAACTCGTTAATTATCTTAAATGTAAGCTTGCCTGGCATCTTTACTGCAATACCGTCTGCTATGGTACGCTCACCTTTGACAGCCTGCAGTCTTCCTGCCTTCAGCGAGTTCCTCATTGCAGGAAATGCCTTTGATTCGACACCGATCACTCTTATCTTTGGATTTCTTTTCTTGACTGCTATCAGAATTCCTGCGGCCAATCCCCCTCCGCCTATAGGAACGTAAATTTCGTCCACCTTTGGAAGATCTTCCAATATCTCAAGACCTATTGCCCCATTTGCAGCAATTATTTGAGGATCATCGAATGCGTGAATTATCTTTGCGCCTGTTTTTTTGGAAAGTGCCTGAGCTTTCGCCCATGATTCGTCGTAGTTTATACCATCTAGCAGTACCTTTGCACCATACCCCCTGGTGGCTGCCACCTTGGCAGGGGATGCGGTAAGTGGCATCACGATTGTGCATGGAATTTTTTCAAGCTTTGACGCATAGGCAACACCCTGCGCATGATTCCCGGCAGATGCCGCAATGACTCCGTGTTTTTTTTCTTCGGCTGTTAAGGATTTTATTTTTGCATATGCACCTCTGAGCTTAAACGAGCCTGTTTTCTGCTGGAACTCAGCTTTGAGGTATATGTTGGAGCCCGACATCTTGCTGAATGTCTCAGTATAGTATAGCGGGGTCTTTCGAATAATGTTGCTATATGAATTTCTAATTTTTACAATGTCGTCATAAGTTGGAATCATTAGAATTGATCGCTGCTGTCTTACTATATTTAATTTCTTATGTGGAGCACGAGGTGTTTGAAAGGCAATTCTGTTCTTATTCAGCCTCGATAACGTGCAAAGTCCTTAAATAGATTGACGATGATCGTAGATAGTCAAAGGATCGTTCTCCCCTTGAACTAAATCTGATTTAGTTCATGATCCTTTGACTGTTTTAGTGTTAATTGGTCGTGTCAAATATAAAAATTTTTTACGACGATAACACGTCAATTATCTCATCTAGTGCAGCTGACATCTTGTATTTGGCATCATTTGGAATTCTTTTTGGTTCAAAGATTGCATGCCTTGATTTATTTTTCAGATGATCTAGATCGAAAGTGCACACACATCCCTCCTCGCCAGCAACAAGTCTGTTTTCATCAATCAGCACAGAGGTGGTTTGATATGTCTCAATGAGTAAATTATCAAGCTGTCTGAACAATTCTTTCTTTCTTTGATCTTTTGTCTTAAAATCAAAATCGGTCTTCCTGTCTATCTCAGCTGTCAATTCTTCACGGAGCTTGTCGTCGTTGAAGAGGATCTCAAAGAGTTTCTGCTCGTCTGGTTCATCATAGCCCATGGCAGCAAGCTTCTGTCTTATGAGGTCGTTTGTCAGCTCCGCAAGCTCTTTTTCTTTGTCGACTGTACTGTCCATTATTTCAGCAAGTTCTTTTTGGATCTTCTGAACCATAATGTCTGGTTTATAGTATAACAAGGCATGATATTGGAGCGAAAGATGCCACAAAAGGATGTAATTGCCTGCCTGAAACTCTAATTTAACAAAGATCCGCCTGAGGTCCTCATCATTGGTCGTCGCAATTCCTTGAGTTTTCCAGTGGGGGAGACTATTGATTATTTTGCTATAAAGATCAGCGACTCTCTGTGGGTCGAAGGTAGACTGCTCAGTTATAGTCGTATCTCCAAGCATAACTTTAATCGTGGTTGGCTTGGTCAACGCCTCTATATTTTTTTGAAACAATTTGGCGATTTTATCTGATTTTTGGGCTAATTTGTTGAAGAAATCATCAGAGGTTTTTGCTCCAAGGCGCACACCGATTGGCAGTCGTAGAGCCTAAAAATTCTAATGCTTTCTACCTATATCTTATATACAAAATCGCCTCATTATTGGTGTATGTCGATAAGTAAGATTTTCTGTTCAAACTGTAACGTCGAAGTAGTCCAGTACTACGATGACGCTTATAAGGGAAGAAGGGGCAAATGCCCGATCTGCAACGTCAGCTTTCCATTAGAGTGACAAGGGTTTCTGAAAATGAGTGGCGCCGAAAGTAAACCAACAGTAAAAGATGGCACGACAGAAAAATCGACACAATCTGTGCCAAAAAAACCAAAAAAGGATTATGGGATCATCGACATGATGCTCAGTCAACCAGCTGAGCGCGTAGTTGATTCTGAAACACTCATCAAAGAAACACAACAACGCGTCTGGCAGGCCTTGAAAAGCGGGTATGAATACACCGCGGTAGAAGACGAATCAGATGCTTTTCTGAGAAAACACGTTTTTTCGAGGATGAAGATGGTTGTATTGTATGTAGATTTGGTGGGATCGACTCACATAACGCTCGAGCTGCCAGAGGACAAAGTGGCAATAATCATCACCTGTTTTGCGCAAGAAATGGCATCCACCATACGGCATCACAATGGTTACGTCCTCAAGTTTGTTGGTGATGCCGTGATAGGCTACTTCGTCGCAGAAGAAAATCAGCTACAGCCAGCAGATAATGCTGTTCTTTGTGCAAAATCGATGCTCTCGGTGATCCAAAAAGGGATCAACCCGATCTTAAATCAATATGATTATCCAGATCTTGCGATCAAAGTTGGCATTGACTATGGCGAAAACATGATTGTGCGATATGGCGCTGACTCCAAAAAATCCCACGTCGACATCATAGGCCCAGTTATGAACATAGCTGCAAAGATCCAAAATATGGCAAAACCAAATCAGATCCTAATAGGTGATGATGTATATGCTAGAATCCACCCCTCCATCCAGGCTTCGTTTGAGAAGGTAGTCTGGAAGAACAACGAGTGGAAATACCATAGAGATTCCGGCGAACTTTATCCAGTCTACAGATATGTTGACTAGATGGTGAATCTGTCAGGACACTCTACGTGCTCATAGTGGTGGTCGGTGAATCTTTCTTGTATTACATAGATGACAATCTTATGCAATTCCCCGACATTGATGCCTTTTTTGCACTTCATACAACGTTTTAGATCGAGTCCCATCAGCTGAGGTGCGATCTCTGATCGCTATAAGGATCAGCGATCAGCTCAATTTGATAAAAAATGACTCCAGCTTTACAAAAGGGTATATCTTACGCCTAAGGCTAAGGCAGAAATACTCATCCTGCCAACTACAGGTATGGACCCAACAGAGATGAGGATGTTTACGGACATGTATGAATTCCCCTTCGGATTTAGCCTAAGCCCGTTTGCCCTTCCAAGATATCCACCAGCTGCCAAGAACAGGTTCATCAACCCTGCAAAACTAAAAGATGCCATGATCAAAGAAGATCCAATGTTTTCATCAAAATTGCGCGATTTTCAAAAGATGTATCTTAGACACGCAACTAGCCTACTAGGGATGAGCTCAAACGCATTCTTGCCAGCACATCCATTGGGTCAGCCTGCAAACAATTTTGCTGACGACGAGATTGAGCGATTACGAAAAGAGAACGCAGAGCTAAAGAAGCGCATTGAACAACTGAAAAACAAAAAACAGATCCCACCCGTTTAAAGAACAAACCGCTGCAGATAAATCAAAAACTCTTTTAACTTTGAGAAACAATCCAGATCATTGAGTAAAACACCGGCACAGAAATGGAAAGATGCGATACAGCGGTACAGAAAGACATGCCAAAAAATTCTAGGCATATCTAAATCGATTCGATATGTGGGAGTGATTAACGAATACGGCAGAACGCTGACTGGGATGATAAGGCCTGGACTAAAACCGCTCTTAAAACCAGAGGAGGCAAAAAACGAGTTCTTTATAGTTTCTAATTTGATCACATTACGCAATTCCCAATCTAGAGCATTTGGCGGCTTGGCTCATATCATGCTTAAGCATCATAAATCAATCATAGTGTGTATGCCTGTCAATAACGTGGTTTACTATGTGTCGCTAAATCCTAGCACAAAATCAGTTGAAGATATAATTAAAAAAATCAGAAAGTTAGTTTAAGCTGGCGCAAAACCGTGGTATCCTTTTGATTGTTGCTCAGAGTCTGCAAACTTTGGCTCAAATAGCGAAATCATGTAGCCGTCAGGATCCAGAATTATTGCATTTTTGCCTGCCTCGCGGTCTACTATGTCTCGGTGGATTCTCACTCCTTTTGTCTTGAGCTCGTCTAGAGCGGATTTGACATCGCCCACCAAAAACCCGATGACTATGCCGCCTTCTATTGTGTTTGAGCTGTGATCAGAGGTGATTGAAGCTGGATGGAGGCTCAACAAGGCACCTGTTTGACCCAGATCTACCCACGTTCTTCTCTGGTTTTTTATTGGCAAGCCAAGGATCTCGTGGTAAAATGCCACAGATTTGTCAAGATCTTTGACCGCTAAAATGACGTTTCCTACGCGCTTTATGTTCACAAGTTGATTATACGACACAGCGTTAAATGCTTTATTGTATCTCGATCATGGTTTCTGTACGCTCGACACCAGGAATCATTTGAATTCTTGTGGTGATCTCCCTTATCTCTGAGAGATTGTCAACTTCGACGAATGCGACTGCGTCAAATTGGCCGCTTACAGGAAAAGAATTGTAGACAAAGTCCAACTTGCCAAGTTTTGCAGCAATTAGGCGTTTTGGCGATTTTACTAGGATTACGGCCTTTACCATCCCATGTTTACCTCCACTTCAATGAGCGTCTCAGTACTAACTATTTCTTTGATCTTCTTAAAGTCGATTACCATGTTGTTTATCTCGTCGATTGAGCCTTGGAGTAAAACACAGATATCGGCACGGCCAGTAACAGGCATTATCTCTTTGAGAAGCTTGCGTTTTTTCCGTAATGCCTCAAGCACCTTGTTTGTCTTTCCAGGCTTGATCGTGATGAGGCATAATGCACGCATATGGTTATAGTATGGCGGTTTTCATGAATAAAGATTTGGTTAATCGTCTACTTCTTGAGATCTTGCTTCCTCAAGATATGCCTTTCTTGCTTCTAGCTCGGCTTCCTTGTCTTCTTCAATCTGTTCATCGATGATAACCAAGCCGTCGTCTGCTGGGGGGGCGTCCTTTCCTTTCTTTGATCTTGTTTTCTTTGAACCCTTTGCGGGCTTGTCCTTTTTTTGAGTTTTAGTTTTTTCTTTTTTTACTTCTTTTTTTGCCAAGATGACTTTCTCATGAGGATATTCTCATCTATTAAAACATTACTTACTTTTCCGATTTTCACATCTAGATTAAATGAAAAATGTGCCAAGGGTGGGACTTGAATCCACGACAGCTCGGTCTTCAGCCGAGTGCTCTCCCAGGCTGAGCTACCTTGGCTCGATTTTTTTCTAAAGTGAGGAATTAAAGTGTCTTTTGGTGATGCGCCCAGTTGATTCTTTAAATGGATTGATATGGGATTCAGTATATTTTGAATCGGAGTTATGGTTTCCAAATCACGTCAGGAGTCCCTGTTCTTTTGTTGACTATGCGCGCAAGAACAAACAAAAGATCGGATAATCTGTTTAGATATCTTTGACAGGCTGGATTGAGTGGTTCATGCATTCCAAGCTTGACAAATTGAGTTTCTGCGCGTCTTGTTACGGTCCTTGCCAAGTGCAGGTAGGCCGCAACCACATTACCACCTGGAAGGATGAAATTGGTCAAAGGGGCAAGCTCTTTTTCCAAATCGTCTATGCTTTTTTCAATATCTGACACCATGGAGTCAGTCACCCTGTTTTTTTTGTTGTCCAAGTTTGGATCTGAAAGATCCGAGCCTGCAACAAACAACTCATTTTGGATCTTTGTTAGTAACTTTCTTATGTCTGGATCCAAATTGTGAGAGAGGACAATTCCAAGGCAAGAATTGGCCTCATCTATTGCTCCGTATGCCATTATTCGCAAGTCTGATTTGAATACCCGCCTGCCTCCTTGGAGTCCGGTCGTGCCATCGTCGCCTGTCTTTGTATAGATCTTCAATTAGTCAAATAACTCAGGTCAGATTATTATCTTGTTCGTCCTAACTTGTTACACAATCGACAAATTCTTCGATTAATTTAATAGATTCATCAAGTCAGGCTTACTCATGGCTGAAAAAATAATCTGCCCTTATTGCCAATCAGAGTTCAAATCTAAAGATGATCTTTCAAAACACATAGACAGAGTTCATCATGGATCAGGATTACTTGAAGGCGACACAAGGAAATACTAATCTTGCAGAATTTTTCAAAACAGTTCTGAAGTTAAAAACCATCCCACGTCAAGGCTGGATAGACAAACTGGGACTGCAAGATCCAGAATCTGTGGCGGATCACTGCTTTTCGACTAGCGTCATGGCCATGATACTTTCTGATAAAAAAAATCTTGATACGACAAAAATCATAAAAATGTCATTACTGCACGATTTGGCCGAAGCAATAACTGGTGATCTGACCCCAGACAACATGCCAAAAACAAAAAAAATCGAAATGGAAAACTCAGCAATGATTCAAATTCTTTCCAAACTCGACGACTCTCAAAAATCAGAATATCTGGGCATATGGGCCGAGTACCAAAAAAACAGCTCAAAAGAAGCAAAGCTACTGCATCAGATTGACAAACTTGAGATGGCAATACAGGCAGACGCATATCGTAAAAAAGGACACACTCAAACTTTGCCGTTCTTTGACACTGCGAAAAAAGAGATAACCGATGACGATTTATTGGAAATACTCGCAAAATTCTATAAATATTGACAGCTCTGTCTTTGTATGAGTACAGCAGAACGAGACAAAGACGAATTAATTCGTGCACAAAACGAGCTGATTGGAATTTTATTTGAGATAATAAAGAGAATGCAGGCTAATAATAACCTAGACGAAGAATACTTTCAATTAGTGTCTGGTGAAAAACAAAAGGAATCTAATTCGAAAAGATTAGAAGAGATTTTGACTGAACGCCAAGAAAATAGCAAGATCATATCTAGATTACTTGAAAAGATTCAGAGCTAGTGGCATCCGCAACTGTCGTCATTTGATATGATTTTGAATTTTTTTGGGCCTTGTTGAAATCTTGAAAGTACGTAATTGGAAAGATTTGTGATTCTGATTATGGTTGGCCTATATGTCCAGCTCCCATGGGTTTCAAGCCATGACTCAATTTCCTCAACATCATATCTGTCACCGCGCGCAAGAATCTGATTAAACGCTTCTTTGAGCAACTGCGTGTCGTTTTCTGAAAGGTTGCTTTTGTCTTGGATTTTTGACGATATCTCATTCAATGTGGTAATTACACTGTCTGAGAGTACCATGTGTGTACTTTGGAACAAATCAATATAAAATATGGAGGCAATAAGGCATTTGTTATGTTTTAATATTATAAATTTGAAAACTTTTTGTTGCAATATTTTCAAGCGCTGAAGATAGGACAAAAAAGAGTTCAGGCGTCACGGGAGTATCTCAACAAACTTACAAACAATCGTGCAATGCCTGCGCTGGCGTTACGTGATACAAAATCTAACATATGGGAACCAGTAGGTGAGGAAAATTTTTACGCCATTGTGGATGAATCAAGCGGTTTTGTATTGACTGACAATAGTGGCTACATCGTCTCTTTATGCGACAAAGACGGATTTTCAAAGGCGATAGTGCAGGGGGTCACAAAAGAGCAATGCGACAGCCTGGTAAACGAGTTTGAAAAAGACAAAATTCCAAAATTTCATGGCAAGGTAATTCTGCCTGTATAGCTGCAATGAAAAGCCTCGAGCGTGTCAACAATTGTGCATGAAACAGATTTTAAATTGTGACAAGGTTGTAAGTTTGGAATGAGCAAATTCACTTCAGAAGTCGAAGTTAGAGGTCACCTCATTGATTCAATGATACTCACCAAAATCTTTGATCTGATAATGGACATGGGCGGCGAATTCGAAGTCATCACAATGCAGGTTGGCAAAAAGAAAAAAGACCCTAGTTATGCCAAGCTGCAAATACAGGGAAAGAGTCGAGCCCACCTCGAAAAGATCTTAGAGCAAGTTTATCGCGTTGGCGCCACACCAACGATTGACAAGGAAGTGGTGCTCAAAGCAGCACCAAAAGACATGGTGATGCCTGATAACTTTTACAGCACGACAAACAACACCACGCAGATTTTCTACCGCGGCAAATGGATTACCGTTGACAATATGATGATGGACAAGTGCATTGTAGTGAAAAACGGCAAAGCCAGCTGCGTTGCAATCCGAGATGTCAAAAAAGGAGACATGATAGTGGTTGGAGAAACTGGAGTGAAGATAACTCCGCCCGAGAGGCCACGCGAAGGCTCCAACGTCTTTGAATTCATGGGAAGCAGCAGCTCGAGTGAGCGCCCAACGCAGCACATTGCAAAAAAAGTGGCACAAGACATCTATAAAACAAAAAAACAGAACGGCAAGATAATTCTCGTAGGGGGGCCAGCAATAGTGCATACGGGTGCTGCCGATTCGGTAGCAGAGCTCATCAGGCTTGGCTACATTGATGGGGTGCTTGCCGGCAACGCACTGGCAGTGCACGATATAGAATATGCTACACTTGGCACCTCGCTTGGCATGAATGTCCATGATGGCTCACTTGCAGTAAAAGGCCACAGAAATCACATGGAGACAATCAATGCGGTATTCAAGGCAGGCTCGATTGCAAATATGGTGAAGACTGGTAAACTAAAAAAAGGAATCATGTACGAATGCGTCAGGCGAAAAATTCCATTTGTTCTCGCAGGTTCGATTCGAGATGATGGCCCTCTGCCAGATGTAATAACAGATACTGCGATTGCACAACGAAAATACAAAGAAGTTCTCAAGGATGCAAAAATGGTCATCATGGTGTCTACCATGCTCCACTCAATAGCTACTGGAAACATGATTCCGGCAAATGTCAAAGTCATCGTAGTGGACATAAATCAGCCCACCGTTACAAAACTCATGGACAGGGGAACATGGCAGGCACTTGGAATCGTGACTGATGTAGGGGCATTCTTACCACTGGTCACACAGGAAATTAAAAAGCTAAGGAATTAGCAGCATCTCATTTAGAACATGTGGGTTCTCGAGTGCAGATAGATCTCCGAGTGGTGCACCTGTAAGTTTTGCTTTCAATAACCTTCTCATTGTTTTGCCGGTGCGTGTCTTTGGCAGCTCCGGCATGACATAGATCAATTTTGGCTTTGCAAGCTTGCCCATCTTCTCTGATACGAAATCACGAATCTCGTTTGATGTGATGTTGATTTCATTCATGTTTTTGAGGACCACAAAAATAACTATTGCTTCACCACTAATCTCGTCTGGAATGGATATGGCGCACACATCAGAAATCTTTTGGTGTGAATTCACAAGCTGTTCGATTTCAACTGTGCTGAGTCTGTGGCCGGCAACATTGATGACGTCATCTATTCGACCATGCATGTACCACAAACCGTCGTTGTCCACTAGAACATAGTCACCATGAAGCCAGACATCGCCGTACTTGCTCCAATATGTGTCTAGATATCTTTGAGGATCGTTTAACAGGCCGCGTGTCATAGTCGGCCATGGTGATTTTACTACCAAGAACCCCTTCTTTCCTCGTAGCGAGTTCTTTTGCTCATCAAACACATCAAGATCAAATCCGGGGCATGGAATCCCAACAGTGGTAGGTTTGAGCTTCATGCCGGGAAAAACCGACAGCATCGCGCCGCCAATTTCAGTTCCTCCAGCCAGGTTCATTATTGGGATTTTCTTGTTGCCAACTTTTTCGAACAACCACCACCATGACTCTTCGTCGATCGGCTCGCCTGTTGTCGGAATTATTCTGATTGAGTCTAGGCAAAATCGTCGTCGTGGCTCAAGGCCATATCTTTTGAACATTCTTACTGCAGTAGGCGATGTACCGAAAATAGTCACACCGTATTTCTCGACAAGCTCCCACAGTCTATTTTGATCAGGCCAGTCTATTGCGCCGTCATATATGACTGCAGTGGCTCCGATTTCCAAAAGTCCGTACACATTCCACACCTGACCTGTTATCCAACCAATATCTGCAGGCCAAAGTAAGACATCGTCTGGCTTTAGGTCAATTAGGTATGATGCTTGGTGGCCTGCGTAAACGGCGAATGCGCCGTGCGTGTGTATGACGCCTTTTGGCCTGCCTGTGGTACCAGACGTGTATAAAACAAACAATGGGTCTTCAGAGTCCATAATCTGAGTGGGGCATTTTTCAGATTGTTTTTCGACAAGTTCGTTGTATTCTATGACGTCATCTGTGAAATTGTATTTGTCTACGTTCTTGTATGGTGATACAATTACTTTTTCCACATTGGCCTCCCTTACGGCTTGTTGCATTACTTCTTTTTGTGAAATTGATTTTCCTTTTCGAAAGAATCCGTCAGACACAAAAAGGATTTTTGCGTTACAATCTTGAAGCCTAGTTTTTAGTGACTCGGTGCTATAGCCTGAGAATATCACCGTTTGTATGGCACCAATTTTTGCACAAGCAAGGATCGCAACGAACGCGTGTAGCGTCATCGGCATGTATATTGCCACGACGTCGCCTTTTCCAACATTTAGCGTAATTAACGCGTTAGCGAGTTTATTTATTTTAGCTTCAAGTTCTGAATATGTAACAGACGATGTAGTTCCATCCTCTGATACAAAATGATAGGCAATTTTGTTCGGAGTCTTTTTTGCAAACTTTGTAACTGTCGAGTTGATTATGTTTAGTTTGCCATCAACAAACCATTTCGGCCATGGCTTACCATTAGAAAAATCTGAGACAACTGTGTATTTTTTTTCCCACACTATGCCAATGTCATCATTTACCGCATCCCAAAACCAATTCGAATCACTAATTGACTTTCGGCAGAGTTCATCAAGTGACGCCAGCTTGTGCTTCTGCATAAATCTGTATATGTTTGAGTTAGATGTCTGCTCTCTGGTAGGATGAAAAACAAAGCCGCTCAACTATTGAAGCAACGCACACATTAAATTTAAATCAAGAAATTTCCATGCCGAGTCTTCTTGCACAGGCAATGGCGGTTTTTCCATCGTCATCAGAAATTCCAGCCTCTCTGAATCTGCTGGTCCATTTTGGGTTGTGACCGCGGGTGTTTTCCATGTGGTATTCCCTTAATATTGGCACCATCTTATCTACGAGCTGACGCCTGACGGCCTTCGTGTCCTGGCTTTCAAGGTTGCTGAACTCGGGTAAATTGGACATGATTCGCACAATCTCTGCCTCGTCTGCATCGATCTCAAAATTACAAAGGCGAGCGGGAAAGCCCTAGCCCTTTAGGGCAGGGATGAAAGCGAGCACACCACAGATCAACATTCCACACACCAAAAACTATACTAAACTAAAACACCATCTAGGATCAAAAATGATCCTGACCTA
>JAWCQC010000020.1:0-33786 GCA_038869975.1 Candidatus Nitrosotenuis sp.
TAATAATTTATTGCTTGGAGTAACTGGTTCTGTAGGCATTCTGGTCGTACCTGACTACATTAGACTACTTAGAGAAAGCATTGCAGAAAATGTTCATGTTATGATGTCTCATTCCGCAAAAAAGTTTCTTACACCATATACGCTAAGACTTTATTCTGGGAATTATGTATTCACCGATTCATTTGATATTTCCGATGATGTGAGAGTTCCACACATTGATCTCACAAGAAAATGTGACATGTTCGTGATCATGCCTGCAACTGCTAACATCATAGGTAAAGTAGCAAATGGAATATGCGATGATCTAATATCGACAGCAGCCATGGCTTGTACAGCGCCGGTGGTTTTTATCCCAGCGATGAATCCTAATATGTGGTTTAGTAAAGCAAATCAAAAAAACATATCAGTACTAAAAGAACTTGGCCACCATATTCTTCCACCGTCAGATGGGTATGAGGTGGCTGACATGAAATCAAGTTTTGGGAGCATGCCAGAATTCGACATAATAGCGGATTTCCTAAAGAAGATCCCCCTAAGAAAAAATTAATCTTATTCAGCCGAGGAATCTCTTGCCAGGACGACACAACTTAGCTTTGCATAATCTAATTTTCTGTTGATCTTTTTCAGATGAAAAAACTAATTCTATTGTTTTAGTGCCAAAGCCCCGCCGATTATTCCAAGTATTGCTCCTATCCAAAAGCCTCCCATTCCAAGTAAGCTTATCGCGGACATTGTCAATACGAGGATGCCCCAAATACGACCCTCAGCCGGCTTATAATACATCATCACAGCACCAAAGAGGATTACTGCGCCACTAACCACACCAAATATTGCACTACCTTGTGCGTAGGCAAAACCGAATCCACCCATCATCGTTCCCATTTGCGGATAAAATGAATGTAAAAGCCAGACAGAAATGCCGCCTAATAATATCAGAACGCCTGCCGCAAGAGACAGGCCGAATGGAGCATCACTACGTTTGATGTGTTTGGTTTCAGACAATTGAATCGCCGTAATCACTACAGATGCCAATTATTTAAAATCAAAATAAGATTATCATCTTTGAGGATCAATCTAAATTGTATCTGAATCATACGTAGAATGGCAACAACCGTTATATCATTAATGTAATTTCATTCCCATAGCCCAGCCTTGTGCTATGAGTCTTGAAACACTTGTTGGTTTTACACATGCGGGTGAGCCGCCCACGTTTTTTACCAACAATTGAAGACCTTCCTTACATACGACGTCGTCAGCGGCAACTCCTGATTTGAACTGCTTAAGTGGAGACAATAGTGTTGTATCCGGACTGATCAAGCTTGAAGGATTCACAGTAAATGAAAACATCATTCCAGCCTCCAAGTGTTCTGCTATGTGGCAGTGAGCCACCCATTCCCCGGGTTCGGTGAACTGCACCAAGATATCAACAGTACTTCCTGTTGGAACAAGTACCACGTCCTTCCAAACAAGATTGTCATTTGGGGTTCCATCCACATTTAGTACCAGAAAACGGGCTCCATGCAAATGAATTGGATGTTGCATTGGATGAGCAGAGCTCGGATCATTAAAAATCCTGATCTTCTTTACATCGCCAACTTTAACCTTATAGTTAGGACTTTCTTTTCCTGTCAGTTTGTCCATGATTATCCATTTTGTATTTTCGCTGGTTGACTCACTATTCATTTGCTTTCCTTCTCCTTCTTCCCATTCAATCGGTTCAATGGGTTTTGCTGCGTTCTCTCCGGTTGTTTCTTCCATATTCATTCCATTCATGTCCATGCCTTCCATGCCCGAATCTTCATCACTCAACATTTTAACAGTAAGATCTAGTTCATAGTCGGGTTTTGCATCAAAGTGTTTTCTGAATGGGTCGATACTCGAAATGATGTCTGTATTTTCTTTTAGAGGAGTGAAAAAGTCGGAAAATTCTTGAGGTGTGGGGGCAGATCCTGTAACCTTCACTGTACCGAGTTCGTATGTTTTTGTGGGAGTTTTGTGGAGCAACTTGTACTCGCCAGGTTCTGAAAACATGACTTCTACTATATACCGCTCACCTGGAGATATTGTAATAGAATCAACTAGTGACTCTCTTTCATATTTGCCCGAATCTCCTCCCACTAGTTTCATCTTGTGGTCACCTATCGAAAAGTTGAAAGTTCTCGTATTCGATGAATCTGTCAGATAAAATCTCGCCGTTTCTCCCCTTACAGTAACTTGATAGTTTGTTTCACCGTTGACAAGCATTACGTTCCCAAACCTTCCCATCAAGGCAAATTCGGCTCCGTCTTTGCCAAATTTGTCAAGATCGTCATTTACCATTCTGATATCATCAAGAAACAAAAAGATCTCATCATCTACAGGATTAAAATAATTTTTGTCTTTTGGCTCAACGAAAATACTTCCGTACAGCCCCATCTCCTGCTGTTTATCTTCTCTTAGGTGTGGATGATACCAGTAAATTCCCTCATCAGGAAAGTCGAGTTTGTAAAGAAAGCTTTCTCCCGGCTTTACCGCCGTCTGTGTGACACCTGGGACACCATCGTACTTGTTTTCCAATCTCAGACCGTGCCAGTGAACTGCCGTATCCATATCGATATTATTTGTAAAGTTGACGTACACACTGCTCCCCTGTTTTACCTTTAGCATCGGTCCAGGTATTTGTCCGTTGTAACTATACATGTGGACCATTTTTCCATCTATGCTCTTTGCAATGGGTTTTGCCTCAAGTTGAAATATACTGCCGTTTGAGAGTTCGACTGGTTGGTTGTGTACTGGAGAGTTCATCTCATCCATCGTGGTTTGGGCCCATGCGCCAGCACCATTCCAACTCATAAAAACGACAACTGTAAAAACTATAATGACGCTTAAAGTACCGTTGAGATGATTCTTTTTTAAAGATGCATTACACGCTCGACGTGTTATCTCTCTAAACAATGATGTCATTTGTTATCAATCCCATGTATTTCGTATCTCTGATTCTTTTTTAGTTCTGGCAATAGCAATACAGAGACAACAATTATTCCAACCTGTAGAACTTTGCTTACTATGTCAATTATTCCTGTACTGCTCTCCAAACCAACAATTGGCAGACTTGTGGTTCTGGCTACTGCATAAAGTCCAATTAAAACCACTGAAATTATTATTGATATGACATATGGCGCCCTGCTGTTTAGTTTGTTTGTCAACATCCATGCTCCCAACGGCAAGTGAGTTAATCCCACTACCAAGAAAAGAATAATTTCAATTTGTGCTCCATGCTCTGAGACATCCTCATTGAATTCAGAGTACGCTGCAAGAAAATATATCACCGCCATTGAAAACATCAAAGTCGAAACAAGAAAAACTGAAAACCTAGCTGTGCCTTTCATGAATGCTTTCTTGCCTCCTTTCGTAAGGATGATGCGCCAGCAATTATTCCAAGTATGGCCCCTCCTAATCCAAATCCGCTAGCACAGAATATTCCTACTATTGATGCTATCAAAATCACAAATCCCCACTGCCTGATTTTTTCAGACTCTTTGTGAATCTTGTAAGCGCCAAAAATCACTGTTAATCCAGCCAATAGAGACACTAGCGCCATTGCCCACATAACTGAAAGATACGTCTGAGGCATTACCGTTTGCCACCAGCTATACATCATTGCATCTTTCATGAATTGCCCACTTGGCATCGATTGGTACCACCCAGTCATCAAAAGAGAGGTAATTCCACCGACAGTCATGAATAATCCTGCTGTTATTGATAGCGCCTCTTGTATTGTTGCACGGTCGTGCGCTTCTCTGCTTTTCAACTTCTCAACAACTGAACCCAGGCGAACGTCGTCTTTCAGATGATCTGCTTTCCTCTATCTGTCTTTTTTCGACGTATTGTTGTGCATGTTGTTCGTTGCAGAAGTATTTTCCAAATCTTTTGATTGCTGATTCTTTCTTTACTTCAACTCCACAAATTAGACAGTATTTTTCCATCATGCAACGTTATGAACTAATTTAAATTTAAACAACATATACGAAAATCAAGTTTGATAACCTCACGGAGATTTCTATTTGTAATTTTACAATTGTAAATTACTGACACATTGATTTATTATTATCATCTCTGAAATTCGACATAATGCTTAACTGTTATCTTGCGGTTACTGCATAATGCTCTCAATTTCTGTTTTACAAAATAAACTAATTGAAAATTTTCAAGTCGATTATATCGGGATAATAAATAAACATGGTAGATTGGAGGATTCTGTCTATAAACAAGACATTCCACTTGATGCGAACAAAAAAGAGATGTTTTGTATGTGCGTTAGGTTGCAAAATTCCATGCAATGTGATTTTGATGATGAATTTGGACCCATTAACTACGCTGTGATAGAAAGAGAGAGATCAAAATTTGTTTCGATTCCTGTTACTTCCTACACCATATTGGTAATAATGAACAGAGATATGGATCACATTGAGGTAATAGAGGAGATTATGAAAATAGGCAATAGGTTCAGATCTCAAAAAGTCGGAAAACTGGCGACATCAGCTTGAATATTTATGATACCAAAGTAATACGATGTAGCAGTTGCAACAAATGCATAGGCGAAGTTGATTACGATGCAGAAATAATTTTACCAAAATGCGGCATCTGTGCAAATCCAATACCAGATGGTTTTGATAAACTAGTTTATAGTAAAAATCAAATAATTAGATTCGAGAAAAAGACATAGTATCATACGTGATATGGTTCTCTAAATTACTCAGGTAAATTTCCTATGCTGATCCATGTAGTATTGAACTGATTTAACTACTCAACCAAACAACTGATCGGATCATGAAGTTATCTTTATTAAAATTACAAAATCTTATTTTCTAACATCGTGCATGATTTTTTTCCTATCGCTGATTGCTAATGAACTTCCAACGATTCCAATAATGCCGCCGATAATAAAACCACCCATTTCCAAGATGCTCAATGCGGAAAAAAATAATGTGACAAGACCCCAGATACTGGATTGATTTGGCTGTTTGTACATTACAACTGCCATCGCTATGATTATTGCACCAGTAATTATTATTGCGGAGGACGTAATCATACTACTTTGTCCAGTAAGTGTCGATGGCCCCATCATTAAATCAAAATGAGGAAACACGGCAAAATGCCATACTGACAGCACAAATCCTGAAGCCACTATTATAATTCCTGCAATAAGGGAGAGTCCAACATATAACAAATTGGATTTTTTTGTTTTTGCCAACTGTTTACATTTTTCTATAAAACAAAAATTGATTTAAACTGATTTAAGATTTTCAATTTTGAATGTAACCAAAATGCAAAAAAGATGACCTAAAACTTCACTGCCAAATGAGAGTCAAAAATCATTAGTTGTTAGAAAATTATTTATGCCATGATTTTCTTCATCCATACCTCTCCTTTTTGCATCCATCAATAATTTTAGAAGTATTTTTACAACCAGTTTTACTTAAAAATAATTTTGCGACTTTTGTTGGTCATGATTTGTATTTCATTAAAACGAAATTACACAATGGTTGGGCTTGCTTTTCCCTTTATGCTTACAATGTGAGGGTCTGAAGACACTTCGATCACCTTACCCAAATTCATGTAACCCAAACAGATGATTTCTGTTGGATCCCCAGATGAATCAACCTCAAATCCAAATTTTGATCGTAGCTCATACTTTTTTTCGTCCATTTTTGTTTGGGGTTTGTATTTTATGGTCAAAACTACGTGAGGATCTTTGACAGATGGGATGTATGATAAGGGAGTTTTTCTTTCTAGATACATCAATCTTAGAGCAAAATTTACATCGATGTTACGTAGAGTTTTTTCCAGATCTGAGCAAAATTGATCATACTTTATTTCAACTTGTGAAGACATTATTTTTTGGTAACTAGCAATTAATTTAAAATTAAAAGACGATTCTCAAATATGAAAATCATTGGGTGACACATCCCCTGATCAATTAATTCTAGTACTTGCCATCGATAACAAGTTTTGTCATCTTGTTACCAATACGGGAATTTTTGATTTATGTAGAACAAAGTTAGTCGTACTTCCCAGAATTATTTCCTTTGGGAAGCTAAGTCCTCTTCGTCCAATCACGATCAGATCAATCTCAGCACTTTTACTGTCTGCAAAAGTTACAATATCATAACCTGCATTATTTCCGCCTATGACAATTTCCTCAAAAGGAACGTTGGTTTTTTCTGCTATTTTCTTGGCCTTTTTCATAAAATCACTGACGGTACTCTCCCATTTGTCCTCATGAATTATTATTGCATGTACTGCAGTAAAGAGACTCATATCAGTAAATACGTGTAAAGCGATTACAGACGCACCACATTGTGAAGCTATGTCTAATGCATATTTCAAAGAACGAAACGAATTCTCAGAACCATCGAGAGGAACCAAAATTCGCTTTATTTTCATCAATAGCCAGTTACAGCATTAACTATTTTAATAGAAATCATTATTCTCAGTTGTGAAAATTCATCTAAAACATATGTAATAATTTTAGTCGTTTTCGATTCTGAAATTTATTTGCCTTTAAATTTCTCAACAACTGAACCCAGGCGAACGTCGTCTTTCCGATGATCTGCTTTCCTCTATCTGTCTTTTTTCGACGTATTGTTGTGCATGTTGTTCGTTGCAGAAGTATTTTCCAAATCTTTTGATTGCTGATTCTTTCTTTACTTCAACTCCACAAATTAGGCAGTATTTTTCCAACATGGCGACAATTAGAGTTTTTATGTATTAAATCCGATTTACGAAAATCAAGTTTGATAATCTCGATATGAGGTTTCTATTTGTAATTTTACAAACGTAAGGCTGCCATCATTATCAAAGCTAGTTTTTTACACCTTTGTTTAAAAACAACAAATTCCAATTTTGCTACAATGGCAAAAGACCCTGTTTGTGGAATGATAATCGATGAGAAAACCGCTCTGAGCTCCGAGATTGGCGGAAAACGATTCTTCTTTTGCAGCCCTACATGCCAAAAAACGTTCGAAAACCCCGAAAAGGAGCTAGCCAGTCTCAAAAAAAGAATGTATGTTGCAGCATCAGGAGCACTTGTCTTGGCAATACTCAGAGCAGGGCTGTACCTCGGTCTTGCATTTGGAGCCGTAGCGGTAACATGGGTTCCAATCCCCGAGATTCCATTTCTTACGTGGGGTTTGCTTCTTTTCATTATAGTTACTCCAATTCAGCTAATTGGCGGTTGGACATTCTACGTGGGAGCTTACGAGGGAGTAAAGAGGAAAACTGCAAACATGGATCTTTTAATTTCTGTTGGTACGTTGGTTGCCTATATCTACAGCACAATAGTCGTGTTCCTTCCTGATGTCCTCCCGGTAAAAGAACGTGATGTGTACTTTGAGGTATCAGCAGTCATAATCGCATTCGTCTTGCTTGGAAAATTCATGGAGGAGGCAATCAAGAAAAAAGGCTCAGCTGCAGTAAGAAAGCTCCTGGATCTTAGGCCCACCATGGCAACACTTCTCAAAGATGACAGCGAAGTCGAGATCCCAGCAATACAGGTACAGGTAGGAGATATCCTGCTAATCAGGCCAGGCGAAAAGATTCCAACCGACGGAACTGTAATTGAAGGAGCATCAAGTGTTGATGAAAAGATGATCACAGGTGAGAGCATGCCAGTTGACAAAAAGGAAGGAGACAGTGTGATAGGTGCCACTATGAACAAACAAGGGTTGTTAAAAATAAAAGCAACAAAGGTCGGCAAAGACACCACACTATCCCAAATAGCACACATTGTAGAGCAAGCGCAATCCTCAAGCACAAAGATCCAGAGACTTGCAGATTCAATATCTGCCAAGTTTGTGCCAGCAGTAGTGCTTGTGGCTGTAGCCACTTTTGTGGTCTGGTTTTTTGTATTTGGAAGCTTTGTGACTGGGTTGCTTGCCTTTATAGCAGTTCTGATAATTTCGTGCCCTTGCGCTTTGGGAATAGCAACACCTGCTGCCCTGATGGTGGGTGTTGGAAAGGGTGCCGAAGCAGGCATTTTGATTCGTGGTGCAGAATACCTGGAAAGATCACAAAAAATCACCACCATAGTATTTGACAAGACTGGCACTCTTACAAAGGGAGAACCGTCAGTTACAGACATTGTTGCTTTTGATTCGTTTGGCGAAAATCAAATTATTGAATATGCATCAAGTGTTGAGATCGGCTCTGAGCACCCACTTGCCCAAGCAATCCTAAGGGATGCCACAATGAAAAACATTCCAATCAAAAACCCGCAAAACTTTGAGGCAGTTTCTGGAATGGGTGTAAAGGCGCAAGTAAATGGAAAACAGGTTCTTTTTGGAAACAGAAAACTGTTGCGCAAATTCGGCATACCAACTGACCACATAGAGCAGAAAATGGAATCCCTCGAATCGGAAGGAAAAACTGTGATGATTGTTGCAGTTGATCAAATCATTGCAGGCCTAGTTGCAGTTGCAGATACACTCAAGGAATCCTCAAGATCTGCCATAGAATCTCTAAAATTGCTTAGAATAGAGACGGTAATGCTTACAGGCGACAACGAAAAAACTGCCAAAGCTGTTGCAAAAAATGTTGGAATCGACAAGGTGATTGCAAATGTTCTTCCTGCAGAAAAGGCAGATGTAATCAAAAAACTACAAGCTGAGAAAAAAGTGGTTGCAATGGTAGGCGACGGGATCAACGATGCGCCAGCGCTGGCTCAGTCAGACATCGGTATTGCGATTGGGAGCGGCTCTGACATTGCAAAAGAAACCGGTGGAATCATACTAATCAAAGACGACATCATGGATGTTGCGCGAGCCGTAAGACTTGCCCGAGCCACCATGAAGAAAATAAAACAGAACCTGTTTTGGGCTTTGATCTACAACACAGCTGCTATTCCGATAGCAGCTATCGGGCTTCTCAGTCCAATCATTGCAGCGGCAGCAATGGCGTTTAGCTCTATATCGGTAATTGGAAACTCGTATTTCCTAAAGCGATTTAAAATAGACGAGAAAAAATCTTTTACCGCAGCTGAACGTAAAGAATCCCAAAAAGAAATGCAAATCCTCTTGGAGAAAACACGTTGATACGATTTTGCCTCATTCTAAGGGGGCGTGAACTTGAGTAGTCCTGAAACCCCATCACAAGATGCTGTTTCTATCGTGTCGTCGATTTTTACAGTAAGAGACATGAAGCAGAATCTTGACGCGCTTCAATTTGAGATAGACGAGGAAGGTTTCAAAGAAAAATTTGTTACATTAATTCAGAAACTCGAGCCGTTGAATCTTGCGGCAAGGCTTGAAAGATTTGATGGAAGATTGTTCATTTTGGTTGCAAGATTTCAACCACCAAAACCTTCGAGGATCTGGATCCCAAGAATACTTTTTGCAGTAACTGTTGCGTTTGTGATGATCGATGGATATTTTCGTACGGTATATGCAAACACGATAATTCCAATTGGGGATCCCCTGCAGGTTGCAGTACTGTATACAGCATCACTGATTGGAATACTTGGAATCCACGAACTAGGACATATCATAGCTTTGAGAAAACACAAGATACGTGCTACTTGGCCCTATTTTATTCCAGGAATTCCGGTGTTTGGTATTCCAACGTTTGGTGCAGTAATCATGCAAAGAGGCTTTATGAAAAATCGAGATATTTTATTTGATGTTGGGTTTGCAGGTCCGATCGCTGGCCTGCTTGTAGCTATGGTCGTTACAGCTTTTGGTGCGTACGTTTCCCCAATAGTGCCAGTAAATGAAGCCCAAGCGCTCTTTTCAAAATCGGATTTTGTTCAGGTCCACCCAAGCTTATTGATGAGTGGAATAATCACACTTACAGGCAGAACGACAGAAGGAATGGAGATGCTCATGTCCCCCGTGCTTTATGCGGCATGGCTTGGCTTTTTGATTACATTTTTGAACCTGCTTCCAGCGTGGCAGCTTGATGGTGGCCACATAGCAAGGGCTGCACTCGGAAGAAAATGGCACAGGGTAACAACTTACATTGGAGTTGCGATATTGTTTGGCCTTGGGTATTGGTTCATGGCACTTTATGTGTTGTCGTTTAGTATGAGGAGATTTGATGTAAGACCGCTTGATGACATATCGCCATTATCTAAAAGAAGAAAAATAGTCTTTGTAGTTGCGATGGCACTTGCTGTGGTGACAGCGCCGCACCCATTTTCATCAATGCACTAAATATCATTTGTCAGTAATGATAAAAATTTACAAATGAATTGCATGCCAACAACAACATTTCTCTTTGGTACATCTTGGACAGTCTAGAGGAGATGGGCTTTTCCTACACTCTTCAGGCAAACAACCGCAATCTGCACATCTTATTTCCATACCTAAACTGTGGAAATTCGACTAGATAAAACAATCAGAATCTCCCGGATTTACCTGATCAATTGAAAATCAATGTCTGTTCCAATCTGTACGTTATGGCGTTCTGCAAATCCTGCCGCAACTTCAAGCACGTACAACGCGTTTTTAGCTGGGGCGTAGTCCGCACAATCGTTAGCTGATGCACATGGCTGCAAGTTCGATTCAATATGCACTACCTTGCCTGCAGCATCAAGCCACAAAATATCTATTGGAAATTTCATGCCATTCATCCAAAAATTATATCTGCTTTCCTGTTGAAATATGAAAAGCATTCCTTCATCTTCATTTAGTGTGTCTTTTATCGAGAGGCCTTTTTCTCGCTGCTCTTCAGTAAATGCAATATCTGCCATGATCTCAAATCCGTTCACATCCACTTTGGCCTGGTGGTATTTCTCGTTGCTACTTTGAATTTTCGGTTGTGATTCAGTTCTGTCATCAGCTTGGTTGTTTATGATGTAAATTATGACGGCAGCCGCGACAACTGCTACAGAGATTATTGCTAATGTTCTGATGTCCGCCATAAAAGATCTAAAATAATTATGATTTTCTGATTTTGAGGGCACCTAAAACTGAAATAATAATGCCTGCAATTATGACTGCAAGCGATGAAACCGCACTTCTCAGCTGATTTGAATCTGTCATCTGGCTTGGATCCTGAAGTGTCAAGAAAGCTGCAGAACCACTAAACATCAACACGCCCGCAATTGCAATCATGACCCCGAGGGTTCTTGAGGGGAGGCCTCTTGTTATTGCGTAAGCTATTGCAGGCAAAATTACAGATGGAAAGCCAAGGACAACCCCTCTCGTTCTTACATCAAGTGGTAGAAACCCATGAGGCTTTCCTATGCTCCAGATTGCGTCAGCGCCGTAGATCAACAGCAAGACTATCGAGATTCCGGTTATGATAAATGCGATTTTTAACTTCATGCCATATTACCCTTCAACAGGACATACATGTTCCTTAATGAGACATTACTAATCCCCACCAAACTTGCTATCTTCCACTGGTTTATTCGCTCAGTGTTATGTTTACACGAAATGTAAACTGCTGCCGCAGCCAAAGCAATTGGATTTCTTCCATAAAAGATATCCTGTTTTGCTCTTGCTAGTATGGAAAGTGCCTGTCGACTAGTCTTTTCCGTCAAACCAAGACCAGTACATATTCTCGCAACAAATTCTGACGGCTTGTAGGGCTCAAAGCTTAGATCTAACGATTCAGTCAAGACACGATAGTCACGCAATATTAGTCGTTTTTTTACGTCCGACGCAGTAGATATTTCTTGCATGGTTCGAGGGGTGTTTGTGAGTTTACATGCTGCATAAAGCGATGCAAGCATCATTGAGGCATAGCTCCTTGCTTGTCTTGGATAGTTTACTATTACTTTTCTAAAAAGATAAGCTGCCTTTTCTGTAGTGTGATCAGGGATTGCAAGTTTCGCTTTAACTCCATCAAGTAAGAGAAATGATTTCACAGTAGCACTAGTCGATTGCGATTTGATGCGATTGTCCAAAAGGCGCAATCTGTTAAATCTCATTTTTACGTCAGATGTCAGATTTCTTCCCACATAATCTTTGTGAGCTGAATCCATAGCTGTAGACAGGCCTTTATCATACATTTTAGATGACGGTGCTTTGAAATTGTCTAGTTCGAATCCACGAACATTTTGTTCTGGTGCTAACTCATTACTCGTTATCACTCTTCCGCACATCTTGCAAATTATTTCGCCACTGTCTTTGTCAAGCACCAGATTTTCCTCAGAGCTGTGGTCGTGTATAGATAAATGATCATTTTTGTTATTTTGAAAAATATGATCTGTTGAAGCGTTTATCTTGTCATTTACGTCAAATTCTTTGGTTGCCTTTGACAACTCAGATAATCAAGATAGTGCACCTATATAACAACAGTAATTTACAAATGTAAGATTTCTGTTCAGAAAAAAAGAGTTAGTTTGCGGCAACCAGTGAATAGCTGACTGTGAACGGATCTGCATTTCTTGTATGGACTGCAATTGCATTGCCAGAAAACTTCCAACTTCCAGCAGAATTCCCCGGATCTATAAGAGTTAGGGCAAATTTGGTTTTTCCATCTGGCGTCCAAGTAGGTTGTCCTTTATCCTCTCCTGCTTTTAATGGGCCAGTTAGTGATACAAGCTGAATACTCTCGGATGCAGAATATGTCAGAATTCCGTGGTAGACCTTGTTGCTTGGAGGCAAGATTATTGCAAGCTGGTGGGTTTCGTGTCCAACTCCAGGATCTTTGGTTGAAGTGACAGTTTTGGACGCGGTGAGATCTGTTTTCGCAGATTCCTTATATGCAACAGAGTAACTGACTGTGAACGGATCCTTGTTTTTTGTATGGATTGCCAGAGCATTACCTGAGAATTGCCAGCTTCCTGCAGAAGTTATCGGATCTATAAATGTCAAGGCAAATTTGTTTTTGCCATCAGACCATACAGGTTGTCCTTTATCCTCTCCTGCTTTTAATGGGCCAGTTAGTGATACTAGTTGGACAGGTTCTGATGCAGAATATGTCAGAATTCCGTGGTAGACCTTGTTGCTTGGAGGCAAGATTATTGCAAGCTGGTGGGTTTCGTGTCCAACCCCAGGATCTTTGGTTGAAGTGACAGTTTTAGATGCAAGTTTATAGCCTTCTTTTGTAGCAGTAGATTTAGACGACATCTTTGTTTTGTCTTCTTTTTTCATCGAGTCTTTCATTTCAGTTTTTGAGGAATCTTTTTTCATGGACATGCCAGAATGATCCATTGATTGAGCGTATGCAGAAAAATCATTGGAATTTTCTTGCCCACTGGATGCGATGGGAGTCGTTATAATTCCTACAAAAATTGCGGTTATTGCCACTACAATGCAATACTTGTTGTTTCGCATTGCCACATCTGACAATATACACATGTATAAGGATGGTACCTTACAAATGTAAGATTTCTTCCTAATGGACATTATGCCATATTGTCATGAAAAGCGAACAGTTTTTGTATCTTATTCATTCTCTAAGTGTTGTTTTTTCATCTTTATTGTTTTAATGTAGGCTGAAAACTGTAAAATCAACACGGTAGAGGCACACGCGATAAATGGCATTATGAAAATACTTTGAGGTGCAATTTGGCGGTGAAAAGATTCTGTATAATGGATAAAAAGAAAATATGAGGTATGTATTGATGCCAAGTAAAACACAGTATAGGATCCGGTATGAAGCCATTTCCAAGATTGTGTACCCAGAAATTTCATAGCTTTATTAGATGATGTAATTGCAAGAACCACAACCCACAAAAATGCCACCAGACCAATCAGATTAGCTAATCCAAGTCCAGGTTCCAACCTAGCAAGCCGTCCAAGTTGTGGTATGAACTCATAACCGAAGAATTTTACAATATCCCATTTTATCCACCCCTCTGCAATCAAGATGCCATGTACACCTACCAAAACTGCAGACCAAATCCCGATTTCACGTCTCCAAGGGATCAGAAATTTTGTTGTGTTGAATAATTTACTTAAAGGTCCTATTATCAGCGAAAAAGAAAGAAAAAGATACCCGACATCTCCGAATGCTTTCCACATCCTCATATCTATTTGCCATTCATAATGGCCTAGCCAAAACAGATAAACCAAGACTAATGCTACCGACCCCACCATAAGGTGACGAACACCTTGTATGTGTGTGATTTTAGATAGTGATGTGTTGTACCTGTCAAATTTTATATAAGAAAAATTCTCAAAATAAGTTTTGATTTTTATTTTCAAGTTATTTTATCATTGATGTTTGCGATTTATAACAACAGTAATTTACAAATGTAAGATTTCTATTCACTCAGACATTATCTGGCGCTTCTTTTGATAGTAATGCGTCTATCCTGCCACGATACTTCTCCTTGTAAAGAGAACGACATGAAGTACAGCAGAAAAATCTCTCCTGTTCCAGTATTTTTAAAGTGAGGGGTTTTCCGGCAATTTGCGCCTTGCAGTACTCGCAGTCAACGTTAATTGTGATTTCCCCCTTAAGGTCAAGATGACTTGGTTTTGTTTTTGTGACATTCTCATCAAGTTTATCTTTAGCCGTTTTCGTTATTTTACTAAGATCCAGAACAGGCGCAATGGATTTTATCAGGCCTGTGCTAACAAGACGTTCATACCTGAGCTTTACCGTTGGTGTGCTTGCACCTATTTCCCTTGCAATCTGGCGAAATGATTTGCGACCGTCTTTTGACAATGCGTTAAGGATAGCAGTATCGATTGCGTCCAGTTTTATGGGCATGGTCAATATCAGTTTGGAGCATATTTAACAACAGTACTTTACAAATGTAAGAATACAAACGTAAAGAAGGTTTCATCGTATGCTGTGGTAGTGCAGCAGATCGTCTGTAATGTTTCCGCATCTTGGACAGATGAACTTCAAGGTTATATTACAAAGCTCACATGATTCGTAGGCTTCCATTTCAGTACCGCATTTTCTGCACAGGTCTGTTCTAACTGTCATCATGCCTTGATCTGACGCATCTATTTGAACTTCTGCGGGTTTTTTTCAAACATCATCTTGCATGACGGACAACAAAAGTAGTACGTCTTGCCTTCAAATTGTGATGATACGGAGGTTGAATTATCAGGTAGTTCCATCTTGCACACGGGGTCCTTGTTCATATCGTACAAAACATGATACTCTTAGATAAAGATAGTAATTTACAATTGTAAAGTTCTACTTGTTTCATAATAATAAAATATCAGACTACCTCTTACGATGTAAGTAAATGGAATTGGAATCAAATCGCCTCACGGTGAAATTTTGGCATCTTGCATTCCTAGTATTTGTTTGCGGTGCTGCGGTAATGGCACTTGAGATCGTCTCAAGTCGCATACTCACTCCAGTTTTTGGTAGCACTACGTACACCTGGGGAAGTTTAATCGGCGTCATTCTTACTGGGCTGAGTTTGGGATATTTTTACGGTGGAAGAATTGCAGACAAAAATCCCACCATGTTCAAGTTCAGCTCAATAATCTTTTCTGCAGGCCTTTACGTGGTGTTCATACCATATGTTGCACCACTTGTCATGGAACTTTACGACCCCATTTCACTGAATTCTTTGAGGGTACTTTTGAGCACATTCACGCTTCTTACAATTCCAGCTTTCCTGCTAGGCATAATTTCTCCATATTCAGTAAAACTTGGTGCAACGGCGCTGAGCCGAGTAGGCAGCGTAACTGGTAATCTGTATTTTTTATCAACTGCCGGAAGCATTGCTGGAACCTTTCTTGCAGTCTTTGGCTTGATACCATTTTTTGAGGTGAACCAGATCATCTTTTCTTTGGGCGTTTCTCTACTGCTAGTGTCACTTGTGGGTTTGTCCAAGCTCCCAAAGCTGCTAGTAGTGTTTGTTGGAATTCTTGTGTTTCTTCCTACGTCAGTCGTTGGAGGAGCAATTACACATTCCGGGACGCTCGTCTATGAAAAAGAGACGCCATACAGCCACCTTGACGTTATAGAATCCAAACAAATGAGAACGATGTACCTAAATGGCATGCTACACAGTAGGATGGATCTGAATCAGCCAGATCAACTGGTGGTGGAATACACAAAATATTTCCACCTCGGCGAAATCTTTAATCCGAGTTTTCAGAAGGTTCTTTTTATTGGCGGAGGGGGTTTTTCAGGACCAAAAAACTTTCTTGCAAATTACCCAGATGCACAGATAGATGTGGTGGAAATAGATCCCGACATAATCAGTGCTGCCAAGACCTACTTTAACGTAAATGAGAATCCGAATCTTAGAATTTTCAACGAAGACGCCAGAATCTTTCTTGCAAACACTGATGAAAAGTACGATGTGATCGTCTTAGATGCCTTCTCAAAATATTACGTGCCTTTTCATCTTATGACCTTAGAATATTTCGAACTCCTAAAGAACAGACTGGAGCCGGATGGTGTCATCATATCAAATCTTATAGGTACGACGGAAGGAGATACATCCACCTTGATGAGATCCGTGTATAAAACCATGAATCAGGTCTTTCCCACCATTTACGTGTTTAAAACAAAGGGATACGATTCCGTCTCGCTGCAGAACATCATGTTTGTTACCTCTCGCTCAAACATCGATCTTGATTCCGCATTTGAAAGAAACACAGACGTTGCATATCGTGATAGATTTCTTGAGAACTATGTCGGCTCGCAGATGAAAGTGGACGATGTTTATGTTTTAACAGACCAGTTTGCTCCAGTTGAGCACCTAATCAATCCGATTACCAACAAGCCCCTTGAAATCGATGAGAAAGAGGCGGTTGCAAAATTCAGCACCACAATTACCACTAGTACATATGTAACGATCTCATTGTTATTGTCGATTGTAATTGTTTGGTTTGCTTACATTAATTCCAAACTAAATAACTCTGAAAAATTGCAAATTAAAAAAGACTTTCGCTAATTTAAGTGAAATCAAAATACAAGATATTACATTTGTAAAGTTCTGTATTAATATATCTCACAATTTCACAAGCTGATATGACTTATGCACACCCCGAAGTCTTAGTAGATACCGATTTCGTATCGAAAAATCCACCCAATGATAATCTAAAACTGGTAGAGGTAGACTATGATCCAGAAAATGGTTATAGAAAGGGCCACATTTCTGGAGCAAGCCTGATTTGGTGGAAACGCGACATCAATGATCCGATCACCAGAGACATTATCGATAAAAAACAATTTGAGGTATTAATGTCCAGAAACGGAATCAGAGAAAACAGTGAAGTCGTTCTTTATGGAGACTTTAACAACTGGTTTGCAGCATTTGCGTTCTGGGTTTTCAAGTATTATGGACACAAAAATGTCAAAATCATGAATGGTGGAAGAAAAAAGTGGGAACTTGAAAAAAGATCGTATACAACTGATGAACCAAAAATCTCACCAACAAATTATGTTGCACAGCCACCAGACGAAGGACTTAGAGCATATCTGTTTGATGTCAAGCGAGCACTAGACAGAAAAGAAATAGGGCTGGTTGATGTAAGATCACCAAAGGAATTTACAGGAGAAATCACTGCACCGCCAGAATATCCAATGGAGCATGCACAAAGAGGAGGCCATGTCCCAGGCGCACAAAACATCCCATGGGCTACTGCAGTAAACGATGCTGATGGCACATTCAAGACGGCAGAGGAGCTAAAACAAAACTATATGCCAAAGGGAATCACACCAGACAAGGAGATAATCTGTTATTGCAGAATCGGTGAGCGTTCATCACACTCGTGGTTTGTTCTAAAATATCTTCTTGGCTATCCGCAGGTTCGAAACTATGATGGTTCTTGGACTGAGTGGGGCAACATGATTGGAAATCCAGTAGAAAAATAGCAAAATGTCCCAAACAAGATTTCATAAAAATTGGTGTGGTAAATGAAGAGTCGGGAAACAGTACAATTAGCAGCCATAGGGATCTTGGGAGTTTTACTTTTAGTCGGCATTTTTACAAATTTTGGAAGAGCCCCAACAAGTCTTGCCGAAGAGACCAAGGTTATTGAAACGCAGCCGGAGAAAATAGAATCTCAGACACTTACGTCAACCAAAACAACCAGTTCTAATGAAATTCTTCCGTTATCTTCACTCTTTAAGCGTACAGAGAATTCTGTCGTCCAAATAACAAGCAAGGTATCGGAGATAGACTCACGCATCATAATAAACGGGAATCCCTTTGAGAGACAATCGACAAAACTAGGATCCGGATTCATCTATTCCGATTCGGGACTGATAATCACCAACAATCACGTCATAAAGGGTTCCAAGACAGTTGATGTCACATTTGTAGATGGCAACACTTATTCTGCTAACGTTACAGGAACAGACCCCTATAGCGATATTGCCGTTTTACAGATCATTGATGACTTTTCTGAAGAGGCCATGCTCCCTCTTGCCTTAGGTGACTCATCTGGAATTGAAGTTGGGGATCAGGTCGTTGCGATAGGAAATCCATTTGGGCTGAGTGGAACAATGACTACTGGAATCGTGAGTCAGATTGGCCGCCTTCTTCCAAATCAGGAAGAGGGTTTTTCCATACCAAATGTGATACAGACAGATGCCGCTATAAATCCGGGCAATTCGGGAGGTCCTTTGTTGAATCTGCGTGGTGAAGTCATAGGAATCAACACTGCAATTCAATCAAATACAGGCGAGTTTGCCGGAGTCGGTTTTGCCATCCCCTCAAATACCGTTAAAAAAATTGTTCCCGTTTTAATTGAGAAAGGCAAGTATGAACATCCTTGGCTTGGAATAGCTGGAACAAGCTTAACTTCCGATATCATCAAAAAATTAAACCTTCCAAAGAACTACAAGGGAGTTCTTGTCACAACGGTAGTAAAAGATAGCCCTGCGGAAAAGGCCGGATTGCGCGAAGCCACCTTCAACATCAATCAGGAAATTAAGAACGGCGATGTCATAATTTCAGTTGATGAGAATAAAATAAAAGACATCACAGAACTGATAACATATCTTTCTGAAAACAAAAGTATAGGCGATAAAATAGAGTTAGAGGTAAACAGAGACGGCAACATAATTAAATTGACTTCAATACTAAAGGAGAGACCGTCCAACTAGTCGTTTAGTTTGCTTATGCCTAAAATTACAATGAACATTCCCAAACCCACAACAGGTAAAAATACCGCTATGTTTTGTGCAAAAGATTCCAAATTTGAAATACTCTGATCAACTAGTATAGCTGCCGCAAGTGCACCACTCATCATCAGAATTCCGGTGACAAAATTCAGCAGACCGATAAGTCTTGATTTTATTTTTCTTATCAAGAAAAATGCCGTGATCGGCAAGACCGCTGCGGGGCTGCCTATGAAAATTCCTCTAGCTTTTGAGTCCATTGGCAAAAATGTTTTCTCAGAATAAACTGAGAATATTATGTCTCCACCATACACAAGGACTAGAATGAGAGCCGCAATTGCCATTCCCTTTGCTATTCCTACTCTCAAATCATTTTTCCTCCAAAATAAAATTGGAGATTTTTTGTCACAATTTAGGAACAGAATGGACATATTTATCGATCCCACTTTACATTTGTAAAAAATAGTATCGTGAAGCTCAACTCGTACATTCTGTAAATGCGTGTTTGTGAACACAAGATAGGACTTGCAGAGGGACCGATTACGCTTTTTGATGTTAAAAATAAAACACCGATCTTACGTTTGTAAAGTCCTCTGTTAATATATCTCCAAAGACCAAGATCATCTGGTTTATGAACTCACAGCTGACTAGAACAAACATCTCACCCTTTAAGGAAATGGCCAAAATATTGAAGGAGGACTTTCCATATTATGCTGGATGGAAATTCATAGAGAAAAAAGGCGGAACCACACATTACTGTGCCGTGGCTTATCTTGAAAAGAAAAAGGGATATTCTGACTGGAGGATCAGGCTGAATCTAATTGACAACATTTTAAAAAAATATGGATTTTCTTATGACGAATCAATTAAGGAAAGGCTTTGCCCCGTTGAGGGATGCCAAAAAACAGGACCGCTAACAAGTTTGATAGAACATATGAATGCAAACCACAAATTATCCTCCAGTGAAATTGCTAGCGCAATTGAGAATCTAGAACATGACAACAGAAAACTTCCACCACTGTGGAAAAGAATCGTAGCTCAGCTAACTTTCAACTAAATCAAATATACTTGAGCTTTTCAGAAAGGCTTTGGATTCTGCCTCTGTGTTTTTCTTTGTATAGTGTTTTACAGGATGGGCAACAAAAGAATCTCTCAAAGCTTGCAAACTTGAGAATGCTTGGTTTTCCATGTACCGGACCCTTGCAGTAATCGCACGATAATTTTATGACCGCATCTTTGTTTAGCTTTACGTTATGGTTTTTGATTACCTTTGAGCGTATTTTATCAAGCTTCAAGCCTGTTTTGTCTTCAATTTTTCCAAGATCAATTACTGGCAATACTGCCTTTATGAGACCAATATTTACAAGCCTCTGATATCTTGCTTTGACGGTGGGCGTGCTGACTTTGATCTCCCTTGAGACCTGCCGAAAAGACTTGCGGCCGTCCGCCAGTAGGGATTCCAGAATGTCCGTATCGATTTTGTCTAATTTGAAAGGCATCGCTACGTGTATTTTATGATCATCCTAGTTATTTACTTTACAATTGTAAAGATGGGGAGTTAAGTAGCACATAAAATAACAACTATGGTAGGAAAACCGATGAGTTCCGAACAAGTCCAGACTAAGCGAACTGCAATAAAGATAGGTGGCATGCACTGTGCAGGATGTGTTAACTCGATACAAAACTATGTCATGGATCTTCCAGGAGTCAAAAAATGTGAGGTTAATCTAGCTGCTGAAAAAGCGGTTTTAGAGTTTGACCCTTCTTCCATTAACTTGAACAAGATCGAAGATGCAATACAGGATGTTGGCTACAAAGTCATTTATGAAAAACTCACATTGAAGCTAAGCGGCATTACCGATTCAAGTGATGCCGATAATTTGGAAAAAAGATTACAAGAACTTGAGGGAGTAAAATATGCATCTGTCAATTATGGCAATAGCCAGGCAATTGTTGAGTACAATCAAGCATTACTTTCGCTTTCAGACATCAGGCAATTCATAAGCAAACTCGGTTATCAAATCCTAAGTGAGGATCTTTCCGCATCTTCTGAGGAAGTGGAAGCAAAAAAACTCAAAAAATTATTCATAGTTGGACTTGCATTTACCATTCCAATTCTGCTTTTTGCGTATCCTGAATATCTACCGTTTGTTCCGTGGGCCGGAACAGCCATAGCAGGATATATCATGTTCACTTGTGCAAGTGTGGTGCAGTTTATTGCAGGCAGCAGGTTTTACGTGGGAGCGTTCAGGATTGCAAAAATGAAATCTGCGAACATGGACACACTTGTTGTAGTTGGTACTACTGCGGCGTATCTATTCAGCGCATATAACACATTTCCAACTCCTGTCTGGCACAACATCTACTATGATGCTGCCGCAGTGGTCATCACATTCATTGTGCTAGGAAAATACCTTGAAAACAAGACAAAGGGAAAGGCGTCATCAATCATCAAGAAGATGCTTGAGCTACAACCAAAAACTGCCAGGGTTAAAAAAGATGGAAAGGAAATCGACATTCCGATCGAGCTAATTAGGCAGAATGATGTCATGGTGGTGAGACCGGGCGAGAAGATTCCTGTCGATAGCATAGTGATTGAAGGACATTCAGCAGTGGATGAATCAATGATCACGGGCGAGTCGATACCGGTTGAGAAAAAGCAAGAAGATTATGTGATAGGAGGCACCATCAACAAAGAGGGTGCTCTTGTGATAAGAGCAACCAAAGTGGGAAGTGAGAGTGTGCTTTCACAAATTGTAAAACTAGTTGAGGATGCAATGGGCAGAAAACCCCCCATGCAAAGAATGGTCGACAAAATATCCGGCTATTTTGCACTTCTAGTTATTGGTGTGTCACTCGCAACTTTTCTTGGATGGTATATCTTTACAACCCATGGCGAACACCACTTCGCAGCATCTCTAATTCCGGCTGTGGCAGTTTTGGTGGTAGCCTGCCCATGTGCGCTTGGTCTTGCCACTCCTACTGCCGTAATGGTAGGAATGAGTAAAAGCGCACAAAATGGAGTAATATTCAAGAGTGGAGAAGCGCTTGAAACACTCGGCAAGATCCAGGTTGCAGTATTTGACAAAACAGGAACTTTGACTGAGGGAAATCCAAAGGTGACTGACATAGTTCCAGTTGTTAGTGGAATTACTAAAAACAAAATTCTCCAAATCGCTGCGATAGCAGAAAAAAACTCCGAGCACCCCCTAGCAAAGTCAATTGTTAAAAACGCCCAAGAACAGAACTTGATGATTGAAGACCCAACCGAGTTCGTCTCAGTCTCAGGGAGAGGAGTTGACGTGGTACATGATAACCAAAAAGTTCTTGTCGGAAACCATGGATTCATCACAGAAAGAGGGATTGATGACTCAAAAGCCAAAGAAATAATCGCAAAATTGCAAGATGAAGGAAAGACTACTATACTTGTTGCTTTGGGTAATCAGATCATCGGAATACTTGGACTTATTGACACAGCAAAACCTCATGCAAAAGATGCTGTAAAATCACTAAAAGAAAAGGGAATCGAGGTAGTTATGCTGACTGGAGACAATCAAAGAACTGCTAATACTGTGGCAAGGGCGATAGGCATAGAACGAGTGCTTGCAAACGTTCTACCTTCTGAGAAGTTAGATGTCATAAAAAAGCTGCAAGGAGAAGGAAAAAAGGTCGCCATGGCAGGAGATGGTATCAACGATGCCGCCGCTCTTACTCAAGCAGATGTGGGAATAGCGGTTGGAAGCGGTACTGATATTGCAATTGAATCCGGTAAAGTTGTTCTGATAAGAAATGATGTCCGAGACGTAGTCACGGCAATTGAGATTAGCAAAAAAACCATCGGTAAAATAAAGCAGAACCTGTTTTACGCCTTTGTGTATAATGCGGCACTAGTTCCGATTGCAGGACTTGGTCTGCTTTATCCCGCACTTGCAGGAATCACGATGGCTGCAAGCTCTGTCTCGGTGACTGGAAGCTCACTCCTACTTAAGAGATGGTCTCCAAAGAAAAGAGATTAGACCAGTTCCAAGTATTTT
Organism: Candidatus Nitrosotenuis sp.; assembly: GCA_038869975.1. Lineage (GTDB taxonomy): Archaea > Thermoproteota > Nitrososphaeria > Nitrososphaerales > Nitrosopumilaceae > Nitrosotenuis. The sequence continues at coordinate 23,016 of JAWCQC010000020.1, forward strand.
TCAATTACCTGTTTGAATACAGAGTACGGTTGTGCGCCTGTAATCTTTGTATATCCTAGATCCGAGTTTCCAACAAACATAGTCGGTGTGCCAGTGAGGCCTAACTGGTTGGCAAATTGTGTTAGTTGTTGGCTCCGTGATTCATATTTTTTAGTGTCAAGGCATTCGTTGAATTTTTCCATATTCATTCCCGGAATGTTCTTGACAAGATTCTTTACCTTATCAGGAGTCCCCCAACCAGAGTTTTCCTGTCCCTGATTTGCATATACGTAATCGTGATATTCATAGTACTTGTCTTGTTCATCAGCACACCATGATGCCTGTGCAAGAATTATTGAATCAGGGCCGACTATTGAGACATCAAGAAAGTAGAATTTTACCTTGCCAGCATCAATGTATTCTTTTGCAAGAATTGGTTCGGTTTCCTTGAAAAATTTTTCACAGAATGGGCACTGGTAATCTCCGAATTCTACCAGATTCAGCTTTGCGGATTCGGAACCTCTGAATTTTGCCATGGTGGGAACCTCAAAATTCACACTGCCAGCAAATTTGGCTGTGGAGGACTTGTCATCTTGGCCGACAGTAGACGTTATTATGCCTATGCCGGGCTGCTGCTTGACATTATTGCTCGTAATTGGAATGGTGTTACCTATGAAATAACCCAAGACCAATAACACGACGCCAAAAACGATCGTAGTCTTTGTTATGCCAATAGATCTTCCAGAATTTTCACTAGATATCTCACATCACCTTACTATCAAATGTCTATCTAACAGCAACCGCCAGAATGTGAATCGTCATCTTGTCGTGATGCCTTTGTCTCGCCGAACTTTTCTGCATGTTCCGTTGAGCAAAAATATTTTCCAAACCTTTTGACAGAAGAGTCCTTATCAACATCCATTCCACAGACGGGACAGTGTTTCTTAAGTAATCCGAACATGATTCTGGTTCGAATGTGAGATATATTAATACAGGACTTTACAAACGTAAATTATCAATACCAATCTGCTTCTGGTCACACGGAATTGGTTCACACTCTCGAGTTTTGACCCACGTCAATTCTTGATTCCGTTTTTAAGCTGCAGGCGTTTTGTCCGTCAAGGGTTTTTGCTGTGAAGTAGATCGATACCATCAAGACGGCAATACTTGCTGTACTTAGCTCGAGACCCTTGAAGGGGAATACAGACAGTCCACCGGCAATACCAAGAATTGATATCAGTGTGGCGGAACAGGCTGAACAGGTAGAAGACAGTGCTCCGCCAAAGAGACCTCCAAAGCCTATCAAACCACCACCTGTACTGTGGTTTACATTTTTCATTTTATAGACAAGTAATGCAATGCTTAGACCGCCAAGTACTGACACTGCAACAGAAGACGCAATCACTACCGTGCCGCCAACTTCTGAAATCATCTCGACTGCCCTAGCAAAGACACTTGTCATAAGCCAAAGATCTTGTGTCGCATCAAACGCAGACGAAAACATCGAAATGTTGTTAACTAATATGAATACGGAGAACAGACCAAACGACATCAGAAATGTCAACAGGGTGTACTTTGGTTTCCTTTCAACCGCAAGAATGTTTCTGATTACCTTCATTTATACACCGTAGGCTTCATTGTTATTAAAACATGTTTCATGTTTTTTCGCTCACGGAAAATCTTGCCATCATCCCGGACTCCATGTGCTCAGGTATGTGGCGGTGTATTGTACTTACCTGCTTGCTGACGGACGCCTGCAATTTCTGTTTTGAAGATTTATGAGTTTCTCCACTTTTCGTAAATTCTTACCAAGTATGAGTGAAACGGCCAGAAAATTGGGTCTGATGGAGAGTTTTCAGGATCAGGCATCTGACCGCCTGAATTATTATGTACATCTGCATGGTAAGGAAGTAACCTGCTGTTGAGGACTTGGTAGCTGGCTATCGCCTTTACGGCCGAGGAACGCAGATTTGCAGGCAACGAAATTTTCGGGCTTGTGTTATTCTTGTTGAGTTGAGGAGGTATTGATTTGGCCGGATTCCAGTAGGGAAGAGGCACGAACTTTTGACCTCCGTTAGTCACCAACCAATTCTCCATCTTTGCTATGAAATACTGATGCCACGAGATGAAACCATCCCCGTGAATCATCAGTGACATGTCATGACCGGCATTTCTGTGCTCTGTAACAGGGTTGTCCGTGGGCTTGTTAATGTACCGGTCAAGCAATACTCTAAGCTCGCTCAAATCTGCGTCGCTTAGAGAACTCGCGTTTTTGCGCTTCAATTTGTGGGCTCGTCTGCTAAACACTATCTAATTATTTAAGCATCACGTAATTTGCGATTTTCACCACTTTCAGACAAGACGCAAACCTTTAGAGTCATGATTTCTAATTAATGGTTACGAACAGTACAAAATTGATAGTATTCAGTTTGCTAGTTCCATTTGCACTGATTCTTAATTCCGATACAGTATTTGCAAGCTATCATACTGGCAGCACAACAGAAGGACAAGAAAAAACAGAAAGTGAAGAAACAACTCAACAGGAGACACAGATAGAGAGAGAAGGTGTATTGATGAGTGGAACAAACCTGAATCTTATTTTTAGCCCTGCATTACCATTTGATCGTACAACGGCTAACGTCGCGACTCTATCTTTTCTACCAACCGCAAAGGAGCTAGAAGGATCCAGCTTTACTCCTGGAAAGATAGACCATCTAGATTACGAAATTATAATTGCCCAAGAGGGCAAAGAGATTTGGAGCAAACAATTCCACGATCATGACGGCACTCTAGATCTCCAGATTATGCCCTCCTCTGAACCTTTCTCAGTAACAGGTGGAAAAGAAAACCAACAACAAGGGACTACTGCTCCCTATGTGATCAAAGGCCCTATCATGATGGAAAACGGAAATTATGCTATAACTGGCAAGATAGTCGGAATAGAATTCAACCCAATACCAGTTATTGAGGATGATTTTAACATCCAAGTTACTCCAGAGTTTCCAACTACGGCCATGCTGCCAACCATCCTAGCTCTGGGATCCGCAATAGTCATCTTCAAACTAAAAACAAAATCTCTCAGGTTTTTTGAAGTATGAACTGCATCAGACTTTTCTTTTACTAAATGCTATAAATGCAAGCCAGGCAGTTACAGTGGCTAAGCCTATCGTTTGATGGTTGTTGGCAGGAGGTCCCAGCATTAATCCTGCAAATACAAAAAATACGGTAACAACAATCAAGTATTTTGTTGAAGTCTTATCAACGGAGATCATTACTGCAAGAACAAGTTCTGCGACAGTAACAGATACGATTAATACCGTAAGCCCATTTGCGCCAAGTTCTCTAATTATTGGATTTGCAAGTTGCATCCATCCTATATGTCTCTCATAATTTACGCCGTGATCTATTGCCCATAAAATAAGAACAGCAGATATCGAATACTTGGCAATGCTCGAGTATTTCAGGAATTTGTCAGTGTGTGCATTCTTCCAAGTAGGATTAGTTAATGAAAGCATGAAAGCTATGCCTATTAGACCAATGTCTTGTGGAAAGCTTGATGGATATTGTGCAGTAGCTAAAATGATAACAAGCCAACCAATAATGGCAATGGAAACAAGCCGTACCTTTATTCCGGCAAATAAGAATGCTGCAATCACAATCTCAAAAACACCAATTGCATAAATTGATAAACTGAGATCTTGAGAAGGGAGTAGCGCCGTTACCCTCTGTGTAGCCGAAAACCATGATACATAAAATTCGTGGATAAGAAACTTGTCTGCGCCGAACCATAAAAAAACTACCCCTAATCCGTATCTTGGAAGGTCATTGTAGTCGACAAGTTGTTTAGAGTGCATTTGGTAAGTTGAAATACACAAAACTATCATTTAAGCAAAAATTAGATGAGTACACGAATCCTGTTGATTTCTAAAAAATGATAGAAAGCGATTGCCCCAAATGATGAACCGTAAGATCAGAAAGGCAACATTATACAAGAAATGTGTTGAATTTTCTTTTTGCCTCAGAATATAGTTGATGATGGAAAGAACAGATTATGTACCCTTAAACACTGTGAATGCAAAGAATACGAGTCCTGCAATACCTACGGCTAAATAAATTAACTTGGTCCTCCTGCTTAAATCTTCAAACGACATAGTATGCTTTTCCTTCGTGTCTTGATGTTGACGATCTCTTTTCACCCACTTCCATTTTACAGACCGGATCAGTAGCCATGATCTTCCATGATTCCCCTAATAGATAAAGAAGGCACTTTACAATTGTAAACATATCCTATCAAATATGCCTTTAAACATACACTAAAGCAGCATTGAAAATAAAATCTGCTGTATTCTTAGCTTTGTCCATAGTGGGAGCAATCTTGGGTTATACTGTAGTATCCTCAGAAATCGTTTACGCCGAAAAACAAAGCATGTCAATGTCGGAGATGTGCCAAACAATGATGAATCAAGCTCCTCAAGATGTAACAATCTTCCCAAAATCAGGACAAGTTGCTTTTGTGGATAAGGAATCAAGTATTGTGTTGTTAGTAAAAGACAAGAAAACAAACAAGCCACTTGATAACGCAGATGTAATACTTCACATAGAAAAAGGAGCACCAATGGAATCGATGGGAAATATGAGCATGATGGACATGATGGGAAGGATGTTTGAGGCTGAAAACATAGGGGATGGGAAATACGTCGTCACATTTACACCAGATGAGAAAGGATACTATACCATGCATACTCATGCAATACCGCCTGGCAAATCCATGATGTCTATGATGAATAACCACATGGACATTGGAATTATAGCAAAATAGCTCTGCTCAAATTCTGAATCACTACCGATGCCCAAAATAATCTCGTGATTTTGCACATAATCAAGTTCATAAACTGAACAAGATCAAGACCTACTAGCCGGTCGTTTTTGAGGCTAGGTTTTTTACCGTCTTTGAGTCTAATCCATTCTTGACTAGAGCTGTAAGCACCTTCGAGTAGCTCCAGCCTTTCTGAGTGGAAGAAATAAAGCGGACCTGAAGATTTCGAATCTTTCTGTCTAGTTCCTCATCGAGTGTGATCGTGATTCGCTTTTTTGGCAATTCCTGAAGATTTACTTTTAATGACATTATTTAATATCTTGTGTTTTCATCTAGAAGAGATTTGTCTCGATATTATTCAAGAATGACTTTTTTGATTCCGTTATGAATTCATTGATGCGTAATTTGCTGTCTAAATAGATCATTTACTTCTCAATCCTGCTAATTCTGGAAGTGCCAATGCAAAGTGGACATGAACGCAGCATTCTTCTTCATCAACATCGCACCAGAATTTGTTGTCACGATAGATGATCTCTACAAGTCTTTGCAGCTTTTCATCTCTTAAAATGACACTGTTCTCATTGACTGCAATCTTGCTAAGAAAGGGAGCATAACTTTTCAAAAATTCGTCCTTCTCTAGAACCATCAGTAATTTGTCGCTGATCCACTGCGTCAGACTCTTGTCTGTTTTTTCTTTCTTGTAGATTTTGGCAAGGCGATCGTAGATCTCAGCAGTTACCGTGAGATTATGTCTTTTTGGTTGTACCAATATGTAGTAAAGTGTAGGACATGATTATAAGTCTTAGGTTTTACGCAGAAATTTGGTTATTTCATAAATATCCTTATTAAGAAAAGGACTTATTATGTAGGTATTGACTACATTATTTAGTAAAAATATATCAATCATAAGGATTTCTCCAAGAAGCCAGAGTACTTTTGGAGAGATAAGTGTCTCAGTATATTCTCAATACCAATCTGAGACCAAAAGAGGGGAGGCTAAATTATGAGGATGTCAAGCAACAGAAATTCTGCATGTAGAGAATGCAAAAAAGAATGGAAGGTTGGTGACCAGATTCATTACGACCCAGATACCAGAGCGACATGCGTTGATGAAAAATGCTTTGAAAACCAAGTAAGAAAAAGAGTTGAAGAAAGAAATGAGCACAATTCACATACCGCAAACAATGAGAACAAGACAAACTTGCCAAACAAATTCAAGCTTGAAAACGAAGATGAATTTCGAAACAAAATCCACGAGAGGCTAGCCAAATACAAAATTATACTGGAAGAATCAGAAAAATTTCTAGATAATCACTGTAAAGATGGCAATAACAGAGCCAGTGTAAAAACATCAGTTGATCTGATTTTGAGGGATTTACTATGATGATGAATGGGGAATTATCAATAAAACAAAACAGAATCAATGTAATTTCCGTTCCTGCAATTGCATGCCTTCACAATAAGGATAACCATGTAGTAACAGAAAACCATGAAATCGTCTGTAAAAGATGTGGCGTTGTGCTTGGGACTGACAACTCGCAAGAAATCGCTACTGAAAGCACACTCAATCTTTTCCACGAGATTGAGCCTGGAACAAAACCAGTCAAGATTGACTGCACAAAGAGAACGCATGAACACCGGTCCGACATTTCACTTTTTTCAAATGCCTGCGACAAGCTTGATCTCCCACGATACTGCTATCTGGAAGCTTGGAACACGTACACAAAGCTGCGAAACAACACAACATACTCAAAAGCCGACATTGCAAGCTTTGCATTATTTACTGCCTCTAGGAGGTATTCTATTCCAAAAAGTGAAAAAGAGATTCAAGACGCCATTAGGATGGCGTTTCGAGTCAAGCGAGTCCCTACAATGCTCAAGGTATTCTCTAGGGTGAAGCTGACCGCAGAAAGTCTAGGCATAAACTACTCTAAAGATGAAAAAAACTCCGAATCCTACTACCTTAACCTGTATCTGTCAAGAGAGCAGCAAAAACTAGGCCCCAAGGTTGACTTTGATCTGGTTCGAACAAGGGCAAGGGCCCTATTTGAGGCCATGAGCGGAACCAATGAGGCCAAGGCCCGCAAGGCAGTCCAAATTGCTATGGGGAGGTGTGGAGGCGGTTTTCTCTGAGCGAGATGGGCCTGCAAAAAGACGACTTAGTCCCGCTTGCAGGATTAAAGGAATGCCCAGTCAGAATAACTCTACACACTGATCTGCAAATCGAGATGATAAAAAAGACTGCCAGGACAGACCCTGACAGCATCCCACCAATAGATGTTGCAGAGCTGGCCGATGAAAAAACTCTGATCATAGTTGATGGCCACGAAAGGGTCGAAGCAATCAAGTCCTTTGGAATTGATAAGATGCGGGCAAAACTTCACAATGTGCAAAACATGACAGAGGCAGTAATTTTGCATGTAAGATTGAATCTGAGAAACCAGATAAACCCTCTAAAATTTTATGATGCTTACGAGTTTTTAAAAAATGCTGGCTATGACTCTAAAGACATTCCAAAAAAACTTTGGCTCAATGAATCGTATTCAAGGTTATTTAGGATTAATCTAACAGAAAAGGGGCGGGAATTACTTGAAAGATATCTTGATGAGCTTGCATCAAAGTATTCGATAGTGCACCTGCCAGTTTATGTAATTGAAGCAATTGGAAAGATCAAAGACGAACAGGATCAGGTAGAGGCTGTAAAGATGATGATTCAAATGATCCCCTCAAACACTCCTGAATTCAAGCAAAGCTTTCCATCTTTTGATCAGCTGGAGATCGCATTCTCATCATTTAGAAAAGGAGGAAAAGAAAGAGATCCTGTCATATTTTCATTAAAGGATGATAAACCATCTGCAAACAAATCCTACGTCTCCAAAAAGGATCAAGACGATGACGTTACGATGGTCCATTCCAAAGAAGAGATTAACGAGGCAAGGGAGATAATAAGTAACGTACCACATCGCGCACTACTCAAATGTCCTCACGGAACAAAATTTCTTGTGGACATGAAGGACCATACCATATCGGAAGTAAAAGAAGATGAGAGGGTAATTTCAATTGGTAGTGATTCCTCAGAACCAGTTTTTATGATACCTCCAGAGCATGCAAAATTCCTGCAGCTAAATTTTGGCGACCCAGTCTACTTCAAGTCATTTAGCACTCACAAACAGCTCCAAAAGTTTGTTGATTCTCTTGCAGGTCAAAATCAAAGAATTGTAGTGATTTCGTCCCAAAAGGTTTGACCTTGACTAATGACAGATTAACAAAAGAAACCGTGCAAAGGTTGCAAGAAATGGTGTTTCACAATGAGCACATCAAAAAGTCCTCAATTGCAGCAAAAATTCTTGTTTTGCTATATCCTGACAAGACATACAGCAGCCAGGCAATCGAAGATATGTTGAGATTAAAGGGAATCAGCCAGAAAGGAACCCTGTTTAACCTATTGGGCAGGAAGCTGATATCTTCTAAAGGAAGCAGCCAGGCTAGACTCTATTTTTTGACCCAGAAAGGCAGATGGTTTGCAGTTTGTCATGAACTGAAACTTAGTTTTCTTGGCCTATGTGCACTCGCAGATGCCTACGGCATGCAGGGCAGGCTGGAAGAAGGCAACTTGGTTGGATTTTACGTGTATCCAAGATTTGCTGAGATTTTTGAGGGATTCTATTCGCAGGAGAGTCTAAGATTTGCTTTTGGGCAGCTAAAGGCAAAAAAACTGGCAACAAGATACTCCAAAAAGTCACTAAGGATAATACCGCGCGTCTTTTCAGACCTAAAATGCCATTACCATCAAGACCTTGAAGAGCTTCAAAAATGGATTGCACAAATCCCGGCCAGAAAGGAAGAGATCTTGGGGCAAGACCAAAAATTCATTCAAGATGTCAACAAATCCAAGAGAATTCTCTCAAGAATTTCTTAAAAGTTCGGCATTCTCATAATCTTCAACAAAATTTTGATGAAGATTCTGAGTAAATTCTTTGGTTTTATTATGATGTCTTTTTAGTTATGTGATAGAAGAGATTCAGGTTGTTATTGCCATCAGTATGTTTGCAGTAGCCGCATTCTTTGATGTCAAAGAAAGGAAAATTCATGATATTGTATGGCTGGCATTTGGTGGGGCAGGGGCTGTTCTTTATGCATTTGAATTTCCCAACATCATAGATATTATGAGTGTGGCTGTTGGTGTAAGCCTTGCCTTGACATTTTGGTTTTTCAGGCTTTATGCTGGTGCAGACACACTCGCACTAATTTCATTGTCTGTTATACTGCCAACATACAATGGGTTTATCATTCCACTTAGTACGGTTGTAATTGCGACAGCGATTTCAATGATTTATGGCCTTGTATACAACCTAGTTGTCAATTCTAAAACATTTCTTAACAATAAAAAAATCTTTGAAGAGTTTGATGAACCCACACACAGAAAGCTTGCCGCATTCTTTTTGATTCATAAAAAGGCAAAAAACGAAAAGTTTGTCTTTCCTGCAGAAAGAATCGTATCGGAAAAAAGAAAGTTCAGATTCCGTTATGATCCCGATGATGAATTTTCAAAAGATGAGGCGTACGTTTCACTTGCAATGCCACTAACTCTTTTCTTTTTAATTGGAATATTGGGTTTGGTTTTGGCAATAACTTTTCCGGGTCTTTCTTTTGGTATTGGTATATACTAAAAATAATCCAGCTTAAATCATTTTGAGATTTTTCTTGTGTGGTCTCAATAGGGCTTGATGTGGGAACAGGTTTTGTAAAATGCGTCTCAGACTATGGTTCCGTAATCTTTCCGTCACTTTTTGCCTACCGGGATCGTGGAAAATGGGAGGAATCCCGGGGAAGAATCGAGGCCGTAGGCAAAAGGGCATTAGAGTTTGCCAAGCACCCAGATGCCGTAATAATTAGGCCAGTTTCTGAAGGAAGGCCCATTGATGAGCGGGGCTTTGAGGCCCTGGTTTCTGAAGCAGTTAGCCGAGTCTGCGGCATCAGGCCTCACCACATCGAGAATAGTGAACATAATTCGGAAATTACCATTGCCATAGGACTCCCATACGATGCCCAAAACGACAAGACGCGACTGAGAAAAATAATAGAAAAAAGGATTCATCCAAAAAAGTGCGGTATAGTCCCACAGGTCCTAGGAACCCTAATTGAGATGAACAAAAAGGATGCAGTCATCATCTCAATTGGTCAGGGGACGACCGAGATTGTTGCCTTTGATGACAGAAAACCAGTCTTTGGCATCAGTGTGCCACAGGCAACCGATTTTATCACACTTGGCCTTGGTGAGTTTTCATACCTGCGGGCAAGTACATTTGACAAACACAGCTCAGAAATTAGAAAAAATGTTGCCAAGCTTACAGACATACTATCAAACAAGTTGGTGGGATTTCTGTCTCAGCTTGACAACAAGAATCATTACGACATTGTGGTATCAGGTGGCGGCATCATGATACCTGGAATGAGAGAATCTTTGGAAAAGAAGCTTGGAAAAAAGATAGAGGTTCCAAAGGTTCCAATCATGAGTAACGCAGCCGGTCTTTACATTCTTGCAAAAAACCAGTGAGAATTTTGCTTAGTAAAAAAGAAAGAGAATTCGTCGAAGATCCTTTCAGCTTTTCAAAGGAGAGGGCAAAGGTCCTAAGGCACCGAGTCAAAATGAGGCTCAAAAAAGCAAAATCCGATTTGGATCTTTTGTTTCAAAATGAATACCTTACCAGAATTGACCCAACAAAATTGCTCGGCGTTGCCAGAATCCAAGACAGCAATGCATGCCAGACAAATTTAGCTGACCAACCCAAACATGACAAAGGAATTTCTGGGTTTCAAAATAATGAAACCAAAAGATATGGTTCTTTTTCTGAATTTGAGAACTGGTAAAATGAGACACGGTTCGTATCTCCTTAAGGTAAAACCACATTTCCCGCATCTCCTTAAGCCTAACTCGGATTGTCCCGTTTCTCCTTAAGCCAAACCGTTTTCTTT
>JAWCQC010000021.1:0-31444 GCA_038869975.1 Candidatus Nitrosotenuis sp.
ACAGACATACAGAAAAGATTCTTTCGAATAAAACTCTAGAGCCAAGATCCTTTACAATCACACCTACTGCATTATCCATCTCTGTCAGAAAAGAGGTTCAAGAAATCAAGCCAGAATCTGTAATTGGAATAGACAGGAACCTACGAAACATTACAATAGCCATGCCTCATCAAACAATAATGTACAAAACAAACAAGATACTGTCAATCAAGGAAAACGCCCAGTTTGTCAGGGCGTCATTTAGGAGAAACGACAGAAGAGTCAAAAACCGATTTTACACCAAAATCAGGGGCAGACAGACAAGGCGAGCCAGCCAGTATTTGCACAAAATTTCAAAGGACATTGTCCAAAAGGCAAAAGAAACCAAATCGGCAATCATTCTTGAGGATCTAAAAGGCATCAGAAAACTGTACCAAAAAGGAAACGGTCAAGGCAACAGATACAGGCGAAAGCTAAACTCGTGGTCATTCTACGAGTTCCAAAGACAAGTCCAGTACAAGGCGGCATTGGAAGGAATCCCTGTTTGTTATATTGATCCGAAACGCACCAGCAAGCTCTGTCCGGTATGCGGGGGGTCACTCCAAGAGGACAGGCTGAACCGTAGAAAATTGTGGTGCAGTAATTGTGGGCGTTTGATGGACCGTGACGTGGTCGCATCCATGAATGTCGCTTACAAGGGGTGGGCTAGGTTTACCCATCCTGGAGGGCTTCCAGTTGAAGCGATGAAGGGGAATATGTCTCCGATTACCCAAGGAACACTAATCCCTAGTCGATGGAAGCAAGTTGGCTGTCGAGGCTAGGTCTCGATAACCCGACAGAACCTTGAGGGTGGTGTGCTAAAATAACGGGACGACCAAACTAACTGCAATGAGCTCAGACAAGCTTTCCAATCTTGAAGGCCACAAGTACATCAACTTGGAGACTTACAAAAAAAGCGGACAATCTGTAAGGACGCCTGTCTGGTTTGTCATATCCGATGGCCAGATTTTCATCACGACTAGGCCAGACACGGGCAAAGTAAAGCGAATCAGGAACAACCAAAAAGTCAAGATAGCACCTTGCGGCATGAAGGGCGATCCAAAAGGGGACTGGATTGAGGGAACAGCAAGGTTTGCAAACGAAGCGGAATCACAAAACGCAGTGAATCTCAGAAATAAAAAATATGGATTCAAGGCAAAGCTTGTAGGCGCATTTGCGTACCGTGGAATCAAGCCAGTAGTAATTGCGATTGCAGTCTAGTAGACTATTTTGCGGCTCAACTGGCGCTCAATCTTTGTTACGACTTCATCTAGCGCAAGTATGTTTGCCTCAAGATAGTTTGAGAGGTGAAACATTATGCCATATTTTTCACCGACCTTTGCCACGAGGTTGTTCTTTTCCAAAATCTCAAGATGATGCTGTACGGCCTTGTAGTCTACTTCATCTCGAGGGCAAGCTGGTTTGTGTTCATCGGCCTTTCTGAGAGGTGGCTGATTATCTGGAGCCTCGTGTAGCCTCCACGCCTGGCGGTAAATACGTAAAGCAGCAGCCTGCGTGCGTCACGGTCAGGCTTGCGCGCTGAAGCAGATTTGCTTTGAATCATCTGGCGGATCTCTAGGATCTTTTCCACACAAAAAATTCTTCATTGACTTGAAACACTATTTCCAAATCTATCCCAAATCAGATCCGAAAATCTAGGCTGGAATGCCCAACTAACGCTTAAATTGACAACATAAGTAGCTTTGATCATTATGATGCCAGCTCGTGGATACGACATGACGCCCACAATGTATTCTCCAGATGGAAGAATCTACCAGGTAGAGTACGCAATCGAGACTGTAAAGCGCGGAACGCTGGCAATTGGAATAAGGAGCAAAGATGGAGTCGTCATGGCAGTAGAAGAAATTCCACGAAAGCTCCAGGTGGCCGGTGTGACACAGAAGATCTTCCAAGTAGACGACCACATTGGAGTTGCAGCTGCTGGTTACATACCAGATGCTCGAGTCCAAGTGGATGACGCAAGGACATTCTCACAAAGCCACAAACTCATCTACGACGAACAGGTCGAAGTTGAAACAGTCGCAAAACATCTAGCAGACAGATGCCACCAATACACCCAGTATTCGGGTGTTAGGCCGTTCGGAGTAGCGCTAATTATCGCAGGAGTTGACCAGAGAGGAAATTTGGTTTATGTCACAGATCCATCAGGAACATTTGTTTCGTATTCAGCAGTGGCAATAGGCGCAAACGCCGAAGAGGTTAACTCGTTTTTGGAGAAAAACTACAGAGACGACATGTCTCTTGACGACACAATTGCACTTGCAATTGCGGCAATAGACCTCAAGACGGAGCAAAGGGATGGCACAAAGCACATCAAGGCTGCCAAGATAACAAAGGAAAAAAAGACACTAGAAAAGCTCAGCGACGCAGAGCTTGAAAAATATGCCAAGGCGGCAAAAGAGAAATTTCCCAAGCCGGCCTAAGTACAAATTACCGACTTTGCTGGTGTTCTAAATGGGTCTTGGGAGCTATTGGGGCGAGGTAATTGAGGTACTTGGACAGATTATACCAGTGTATGACAAGGTGAATTCGTACATCTCACTTGGAAAGGATGTCGTGCACAGAAAGCGCGGAATTTCTGGTCGAGTCAGGCCTGGCGACTCGGTACTGGATGCCGGTTCTGGTTTTGGAAACATGTCGAAGACTGCTGAAAAAATCTGTGGCGGTGACATCAAACTGACGCTGTACGACCCCCTTGTGCCTATGCTCAAAAACACCGGCACGTTTTTTGAGAAAAAGCCTGACATGTCGTGTGGAGTGTTTGAACACATTCCTTTCAGGGACGGCCAGTTTGATGCGGTGTTGTGCGGGTATTCGCTGCGCGACGCAATAAATCTGCGGATCGCAATCTCTGAAATTCATCGCGTTCTAAAAAATGGCGGAAGATTCATCATAGTGGATTTGGGCAAGCCGGACAACCCTGTTGCAAGAGCGGGTGTCTCGTTTTATCTAAGAGTGATTCTCCCAGTCGTTGCTTTTGCGGCAGGAGGGAGACTGGGGCTCAAGTTTGCCACATTGTATGGTACCTACAAGAGGTGGCCGCAAAACAAAATGCTAAAGGCGATGCTACTTGAAAAGTTCTCCAGGGTGGAGATGGAGGAGGATCTCATGGGCGGCGCAATAATGGTTGCAGCATACAAATGAAAAAAACACTCGCACTAATCAACATCACGGGGCTCATAATAGGAATCTCCTACGGCATACACAACCCAATGGTGCCGATATTTGCAAAAAACGAGCTCGGAGCCTCGTATGCCGAGCTAGGCTTGATTGGGCTTGCGAATTTCATTCCTTACATGTTCATACCGGTCGTGGTGGGCATTCTTTTGGGCAAGTTCAACAACGGCCGCCTACTTACATTTGGAGTCGCGATAAATGTGGCGTCCGTGTATCTTCTTTCTGTTGCAACAACTGTTCCGGAGGTGATGGTACTAAGGGCACTGACTGGGGTTGCGCATGCATTTTTTTGGCCTCCTGCCGAATCCATAATTGCAAATTCAAGCCAAGACGGCTCACGGGTCAAAAACATAGGTCAGTTCACAGGATTTTTTGTCAGCGGGTTCATGATTGGCCCGCTTGTTGGGACGTTCCTGCTTGAGGGGCTCGACACAACATACAGGATGCTGTTTGTGATTGCCACAGTCGTCATGGCGGCAGCAATAATTTCATCGCTCCAGATTGCAAAGAATGGCTCACCAAGAGTCGACACCAAGTTCTCTTTTTCTGGCATAAAAGAGGTGGCCAAGTTCCCCGTTATCGTGGCGCTCCTAATTTACTGCGCGTCGTCATTTGGAATAATTTTGACAATCTATCCGGCATTTCTCAACGATCGAAGCATGTCTGCAACAGAAATTGAGATCTTGTATTTTGTCTTTGGCGCGTCTCGTGTAATTACTCTGGCTCTGACAGAAAAACTCGCAAAAAAAACTGCAGCCACATTGATTGCATCAAGTGGGGCAATATCTGCGGGGCTCGTCTTGTCGTTTTTCTCGCATTCGATATTTGAGTTTGCGGCGGCCATGTTGATGATGGGATTTGGGTTCAGCATTATATTCCCACTCACATTAGAGGTCATTTTACGCAGAATACCAAAAGAGTCATCGGGGGTGACAATTGGAGCATACGAGACCGTGTTTGGGATAGGTTGGGCAGTTGGACCAATAACTGCCGGATTGATTTCAGAGTTTTCATCTAACGCAATGCCGTACGTGGCATTCGTTGCAATAGGAGTTGGCATGTTCGTGTTGAGTGTGGCAAAAAGGAAGTCCCTAGAGCCGATTGCCTCTTAGGCGTTTTGCTGCCTGGTTGATGATTATAGCTGGTACTGCAAGATAAATTCCTGCATTTAGTAGCATTATTACAAGACCGTAGACTATGAGGTCTGACTCTGAATCGATATCTGCGTAGTTTAAGATGGATAGTGTGGAAAGCATTGGGGTCAGTGTGATTTTGACTGCTTCTCTGAATTGGGGGCTCTGTCTTTCCCAGTCTGCAATTGTTGGTGAAAACGAATAGTAAACGCTGTTAAACGCTGAAAGGAAGGCTACTCCAGAATTGGTCTTGGACACCATGGTGTCTCGCAGCTCTCTTAGTTGTTGGACTTGGGGTGAAAGCTCTGTGCCATAGGCAGCAGTTGCGACAAGACATCCCCCTCCTAGAAGTCCTTGCGTCTTGTCGAGAATGCAGATGCCATTTTCAAGATGTGTTCCAGGCCCGCAGGCACTTGGGGGCGCCTGCTCTGATACTCCAACTACATCGTAAATTGTTTCGCCAGGGAAATTTCTATCAAACCATGCCTTGTACTCTGGCTCGTTGTTGTATCTGTTGATGTAGTACTGCGGATCTTTGGTCGGGTCCGGAAAACCTGGTATGTGTGTCTTCTTTGGGCCTGGTACGCCGAGTATTTCGTATATTGAGTCTTCTGGGAAGTTTCTATCAAACCATTCTTTGTAAGCGGGCTCTGTGTTGTATCTTTTGATGTAATATTCTGGCTCTTTGTTTGGATCAGGGAATCCTGGTATGTGTGTTTTCTTGTAGCCTGACTTACTTTCCGGCTCCGGCTCGTATTCTGGTTCTGCAACAACACAGACTCCATCTTTGAGTACGGTGCCAGTACCACACTGCTGAGTTGGTTGCGTTGGTTGCGTTGGTTGTGTTGGTTGCGTTGGTTGCGTTGGTTGCGTTGGTTGCGTTGGTTGTGTTGGTTGTGTTGGTTGCGTTGGTTGCGTTGGCTGTTGTGTCTGGCCTTTCTTTTGTGCCATAACCTCTGCAGCAGACGGTACAACGGGGGATCCATCAGGGGAATAATCAAACAGTATTGATGTACCTAGATATGTTGGTTCTTGACTGTAAAATGCAGTCGCATTGTAGATTCCTTTACGTGGGAATTTGGTAGCAGTCTTTTCCGCAGAAGTGTCGATTGGAATGGTTTCAAAGTTGCCATTCATATCAGAAAACGTCTCCCTAATTATCACGAACTCTCCATTTGGATCATAGACCTTTACTGCGACCATCTTGTTTGAGTGGGCAGCGTCCGTCTTCCCACTAAATATTATCTTGTCTCCTTTTTTGTATGATGTTTTGTCTGACTGAAATTCGACAATAACCCCATATGCTGGGGCAAGCGCGATGCTTGCTACCAGTATGCCCAAAACAACAATTATTGTTTTCAAACCCTATCTAGCGTACAAATAGGCAAATACATGTTTAATTAGATTGGGTATCATTTATTCTAGTAAATTATCAGTAGCACTAGACATGATTCAATAAGCTTATTTTTGCAACAAACCACACACTAATCGTGCTGGAATACACACTTAACATACTTGGCAGCGAGTGGGTTGTAATTGTCTTTGTGGCACTGCTTGCACTTCTTGGCACAAACAGATTGCCAGATGTGGCAAAAAAGATAGGGAACGCCGTAGGGGAGTACAACAAGACGAAAAACGAAATCCAAAGTAAGCTTACCGGCGCAATGAACACAAACCTCAAAATAACCGCTCCAGTGCAAAACGAGCGGCAAAAGCTAGAATTCATCGCAAAATCACTTGGCATTGATTTTGCCGGCAAAACCACAGAGGAACTCAAAAAAATGATCTCGTCGAAAATGACAGAGACGGACTCGAAGGAAAGTTAGATTTTGAACAAGATTTCACTTGATCAGATTTACAACATGGACTGCGTCGACGGAATGAAGCTGATTCCTGCAAAGAAAATTGATCTAATTGTGACGGATCCGCCATTTGCAATCAACTTCAAGGCGACAAAACAAAATTACAACAGGACCGCCTCCCGCGTGATGCAAGGATACAATGAGATCAAACAAGAGAATTATTACAGCTTCACTATAAACTGGATGAACCAGGCCTACAGGATCCTAAAAGATTCTGGCAGCATGTATGTTTTTTCTGGGTGGAACAATCTAAAAGATATTCTAAACGCATTAGATGATGTCGGATTTATCACAGTCAACCACCTGATATGGAAGTACCAGTTTGGTGTTGTCACAAAAACAAAATACGTGACATCGCACTATCACTGCCTATATGTTTGCAAGAATGAAAAGAAACGAAGATTCTATCCGTTCTCAAGATTCTCACAAAAGCAAAAGACACCTGATGGCCGAAGCATGCACTACAAGGACAAAGAGGACGTCTGGAACATAAACCGCGAATATTGGACGGGGGACAAAAAAACACCCACCAAACTGCCGGCTGAACTACTACGAAAAATATTACAATATTCAAGCAAAAAAGGTGACGTGGTCCTTGACCCGTTCTTGGGTTCTGGGCAGGTAGCAATGATAAGCAAAGAAATGGGCCGGCATTACCTCGGATTTGAGATTGTTGCTCGGTATTGTGATTTTGCGAAAAAACGCTTGGACAAGAACTTGTACCGCCTCAAGGCATAAAAAGAGCGGATTGGTCCAAAGTCCCAATTCCGCGATTGTTTCTATCTATATTCCATTTTGCCCTTGATGCGCTTTACCTCGGCCATCTCTTCTTTGAGGTGCTTGGCCAAGAGTCTTTCAGATTCTTTTTTGTGCTTCCAATATGCATTAAGAACTGCCTGTCTGCTCTTTGCGCGTTTGAGGGCTGCCTGGTATTTTCTGTGAATCGCAGCTACGCCTCTTACATAGCTTCCGGAGCTATTTCCCATGGTATGGTAGGATGGGCTCTAATAGATAACATGGTCGAGTTTACCATATTATCATAGTTGCTGAGTTAAGGTTGACTAGATGGGGGTGCCCCTAGCAGTCTGCCGATCGTCCACCCAAGGGTTGCACCATGCTGCACTCAAACAATAAATCCAGAGGGGGTCTATTGGTGGTGCCTTGAGGTATTCTTGCCCAAAATGCGGCTGCCAAGTGCTGCTTCAAAAAACCTTCAACAAAAAGTTCATGATCGCATGCCAGGGCTGCGGCCTGCAGGACCTTATCGACTATGCAAAAAACGTCGATGAGGTGTACCTTGAGTTTCTTGCGCGCTACGACCAGGGCGACACGCCAACAAAAAAACAGCTAGGGGCCGAGCTAAAGACTGCAGGGATCGTGCGTGACAAAAAAGAGATCGAAGCGCTGATCGCAGCAAACTCGCCAGATCCGCTCACAAAGGATGTCTTGTTCTCAAAAAAAGACTATATCTCGTTTTACAAGACAATACGGCATCCAGAGCCAGAGTTTGGCCCAAAAGTCGATGAACTTGGCCTTTTGGAGCCGTTGGTGGAGTATTTGCGCAAAAAAAACATTGAACGGTTATACAAATTCCAAGAAGAAGCAATACGAGAGATTCTGTACGGCCAAAACTTGGTGATTGTTGCGCCAACTGCCTCGGGAAAGACCGAGGCGTTTGCCATACCTGTGATGCAAAAGATTGCACGGGAGGCGGCCGGCGGCAGGATTCTTGCCATATTTGTGTATCCGACCAAGGCACTTTCGCGTGACCAGATGCCAAAACTGCGGCAGATGGCACAGGCAGTTGGCCTTGAAGTGGCAGTCTTCGATGGGGACACAAAGGAGGCCGAGCGAAGAAAGATACTGAATGAACCACCACAGATCATAGTCACAAACTTTGATGTCTTGCATTATCACATGATGCACGGCACCAAGTTTGCCACACTGTGCAGCACAGTCAAATTCGTCGTAGTTGATGAAGTACATGTCTACTCTGGCATATTTGGCTCAAACGTACATTACATCATAAAGCGACTCAAAAGACTGGCAAAACAGATCCAGTTTGTGGCGTCATCTGCAACTTTGCAAAATGCACAAGAGTTTTGCGCGCAATTATTTGGCACAAAGATGCATGTAGTTGTCGGCTCAGGCAAAAAAGGCCAAACAGATTTCGTGATGATATTTCCATCGCTTAGGACACAAAGGGCGCTCACAATAGATTTGCTTGAGAGGCTTGCAGAAAAAAAACATAAAACAATGGTGTTCTCAAACTCGCATCTCAACTCCGAGCTTGTCGCATTACAGGCAAAAAAGAAAAGGATCGACATAAAGGTGCACAGGGCAGGACTCATGGCAAATTACCGCAACTATGTGGAAAAGTTATTCAAAGAGGACAAGATTACTGCAATATCGTGCACTCCCACACTTGAGCTTGGAATTGATGTGGGAAACGTCGACGGTGTGATCTCGTCTACAATCCCAGTCAATCGGCTTATGCAGAGGATTGGGCGCGCTGCAAGAAAAGGCCAAAAAGGATTCGCGTTTTTGGCACTTGGTAACGACCCTATCTCGCAATACTACAGGAACCACCCAGAAGACTATTTCGTAGACGAGGAAAAACTATACTTGGACCCAAACAATCCTTTTGTCGAAGAATTCCACGTGCTGGCAATGGCCTGCGACAAACCAATCGGAGCACACGAGATGCCGGAGCACCGGGAGGCAATCAAGAGGCATCTTGAGGCCGGCAGGCTTGTGTCGCAAGCCGGCAGGTATGTGCCTAATTTCGACGCAATAAAGGAGATTTTAGACGAATATAGCATACGGGGCATTGGAAAATCAATCGACATATTTTACAACGGAAAAAAGGTGGGGGATAGGGTTCTGCCTATGGCACTTGAGGAGCTACACGAATCTGCAGTCTATTTCCTTGCAGGTACAAGGTACAAAGTAAAAGAGTTCAATTACCCTGAAAAACATCACGCGGAGCTCGTCTTGCTACCACGCGACTATCCCTACTACACCAAGGCATTAACAGAAGAGTGGCCCACAATTGAGACCATATATGAAAAAAGGAGGGCGTTTGGCATCGAGGTGTTTTACTGCAAACTTCATATACAAAAACGCGTCTACGGTTACGTCAACATCGAGCTAGGCCAAGAGGTACACCAGGGCCAAAAGATTCTACTCGAAAGGCCACTCGAGTATGATTTTGTCACAAAGGGCCTCCTCTTTCATGCGCCTCGACCTATGCAGGAAATAGATAGCTCAGAAAACCCAGAATATGTGGAAGCAAGCGGCTACCACGCAACAGAACACGTCATAATAGAAGGGAGCAACATGGTGACTGGCGGAGTATCACAGGATCTTGGCGGGATATCTCTTGGTACATCTGGGCTCATCTTTGTATATGATGGTGCGATTGGTGGCAACGGCGCAAGCAAGGTATTATACGACAGACTGGAAAAGGCATTTGAGCGGAGCCGTGTTATTGTAAAGGAGTGTCCGTGCAACAACGAGTCGGGGTGCCCACGTTGCACCTTTTCGTATCGTTGTGGAAACAACAATGAATTCCTGCACAAAAAGGCTTCACTTGAGATCCTTCAGAGGATAATGGATGGTGAAAAAACAGACATCGAAGAGCCGATGGAGGGTGAGAGGCCTCTGGTTTAATGCTTGAGTTGTTCTAGGTTGCCGTATCTTAGTCCCTCTTCCAAAACATGGTTGATCAATTTGGAAAAGCTGACATTTGCGTTCTCCTTCATCATCTCGTACTGTTTTTCCTTTAGTCTCTTGTTTAGCTCAATATTCATGGAGATTGTGACTCTGGTCCAGTCGCGAGGGGCCGACATTTCAGCCATACCTCCTCAAAAAATCATGTAAGTGGTTCATGCACTCGCCGCCCACGTGTTCTTGGACGCGACCCGCACAATGGTGTTGTTAATGCATGCATGAACCGCATCCGTGATTGCGTTTGCACACATGGTGCATATCTGCTCTAGGGGCTTTTTGCATTCGGAGCACTTGCGGATAAGCTCTAGCGCGCCCCCGCACCTCCTACAACTTTCGTCTGGCATCTTTGAACCACCTTATGCCTGACTGGAGTCTTGAGAGGATCTGCTGTCTGATATCGAAATTTTGAAATGTCATACGGATCACGGTAGATGTAATTTTCATTACAATATTTAATATTTTCTGTGTTTTCATGACAAACACAAGAGAAAATTACAAAAGTTTAATAATATTACAACCAAAATACTTGGACGGTGATCACATGACGACACCACAGATCGTCCTTCTCAAAGAAGGTACTACACAAACAAAGGGTAATGATGCCCAGAAAAACAACATAAGCGCTGCAAAATTAATTGCCGAACTAGTCAGAACTAGCCTTGGTCCACGCGGCATGGACAAAATGCTGGTGGACACACTAGGGGACGTCACAATTACAAACGACGGTGCAACCATCCTCAAGGAAATCGACGTGCAGCACCCAGCTGCAAAGATGATGGTTGAAATCAGCAAGGCGACAGACAGTGAAGTCGGAGACGGCACAACATCCACTGTGGTTCTTGCCGGCTCTCTTTTGGAAAAAGCAGAGGAGCTGATTGGCAAAAACGTGCACCCGACTGTAGTTGTCGACGGCTTTAAAAAGGCGGCAGAAAAGGCAATTGCGGAGCTTCGACAAATCGGCATCAAAGTCGATCCGCTGGACAAGAAATTCCTCAAAAAGGTAGCGATGACTACACTGGCATCCAAGCTAGTGTCTTCAAACTCTGAAGAGCTTGCAGACATTGTAGTCGACGCAGTCTTGTCCGTAGCAGAAAAAGTTGGTGACAAGTACAAAGTAGACATTGACAACATCAAAGTCGAAAAGAAGGGCAGCTCCTCAATTAGAAACACCGAATTGATCCACGGCATAGTCTTGGACAAAGAGGTGGTTCACGGAGGGATGCCAAAGAGAGTAGAAAACGCCAAGATCGCGCTACTCAACGCACCACTTGAAATCGAAAAGACAGAGTTTGATGCAAAGATAAACATCAACTCCCCAGAGCAAATGCAGGTGTACATCGACGAAGAAAACAAAATGCTCAAAAAGCTTGTAGACAAGATTGCACAAGCTGGAGCAAATGTGGTCCTTTGCCAAAAAGGCATAGACGACATGGCCCAGTACTATCTTGCCAAGGCAAACATTCTTGCCGTCAGAAGAATCAAAGAAAGCGATCTGACCAAGCTGTCAAAGGCAACTGGTGCGAGGATTGTCACCAACATCAACGAGCTTACAGACAAAGACTTGGGTTCAGCAAAACTCGTAGAGGAAAGACAAGTCGAGTCAGACAAATGGGTCTTCATCGAGGGGTGCAAGAATCCAAAGGCAGTGTCTATATTGGCTCGTGGCGGCTCACAACGAGTTGTCGACGAAGTCGAGCGCTCAATCCACGACGCTTTGATGTCTGTCAAAGACGTGGTTGAATACCCACACATCCTAGTAGGCGGAGGCGCACCCGAGACACGAGTCGCCGCAAGGCTACGCGAATGGGCAAACTCACTTGAGGGACGCCCACAACTAGCAGCGCAAAAGTTCGCAGAGGGACTTGAGACCATTCCCCTGGTTTTGGCAGAAAACGCAGGGATGGACCCACTTGACACGCAGGTACAGCTCAGATCGAAGGGCACGACAGGAAAGGCTACCTTTGGAATCGATGTCATAAATGGCAAGGTGGCTGACCTGGAAAGCCAGAATGTCTACGAGCCGCTTGCTGTCAAAGAACAGGTCATCAACGCAGCAACAGAGGCTGCATGCATGATCCTGCGAATCGATGATGTTATCGCGGCATCAAAATCCAGCTCCAAACCCCCAAGCAACCCTCCAGGAATGGGCGGTGACATGGGCGGAATGGACATGTAACTCTTTTTTTCTTTTTTTGTCTTAGAATTAATTAAGAAGCAAAAAGCACAGAAATTGTGCAAAAAGTAGCTTTGGTCACAGGAAGCTCAAGCGGGATCGGCTTTGAGACTGCGCTGGCTTTGGGAAGGGAGGGGTACCATACGTATGCCACAATGAGGAACACAAAAAAATCAGGCCCGCTCTTGGAGGCTGCAAAAAAAGAAAACCTTCCAATATCTGTAATTGAATTAGACGTAGACAAACCAGAATCAGTCAAATCCGCAGTATCTCAAATCGTCAAAGAAAAACAGAGAATAGATGTTTTGGTAAATAATGCAGGTTACGGAATTTTTGGGTGCCTAGAAGATCTCACAATGGAAGAGTTAAGGGCGCAATTTGAGACCAATTTTTTTGCAATTGCGCACATGATCCAAGAAGTCGCACCAATCATGAGGGGGCAAAAAGAAGGCTGTATAGTAAATGTGAGCTCGGTCGCAGGGCGGATTGGATTTCCAGGGACACCTGCTTATATCAGCTCCAAGTTTGCCTTGGAGGGGTTGAGTGAGTCTCTGAGGTACGAGCTGTCGCCATTTGGCATAAACGTCATAATTATAGAGCCTGGGGTCATCAAGACAAATTTCTTTGAATCTATGAAGATGGCAACACCAAAACCTGACTCTCCATACAAGGACATGACGCACAAGGTCGTCTCTGGGATCAAGATGATGGCAGAGATGGGCACGCACCCAAAAGAGGTGGCCTCTGTGATAGTCAAGGCCATAAAGGAAAAAAACCCACTTCCAAGATACCCCGTTGGGAACGACGCAGCTATGTTTTTGGAGGCAAAGAAGATGAAGACTGACATTGAGTTTGAAAACTATCTAAAGAAGGAACTTTTTTGACTGGTTAAATTATTATAGCCAGTAAAGTCAGATTTTGTCAAAGTCTGCAAATTAGACCACAAAGATGATAGTTATGAAATGGAAGACACTAGAGCACAATGGAATAATATTTCCGCCCGATTTTGAGTCAAAGGGCATCACCATCAAGATAAAGGGCCAGCCAGTCAAGCTGAACCTCTTGCAGGAGGAGATGGTATACCAGTGGGCAAAGAAAAAGGACACGCCATACGTGCAGGATGCCGTGTTTCAGAAGAATTTTGTAGCAGACTTTGCTGCCACATTTGGGGACAAATACAAAGGCCTGACCATATCTGATATTGATTTTTCTGATGCTTTCAAGCTTGTAGACAGGGAGAAAGATGCCAAGCTACTCATGACAAAGGAGGAAAAAAAGGCACTTGCCCAAAAAAGAAAAGAACTACGTGAAAAGATGAAGTCGATCTACGGAAAGGCAATCCTGGATGGACACGAAGTCGAGGTTGCAAACTACATGGCAGAGCCGCCAGGCATCTTCATAGGGCGCGGGGATCATCCGCTGCGCGGCAAGTGGAAGCCAAAGATCACACAAAAAGACGTCACGCTAAACTTGGGTGAAAATGCCAAGATTCCGCCTGGGGATTGGGGAAAAATAGTGCACGACCATGATTCCATGTGGCTTGCCTGCTGGACAGATGCCCTGTCTGGAAAGATAAAGTATGTTTGGCTTGCAGACACTGCAGGACTCAAGCAAGAGCGAGACCAAGCAAAGTACGACAAGGCAGCAAAGCTAGGCAAGGAGATCAAAAAAGTGGAAGAAAAGATAATTGCAGCAATGAAGGACAAGGATCCAAAAGTTGCCAAGATCGCTACTGCATGCTACCTGATTTACAGGACATCTATGAGAGTCGGAGACGAAAAAGACCCAGACGAGGCAGACACAGTGGGCGCCACCACGCTGAGAAAGGAGCATGTCAAGCTTGATGATAAAGGAATACATTTTGACTTTCTGGGAAAAGACAGCGTGCGCTGGGAGGAGACAATACCTGCGCAAGGAAATGACATAATGCTTTATGAAAACATCAAAAAGTTGATTTCCAACAAAAAGCCAAGCGACGAGATCTTTGACGGCATTACATCAAGGCATGTCAACGCATTCCTGAGCAGTATTGTAAAGGGGCTGACTGCCAAAGTGTTTAGAACCTATCTGGCCACAACTGAGGTCAAAAGATACTTGTCTGACAAGCTTGACGTCAAGAACAAGTCAGAAAACGAAAAACTCTACATCGCAAAAATGGCAAACCTCCAGGCCGCAATCATGTGCAACCACAAACGCACCATCCCAAAAAATTTTGAGGCAACGCTTGAGAAAAAACGTGAAACTCTCAAAAAACTCAAAAACACTGTACCAAAAACCGACAAGCAAAAGGCAAAGCTAAAGGAGAGAGAAGAAAAGTTAAAGCTCGCAATAGATCTACAGGAAAAAACGCGCGACTACAACCTAGGTACCTCGCTTCGAAACTATATCGACCCGCGTGTCTTCAAGGCCTGGACCGATGAAGTGAAGGCAGATTGGGAAAAATTGTACACAGCTTCACTTCAACGCAAGTTTCTGTGGGTCAAAAACGCGGATGTCAAGTGGAAGGACATTGCTGCGCAATGAGTCACAACTTTGTGCCGCATCTTGGGCAGTAGTTACCGTTTGAGGCAAGGCCGCACATTGGACATGCTTTCCTGGGGATCCTAAAAAATCTGATAAAGGGTACAAAGATTAGCGGCAAAAAGAAGAAAAAGAATCCATACTTCAACAGAAATAGGGAAATTACTATTGACCCTATTGCAGCTATGGTAGTAAGGGGCCAGCCAGACCATCTCATAATTTTATTTGGTGTCATCAAAATAATATTGTAATTTTTGCCAGAGATTCATTTATTTGCGCCATGAAGTTAGGCGTCATTGTGCCGGGGTAGCTCAGCCTGGTTAGAGTGCCAGTCTTTCTATCCTCCTATAAAGGGCAATACTCATAATCTGGAGGTCGTGGGTTCAAAACCCACCCCCGGCATTACACATTCGGATGCACTGCCCACCCCAAAAAGAGCCCGATTCGGCCTTAACCCATAATGGAGTAATTGACAATAAGGTGAAAAAAAGACACTTTGCGCTGCAGTACGAGGAGCAAGACGACATACACAACTATGCTGCAGGGGTGGCAAGCTGCAAAAACAGACTGGCAGAACTAGAGCAAGGAGATCTTGGAATCCGATTTATTGAAAAGCTGAAACTTGCAGGACTTTCAGACGGCAGGATCGCCTTCTATGGGGACCGTGTCATTACCCTGTTGAAACTGTTTGAGAAAATGAATGTGAATGTAATTGATGCGCAAAAAAAGGATTGCGAATCAGTCCTAGCAGATATCCTATCTCACAATTACAAAGGAGAGTCAAAGAGGGCCTTTGCACTCGTTCTTCTAAGACTAGTACACTTTGCAAAGACTGGCGAGATTGGAGACAGGGACAGCGGATACGTAGAAGAAGTATCTTGGATTAGGCCAAGCAGATATGAAGATAAAGGAGAGAGCATAAGAGCGGAGGACCTACTTACAGTCGAAGAGGTAAGCGCCCTCATCGACAAGACCACAAACAAAAGAGACAGAGCTATGTTTTGGGTGATGTTTGAGGGAGCTTTTCGGCCAGGCGAGCTGTTGCATCTCAGAGTAGGTGGAGTTGAATTCAGGGACAACTATCTTTTGCTAAGCACACACGGCAAAACAGGAAACAAGCGAGTCGCACTCGTCGTTTCTTTCAAACCATTACTGGAATGGTTGGCAGAACATCCACTTCGTGACGACCCCAAGGCACCGTTATGGTATTCGTTTTCGTCTATGTCAAAGACCAAGGCCGTCACGTATGGCTATTTGCGTGAGCATCTAAAGCGCTGCAAGGAAAAGGCTGGAATCAAAAAAAGAGTTTGGAATTACTTGTTTAGACATTCCCAGCTCACGCTGCTTGCCAAAAAGTTATCTGATCAGACGCTTTGTGTGTACGGTAACTGGAAGCCAGGCTCTGATATGCCTGCAAGATATGTTCATCTTTCTGGAAAAGATGCGGAAAATGCGATTCTGCAACTCCATGGGATAAAAAATGATGACGGCCAATCTTCTGTTGCCACGCTGAAGGTATGTCCTCGTTGTGGCGAACAAAACACTCCGGAAATAAAGAGATGTTTGAGGTGTGGTTTCATACTGGATGAAACGCTACTTGCCGAAGTCTCAAGACAGGAGCAGACAGAGATAGCCAGCATAGTCAGTAGACTGGAAAGACTGGAAAGTTTGGGAGAAAAAATGGACAGAATAATTGAAAGCTTGCTAGAAAAAAGAAACTAGTTTTTATTCCAGTTTTGTTTTTGTCCAAGGTCCTCAAACAAACGTCTTAGAAGCTTTCTGTACTCTTCGACGGATTGTTTTAGCTCAATTACCTTTTTCTTTGGGATGGTAACAAGTTCTTCGTTTTCCATGCAAGAAAAGAACTGAATTTAGAATAAAGGCTAAATATCATCATTTGATCGATCGGATCGGTCAAGGGTGACATAGGGACATCTCCCCAATGGTCTTCTCAGCTCCAAATCCCTTGACTCAATTATTTAAAATTAAGAAACTACAACTAAAAACAAAACTAAAATTCATCAAAGGAATAAAAGATGACTAGATTTGATTGAGAATTTGGATTATCTTAGATCTGAACGTAGGAAACTTCAAAAAAAGTTAGATGTGTTAGAAAGAAATTTTGAGGCTAAAAGTCAAGTATACAGCGAGCATTCAGAAGATAAAAAACTTCTCAGAGATAAGAAGAATTTTCAAATAAAACGTGAGATCATACTGGCAGAAATGTCATCCATAGACGAAAATATCAAAAAGATTGAAACAAAAGAGAGAATGGAAGCAGACGTTAGACATAAACGTGAATGGGAAGAAATCAAGTCAGAATTATTAGAGTATCCTGATAAACAATTTCGTAGTTTTCTAAAGCAGTTCGGTCATGCTTGTTTAAAATTAAAACGGCCAATGTTAACGCTCGATGAAATTTATCATGAAATAGATTTAGCCGATGATGTAATACAGGAAATTTTGCAACTTATTTCAAAAAATGACAATTACAGAGGGGTTTGTGGAATCAGAAAGAATTTTGATAATGGTTTGTACACTAGTTTTGCAAAGGAATTATCTCAATTATGACTTGTTCAATCTTTTTACACCTTTCTTTTGTACAGTTTTACTTTGTTGTTTTTGATTGAAACTCGGTATCCACGGTTTTCAAGTATGAGAATAACCTTTTCTTTTTCTTCATAGCTTGGATCTTTGAGGTACTCTAAAAGAACATCATCGCTTTGCTCAGGAAGGTAGTCATCAGAGTTTGTCTCACTTGCTGGCGATGATTTTGGGTTTGTGTCGTTATCATCCAGAATCTCTTTTCCCTGTGTAGTAAGCTCGTAGTATTTCTTTTTCTGTGCCCTTGTGATTGTTGCATTGTGCTTTAGGTCCATCTTTTTTGTTTTTATTTCAGAATAAGCAGAATCAGCGAGGCTCTTTTGCTCAAGACCCTTCATTGCCTGCAATACAGTATCAGTTGATATAGGCATTTGACTGCTAACACTTTGAGCAGTAGATGGAGAATCTCCAAGCAAAGCTAAAACTTGAGATTCTATTTCAGTAAGGTGTGTACTAGAGTCATCTTTTTCCAGAGTCTCGTATGATTTTAGAGTTTGTTCTTTGTTTAAAATCATAATCTGATACAGTTTTTCATCAATTCCTGCCTCACCCAATACTTTGTTGACAAAGTCTCTGTGCTTTTCTGAAAATACGATAAACCATACATCAAACCCCTTCTCAAAGTTCTTTGTATAGTTTGTAACTACTTGGTCTGCGTGCTTTGTTGGGTCAACTTCGACTTCTACTGCAACTATCTCATCGCTCCAGTTCTCTAAATCGTATCTGAGCCTGTCTTTTTCATCTCGGTATGTATCTGGGGTAAAGACCAAGATGTCAGGTCTTTGTTCAGCTGCATCGCCTAGATCAACAATACAGTGTTTGAAGTGCTCTTGCATTATCCTTGTCATGAAGAAGATTGTAGCAAGGTGAAGGGTAGAACCTGCTCTTCTACCCATTGCTGTCGTAGAAAAGAATGTGTTGATAGCCAGCTTTGATATTGCAAACCTTTGGATGAATTGATTATCTTCTATTTTTTCTATTCTTCTATCAAGGTATTGCTCGTTTACAAGTGACTCTATAGAATCGTACACCAATTTCTTATCGGCACCAAATTTATAGTCCAGCTTTTCAAAAATCTCCTCGCGAGCCATTGGATAGTTTTCTTTTTTGATTAAAAGAAGGACGTAGGATTCGCACGCAATGATATCAGGGTACTCTCCTGCTCTTTTTGTTGGCGGAATGTACTTTCTAAGAGATATTGCCTCGCCATACATTTGGACAGAAAACTTGGCCAAGTTTTGCCAGCTGTCCAGCTTTGTTCTGATCGGCCTAGTCATTGCAACGCCAACTATCGGGTTTACTCCTTGAGAGTAAAATGCAAATCTATGCAGTGAAAGCCCCACCATCTCGTCCACATCAAGAGGCAAAAGATTCTGAAAACTGTGTGCTGTGCCGGTATCGCATTTGAAGCAGATTATGGTTCTGGCAAGGGCAGGAATTTCGTCTGCAACTCTTTTTGGGTATGCGTTGATTGTTTGGGTTGCCAGAGTCACTTTTACATTGAACTTGCGCATTGTGTTGAGTATTTCTCTTAACGCAAATGGCGAGAACAGATGAGCCTCATCGATATAGATGTAAAAAGGTGTGGCCAGCTGCTCTATGTTATCAACCCGTTTTTTTGCCTCAACGTATATCATATGTAGGATTATCGAGCCCAAAAATGATGTAATATCATCGGAGGTTCCACTGGAAAGGTCCACGATTATGAACTTGCCAGAGTTTAGAGCGTCTGCAAAATCAACACTTGATGTAGGGGTGTCAAGCATTGCGGCAACCGGTGGCGTTGCTAGAATTTTGTCAAGCTTGTTGTAGGCAGCAGAGCCTGCCTCTCTGCTGTATTGTTTTTCAAACGTATTCTTCCAAAAGTGAATTGTGTCCTTGCTTGTTACCTTGGATAGATAGATTGACCTTGCCCTTTGATCAGAGACTAACATCCTAAGGTCCCTCAGAGTAGAGCCCTCAACCTCAACTAGTGCGTTGCACGCATTTCGCAGGATTGCTTCAAGCCTGTCTCCCCAGGTCTCCTTGTGCAGGTTGTGCAGTGCGTTGACAAAAGACATTGCTACGATGTATCTTTCCTCATCTGTTTTGTATTCCAGTGGATTTATTCTGACGGTTCGGCCGCTTTGATGGATTGATGCTGGTGAAATGTAGATTACTTTTTCCCATTTTTCTTTTGGGATTAGTTCTAAGACATCTCTTGCAAGCATTCCGTGAGGATCGATGAGCAAAAATCCCTGATTGCGGGTGATGTTTTGCGCAATCAGGAGCTTCATTGTTTCAGATTTGCCGGAGCCCACCTCCCCAAAGATTGCCGTGTGGATCCTATCTTGAGTTGGAATGCCATATGCCATCTGGTCATTTCCAAAACCTATGACGTCAAGCTTGATTTGAGTCACAAAATGAAAAATTAGTACGAATTTAAGATTTTGAATGGACCATACTTTGTAATATCGAGTCCAAAGGGACACGAGAAAACAGTTATCACGAAGCTTGTCCCATATTTTTTTCCGTCGAAGAATTTCCCAAGCACGGAGTTATCGTCGTAAAGAAAACAATCAGGGAAAACGGGCGTTTACAGCAATATCTGAGCATTTTGGAGGCCGTATAATGATTCCTAGGTTTTGTCCACGAATATCTTTGCTGCATTAGAATTCTCTGTCCATCTTGCGAAAGACAGACGGGTTAGAATCTGATTTTAATTTGCAGAAAACCTTCTAACAAGCAATGAATTGCCAAACACCGAAGAATCACTTACAATCCACCCTAATGCAGCAAGGCCCGGTGTAAGAACAAGCGAATTTGTCATTGGAAAGAGCAAACCCGCAGCTATCGGTATTGTTATGGCGTTATAAGAAAATGAGATTGTCAGGTTTTGTTTTATCTTATCTAAGGAATATTTGCCGATCTTTAATGCCAATAGAACATCATGTAAGTCGCTTTTCATGAGTATTACGTGCCCTGCTGCCATAGCAACATCCGTTCCAGTACCCATGGCAATTCCCACATCTGCCTGCGTGAGTGCCGGGGCGTCGTTAATCCCGTCTCCAACCATTGCGACCTTTTTCCCCGCATCTTGCAGTTTTTTAATTTGTTCTGCTTTGGCCTCTGGCAGTACACGAGCTAAAATCTTGTCGATTCCTGCTGTTTTAGCGATTGCATTGGCGGTCTTTTCATTATCACCGCTTATCATGATCACCTCTTTTCCCATCTTCTTGATTTGATTAATTACATCTCTGGCATTTTCTCTTAGTGTGTCTGCCACTGAAATCAATCCTGCAAGGTCATTGTTAACATAAAGTGCTACTACGGTTTTGCCTTGAGATTCCAGCTCTGATATTTTTGATTGCAGTCCTTTTGGGACGTCATCACCGTTTAGTTTGCCAACAAAGATCCTTTTTTCCAAGTATGTGGCTGTAATGCCATGCCCAGACACTGAGTTGAATTCATGGAGTTCCAAAGGTGCAATCGACCTTTGAGAAGCCCTTGAGACAATTGCTTTTGCAATTGGATGCTCCGATTTGATCTCAGCGGAAGAGCTAAGCTGCAAAACCTCATGTTCAGTGTAACCATCATTTGGTATGATTTCAGTGACTTCAGGTCTCCCTTTTGTCAGAGTTCCTGTTTTGTCAAATACCACAACATCGACTGATGCGAGCTTTTCAAGATACTCGCCTCCCTTGATCAAAACACCTTCTTTCGCAGCCTTGTCTATCCCAAGAGATACTACCATTGGGGTAGCTATCCCCAATGCACAGGGACATGCTACTACAAGTACCGTCGAAAATACCGTCAGAGCAAACGGCAAATATTCTCCCACTACAAAAAGCCAGAAAAGCGAAGATGTGATTGCAATTAAAAGAACTATCGGTATAAAGTGCCTAACGGCCCTGTCTGCAATCCTCTGAACCGACGCCTTTGATGTTTTTGCCCTTTCAACAAGCTCGATTATGTTCGCAAGTACAGTATGGCTTCCAACGTTGGTTGCCTTGAATTTCAGATAGCCGTTTTTGTTAATAGTCCCTCCAATTACTTTGTCGCCTGTTTTTTTGTCCACAGGAATGGACTCTCCAGTTATCATGGACTCGTCTACTGATGATTCACCGTATAGTATGACGCCGTCAGTGGCAATCTTTTCTCCCGGTCTTACTACCACAATATCATCGATAACTATACTATCCGCATCTACAGTTATTTCATTGCCATCCCGGATCACTGTAGCAGTTTTTGGTTTTAGTTCAAGAAGTTTCTTTATTGCCTCAGTGGTCGAACGTTTAACTCTGTCTTCAAGATATTCTCCGATTGTAAAGATTGTCAGAACAGATGCAGATGCCTCAAAGAACGGCGCATGCGATCCTGTCAGTGTGGCATACAGGCTGTAAGAATATGCAACAGTGGTGCTTAAAGTAACTAAAGTATCGGTGGTTAGCCCTTTCCTTTGCTTTAGCGTTCTGATGAATCTGACATAAAACGGCCTGCCAAGAAAAAATTGTACTGGAGTTGCCAGAACTAAGAGCACTAGATCCGTAGAATAAGAATCAAAGAATGTTTCAAGTAAGACAATGGCAACGGTCAGGACAACTCCCAAAATGATTAGGAGTTTGGTTTTTGAAAGATCTTCTTTTTCTTCGTCTGTTGAGCACTCGCAGCTAGCGCATTCTATTTTTTGCTGAATTTCCCTCACCTAGGATCTCTCTTTATAATTTGCACAGGCATACAGCCCCTGAGCTATCCCTGAGAGTATGCCGTCGCTTTCTTCCAGAAGCTTTGAGACCTTTCTGTCGCTTATGCTGTAAAACATGTTCTTTCCGTCCCTTCTGTTTTTTACCAGTCCGCAGTCAAGCAGGCACGAAAGATGATTTGAAATGTTGGATTGGCTCTGGCCAGTTTCTTTCACTATTTCTGAGGTCGATTTCTCCCCCTTTCGTAACGACTCCAGTATAGAGAGTCTTGTCGAGTCTCCAAAGCCTCTGAAAAGCTTAGCCTTCAGTTTTAGTTTTTCCTGTTGTATTGACATATCATTAACTAATGATATGTTCTATTAATACTTGAAAGAAAAAAGAGATGTGAGGTTTAAGAAAACGATTTCTTTACCTTTGCAAGTTCTGTTTTGATAGAGTCAATCTTTGCATCTACATCGTCGGCAGACTCGCCATTTTGTATTAGGCTTCGCAGGTCAACTCTCATCATCAACTCAATTTTTTGCATTAGCTGTAGATCCTTTGCAGCAATAGTGCCTTCAATGTACTCGTAGTTTTCCAAGTATGCAGTGGTTGCAAGTGAAAATGCAATGTCTTTGTTTCCGTCTCTGTACTCTGATGATACTTGGTCAAGCAGATCTTCGATGTTGCTTATAGTCGATAGAACATCATTGCTCTTTGTTATCGGCTGCCCCATCATCCAATTTCCCATCATCATGTTTCCACCCATCATGCCAGAGCTCATCATACCACCGGACATGCCTTGGCCCATCCAGTTTTGTTGGAACTGCGGATTTGCCATCATATTTTGCATGAATTGTTGGTTTTGCATCATAGTGCCCATCATTTGTTGTTGTAGTTGAGGATCGTTCATCATGTATCCCATCATTGGGCCCATCATTTGCTGAGACCACTGAGGGTTGCTCATCATGGTGTTCATCATGCCCTGATTGCCCATCATGGTTTGTGCCATCTGTTCTCGAAGTTTTGGATCGTTCATCATTGGAGTCATCCAGTTTTGCATCATTTGCGGGTTTTGCATCCACTGGTTCATCATGGACTGTCTAAAGTTTGGGTCGTTCATCATTGTCTGCATCTGCTGAGGGCTCATCTGCATAAAGTTGGGCGTTGAGGCATTTTGGAAAACCGCATAGCCGATTCCAAGTCCTGCAACAAATACTCCTATTGCTATGCCTATCCAGACATATTGGCTTGCCATTGTGTGGTATGATTTTCTAAAAGATAATAATGTTACACGTCGATTCTCATCCCTGATTCTCAGTCATGAACATAGTTTCTGAAGGAAATGGTGCAAAATCTCTTTTTATTGTAGATTAAAACAACAACATTTTTCCCACGTACAATTCGAACACCCTTTTGTCGAGCTGTTGTTTTTATCCTTATCAAAAATCAGATTCAAGACGATATCATCACAACAAAAAATTCTACTTGAACATATCGATAAATAAGACATGATTAAAATGCAATAAAGACGAATTACATTCATGCGATTTTTGTTATTATTGGTTTTTGCAGGTTCAGTACTCTCAAGTTCTGCTTTTGCTGAATCTTACGAAGTCACCATACCGCTTGGTGCGGGCAACCCGTCATTTGATCCACAGTTCAAAAGAGATTTGTTTTCTGATCAGTGGTATTTGCCAACCAAGCTCACAATCTCCATAAATGACACAGTCACGTGGGTAAATCAAGACCAGGAAAAACACTCCGTAACCAGCGGCGAATCAAGTGGCAGGGCGGGGGTTTCTGGGGTGCCTGGAAAGCCAGATGGAAAATTCGATAGCGGTCTTTTTGGAATGGATGAAAGCTGGTCTCATACGTTCACAGAGTTTGGCACATTTCCTTATTTTTGCTCGATTCATCCGTGGATGTATGGTATTGTCGTAGTCGGAGGGATCCCTGACTATCCGCAGGACGCTGAAGGAAACCGAGTTACATTCCCGCTCATGACGGTAAGCTCTGATAGGCAATATCATAATGGCCTTTATTGGGATCCACAGGTGCTAAAAACTGGAGAACAGGTGTTATTCACGCTTGATTTTTTTGATAAAACTGGAGTTAACAAACTTCATTACGTGACATATGACTTTGTTATCATTCAAAATGGAAAGGTAATTCATCAATCCAATGGTTATTCAGAAAACGGCAGTGACTTGAAGTATTTTGTTTTCACAGAGGCCGGTCCAATCAAAATAAGATTTGAAAATATTGGTGGCAACAAGTTTAGCATTTCTGAATTCAGCAGCATAGTATATGAGGGGGATTCCCAAGCACGGGCAGACGCCATAATATCAAAAAACAAAGGGGAGCCATACATATACCAGACAAGCCTCTGGTTGATCCTTGCCGCCCCTGCAATTTTGGCAGCTGGGGTAATATGGACAATAAAGAAAAAGCACTAGGTGTGTATAGTTCGGTTTCCTTTTTTGCGCCGTGCATACAATTTTACCTGTACAAAGATCAGGTTACTGTTTTTTGGTCAAGCATCTTTTGATAAATCTTAAAAAAAACCAATATGCAACCTCGTTAAACAACGATCTCCATATCATGGAAACCTTTTCAAACCACATGTTTTGCAATTTCAAAAATGGGCCCGCCCCCACGTAGGGTGCGGGCACACAATGGGCTCACAGGGGTCCACTACGTCAACAGGACCGGAATCTATGCGGTGATAAAGTGATTAGCAGTAGCAACGTTTTTGGCCGGTTTGACTTTATTCAATTATTCTTTCTCACCAAGGACTTCCTG
This sequence comes from Candidatus Nitrosotenuis sp., assembly GCA_038869975.1. Classification (GTDB taxonomy): domain Archaea; phylum Thermoproteota; class Nitrososphaeria; order Nitrososphaerales; family Nitrosopumilaceae; genus Nitrosotenuis. The sequence goes on from JAWCQC010000021.1 coordinate 24,707, forward strand.
ATACGTGATACTTTTGGCAAGATAACCTTGATGTTATTTCTGAGCAGATCAACAAATTTTGAGATTTCCCAACGTAGATTTGCCTTGTTTCTTATAGTAGTCGTGTAAAGTGCGGTAGTTACAATTGCTGCAACAACTAGCATCAAAAAAGTATAATCATCTCTGTACACTACTTTTGCTGAAACGTCTTCAGATGCTGTAAATGAAACCGGTTCTGTTTCATATGGCAATCCATCCCAATGATCAAAGGCCTCCCTTACAAGAATTGACACCTTTTCTTTTGGGGGAACGCTCAGCGTTACAGTTTCTCCGTAAGGATAAAAGCCCGAGCCTTCTGCTCCTGCAACATCGATTTTGATCATTCTTTCATAGTAAGCAGTGACTTCAGTATTGCTGTTAAGGAAAAACTCTATTTCTTGTTCACTGAATTCCTCATTTCCAACTAGTATCTTTTGGAGTGAGTAGCTTCTATCTCCCATCTTTTGCTCTTGAGGAAAAGACATCGTAATCTCTGAAGGGCCTAATTCTTTACTGTATGGAGTACTGATCCTACTGATGGTCTGGTTAGATATGACAAGAGTGTGCTTTGCCGATATCTCTTTGCCGTCTTGTGTCGACACTGCTTTTACAGTAAGATCAAAGAGATTTACTGCCTCAAAACTAAGTGATTTGGTAACAGGAGCATAACCGCTCTTTTGTGCAGTAACTGTAACATCAAATGTTCCCTCTCTGTCTGGATATGCCAAGTAGATATTTTTGCTCTCATCACCCTGCCCTTTTGTTTCAGTAAAGGTGACTGGAGAGTCAATTGTTATCTCAAGGTTTGGAATGTCACTGATGACAGCAAGCTGGGTTTTCTCCCCAACCCTAACCTTTTCTTTGGTGATAACAACTTCTACACTCATTGTGTTTGAGAATGCCTCAAAGCTTTTCGTATCAGCACCAGCATCTGCCAAGACTGCAACCTTTCCCTGTCCAGGATTTCTGGTGATAAGATATTCCTTATTCCTATCAATTTCAATTCCGCCAGATGTTGACATTCCAATTGGTTTGATCTTTGCCAGCGGTGTGCCGAAAATATCGACCTCATGTATCACATATGGTGCAGGCTCTCCAACATGGATTATTTTTGGTAGATCAAATTCAATTGCAGTGCTTACACCTGCAGGAATAATATCTGCAGATGTTGTTCCTATGTTATTGGCAGAAGCTACAATGCTTGCCTGCTCTGAGACCTGTCCTCTAACTATGCTTACGCTCTGTCCAGATACAGACCCTATGCTAATTTCTTGTATTTTTGATGTGACGATTTCGATGTCTTTGCTTTGAGCCATACCAGAATCGACAAGATTGCCTTCTTGATCAAGAATAGACACAATGGCAAGATCTTGCCTAATGTCAGGTCTTGATGGCAGTGGAACTATGCCTATTTTGTAAGATTCTGTGTGTTCTGGGACGACTCGAAGCTTTGTCTGACTGGTATCAAGTCCTGGGCCAGAAACAGATATGGTATAATCGCCTTGGTTTGAGGCTGCCAGCTCAAACTCGATTGCAGAGAGCCTTCCTTTTCCCTCAGTGGATTCAAGTATGTTGCTTTGGGACATTTGGTACATCGTTTTGTGATCAAGGCCCACCTGAGAGGAAACGGTGATTGTTCTATCATCAAGCGGTAATGGGACCAGCGTCTGTGTAGCAAGTACTGATTGGACTGTCGTTCCATCGATTTCATCCATGCTTGTGTTAACAGACCTTGTTACATTTTGCCAGTACAATGCAACCACTCCATATGCCTTGTCACTTGTTTTGGCTGGAAAGACCCAGCTAAGAGCTATGTTTGGTTGGTAAATTGCATCAATTCTTGACGAGCTAGTTGAATTTACTTGAATGTCTGAGGAGGACCCACCCCGTACTTGGTTTGAAAGACCCTCATTATTAGAAAATGTCACAGGTCCCACCACAAGATCAGCTTGTGCATAGCCAAACCCATCGACATTAGCAGATATCGTTGCAGATCCTCTATCTCCGGTAAACAGCGTTCCTCTGGCAACGCCATCTATCATTTTTGCATGAATGGTACCGTCCCCATAATGTTGCGATGTGCCTCTTGGAGCAAGCCTTGCAACTTTGGGATCATTTGAAGAAAGAAACACGTCTACGACATGAGACAGTTTGAATGGTTTACCGTCTTTTTCAAGCCACACATAATAGTAAATTTCCGAGTTTTCCAGTGCGATGTTTGGGGCTATACCGATCAGGACATCGACATTCTCTTGCTGTCTTTTCACATCAATGGTATCAGGTTTTAGATTTGTTGCGCTGGCAGTTATTTTGCCATCTCCATTTACCTCTGCAGTAAACCTAGCATAGTAGGTTTGGTTTTTTACAGTAACAGATTCTGGAACCCTTACCATGTCTGAAGAAGAGCTGAGATGGACAATGACGTCGTGTTTTACTGGTGCCGGAGACCCATTTCTATCAAGAGTAAAGACGTACACTGGCACTTTGGCTGTCTTTGTGCTGTTTGATGGCAAAAACATGCCTAGTTTGTCAGGCGTGCTGATTGAAGAATACACCTTAACATCGGTACTTGTAACCTCACCATTTACGCTGGCAAAGATTCTTGCATTTCCTTCCTTTAGCGTCTTGATTTCAAAGATGCCGTGGTTTGATTCTGGCAGAATTGTTATGCTTTTTGGAGACTCGATTATTGTCTTGTCGCTTGAAGTAATAAGAACCAGTTCTCCAGAAGTTGCCGCATCAGAAAGTACCACTAGTCCTTCATAGGTTTCCCCCTTGATCATCTTTGAAGGTACCCAGAAATGCACATTACCTTTGAACAACTCTGTATTTCCCTTTGTGCTATTATCATCAGGACCAACTGACAGTAATTCCTGTGCATGTATTGTGTCTGTACTGATACCGACCAGAAAAATGATTATCAAAACAGCAAATAAAAAAACTGATTGCTTTATTGTGGCCTGATTTGATGTCAGAAAATTTCTCATCTAGCGTAAAAAAATAGACGAGATTTAAGGTAGAACCTACATGCCGGTTAGAATCGTGCCGCTGTGTATGGTGGCAGTTGCGTGCCCTTCCCCTGAATAATGGTAAAAGATGTATCCGGATGGGACAGGGGGTGCAGAACCATCTGCGGAAATGTTTGCGTAAAGGTAGAACTCGATCATGTCTCCTGGGACAACATCCGTTGTGATTACGCCGTTGATTACGGTTTGCGGATAGGAATACTTGTCAACCAAGTATGAGCTAGACCCACTCACGCCTGCAGCGTTTTGAATGGTCGGATTTGGGTTAAAGTAGATTTGTTGTTGTGATGCAAAGACGCCGTTTCTGTAGATGTCTACAAAGGCCTTTAGCGGGTCTCTTGGTGGTGGAGGTGGCGGAGCTGGAGGCGGGGCACCAAAGTATGCATAGTTTTCTATTTCAGAGTTTCCAGATATTGTTGCTGTAATTGATGTAGTTATTGTCCCAGTTGTTGTTGAAATGACATATGCCGTGGTGCCGCTGGTGGCAGAGATTGTGTTTATCAAGTTGTTGTCGTCATAGTCTGTAATAGTAGATGTGCTTGGAGGTATTACCTTGAGGCCGGTTCCGCCAAGAACGTTTGAGATAACGGTAGTGGTTGGCACACCGTTAATCTTCATGTTGATATCATAATAGCCTGGAATCACCGGTACCTTGATGTGGTCTCCGCTGGTATAGTTGCCGTTTAGATAGGAAAGGGCAAGCTGGTTGTCCAGATAGGTATCAGTTACGGTGACATTTCCCACAACCGGAATCTGGACGTAGGCGTGAGCCACGTAAACCTTGTCGTCTTGGGTCGGGATGTGGATTACCTGGTTGTTCACATTGTCAAAGACTACAGTAGAAAAAGGACCCCTGTACTTTAACGAGTCTGGATAGAGATGCATTATTCCATTAGGAGATGTGCCTCCGATGCTTACGTCGTTTATGAGCAGCGTGACAGTTCCGTCATATTGGGACATCCCCTTTGATGCCACAAAGCCGTCCTTTAGAATCTCAAATGGAATGTTGGGCGGCAGGTTGGTGATTTTTAGATATGGCGTGGTAGAGGGGTCTATGACTGATCCTTTGATGGTAATGGTTCCGCTGTTTGGTTTGGCAATGATATAGTATTGTTTTGCTGCTTCAAAGTTATACGGAGTCTGAAAGATTCCTGTAAGACTGATTTTGTTGTTCATAATTGTTTCCTTATCAAGAACGTAAAGGGTATGGCCGGGAGGTACCGGTGACGTGGTCGGGTAGCACCAACCACAAGAGTGCCAGCCACTTGATGCGCTTGCAACCATCCTAATAGAGCTCAGCGAGTATGTGGTTGGGTTTTGTGTTCCACTAAGAATAGAAAAAGGCCACGATGAAGAGTAATAGTATGAGTAATAGTTTGCCGTTGAGCTAAGAATCAATGGTGGCGAAAACGATTGGGTATAGGTCCACGATGAATGACAGTTGTATCCTGCACCGTTTGCATAGCTGCACCCATTTTTCGCATAAGATCCCCCAGGCAATCCTCCTGCCCAAAGCTGAAATCCATAGTTTTGCTGGTATGGAATGGTGAGGTAGTCATACTGAAGATCTGTTCCAAGCTGCAACACAGCTCCGTTTGGTACGTTTCCTTCCAAAACCAGGGTTTGAGCCCCAAGAGAATTCAGCTTCAAAATTACAGTTCCGGTTCCTGAAATTGTTATTCCCTCAGGACCCACCGCCGAGACTGCAGAGCCCCCAACCGTACGTGACTGCAAATAGCCAAGAATGTTTGGTACTGTGGACGATGTCTCCTGAAGCGATTGTGTGGTCGGTAGGTATTGATACTCGGTATTGAATTTTGGAATAATTAGGCTCGTTTTTGGATCAGTATCAAGGAGCTGGGCCGCAAAATCGGTCAGTGATGGAACCAGATTGTATGTCTTCAGCGAGCTCTGGAAGCCTGAAATGCCGTACCCGTAGTTGAGCTTGCCTACAAAATCACGGTTAATTATTCTGGAATTGATTCCCATCCCATCAATCATTGCCCGGCCATCACCAGTACCAAAATCGTTGTTTTGTGTTGAACCATCCGTGGTTGCAGTAAATACATTTCCCAGCTCTGTTATGATTTGAATTTGGTCTGCATTTGCAGGAATCCATGAACCAGTAAATACCAACACCCATGCAGCAAGTGCCAATACAAATTTTCTTTCTATCATCGATAATCAAAGAAAAGTTGGGCTTAAGGAGAAAGTTCTGCTATGGCAAAGAATTTACTTGTTGTAATATTGCTGATACCACCTGACCATCAAGACTGGCGGTTCTAAAGGAGCCTATTTCTGCATTCAGTGCCTTACGCACGACAACGTTTCCATTATCGTCCACGATTCTGATCTCTTTTATTCTGGTTGTCTTGCCCCAGTCGTTGTTGATTTCTAGCTGACCATCTTGGGTTAGTGTAGCCTTGATGTTTTCTTTGACCTTGTCGTTTTGGATTGCAATGGAATCTGCTGCAGTTACAGAAAATTGCATTTGATTGGCAGAAGCATTCAAGATTGCTGCCATGACTATAATTCCTAACAATGCTATGCCAGCTGCAACAAAAGGACTTGTCATATCAATAAAAAGGACGTCTCACTTAAGGAGAGAATCTTCTAAAAAGACGAGAAATCAGCATCTTCAATTGGCTGCTGTGGACCCTGCGAATATGGAACATACATCCCTAATGAAATTCGTAATCTTGTAACATCCTCAGGCAAAGAGACAATACTGAGTAGTTCTGTCCCATTTAGCATTGGAAAGGTTTTTGGTGATATCATTGGTCTTTTGGGATAAAATGTTGCAAATGGAAAATTGTTTTCAATGTTATGGAATTTTCTAAAGGAGAATTTTTTCTGCGAAACAGTCATTGCTCTGCTGATGCCGTCTGGAACCATCATTTTCAAAAGATCAATGTGTCTTTTGTCTTGTACCCCAAAGATTACTTCGCATTGATAAAACTCTGCATTTTTGGCCTTTTGTTTGGCACTTTCGATAAAGTTTCGCAGTCGTGGGCCCATCCTCTTTTCTTGGTCAGACCTTGATTCCTTGCTTGAAATCCAGCTCCATACAGACGCTGCTCCATATGGATCCTTTCTTGCATAACATGCTACGATACATTCTTCTTTGTGAATCTGTTCTAAGACATTGTAGAGCTGGCTTCGTTGTTCCTGTAAAACTATTGGAATAGCATAGTGTCTTTTCAGTTTCAGTCTTTTTACATATGGAAAAACAAGTTCTGGTTCTTTGATTTCAACTGATTCTACCTGATCGATCTTCGAAAAGAGGCCTTTTTCAGCATCGTTAGTTCTGATCATGATTCTGGTTCTGTCTTCTTTTCTGTAAAAGAAGAACGCGACATCGCTTACTTTAGGGAGAATTTTCTTTAGGTGCCAATCATCCTTGAAGCCTTGATAAGGCCTCAGCTCAAGCCAGATTGCTTTGATAGGTTTACTAAATCCCAAATCAAGTACGAAAAGATTTTGCGCTTAAAAGGCGCCATCTCATATTTTTTGTTGGAACTGAAGTCATTTACAGTAGTAACAATTTTGCTAGTTCTTTTTGGAACGATTACGTCCTTTTTTGAATTCCAGGCTGTTTTATCACAGTCTGACAATCTCGATACGGAACAAGACAAGAGCCAGTTAGTGGACTTGGTTCATAGAAAGGGAAAACCTGCTACTTGGTATCTTGGAA
>JAWCQC010000022.1:0-29465 GCA_038869975.1 Candidatus Nitrosotenuis sp.
TCAAGAAACGTAAAGAGCATCTTTTTTGAGCCTCTTGACAAGCCTGACGCAGTTCCTCTCGGTGTACTTTTTTGATACGAGCTCTCCAATCCTTTTCTCAAAGCGCATCTTTGCCTCCCTCCTCTTCCTGCTCTTCAGGTGCATGCCTGCCCTCTGGGAATCATACAGTATCCTGCGCAGCTTTTTTGCAAATTTTTCAAACTGCCTGCCGGGATTCTTGTACTGTATGGTATCGTCAAGCTCCCTCTTGTAGTGACACCTCCGGTGTGTTGCACCTACCGAGTTCCATGCAGGCCAGGAATCGCTTGTTATATTTCCGTCGTAATCTCCAAGGATTCTTTTTGGCACACAGAACCCTCTGGAACGGTCAATCTCATATATTACAGTCCACCTTCCCACAAACGCCCACAGCCAGTGGTTCCTGCCGTCAATGCGCCACGATGTCTCATCGTGGATGTTCCTCTCGGATTTGAGCTCGTCAATCATCTGCAGGTAGCGCGAACCAAATGCACGGGCAACCCTCAATACTGCATGCTTTACTGCCGATTCGGTCATATCAAGGCAGAAGAGCATGCTGAAAAGTTCAGATATCTTCTGGTATGAGAGCCCAAGCATCTTAAGCGAGACTGCAAGCACCATCAGCCTCAGGCCGAACCTCTGGCCTGGCAGTACGTCATGGACAGGTGCAGAGGGCTGCATCCTGCAGTTTCTGCAGTATCTTGGAAATGATCCTGTACCTTGTTACGACAACCTTGCAGGAACTATATCCTCGACGATTCTCTGGTATGAACCAGTAGGTCTTGAGAGACGGCTGCCGCACCTTGCACATTCCTTTTTGTCTACTGTAACGTTGGCGTCGATGTGGTCCGGTCTCTTCCTGGTCTTGCCCTCATGGCCATTTCTTCTTCCAGGCTTTTTGTGGTGGTGTCCGGCTGCACTGCTGTCATCCCTGCTCTGGTTTTGCGCCGATGTTTCTTGCCACAAGGGCAGATACGGTCTCCCTTAGCGTGGCAAGCTCTTCTCTGAGCTGTCTGACCTCCTCCTCTAAAATATTGCAACGATTACGGAAATACTCGAGGTTGTTGTCATTATTCATAATGGTTCAGCGGTACCATCTGATCATATCATCTGATCATATCATCTGATCAGAAAGTGTATTGGTCAAAAATATGCGATCATGCGGTAGAAGAACTTCATAACGGTAACCTGTTACGAAAATTCTACATGACATACAAGATGTTATAAAGATCATGTGTTATAGTTATAACATGCAGAAATCCCACAAAGAGACAAAAAGCGAGTTAAGCCCAGGCCTTGATGATCTTTTAGAACGTGTTATTTCTGGAAAAGAAAAAGTTACACTCTATGATACACCAGAAGACTATCTAAAACATGCTAAAAAAATTATAAAAGAATGAAACTTGTGGAAAATAGCTTCTGTTGACAGAACTATATCAAAGAAGCTCGAAAAATACAAGGCAAACAAGCAGTTAACTGATGACTATTTCAAATTTATTGAAGATCTTGCAAACGCAGATGATCCAAGAAAAGCTGGGAGAACCAAAACAGGGGCGCTTTAGAAAGTGTTTTGGAAAACACATGACAAAATCACACAGTCTGATCTATTATGTTGACTTTGAGAAACGAATAGTTTACCTAATTGATCTAGACGATCACAAAAATTTGTATGGGAGAGACAACAGGGGCTGAATCTTTGTTTTCTCTGGTGTAATTTTCATTCTTTTTCTATCCTTCTTTAGATCCGATTCAACAGAATTCCGCTTATCTCTACCATAATGTCTAAAATATAATGATGGTTCGAGAACTTATTTTACTAGTAAACTTCTGAATAAATCCCACTTGCCGCATACATCTCCTTAATTCTGATTCATCTCATTGTGAAAATAGTAACCCGTATCAAAGATCAAGAGTTTCTCTTCATGCTTTTGATGATCTCAGACCGTCTGATCTCCTCGGTTATCGCTATCCTGGTTTCTTCAACCAAGATCCGCGCGACGTCAAGCTTTTTTCTTATGTCCTTGACTATTTTGTCAAAGTACGCAAATGGATACAACATCAAGTACATCTCTTCCATGACATCAAACATTTTCTTTGCGTCGTCTGCGCGTCCAAGTCTTATCTTGTCATAGACATCCCTTCTCAGCTCGCCAATACAGTCAAGCATACCAAGCAAGTACGATTCGTCTTTTACTTTGAGCGACTCTGCTGCCGGAATCTGCCTTCCCTGCAAAATGGACAAAAGGGACACTGCCTCGACGAACTCTTGCTCCGGCATCAAAAGATGCTTGTAGAGTTCCGCGTCTGTCTTTTTGCGGTACTGCTCAAGCAGCTTTCTTGCCTTTTGGATCTTTTTTGCTGCCTCTCCAAGGTCGTTTTTGTGGCAATCTATAATGGACTCGCTGCACAAGATAACTATCTGCCTTGTGTCTTTGATTAGTGCCTCGCGCTTCTCAAGGCTCGACTCTAGCGATTTTGAAATTCTTCTAAGCGATCTCTTCGTCGAGCCTAACACGATATTGCCACAAAAAACCAAGATAAGTTGTTTTCCTCTTAAAACTTATTTTACTATCCAAAGTTGCTCATGTCATGGAAATCACGGTAAAGCAAATGTATCAAATCGAGGAAAACGGCCACCAGATGGGCTTTTCGCGCCAGCTCATGATGGAAAATGCAGGAGCCTCGATGATAAAGCACATAATTGCAAAATTTCCGGACATTTCGTCAAAAAAGGTGCTCGTCTTTGCCGGCCTTGGCAACAACGGAGGAGACGCCTTGGTGGTCGCAAGGCACCTGGCAGGATACGGAGCCAAAGTCACAGTAGTTTTGCTTGGCAACCCGCAAGACATCAAGACGGTGGAGTGCAGGACGAACTGGCAGATCCTCGAGAAAATGAAGTCTGTCCAGCTTGGGTTTTCCCCAGACGATGTGTCAAACTTCCAAGTGGATGTCATAGTTGACGGCATTCTCGGCACAGGAATCGCCGGCGCCATCAAAGAGCCGCAAGCATCGGCAATAGATCTCATCAACAAGACAAAGGCCTTCAAAATAGCAGTCGATGTGCCTACAGGCCTCAATCCTGATACAGGGGAGACTGCAGACAGGTACGTAAAAGCAGATGTGACTGTCACTTTTCACAAAATGAAACGCGGCATCCCAAAAAGAAAAGACCTCTGTGGAACCATATATGTAGAAAAAATAGGAATCCCGCCAGAAGCAGAGATGGGAGTCTTATGAAGGTACACCAACTCGAAGTGGGCAACATGCAGAATTTCACCTACGTCGTAGAAGACGAAGAGACAAGCGAGGCAATAATCATTGATCCGTCGTGGGATCTTGACGAAGTGGCTCGAATCATCGAGAAGAACAACCTCAAGATAAAATACATCGTAAACACGCACTACCATTTCGACCACACACTGGGAAACGAGACCCTCTCAAAGCAGACAGGCGCCCCCATAGTCCAGCACAAGGCATCAACCATAAAGCACGACATTGCAGTATCGGATGGCGACAAGATCAAGTTCGGCAACTCGGAACTCACAGTCATTCACACACCCGGCCACTCAAAGGACAGCATGTGCCTAGTCGGTGACGGCGTGATCTTCTCAGGCGATACTTTGTTTGTTGGCACCTGCGGTCGAGTGGACCTGCCAGGCGGAGACGCAAGGGAGCTTTACCACAGTCTCGTCAATGTGCTGAGGAATCTGGATGATGATCTTTTGATGTATCCGGGACACAACTACGGCCCTTCGCCCACCGCAACGCTTGGGCACCAAAAAAAGACCAACTTGGTGATGCAGCCAAGAACGGAGCAAGAATTCTTGGAACTAATGGGACTGGCATAATTGCTCAAAGATGTCGAAATTTTCGTAGATCGAAGCAGTGGCGCAGAATTCCTAGAGTCGTTGCAAAACAAGCGATTCCTCTTTTCGCTTGTGATATCGTACACAGACACATGCACAATTCCGGGAATAACTGTTGCAGGAAAAAATACAGCTCTGCTCCAATACACCCCTCCTGCCGACGCCGAGTTTTTGAATTTCGGATACTGTAGGTGCATAAACGTAATACCTATGACTCCCGACGGCAAGCCGACACCAGCACTGCTTACAAAGACTGCGCTCGAATCAGCAAGCATACCAAACGTTGTAATCAGTGCAGGAAGCAGGATCCAGCCAAAGCTGCCCTACTTTGAGACAGGCCTCCCTTTTGGCAAAAACATTGCAGTGGAACCTGCAATGTCATTAGATGACGTCACGCACGCAGTAGAATACGGAAGGATGCTTGGCAGGTGCCTTGGTTCAACCACCGACTGTCTTGTCATCGGCGAGAGCATCCCGGGAGGCACCACGACGGCAAAAGCTGTACTCGCATCACTTGGGATCGACGGACAGGTAAGCAGTAGCATGCCGGACAACCCGGTGTTGCTAAAATCCGAAATAGCCTCCAAAGTAGTACAAAGAAACACCTCCAGGAACCCCTTCGATGTCTTGGCAAACGCAGGAGACCCTATGATTGCAACCGTTGCAGGAATAATCAGCACCGCCTCGGCCCAAACCAAGGTCATTTTGGCAGGAGGCACCCAGATGGCAGCAGTCCTGGCTGTAGGCAAGCTCACAGGATACAACAAAGCCAACCTAGCTATTGCGACCACATCGTACATCATAGACGACAAGACTGCAAATCTGGTGGAGACTGTAGATCAGATAGACCAAATTCCTGTCATTTCAACGAAGCTTGCACTAAAGGACTCGAAGATCGAGGGGTTGAGGGCCTTTGCAAACGGTTTTGTAAAGGAAGGCGTGGGCGCAGGAGGAGCCTCGCTTGCAGCTATGCTAAAGGTAGGAATTGATTCCCAACAACTTCTCAAACTTGCAGAAAAACAGTACGATGAAACTATTTCACAGTAACCGATTTTGCCAGATTCCTTGGGTAATCAGGGTCTGTGTTCTTTTCTATTGCGGAGTAATACGATAACAACTGAATCGGTATTATCTCAATTAGTGGATAGAACACCTCGTCTATCTGGGGTATCTCTATCCAGTAATCGTAGACATCGCTTGGCTTGTCTGAGACTCCAATTATCTTGGCACCTCTTGCCTTTATCTCGCGCGCACTTGTCAGCGTATCAGAGTAAGTAAAGTCGTTTGGATTTATGATGATGACGTACACGCTAGAGTCCATCAACGCCAGCGGGCCGTGCTTTAGCTCGCCACCGGGAATTCCCTCTGCATGGATGTAGGCAAGCTCCTTCAACTTGAGCGCGGATTCTGTGGCAATGGGATAGTGTACGGCACGCCCAAGTATGTAGATGTCTTGGACATCTTTGAGCTTCGTTGCAATCTCCTTTATCTTGGTGTGATCCGAGAGCACCTTGCTGACTGCACTCGAGATCTTGTCTTCGTCAAGCTTGATGCAGCCGTCGCACAGTCTTTCCGTTATTTTGTAGATGATGCTCAGCTGCGCAGTGAAGCTCTTGGTTGCCGCAACGCCTATCTCGGGACCGCAGTTCATCCCCATGACCAAAGACGACTCTTGCGCAAGCGACGACGTAAGTATGTTGACGATGGAGAGGATCTTTGCGCCTGCTTTCTTTGCAATGCTCACCGCTTCAAGGACGTCTGCACTCTCACCGCTTTGTGATATGGCAATCAAAATTGAGTTTGGCTCAATTGCGTCTGGGGAAAACGAGACTTCGCTTGAGATGATCGGCTCCGCCTTTATCTTTGCATGCTTTTGCCACAAGTATTTTGCAACAAGTGCAGCATTGTAGCTTGTGCCGCTTCCAGTGATGTAGATGTTCTTTGAGATCTTGATATAGTCTGCAGCACTTGATATTGCCTCCTTTGAGTTCTCGCCTGCCTGAATTATTGTGTCTGGTTGCTCAGATATCTCTTTTAGCGTAAAGTGCGCATAGTCTCCTTTGTACGCATCAGCAAATTCCTTTGATACCTTGGTGACCTGATGCTTGACTGGACTGCCTTGGAAATCATATATCTGGATTCCTCCCTTGTCAAGCAGCACGAACTCGCCGTTGTCAAGGTATATTGCGTCGTCCGTCTTTTCTATGAAACCCAACACATCGCTTGACAAAAAGAACCCGTTCTTGCCGATTCCGATTATGAGTGGCTCATGAAACCTGGCGGCCGCAAGCGTGCCGCTCTCAAACATTGCAACAAAAGCATAGTGGCCTTTCAGTCTTGATACGGTATCGAGCATGGCCTTTTTGATGTCATGGCTTTGATCAAAGCTAAACTGGAGTAAATTTGCAATAACTTCACTGTCTGTCTGGCTCCTGAAGCTGTAGCCTTTTTTTTGCAGCTCGGATTTGAGCTCGTCATAATTTTCTATGATGCCGTTGTGCACTATGGCAAGCTTGCCTGAGCTGCTGGGGTGCGGGTGCGCATTTACATCAGTTACGTTGCCGTGCGTTGCCCACCTTGTGTGACCAATTCCGATGCTGCCAGGAAGCGAGTCTAGGTGCAAGGCATTGTTGACCTCTGAGACTTTGCCCACTCCTTTTTTCACAAGTATATCCTGCTGGCTCTTTGTGGCCACTCCCACACTGTCGTAACCTCGGTATTCCATTCTCTTTAGGCCGCGAACCAAAATAGGCGCCGCAGGGCCGTCGCCATAATACCCTATGATAGAACACATTTGCAGTATTTTACAAAAACCGTCTATTTAGATGTGGCTCAACTTTGGGCTTCGTCGGCTTGTTGCGGTGCTTCCGCAGATTCGGCTTGCGCAGAAGGTGCGCTTATCTGGTACCTTGAGGAGAGCTGAATAGTCGGCTCCTCTTTTACATTTACGATGTATGATGGTATGGTGATGATCCTGTCCCCAATTGAGACATGGCCGTGAACTATTGCCTGTCTTGCTTGGTATGGAGTCTTAAATGAGAACTTTCTTTGCACAATTGTTTGCAGTCTGCGCGCAAGAAAATCCTTGATATCGAGATTCAAGACATCATCAAGTGTTGCATTTTCTTTGACGAGTCCGATTCTTGCAAGAGACTGCATTAGTACCGGCTCTTTTTGGGCTCGCTCTTCCTGTCTGAGGGCCAAAAGAGATCTGGCTTGGTGCCTCACCCTTGATAATTCAGTTCTTGCCTTCCACAGCTCTCTTTTGTTTTTGAGGCCGTAGGTGCCAAGGGTGTTGAGATCCTCCATCATAAAGTCATAGTTAAGAGGACGCTTTGGTTTCTTCCAGACTCGACTTGGATAACGTGGATCTCCCATTCACTCACACCTATTTCTTTGCTTTTGCGTCGCCAGCAGGCTTTGCCGCTCCTCCTGCAGCAGGCGCAGCTGGCTTTGCAGCAGGCGCAGCTGGTTTTGCAGCTGGCTTGGCCCCGGCAGCAGGCGCAGCTGCAGCTGGTGCAGCCCCTGCAGCAGGCGCAGCCGGTGCGGCTCCTTCGGCCGGTGCAGCTCCGGCAGGCAACACCTTGCCTCCCTTTCTGACTCCGACCGAGGCTCCCTTGCGCCCAGTGGTTCGGGTCCTCTGGCCTCTGACCTTTAATCCATAAGTGTGACGAAAACCTCTCCAACTGTTTGAGAGTTTCTCCCTTTCAATATCATTTCTTACTGTAAAAGCGACATCAGATGTGATAAGGTGCATTGTCTTTCCGGTTTCTACATCCTTTCTTCTGTTGAGCATCCAGCTTGGCAAGTTCATAGAAGATGGATCCTTTAGCGCCTTTTCAATCTCTGCAACCTGCGACTCTGTCAGATAGCCGATGTTGCTGTTTGGGTTCAACCCGAGCACATTCACCAAGGCGTTGGCAAAATTGTAGCCTATTCCCTTTATGTGCGTGAGGCCCACCGACAGCTTTTTGTCTCCTGGGATGTCCTTTCCCACAATTCTAACAATGTGCCTATAGTCTTGTACGGACAAGTATTGGGGAATCAATTCGGCCCCGATAAAAACCCTACTTCTAAAGGTTCGGTCGGGTCTCAACTAGCAGAACCAGGCAGCATAATATTTTAAGAATGAATCAACTCAAATAAGAACAGTTGAGTGAGGTCCAACAACTAGTCAGAAACGCGTATGCCACAGAGCCAAAATACACCGAGATAAAAGCTGGCCTGCCGGAGGATTATGCCGAGCTCAAGACAATCAGGGATCTCTTGGAAATTCACTACAAGCCGGTTGCGGCAAAAGAACAGCTCAAAAGAAACCTCATCGCACTGATCAAAGCAGGCGATTCCAAGTACCCACAGATTCTAGGCTATGACGATGACGTGATTCCAGCCCTCGACAGGGCAATTCTCTCATACCACGACATATTTCTGATCGGCCAGATTGGACAGGCAAAGACAAAGCTCGTAGAAACCATTGCAACAAACCTGCTCTCGCCAATACCTGTAATCGAGGGAAGCATCACCAACGATACCCCGATGGACCTGCCTGCAGACGAGCTTGCAGCACTCCTTGAGGGCAAGGAAGCGGAAAACACGTCCCCCATGTTCCACATAAGTCCTGAGAGCACACAAAAAATTCTTGACAACAAACTTGACACAAAAATAAACTGGGTCGACGGCCACAGGCGGTTCAAGTACGTGCTCGCAACACCGGACATCTCGGTAAAAGATCTAGTGGGCTACATAGACGCAATCAAGGTGGCAAAAAAAGGAGTCGAGATGTACAAAATAGAGTCGTACTCGCCTGGACAGCTGATGCAGGCAAAGCACGGAATATTTTGCATCGACGAGCTACCGGTGCTTGATCCAAGAAAGCAAGTCGCGCTGCTCTCTGTTTTGCAAGAGGGCAGATACACCACAGGCTCCTATCCGGTCATATTTGAACCAAAGACTGTTTTTTTTGCCACCGCAAACCCGATCGACTACACCCACTCTGGCAAGATAATTGAGCCGCTCTATGACAGACTGAAAAGCCACATACACACACATTACCCAAAAACAGTGGAGGATGAAATGCTGATCATATCACAAGAAGCAAAAATCGCAAACTGCTTCATCCCGGTCTTTGTACTAAAAACACTTGCGCGACTTGTACAAAATGCGCGCAACAACTCAGAAATAAACCAGGCAAAGGGGGTGAGTGTCAGGTTCGGAATACACGGACTCGAGCTGCTTGTAGGCGAATCAGAAAGGATGCGCGCAATAACCAGCCAGAACGTTCCGGTTCCAAGACACTCAGACATGTACTGTCTTTCACAAATTGCAAAATTCGAGCTGTCGGAAATAGACGACACAGTTGAAAACCGGCAAAAGGTATTCTACGAGATCCTGAATAACGCAATAAGAGAGACATGCCTTGAATACATACAGGAAGTACCGCAGCAGACACTCGAATCAATCAAACAAGAGTTCTCAGGAAAGACCTTCCAGGTCTCACAAAAGATGCCGTGGAAGAACGGCCAAGCCTCGTACGAGAACCAACTGCAAAGCTTTGCCAACCTTGCCACACTAATCGACACTAAAATAGAAAAAGCAAAAGAGGACCAGGCCGCCTTTGAAAAAAAACTACAAGCGCACAAGATCCAAAGCAGGAACCTGCAGTTAAGCGACAGCACCAAAGAGGAGCTAAAGGCAGCATTCTTGGAAGTGGTCCTAGACGGCTTGTGTTTTACGACGCCAAAGATTGTGGACAAAAAAGAAGCAGGCTATGTCGCCGCGTAACTTTACAAACTTTGTCTACCATGCGGCAACTGAGCAAAAGCAGCAAGGACAAAAATCGGAAGGACTCGACGAAAATACGCTAGACAAGCTGCTGGGCGCGCTCGCAAGCCAGTCCATGAGAGAAAAAACTCCGACACTTGAGGAGCTAGAGGGAATCCTCAAGGGCAGCATTGCAGAACAAAGCCAAGACTCACACACCTCAGATAACCCAAAAATCGACGACACCAAATCAATTACAAAATACCTGGTGGAGCACGGATACCTCAGAGAAGGCAAAAACTGGCTGACAAAAAAAGGCTTCTTTGCTGTTGGAAATTACATACTCAGAGACCTGATGAACCAGCTAAACGCAGGAGAGTTCGGCCTCCACGAAACCAAGTCGGTCGGAACTGGAACTACAATTCTTGACACCACAAAAAAATTCGAGCTTGGGGGCGATCTAAAGCTGCTCAACGTACCAGTCACACTAATAAACGCAATAAGCCGGCTTACAAAAAATCAGGCCGGTCTCAGATTCCCACTAGATGTGGACGTAGAAGACCTTGAAGAGTTTGAAACTGTCGAGGATGTGAGGGCCACGGTGGTCTACTGCATCGACTTGAGCTCCACCATGAAGTCGTCACTAAGCAGCTCCGGCATGAGCAGAATCGAGGCTGCAAAAAGGGCCCTGTGGAGCCTCTACGTTCTAAACAGGAGATTCTTTCCAAGCGACTCGATCTCAATTGTGGGTTTTGCGTCCATGGCCTCCGTAGTAAACCCATACGACATCCCATTTCTAAAAACCTATGATGCAAATGACGAGTTCCTCCACTATACAAACTACCAGGCCGCATTCAGACTGGCAAAAAAAATTCTGCAAAAACACCCCTCAAAGAACAAGCGCATCGTGATGATAACCGACGGCCAGCCCAGTGCCTGCTTTGTAGACAGCGAGTCGCAAAAAAACTCCATACTCTCAGAAAAACCGTACTCTAACTTTTATGTGCCAAATCCTTCCTTGGTCTCCAAAATAAATGAGGAGCGTAGCATGAAAATAGATCAGGCAAAAGGGAGCATGGTCTACCTCTGCTACAGGTACAAGAAAGTCGACCCCAAAGTGGACGAACGAACCATCATGGAGGCAAAAAAATGCCTGCGCGAAGACATACACATAGACTCCATAGTCGTCAGCGAAGAATCCGAACTCCTAGAATACGTCCAACAAATGGAAAAACAGCTGCATGGTCGAACCTACCACATCAACCAAAACAACATGGACAGGGTACTCGTAATCGACTATCTCTACAACACCAAGAAGATATTAAACTCAACGAGATGAGCTGATGCATGGAAGACAAGGCAAAAATAGCCGAGAACCTCTTCAGCCCAGACATCTCTGCGATACTGGCCGAGCTTGAGGACGGTGCAAAAGAGTCTTCATATCTTGAAGAAAAACTAGGAATATCTCAAGACGAAATAAAAACTCGACTCGCGTATCTGCTCGAAACAGGCTTTGTCACAGTGACAGACTCGCCAATTATGTATGCTGTAAATAACGACAAGCTTGCAAAATTCATGGAAAACGACGAAAACTACAAGGGGGTAGTGGACGGCCTCACCGAGCTTGACAGCTATCTAAACTGACTTTTTTCTACCAATTATCATGTATAGCAAGGCAATGCCCAGACCTGCAAAGCCGGATATTATGATGCCCTGGCCAAGAACGTTTAACAAAAGCACAGACTTTGGTGGCATGTGTGTGATTCCGATCACAGCCGAGGTGGCGCTTCCAGAGTTTTCCAACACCAGCCTGTATTCACCACGCATTCCTATTTGAAAGGTGGATTCGGTGGACTTTTGCTCGATCTCTTTTGATGCAACCTGGCTGCCGGCAGGGTCAAAGACTGTTGCATGCAAGCCGACTCCATCTAAATTTTCCACTTGCACGACAAAGACGCCTGTGCCTTCTATGGTGTGGTCTAGATCCTTTGCCACCTCTAGCGGGGAGCCAGCCGCTACCTGGCCCTCGGCCAATGCCATGTCTTGCGTGGTGAGCTTGGAGCCGTAAAACGAGATGACCATGCCTGCCGCAACAAGCGCGCCACCGATGAACAAAATGATGTGGGATCTCTTCATCACAGTTCAACAACGCTGCCTCTATATTGGTATTGAGCCGTACACAAAAAAGTTAGACGTGGCTAAGAAAGTTAGCCTAGGCTAACTTTTAAATAAACAGGGCGCAGATCATAGCTGTACGCCTTGAAAGTATTTTCAAAGATGTTGTCGGTCCTAGTAGCTACTGCGATCATAGCCACGCTTTACTTTGTTTATCCAAATATCTCTGATGCCAAAAACGAAGAAAAAAGATTCGTCACACACACAGGCGCCGTGATAAAAACGACAGGTGACGTGCTGGACCCAGTCTACACCGCGCAACAAGTCGAGTTTGATCCTGACAAATACCTCAGGGAATTCAATTACGGAAGGGTCTCCACGCTGCCAGACGGAACAACGCTGCGCGAATTCACCATAATTGCAAACGACGACAAAATAATGGAGATCTCGCCGGGCGTGTTTTACAATGTGTGGACTTTCAACGGAACTGTGCCTGGCCCCACGATTCGAGCAACAGAAGGCGATCTTGTGCGCATAAAGTTCGTCAATGAGGGCTCCAAGCTGCACACAATCCACTTCCACGGAATACACGCAGCGGAAATGGACGGCGTCTTTGAGCCAGTGGGCGGAGGAGGCGGCCAATTCACGTACGAGTTTGTCGCAGGCCCTGTGGGGGTGCATCCGTATCACTGTCACGTCATGCCACTTGAGGAGCACATATCGCGCGGACTATATGGAGTCTACATCGTGGACCCAAAGACGCCCCGCGCACCGGCCGATGAGATGGTGATGGTCCTCAACGGCTTTGACACAGATTTTGACACTGAAAACAACTTTTACGCAGCAAACACGATCCCGTTCTACTACCAGCACCATCCAATACAGATAGACGCAAACAAGCTGATCAGAATATACGTCGTAAACATACTGGAGTTTGATCAGATAAACAACTTCCACCTGCACGGAAACCTCTATGATTATTATCCGAGCGGGACGTACAGCGTGCCGAGTCAGTACACCGACATGATAACTCTCTCGCAAGGCGAGCGCGGAATTATGGAGTTCACGTACACGTACCCAGGAAAGTACCTCTTCCATGCGCACAAAACAGAGTTTGCAGAAAAAGGCTGGACAGGACTCTTTCTTGTAAGAAGCCAAGACGAGGTGACAAACTGATGCAGACAGGCAAGATCTCAAAATCCAAGGTGATCTTGGCGGGAGTAATTCCAATCATCCTGCTTGCTGCAATGGTCGCATATCTTTTCGGCCCGGGCTCGGAGCTTTTGAGCTTTGGAGTCGCACTACCTGAGATAACAATAGAGCAGGTTCACTTTGTAGATTCTGAAATTCAAGTGGTTGTCAGAAATACAGGCCCAATAGATGTCTCAATTGCGCAAGCTGACGTAAACGACAGGATCCACCCTGCCGCAATCGAGCCTGACAAGCACCTTGCAAGATTTGAGACTGCACTGGTCAGAATACCTTTTGACTGGAACGAGGGAGAGCCGTACGAGATAGGTCTCACCGTGGACGACGGAACGCGATTTGCAAAGTCGGTTGCCGCTGCAGCCCCCGCAATGAAGCCAAGTGCCGAGCTGGTGTCTTACTTTGCAGTGATTGGTACGTACGTCGGGATCATACCAGTAATGATAGGCCTCTTGTGGTTCCCATTCATCGCGAGACTCAGTCAGGCAAAATACAAATTCTTTTTGGCAATCACTGTGGGGCTGCTCTTGTTTTTGGGAATAGATGCAATCGAGGAGGGCCTTGAGGTCTCTTCAGAACGGCTCGCAGGCGCATTCAACGGCCAACTGCTTGTCGCGACGGTCGTAGTTTGTTCGTTTATCGGACTCTACTACGCATCTGAAAAACTAGCAGGCAGGACAAGCGGAGCAATCACAAAATCGGTTGCAATCGCACTGATGGTCTCAATTGGCATCGGCCTGCACAACCTGGGCGAAGGACTGGCGATCGGGGCCGCAATAGGCCTAGGCGAAGTAGCACTGAGCACATTTCTCATAATCGGTTTTACCATACACAACACGACGGAAGGCCTTGCTATTGCAGCTCCGTTGGCAAGGCAAAAGCCGATGATTGCCAAACTTGCCGCAATGGGCATGATAGCTGGCGCGCCTGCCATCTTTGGCGCTTGGATTGGGGGATTTGAATATTCACCGTTTGCAGCAATAATATTTCTCTCAATTGGAGCGGGGGCAATCTTTCAAGTAGTGGCATCCATAATGAGCTGGATCAGGCAGGACGAAAAGTCATGGGTCTCCGCTCCAACTGCGGCTGGAATAGCAGTGGGCATGATCGTAATGTATGTCACAAGCATACTCGTCTAGGCCGGCTCTGGATGAATGGTGATTACCGAGTTTGCAAAGTCGCTTCTGATGCTGCGCTCTATTTGCGAAGTCAGGTCGTGCACCTTTTCTATTGAGAGGTTCTTGTCAAAGGAGCAACTTATGTCTATTTTGACTATTTCGCCAAAGTTCAAAGTCACAATACTTCCTATCTTTTTTACTTCGGGTCTCTCCTTTAACAGTCGTATTATCTTCTCATCTGCCATCCTGTATTCGGTTTTCTGGTCTTTTGGTATGGCAATGTACGGCTCAAGGTGAATTGTGATGTGCTCAATTTCAGGCAACGCTTTGTGTATTCTTTCTTCAATTATCTCAGATATGCGGTGTGCCTCCTCCAGATTCATGTTCCTGTCCACCATGACGTGCAAGCTCACGTAGCTGACACCGTCTGTCTGGTGGTGGTTTACATTGTGGACTCCTTTGACGCCTGCGACTCCTTCTGCTATTTCTGATATCTTGGAGTCTCTTGGTACGTCCTTCCATGTGGGCTCAAAGTGTACGGTGATCTCCGAGTTTGCAATTGCATTTTTGATGTTGTTTTCAACCCTGCTGCTTATCTCGTGTGCGCGATCAAAGCTTGCGTCGGCGCGGAGCGATATTGTGACATCTGCAAAAATTACGTCCCCCGACTTTCGCATGAGGACCGGGCCCACGTCGACTACGTCCTCGGTGGAGCGTACTATCTGCCTTACCTTGTTGACAAGCTCTGGAGATATCACGTCGGTGAGGTCTTGGGCGGTTTTATAGATCAGCTTTATGCTCAGTATTGAAAGGAGGACTCCCAAGACAAGTGCTGCAAAAAAGTCTCCGTGATCAAAGCCCAGCGTGACCAGTACGATGCCTGCAACCACAACAAGCGTGGACCCAAAATCCAAAAACGCGTGGTAAAAGTCCGCCTTGAGCGTGGTACCGCCAGTTTTGCTTATTGCTTTTTTGAGCAAAACAATTCTGAATATGTCTGTGCAGATTGTGTATGCTGCTGCGATCAACGCAAGCGTGCTTGTGAGATGTGGGTGTGTGGGGCTCTGTATTCTGACAATCGACTCGAAAATAAAAAAACACGCAATCAGAAATATTGCGATTCCACCAATCAGGCCGCCAAGCGACTCTATTTTGCCATGGCCGTATGTGTGCTCGGCGTCAGGAGGCTTTACAGCAAACCTGGCAGCAAGCAAGAGAATCACTGTCACGACGCTGTCGAGCAGGGCGTGTATGCTGTCTGTGAGAAGAGCAAGGCTGTTTGAAATTAATCCAAACACGAACTCGACTGCAAACGCAGACAAAATCGCAATTAGCGAGATTTTCAGTGGACCAGTCCTTGTCGCAAACACTCTCTGCATTGAAACCATGTTCCTGATCTCGCTTAGCATCTAAAGTACGAATAAATCATGCGGAAACGTTATCTTAGATGAGCACAAATTCACCATAAATTGAACAAGCTGGTACTTGGTGCACTGGGTCTACTACTAATTCCGCTTTTTGTGGATGCCAGCGCAGCCGCAAATCCGAACCTGTACGTGTCTGCAGAAAATCCACTCTACAACAACCATTTTGCAGGCTCGATGGTCATCGAGGTGGTAGTCAACGACCCGGCGCTTTCCGACACGGACGAAGCAAAAGGCGAACCAGACGTCACAATAAATGGCAAGGATCTGCGGATGGTGCAAGCAAGCGACGGAAAATGGTATGCCTACTTTGCAAATCTGGAAAAAGCAAGGGCTGCAGACCAGATCGCATTTGAGACAGGCGTGCCTGGAGTAGGCCTCGACTTTGGCGTTTTCTGCAGCAAAGACACCACTGCGTTTGGGCCGTCATTTTCAGACTCGGACGGAATCGCAATTCCCCGTTCAACAGGAGTGACAGGATTCTCAAACGGAAACTCTGGGTTTTCCACATGTACTGGAACTCCGTCCGGCACAGTCATCAACAACGTGGTGCGCAATCCAAGATCGATTAACCAAAATTCTGCAGTACCAACAGGCCAGATAGGCCTCAACGCAAACGCGTGGCCGATAATACAGCTTTACTCATTTAACAACGACGTGGTGATACGCTACAACGCAGCTGGCGGCTCACAACAAGTCGCCTTGCAGTACGACGAAATTCCAAACATAACTATGAGCCTTGATAGGGCAAACTACCCGCCTGGTTCCGAAGTATTTGTGACAATAAACGACATACAGCTAAACCAGGATCCTACATCAAGAGACTCGTGGACCTTTAGCGTCGGATCACCGCAGGGTGTCTTTTACGGCGCCTTTACGGAGACCGGCTCCGACGCGGCAAACGGCGGGGCGGGTCTTGCAAATTTGCTCTCAAGGCTGTCGACACTTGGCTTTGAGAAAAATGGGTTAGTGTCAATGTCGCTTGGTCAAGTGGCCCAACTAGAATCAAACGGGTACCAAGCAACCACCGCAAGCGATGGGACCACCACATACACACAAATTGTGACTTTTGTGGAATCCCAGCCAAACTCTGCAATCTTTGAGAACTTTGACTTTGGGGATGACTCTAACATCAAGATAAAATCCACCGCACCACGAGGACAATCGGCTAACATATCTTACAACTCAAAGTCGCTTTCAATTGTTTCGGGCCTGAGCACAGCAAGCATCAGTCTGGGCTCAGCAAAGCCAGCACCTGGCCAAAAAATACCAGTCACAATAACAGACCCAGACCAAAACATAAACACAGGTGCAAGAGACAAGCTCGAGGTCTTTAGGAGTTCTGCGATAATTCCGTCTCTTACAATTGGAAGCCCGGCAACACTGCAAAACGCAGGGAGTGTCAAAATATACGCCGCATCTACTGACCCACTCACCGGCGGAACATCGATTCCATCGTCGGTCAACGACACAAACTCTGATCTGCTCATCTTGAACACAAAACCCCCGGTAGCAAACCAAAGCTTTGAAAAAATATCTATTAATCTGGGAGTATCTGCAACAACTCTACAAAATCTGTTGATTGACACAAGCGACGGAGACAGCGGAACAAACTGGATCAACTACGACTTGAGGTCACTGCAAAACCAGCTTGGCATTACTGATTTCTCAGACACAACACTGTCTTTGTATTTTGGCCTCACAGATCCCACCCCTGTCACACTGGCCAGCGCAGGCGAGCTGACAGGTCCAAAGGGGCTGATACAGATTGATGACGCGTCAGTAAATGCAATAGATGGAAAATCGGGAACCGCATTCTTGGTAATCAATTTTGATTCCTCAAACAATTCGGCACCACAAGGAACCATCTTGACTGAAACAGACACGCAGCCAATCGCATTTGATCTGTTCTCGTTTGGCCAACAAAATGGCAAGGACGTAAACAACGCAATCTACAGGTTTGAGCTGCAAGAGACATCTGCCAACTCTGGAACATTTACTGGAACAGCAGAGTATGCAATCGCAAACCAACTAAATCAGTTTGACGCAAGCTTTATTGCAAATACGCTAAAACCAATCGACCGCGACGTCAAATTCTTTGTGAACCAGAGGCTTGTAGATGAAAAAGGAATCAACATAGCCTACTCTGATGTTGCTGATGTGGGGCTTACAATAGGAACCTCATCAAAGGCTGACATCGGAACGCACTCCGGCGCAGTATCCCTCAAATCAAACGTGATCCGATTCGGCCACCCAGTCACAATCGTTCTTTATGATCCGGACCTCAACGTAAAACATGATGCAATAGACATCTACTCTGTAATCGACGATCCGGCATCACAAAATGTAGACACGGTGGGCACCACTAGCGGCGGCATACTGCTTGAGGTGCTAATCAAAGACATACGCTTCAAGAGGTGCACAATAAACGGAGTAGAGTACGGCGGCCTTGCGGCAACAGGGTTCAGCCTCGTTGAAACAGGGCCTGACACTGGCAGGTTCGAGGGCGTCTTTAAGATGCCGTCTCAGATTTGCAACAAGGATGGCACCAAGCTGATCTCTGCTGCAGGAGGAATAATCGACCTCAAGTACCACGACTTTAGGGACTCGTCAGGCCAGCCAAACATATTCGGCCTCAAGACCTCATCTGCCTCAAAGCTAACAAAATCGGACACTGGCACACAGACAAGCTCCAAACCACAGAGCTCCTCAGCAAAAATCAACTCAAAGACATATACGTTGCCGGAACCAGGTAAATCCACACAGGTTGTACTCACAGGCAAGGTCTTCAACTACAAGCCTGGCACCAAAATCAAATTCACAATAACAGATCCAACAGAAAAACAACATGTCTTTTACGCCTTTGCAACAAAACAGGGTGACTATAAGGGCCTCGTCATGCTAAAACACAACTCGCCTCCGGGAGATTACTCTGTGGATGTCGAATACCAAAAATCCAACGTAGGCAAACACACTTTCACAGCTACAAAGTCTAAAACCATCAAAAAGTAAAACAATTCTTTCAAAAAACTGCAAAATCCATGAAGTCAAAAAAGGTTCAAGAAAAGGATGTGAAAGTCAATTTTTCTTTCATAGAATACATAAATACCCTTAGTCCTTGTATGTGCCTAGAAATGAGAGGATCTGGAATACCGGTAGTATTATTTTTGTCGCTTGCTGTCTTCATGATGGGCTTTACAAGCGCTTTTGCGCAAGTAGATTCCAGCCAAATACCGCCACTTTCAGTCAAGACAGAGCTGCCGCTGTATGATGAGGGTGACACGGTCTTCTTTAGCGGCCGCATAAAGAGTCCTGACGCAAACAACCTAATCGATGTCACAGTTAGAGTCATGGGCCCACTTGTGAATGGGACGTCAAGCAACATAGTTCAAGTAAAGCAGCTCAGACCGCAGCTCGACGGCTCATTTGAAGGGGAGTTTATTGTAGCTGGTCCACTTTGGATCAAAAAAGGCGATTACAAAATCATAGTTAATTACGGCCCGCAAAAGGCAGAGACTACATTCTTTTACAACGGCGGAACAGGCCAGGCACCACCTGACACAAAACCGCCACCACCACAATGCGCACCAGGACAGATCATAGTGGGCGGCAAGTGTGTTGATGAAGAGATTACCAAACCAAAACCGCAATGTGGAACAGGAACGGTATATGATGAGGCAACAGGGACGTGCATTGTAGCACCTCTTGTGACTTGCCCGCCAGGACAAGTTCTAGTTAACGGTCAATGTGTAGATAAGGAACCGGAAGAACAGCAACCAGTTTGTGGTCCAGGCACGGTACTGCAAGGCGGTATTTGCGTTCCTGAAAAGCAGACCAAACCGGGCGGCGGATGCCTCATTGCGACTGCAGCATTTGGAAGCGAGCTTGCACCCCAAGTCCAGCTGCTCAGAGAAGTCAGAGACAACGTGGTCTTTAGCACAGGCGCAGGAACGACATTCATGGCAGCATTCAACGACGCGTACTATTCGTTCAGCCCTGTAGTTGCAGACTGGGAAAGACAAAACCCGGCATTCAAAGAACTAGTCAAGACCGCAATCACTCCGATGCTTTCGACTCTGTCAATTCTCAACTATGTTGACATTGACTCTGAGCAAGAAATGCTTGGCTACGGAATAGGCATAATACTGCTCAACATAGGCATGTACTTTGTCGCACCAGCATTGGTTGTAGTCAAAATTAGAGACGCAATCGCAAAAAGGCGCCTCTAAGATTATATCCTCTTTTATTCGAGCAGACTCATGCACGTAGAGTTTGAAGAGTTCGAATCGGTACAAGACATCTTTGCGTACATGGCCTCAGTCATGCCGCCAATGAAAAACACGATGCCGATCAATTCTTACAAAGGATACGTCTTTGCATTCATACCGCTGACACACAGCAACGGCGATGTCTATCTTATGATCTACACCAAAGGAAAGCTAGACGGCAGAATACTGGAGTATGATATCAACGCAAACACATACCGCAAAGTCAACGCAATAGAAAGGGCAGACAAGACATACTTTATCGTGATCACTCCAAAGAGAAACACAATAGCAGACGAAGCAATAAAGAAAGTCTAAAATCTATCTTGTGTATGTGGGCGCAGCAACGGACCTGCTTCTTGCGTATTTTTCCACGATGTCCTCTGGCAGCTTGCCATTGAAGAGATCTTTGCACAATCCACGCAGATACCTCATGATTGCCCAAGTTCCGGCCTTTATCAAACCGTACATAAAGATCTTCATTGGCGGGCCGTAAGTCTTGTTTCTGAGTATGATTGGAACTATGTCATTTATGACGCGCAGGTTGTTTTCCCAACATCTCCAGAAAAGCGTGAACTGGGCCTCGTTGAGGTTCCCAAAGTGCATCGAGTTCTTCTCAGAAAAGTCTTGATACAACAAAGGCGCCACAAGGCCCCTAAAGTTTGTCCTCCTAAAGTCCTCAATTAGATCAATGGTGTACTGGGTCTCATCTGGAGTCTCGTCTGGCCAGCCTATTATCAGAGTAGCCGCGGGGAACCAGTGGTTCTCGTTCATTACTCTTGCACCTTCTCTTACGACCCAGCCCCACTCGTCGGTTGAAAACGGCTTTGTCTTTACGCCGAGGTGTTTTTTGACCATTCTTGGGGCGACTGTCTCGATTCCAAGGTTCGTCGCAAGCCATCTTCCAGATGTGTGCATGTTGTTTATCTCGGACATTTGTTTTAGAAGCAGCGGATCTGCTGCAACTGCAGAAAATGTCATGTGTGTGGTTCCGACAAAGTTTGCGCCAAGGCCCTTGAGCCCCCTCCACAATTCAGTTATTGCGTCGCGGTTTGGCTGAAAGTCTTTGCTTTCGCATCCGTACAAAAGCATCTCGTCTGAATGCAACCAGATGGAGTCAAATCCGTAATCCAGGTTTATCTTTGCCTCGTGCTGGAGCCTCTCAAGTGGGAGGTCTTTTTTGGATCTCTTGTTTACGTCGCAAAAGTCGCATCCTCTTCCGCATCCGCGCATCGCCTCGATGAGCGAGTTGACTGTTGGGCCTTCAATAATTGGAATGTTCTGTATGTTCTTTACAAAGCAGTGCATGAGTTCTGGGGCGTCGCCGTTTTCGAGGTCCTTGAACAAATCAAGTGCCAATTCATCTGCCTCGCCCACTACCACTGTGTCGATTCCGTGAATCTTCATCCTGTCTGATTTTGCAAGCTCCCAGGCACCGTTTCCACCAACAACGACGTGAAAGTTGTACTTTTTCTTTAGCTGAATTATCTTCGCACACATGCGCTTGAATTTCATTGCCACGTAGGACAATTTTTCAGGAGACATGGTGGTGGTGACTGGGGCCATGCCGAGCGGATCCATAACGTTGATCCCAACCACCTTTGTGTCAGGACCTATTGATTTTTCCAAGTAATCCGGATTTGCGACAAATACCTCATCTCTTTTGTAGCCTTGTAGCAGGGCGCTTTCCACTCGCCTGAGACCGACTTGGGCCACTTTGGCCTCGCCAGTGACCGGATCCGTCTCGACTGGAGGACAGAACACTTTGTCAAAGACCCACTCGGGGAGAAGTTCGTAAGGGCCACAAGCTATGAAGCCATAAAGGAAATTACCGCGATAGTTGGTCATCAAACTGCGGTCCGCAGTAAGAACTATTCTTTTGCCAGCCAACGAAGTTTAAACTTATCACATAGTATAAAATACTTACTGACTTGTTTTTTCAAGCTTAAATTATCCATGATTCTAGTTTACAAAAATGAAGGAAGTATCGGAGCCTAGGCACACAGAGCCACACCTGACAGAGTCAAGCGGAGTCAGAGATTTTGTATTCGGCTTTGGCGACGGCATAAACACCTCCCTTGGCATAGCTGCGGGGGTGGGCGGGGCAGATGTATCATCAAGCATCATAATTTTGGCTGCACTGGTCGGCATGTTCACCGGAGCAAAGGCAATGGCGGTGCAAAACTATCTTGCAGTCAAGGCGCACCGCGAGTTACTCAAATCAGAAATAGCAAGAGAGGAGTGGGAAATAGAAAACAAGCCAGAGCTTGAACGAAAAGAAATAGAAGACATTTACAAAGCAAAGGGATTCTCCGGCAAGGACCTGGAGATGATAGTCAACAAGATAACCTCGGACAAAAAAGTCTGGCTTGACACAATGCTCACAGAGGAGCTCAAACTCAACGTTGAAGTGGTGGGCAGCCCGCTCAAGAGCGCATTTAGGATGTTTGGCGCGTTTTTGGTTGGAGGGATACTACCAATAATTCCATTCTTCTTTTTGCACGGTTATGTCCCGCTTGCGATAGCGGTGGGAATAAGCCTGAGTGCCTCGTTCATAGTCGGCGCAATAAAGTCGAGACTTGCACAAACAAACATCATCAAGGGCGGCCTGGAGATGGCAGGTCTTGGAACCGGAATAGCTCTAGTTGGATTTGGAATCGGCGCAGAGCTGTCCAATCTGGGGATCATCGACGTCTAGCTTTGTTTGCTATGTTTGCAGCAACTGCACCAGCTCCGATGCCATTGTCTATGTTTACTACAGAAAGCCCAAGCGAGCAGCTTTGCAACATAGATGCAAGAGCAGCAACGCCCTTTTCGCCGTAGCCGTATCCAACTGAGGTGGGCACACCGACCACCGGCACATCCACAAGAGAAGAAACAACCGACGCAAGGGCGCCCTCCATCCCAGCTGCAACTATAATTGCATCGACGTCTTCCTGGACGAACTTCTTTACAATTGGGAACAGCCTGTGAAGGCCTGCAATGCCCACGTCATAACTGCACACACACGTGCAGTTCATTGCCTCGCAAGTAAGTCTTGCTTCTTCTGCGACGCCGATGTCTGAGGTGCCTGCAGTCACTATGCCAACTTTGCCGCCGAGTCCCTTTGGCTCTTTTTTGTACAGCAAAAGCGTGGTTGTGTTTTTTCCATCCTTGATTCTGATTTTGTTCTTTTTTGCAAAGCTAACTATCTTGGGGTAGTCATGCTGCTGTATTCTTGAAACCAAAACAGAATCTGACTTTGTAAGCACCTTCTGAATTATTTTTTTGAGCTCCTCAAGCTTTTTCCTTTCCGCAAAAACCACTTCTGGTATACCCTTTCTGTACCTTCGCCCCATGTCGATTTGTGCAAAATCCTCGATTTTCTCAATAGAGTACAGAGATAGCAGCTTCTTTGCCTTTGATACGCTTATCTTGCCGGCCTTCAACGATTCCAAGACGTCAAGTGTGTCCAATCTAAGCTGATTATTGTAGTTGGATAAAAAAACTGATCAGATTCCAGCAAGAGCGGCCTTGACGCTTTGTACGCCTTTGTCGAACCATTCTCTTTCTTGCTGGTTCAAATCTATTTGGATTATCTTCTCTACGCCCCTTCTTCCAATCACTGCTGGAACGCCAATTGAGACGTCTGAGTGGCCGTACTCGCCATCAAGCGGAGTTGCAACAGGAATGACCTTCTTTTGGTCTTTGAGGATCGCACCGACGATCGTCGATATCGCATTGCCAGGTGCATGCACAGTAGCTCCTTTGAGCTCAATTACCTTGGCGGCCACCTGTCTTGTCTCCGTGACCAGCTGGTCAAGTTTTTCTTTTGGCAGAACAGCCGAAAGTGGGATTCCAGAAACGGTAGAAAATCTTGGTAGCGGGAGCATGTTTTCGCCATGCTCTCCTATCACAAGGGCGCGAATCGAGTCACGTGAGTGCCCAGTAGCTTCATGTATGAACTGGATGAATCTTGAAAGATCGAGCATGTTTCCCATGCCGACTATTTTACTTCGATCAAAGCCTGAGGTCTTGTAAGTTATGTGCACCATTGGATCAAGGGGGTTTGTCACGGGCACAATGATGGAGTCATTTGCGTGTTTTTTGATGTTCTCTACCACATCCTTTACAATTCCTGCGTTTATCTTGAGAAGATCCATGCGAGTCATTCCGGGCTTTCTGCCGGAGCCTGCTACCACGACTACCACGTCGGAGCCCCTCATGTCTGCATAATCATTTGAGCCGCGAATCTCTACGTCGATTCCTTGCTCGGAGAGCATGTGGTTTAGGTCCATTGCCTCGCCCTGTGGCAGGCCCTTGACAACATCTAGCAACAAGATCTCCTTGTCTAGTTTTTTGAGTGCGCAAAATAGTGCGGCGTCTCCACCTACTTTGCCGGAGCCAATAATCGTAATCATATTTTGCGACGACTTTGCACAATAATTAAATCTATTGAAGCGTTCGCGCAAGCTTCAGCTGAACACAACATGACAAAAATTAGCTTCTCGAGATCATCCGATGCGGCCGGCCGCTACAGCAAACATGGTGTATGCCAAAAAATTGCGCACATGCAAAGCTAACAATGCCATAATACTCCAAGACAGTGCTCGATACGGACAAAGCTCCTTCAAGAAAATGAGAATTTATATGCATTTTTGTCTCTTGCAACTCCATGGTTTTAGTCATAGATCCCCAGATAGCTGGGATCTCAGGAGACATGATGTTGTCATCCCTTGTGCATCTTGGGGCAAAAAAATCAAAGATAATCGATGGCGTCAGCGCCTCGCAAGACTACCTGCGTGGCTCCTCAATTAAGAAAATTGATTTCAAAAAGGTTGACAAGCACGGAATAAGAGCCACCTCGCTTGTCCTAAAATTAGATGAGCACCATCACGAAAGAAAGGGAATCGAGATTCAAAACTGCATATCAAAGACTTCGCAAAAGATAGGGCTATCAGACAAGGCAGTCAAATTTGCAAAAGACAGCATCGAGACTCTGATATCTGCCGAATCAAAAATACACGGCGTCCCAAAGGACTCGGTGCATTTCCACGAAGCGGCAAGCATTGATACCGTAATTGACATAGTTGGAACTGCAGTAGCACTGGATGACCTCGGCTGCTTTGACGAGGAGATCCTCACGCTGCCGGTTTCTGTGGGTAGTGGCACTGTAAGCTTTTCTCATGGCACGGTATCAAACCCTGCAGGCGCAATACTGGGCATCTTTGAAAAGTCAGACATCCTGATAAGGGGCAGCAAAGTCAAAGACGAGCTTACAACACCTACTGGTGCAAGCATGCTCTCAAGTCTTGCTGACAGATGTGTCGAATATTACCCCCAAATGAAAGTTAGCGCAGTGGGTTACGGCGCAGGCCAAAAAAACTTTGAGGGCTTCTCAAACGTACTCAAAGTGGTGCGCGGAAACACGCAAAGCAGCCTGCAGTTGGACTCTGTTACAATCCTTGAGACAAACGTTGACGACGTCACAGGCGAGGTATTGTCTTATGTTGCAGACAAAATCATGGCAAGCGGCGCAAAAGACGTAACAATCGTGCCGACCATTACTAAAAAAGGCAGGCCGGGACACATCGTCTCAGTTATCTGTGACCACCATGCCATAAACCAGATCTTGGACCTGCTGGTCTCAGAAACAGGGACACTCGGAGTTCGCATAAGATCCTCTGAGAGGTTCATAGTGCCGCGCCAAATTATAAAAACGAAGGTGCGCCTCCACAACAAGGAATTCACAGTCCGCTACAAATTGTCGGCAAAAAATCAATTCAAAGTAGAGTATAATGATGTCAAATCAATTGCGCAAAAACTATCCATGACGTTTAAACAGACCGAAGAATTAATCAAATCTCAGGTAAAAAGCCAACTAAAATGACAAAGCTCAAACAACTCCAAGACTGGTTTTTGGACAAAAATGGTGTCGTAGTGGCACTCTCAGGAGGGGTGGACAGCGCCCTTGTGGCGTACGCAGCGCACGCAAGCTTAGGCAACGCCGCTCTTGCAGTGACTGCAGACTACAAAACCTTGGCACAAGAAGAGCTCCAGTCAGCAAAGACAGTATGCAGGCAAATAGGCATCAGGCACCTCATAATAGAATACGACGAGCTGCAAAACGAGGATTTCGTCAAAAACGACAAAAACCGCTGCTTTTACTGCAGAACAGAGCTCTCAAAGTACTTACTCCAAGTTGCAAAAAAAGAAGGCATCCAACTAATAGTTGACGGAACAAACGCAGACGACCTTGTGGATTACAGGCCAGGAATTGTGGCACTGCAAAGCAACGGCGTGCGCAGCCCGCTGGTCGAGACAAACTTCACAAAGCAAGAGATACGCGATGCCGCAAAACAAATAGGCCTCTCAGTGCATGATAGGCCGTCAAATGCGTGTCTTGCATCAAGAATTCCGTGGGGGCAGCGCGTCACTGCGCAAAGACTTGCAAGAATCGAGATGGGTGAGATCTTTGTAAAACAACTCCTTGGCGCAAAACAAGTGAGAGTCAGAGACATCAGCGGAATGGCAAAAATCGAAGTCGGCGTCGACGAGCTACATCTACTTGAAAAAGAAAAACTCTGCAAGCTTGAGGTGATGCTAAAATCTATCGGATTTGACTCCATGACGGTAGACGAAGAAGGATACAGGACTGGAAAACTAAACGTGATTGCAGATTGATATATCTAGACAACGCCGCATCGACACAAATCTCCGACGAAGTGCTCCAGGAGATGCTGCCATATCTGAAAGAAAATTATGGAAACCCGTCGTCGATTCACAGATTCGGGAGAGTGGCGACAAAGGCAGTAGAGACGGCAAGAAAAAGAGTCGCAGACCTAATTGGGGCCCAGCCAAGCGAAATTTTGTTTACATCAGGCGGAACCGAGTCCAATAACACGGCGCTCTTTGGAATTGTAAATTCAAGGAAGGGCCAAATAATTACATCCTCAGTTGAACATGACGCAATACTTGAGCCATGCAAAAAACTAGAGTCGCAAGGCTGCAGCGTAGTCTATCTTCCAGTAGACAGCACAGCAACAGTCGACGTTGAAAAATTAAAGAATGCGATATCTAGGGAGACTCTGCTTGTGAGCATAATGTATGCAAACAACGAGGTGGGAACAATCCAGCCAATCAAAGAGATAGCAAAAATCTGCAGGCAGCACGCAGTGCCATTTCACACCGACGCAGTACAGGCAGTGGGCAAAGTACCTGTAAACGTAAAGGAGCTCGGAGTGGATCTGATGTCTGTCTCCTCCCACAAAATAAACGGTCCAAAAGGAGTGGGCGCCCTCTACATAAGAAGTGGCGTCAAAATCGACCCGTATCTACTTGGTGGAGGCCAAGAAGGCGGCTTGCGTTCAGGCACAGAGAATGTCGCAAACATCGTAGGATTTGGAAAGGCGTGCCAGCTGGCAAAAGAAAACCTGGACAGAAACATGGCGTACCTCAGAAACCTCAGGGACTTGCTTGTCGATAAGGTGACAAGAGAAATATCGCATGTGACGCTCAACGGCCACAAAGAAAACCGCCTCCCAAACAACGCACACTTTACATTCCTTGGAGTAAACGGAGAGGACCTCATCATCAAGCTGGACGAAAACGGCATTGCAGCTTCAACCGGCTCTGCATGCTCCGTAAAAACACAAAAGGCGTCACACGTGTTGGCAGCGATGGGCTTCTCCCACGAGCAGATAACCGGCTCACTCAGACTCACGGTGGGTCTTACAAACACGACTCAAGAAATAGAGCAAACGGTGGCAGCGCTCAAAAAAATAGTCTCCGAGCTACGCGCAGTCTCGCCATTTAAGGCAAAGTATGGCTTTGCTAACTGACCCGGCTCGAAATTCTTTTTGAAAGTAGCACCACTGATGTGACCGCCGCAGCCAAGACTGCCGCAACCAGCGGCCCAAACTCAGGCACAACAAACGTTCCAATTATCTCGATGTCCGAGTCACCTGCCTGGAACTGTATTGTGATCAGCCGCGAGTCCACATCGGCGGTCTCTTGGTACGGGACCTCGAGGCCGTCAATCAAAATTATGTAGGTATCATCGGTGCCGTCGCTTTTCTTCGCATCGATCCACCTTCTCTCAAGGTCCATGGTGAGTGTGCCGTCTTTTTCCGCATCGATGGTCACTATGAGGCCCAAAATATCAGGGTCGACTAGGATGTTCTTTACGGTGCCGCCACGTATGGTGTATGGAATATCAAATGTGCCGTACTGGCCTGCATTTACCTCAAATATGTTTGTCGTGGTACTTGCAGATTCTTTTGTTTGGTAGTCAAATGTTGCTTCGTAAACGTTGCCGGCAACGCCATATGATGCCTGCACGGTGTATTTGCCGTCTGTCTTAAAGTATGGTCCGTCAGCTATGAGCGTGTAGGTATAGCTTCCGTCCTGAGAGACTTCGACTTGAGCTATGTGGACTCGATTATTGTCTTTGAAGACTTGGATGATGAGTGGCGTGTTAGGCAAGACGGCATCGAATCGGCCGGAAATGATTACTGCGTCCCCCTGCTCGTAAAACTGTTTTGCTATGCAAAGCTGTTTGCATTCTTGAGCGCTTGCAAATGTTGCAAAAGAAAATGACACCATCGCAATGATCAAGAACGCAAATTTTTTCACAATCAAGTTTTGGAATGATCGTATATTTCCTTTTCTAGGAATTCATACTAAAAAATGAAAAAAGTGGTTGGCCTTAGTATCTTGGTAAGATGCTAAGTCGTGTTCTGGCTGAGACGGCAATGATTGATACGATTGCCACTGCCAGAATTATTGCTGCCATTGTGCCAAATTCTGGAACTGCATAAGTACCTATGATCTCGATCTCTGTAGCTCCTTCTGAGAATGTGATGTCAAGTGTCCTTGTTGCATCATCACTATCTATCTCCTCAAAGTCAGCTTCTTCACCATCCACTAGGACGATAAAGTCTGTGTCTTCGTTACCTGATGTGGAATCCAAAACGTCTCTTGGAATCACCAGCGAGATAGAACCATCACTTTCTGCATCGATCATCAATACAATCGAAGTTGTAGCACTGCTGACTGTAGCCTTTTCGACTACCGCACCAGATACCTCATACGGCACACAATAGACTTTGCTTCCACCTTTTACGGCAATTTCGTCTGCACTGCATGCCATTCCTTCTTCAGTTGGAGTCTCACCTGTGAGTTCAACTGTGACTTTGTTGTTGATCTCTTGTGGTCCGTACTGGACTCGGATGGTGTAGACACCGTTTTGCTTGAAGAGGGCACCCGCGGTACTAAACGAGGTCTCAAATGTGTTGTCCTCTGAAACTTCGACTTGTCTGACAGTCACGAGGTTGTTTTGTGGACCGTACACCGTGACTGTGACTGGGGCATCTCCTCTAAGATTTGCAACAACGCCGCTCAACACAATTTCTGACTGGTGGTTGTAGACTCCTTGGTCTGTCCACACAGAGATTGGCAGGTTGTTTTGCTTTGCCAAGTTTGCTTTTGTGTAGACGTCGCTGCTGCCGCATCCTGGACATGCCTCCTCATCGAATGTAGATGCAAAAGTTGGTACTACTGCTAAAGTGCCTGCTGCAGCCATTATGGCAATTAGCACAGATAGTCCATAACTATTCATCTTAATTGGCGAATAGAATACTGACTATTTATGTATATTTAAAAAATGAAAAAAGTTGAGGATCTAGTACTTTGGCAGTACGAGTCGGCTCTTGG
>JAWCQC010000023.1:0-29430 GCA_038869975.1 Candidatus Nitrosotenuis sp.
AACGGCAATGCAGCAGACGACTGTAACCGTAAAACTCGACTGTGTGTTGGTTCTGCAAAAACCCGCTTGATGGCGACAGATGAGACGGAAAAACAGCAAAAGCAGAACCCCGAACCCTTCAGGGTCGGGAGCATGTCAGTGATTGCTGCACAAATAATTAATTGAGGAACAAGAGGACAAGACTCATGATACAGGAAGGTGATTCTGTGCCAAAATTTGAGCTACAGGACGCCGACGGCAACCTAGTTAAATCCTCTGATTTTAAAGGTAAAAAATTCGTAGTTTATTTTTACCCAAGGGACTTTACTCCGGGCTGCACGATAGAAGCAGACGAGTTCACAAAAGAGTACAAGAAATTCAAAAAAATAGGGGTGGAAATCATCGGAATCAGCACCGACGACGTAGAGTCGCACAAAAAATTCGTCGACAAAATGGGGATTCCTTACGTTTTACTTTCAGATCATGACTCTGAGGTCTGCAAAAAATTCGGAGTCTGGGGCAAAAAACAGTTCATGGGAAAAGAGTACATGGGAGTTATTAGAAGCACCTTTTTGGTGGATGAGAAAGGCAAGGTCTTCAAGGTGTTCCCAAATGTCAAACCAAAAGGGCACGCAGACGAAGTCCTACAAGCATTAACAAATTAGAAAAAGAAAGGAGGTCTAGGATGGTTTCCATCCTTGCGGCATCGATCCTCTTGTTGGGTTTGGCTTTGGTGCCGGTGGAGGCGGTGCCTGTGTTTGTGGCTTGAATCCTGCTGGCAGTGAGCCTCTTGTCGAGCCGCTTGGCTGCGGCGGTGGAGGCGGTGCTGCCTTCGCTTGTTGTTGCTGTTGCACTCGTTCGAGGTATTGCTTTTCGTATTCTTCGAGCTGTTCTTTTCGTGATTTTTGCTGTGTGCCGCTTGATGCAGTCTGTGCATATCCTGCCGGTAGAGTGCCTTTTGGCGGCGGGGGTGGCGGCGGTGTCTGTAATTTTGGCGGAGGTGCAGTCGTTGTCAACGCAGTTCCTGCCTTGAGACCGTACCCTGCAAAGTATTTGTCTCTTGGATGGTACGCAAGCTTCTCTCTTGTTGCAAAGTACTTGTTTGATGGTTGTGTGTAGCCTGGCACCTTTGCCTTTTGCAAGTTCCAATCAGATGTTGGCACATCCACTTTGGCATGTCCCAATCGCTTTGAAGCGTAGTATCTGTTTGGTGCCGGCGAGTAGCCTGTCACCTTTGCCCTGTATGTGTGAAAATCAGACATCGGGGCGTTTCTCCACAACTCCCAGACCACAAGCTGCTCTGCCTCTTGTGGCTTTGGTGCCGGTGGAGGCGGTGCCTGTGTTTGTGGCTTTGGTGCCGGTGGAGGCGGTGCCTGTGTTTGTGGCTTGAATCCTGCTGGCAGCGTGCCTCTTGTCGAGCCGCTTGGCTGCGGCGGTGGAGGCGGTGCCTGTGTTTGTGGCTTTGGTGCCGGTGGAGGCGGTGCAGTCGTTGTCTGAGGTCGTGATTCTAGTTGACTAGATAATTTTGCTAGTTTTTCCTCTAATTCAGCAATTTTTGCTTCCAAGTCTTTTTTTGTCATTTTAGGACTTGACATCTGGCTTTCTCAACGGACCGGGGTTTATTTACATTTGGGTAAATCTCTGGTCTGACTCTGGATCAAATTTAATAGAAGCAACGAACTATACCATGCAATGGATGACTTTGAGCGAGAATACCCAGGTTTTGACTGGAGGAACACACCAGCTTACAAGCATCCAGGCGGAAAGGACTGCCCGTGTCCAAAACACGAGTACATCCGAGAGCAGATCAATTTTGCAAAGACTGTGAACCAGACAAGTAAGGAACCAACCAAGGTCACACTCAAATTTTGTCCAGAGCACTACCGTGTCTACATGGACGAAGTGATCCCTGCAATGCCGCTCAAGTACAAAATTCTCACAAAGATTGCATTGAAGATCGGAGCAATTCAGCTTGAAAAGCTCACACATATGCAGTCGGATCTTTGCTTTTACTGCAAGTTCGGTTCAGGTGGGCACGGAAAGAAAAACGAGCTGCCACCAATCTAGATAGGTCCAATCAGGATCTTTGGTTTGTTTGGAGTGTCATGATGACATTTTTTGCCGCACAGCGGACACGTCTTTCTGTCCAAAAATATGCACTGACAGATGTGTGATTTGAGGTAGCTTTCTCCGGTCTTGTTGTATTCACCAGTGCCGTTGCAAAAAGGGCACTGGGTGCCGAGAAGCTCGATTGTTCCCTTGCCTTTGCATACGACACATTTTTGATCACTCAAACAAGTTGAATACGGCTTTGCTGATTAAAATGCCTTTATTTTCATGCGGTCACAATTCAGTCAAGCTTTATACAATATCTGCCCAAAACTGCAGATGTGCCAATCGAAGATACGAGCGAATTCATCCATGCGCTAGAGGGCGCAGGCCAGCTGAAGCGAGTCAAGACCCAAGTCGATGCTGACTTGGAAATAGCTGAGATACTGCGGAGAACAATGTATGCAAACGGACCGGCGATTCTTTTTGAAAACGTAAAAAATTTCGACATCCCAGTCTTGGGAAACGCATTCGGCTCAATGAAAAGACTGCAGATAGGCCTTGAGACGGACGACTTTACACAGATCGGCCAAAGGATTGTTGACATGACAAAAATGGAAATACCGTCAGGCCTTCTAAACAAAATAAAAAAACTTCCAGAGCTCTCGAAGATGGGAGATGTGTTTCCCAAGCTCGAAAAAAGCGGCCCAGTCACCGAGGTTATTGAAGACTCGCCATCATTTGACAGGCTCCCGATTCTCAAGACGTGGCACAAAGATGCAGGCCGATTCATCACGTTCGGCCTAGTTGCCACAAAGCATCCTGAGACAGGGGTGAGGAACTTGGGTGTATACAGGATGCAGGTGCTTGATGGAAAGCACGCGTTGATGCACTGGCAAAAACACAAACGCGGCGCGCACCACCACGACCTCTCAAAAGAAAAAGGAGAAAAAATTGAAGTGGCAATAATAATTGGCGGAGATCCTGCAACAGTGTTTTCAGCAGTAGCTCCTGTGCCAGAGGGACTTGACAAGTATTTGTTTGCAGGAATCACAAGGCAAAAAGGAATCAAGACAGTGAAGTGCAAGACTGTTGATTTGGAAGTCCCTGCAAACGCAGAGATTGTTTTGGAAGGATATGTTGACCCATCAGATGTCAGAGATGAAGGGCCATTTGGTGATCACACTGGCTACTACACACCAAAGGAGCCGTACCCCACATTTACACTGACTGGAATGATGCGAAGAGAAAAACCAGTCTACCTCACCACAATTGTGGGAAAGCCTATTCTCGAGGATGCTTACATCGGCAAAGTAATCGAAAGATCTTTTCTGCCACTAATCAGGATGTTCCAGCCGGAGGTAGTTGATTTTGCAATGCCTCCATCTGGATGGTTCCAAGGGATGGCAATCATCTCAATAAAGAAACGGTACCCAGGACAAGCAAAAAAAGTCATGATGGGACTGTGGGGCCTGGGGCAATTGTCGCTCACAAAGATCTTCGTCGTGGTGGACGACGATGTCAACGTGCATGACATCAACGACGTCATATGGGCTATTACTACGCGGGCGGATCCTGCTAGGGACACCATGATAATCAACAACACGCCCACCGACACGCTGGATCCTGCGTCGCCACTGGTCAACTTGGGCTCCAAGCTTGGAATTGATGCAACACAAAAGACAAAAGAGGAAGGCTTTGAGCGCGAAATCCAAGAAAAAGTCGAAGTTGACGATGCTACAAAGAAGCTTGTGGACTCTCGGTGGACGAGCTACGGAATTTAGTGCATCCTGACTGGATTGTAAAAGTTATCGCGTTCTTCTACTCGATATCCTATTTGGTGAATCGCATCGATTATTTTTTGACCTGTAAGCTCGGTGGAACGGGCACCAGTGCATGAAACCACCTCTTCACCTATGAGCGTGCCTCCAAAGTCGTCTGCGCCGTATTGCAACGCAATCTGGGCCATGCCGACGCCGTTTGTGAGCCACGATGACTGGATGTGATCAATTAGGCCGTCAAAGACCAGCCTGGATATGGCAATCATTTTGAGCAACTGCATGCCGCCAACTCCAAACATGGCGTGGTTTTGTCGCTGCAGTAAAGTGTTGTTTGGCTCAAAACTCCATGGGATGAACGCCATAAAACCACCAGTTTTTTCTTGCAATTTCACAATCTTCTCAAAGTGCTCAGCTATGTCAGTTGCGGTCTCTACATGTCCATACATCATGGTGGCTGATGCGGGGAGTCCTATTTGATGCGCCTCCTCCATGATTCTTAACCATTCTTCACTTGAGATCTTTTTTGGTGATATGATGTCCTTGACAGAGTCAACTAAGATCTCGGCACCAGCACCGGGAATTGATTGGAGGCCTGCATCTTTGAGTCGCATTAGGACTTCTTTGGTGGATGTTTTTTCCACGCGTGCAATCATGTCTATCTCTGATGCAGACAAGCCGTGGACTCCCACCTGAGGATATTTTTTGCGAATCATCCTGAATGCGTCCTCGTAATACTCGATTCCAAGATTTGGATTGTGCCCTCCCTGGATGAGGGCCTGCCTTATCTGAAACATCTCCAGAGCTGTCTTGATCCTAGCCTCAATCTGTTCGAGTGTCAGCGTGTATGATTCGCTGTGCCCTGGAGAGCGGTAAAATGCGCAGAATTTGCAGTCTGTTACGCAGACATTTGTGTAATTTAAAATGATGTTGTTGACAAAGGATGCCTTTTTGCCAAACCGTTTCTGCGTGATGTGACCTGCAACTAGACCCATGAGGTGGATGTCATCTGAGCTGAGCATCCTGAGTATGTCGCTTTTTGACGGCCTCTTGCCGGAAAGGGAGTTTTCTAAAATGTCGCCAATATCGCTGCGGTGAATCTGTTCAGTGATTTGGCTCAATTTGTGTTTGATGGTTTTTCCATAGTATTTATTCCTTGACTGCCAGTCTGTCACAAATTCAGAACGCCTCACTTTAAATCACTTTGAATCTAATTACATTGAGTTGATACAAGAGATTCCCAAAAACCTAGTGCCAAAATTTTTTGGCAAGACTGCGGAAACATACGAACAGGTTGTGTCATGGACGACTTTTGGGAAAGACAGATTCTGGAAAAACGAAATAATAAAACAAATCGCTGTTGGAGACTCGATTCTGGATCTTGGATGCGGCACAGGAATTTTGACAAGAATGATTGCAGACAAATTCCCACACTCGAGAATAATAGGAGTTGATCTCTCTGCCAGCTATCTTGAGGTGGCAAAAAGAAATTCATCTCAATACAAAAACATCGAATACGTGCACCAAGACGCAGAACAGCTCAGCTTGGATGAAAAATTCGATTGCATTGTGTCCTCTTACATCCCAAAATACTGTGATGCAAAGAGATTGGTCAAAGTGTGCGTCAACCACCTAAAGCGGCACGGCATGGTGATTCTCCACGACTTTACATTTCCAAAAAACAAAGCAGTGTCGAGTCTTTGGCAGTCTTACTTTGTGCTGTTGCGGGGCGTCGGGATCTTCATTCCAAGCTGGCATGACGCATTCGTCGGCTTGCCAAAACTGATTATCTCAAGTACGTGGTTGAGTGACTATGGCAAAGAATTGAAAGAAAACGGATTTGATGTAACAGAACGGTCATTTACATGGAATACTGCAGCAATGCTGATCGGCAGCACCAACTAATTCCACATCCTGACGACAAAAAAGATTACGGTACCACAAATTACGCCTAGGCTGAGCAACTTGAGTATTGCCTCTTTTTTGCGTATGAGGCTTGGCTCCGCCCCTGCCTTTTTCATCTCCTTATATTTTCTCGAGTTTGTTATCAGAATGTATGTGAGAATGCAGGCTGGCGCAGAAAGCAATATTGCCTCGTACGAGATCGTGTTGGTTTGAATCGCAGAACCTGCAAAAATCGGCAGCACTGCCCACGAGACCAGAACGGACGCGTTGTTGTGGAACCTACCTCCAAACAGTTCAAGATTGTACGCAAATAGGAAAAATCCCTCTATGATTCCAATTGGGAACAAAAGAGGAGAATCCAAAAAAGCATAGTGTAGGCCTATTGCAAAGGCAACAGACAAAGCTGAAAGCGAGACTGCAAGTACAGGCCTTCTGGGCAGTACTCCCCAAGGCTTGGTCTTGCCACCTATGGCGTCAAGGCAATGCGCAGATACACCAAGTGCCAAAAAGTAAATGAGGCAAATGGCGCCTAGTCGCTCAAGCTCAAACGGCCCTGCAAGGGAGCCCCATGCAGCAAAAGACACGATGATTCCGGTGTATGGCAAAAACAACATCCCGACACAGACTCTGAACCATCTGGGGCCGAACTTTGGAACAAACCACTCAGACGTTCTGTCCACTTGCACAATATCTAATACGACGAATCGACTTATTTCCTTGATCTAGTCGCTAGTGTGAATTCGTGACAGACCTTTTAAGGTAACAAATCGATCTTACGATATGCAGCAATACAGAAAATTCATCAAAAAAGGAGTAGCCGAACCTCTCATGAAAGTTCCTTTTCACGGCAACGCGCCAATCAGGCGTCTATCTATGTTGAGTAAAAAACTGGTGCCAAAATCTAACACACATGTGGCCGTCCACTTTGTTGACTCGAAAAAAAAGATTCCACAGTACAGTTTCTTGCACAAGCATGATTGCGATGAAATCAATCTCATACTCTCAGAAACTGGCAAGCTTACCTACAAGATCCAGCTTGGCGATGAAACTTACCATGTCTCCTCGCCATCTACGGTTTTCATCCCAAAGGGCGTAAAACACAGCGCAAACGTAGAATCGGGAAACGGAATTTTTGTATGCATAATTTTGTCGGATGACTACAAGACCAAATAGACTTGCCATGAGCCTTAATTTTAATAGGGGCATCTAGAGCAGATCGCTTATGGTCACAGGCCTTCAAATCCGCATGGACCGAATACTCCGCAAGGGCAAGATGCTCTGCATACCTATGGATCACGGAATATCAAGCGGCCCAATCGAGGGACTTTCAAGCCCAGCAGCAATAATTCAGCAGTGCGAAACACGGGGCCTCACAAGCGTCATAATTAACAAGGGAATTCTCAAATCATTGCCAAAGCCCTCCAGGGTGGGCATATTGGTTCATTTTTCTGCAAGCACCTCACTTTCATTGTCTCCAAACAGAAAGATGTTGTGCGGCAGCGTCGAGGAAGCGTTGCGACTCGGAGCAGACGGCGTGTCACTCCACATCAATGTGGGAGGAAAAGAAGAACCGGAGATGCTTGAACAACTAGGCAAGATCTCTGAGGAGTGTCACAAATGGAACATGCCGTTGCTTGCAATGATGTATCCGCGCGGCGAGAACATCAAGAATCCACACGATCCTGAAATAGTGGGACACGTGGCAAGAATAGGTGCAGAGCTCGGCGCAGACATAGTAAAGACACTGTATACCGGCGACATTGACTCGTTTGCAAAAATTGTGAAAAGTACGCCGGTTCCGGTGGTGATTGCAGGAGGTCCAAAGGCAAAAACCGACGCAGACGTCTTGCAGATGACGGAGGATGCCATGAAGGCGGGAGCAAAAGGTGTAACTTACGGTCGTAACATATTTGCACACAAACATCCAGACCAAATGGTCGAGGCACTGGCAGGAATAATATTCAGAAAGGAATCAGCTAAAGAAGCAGAGAAGAAAATTGGAAAAAAATAGAGATCTGATAATCCTGCCCAAGGTCCCAAAGTCACAGCTCGCAAAATTCCTTGCAGGGCTGGAAAAAGAAGGGATCAAGATGGTCTATGCGGATCCAAAAGTGATTGGGACAAA
Organism: Candidatus Nitrosotenuis sp.; assembly: GCA_038869975.1. Taxonomy (GTDB): domain Archaea; phylum Thermoproteota; class Nitrososphaeria; order Nitrososphaerales; family Nitrosopumilaceae; genus Nitrosotenuis. The sequence continues at coordinate 7,837 of JAWCQC010000023.1, forward strand.
ATCAAAGCTTGCCACCATATACCCTTCACCCAGCGCCAAGTACGTCATACTGGAAAAGGAGGGGCCGAGACCAAAGGGCAAAAAGGTGGGCAAGAGGTTCAAGGTACTCTCAAACGCCGACATTGAGAAGATCTACGTTGAGGCAAAAAAAGGGCTTGATTTTGTAATAATTGAGGTAAAGGACTGGAAGATAATCCCCCTTGAGAACATCATAGCCAAGCTACACAAAATGCACACCGAGATCTTTGCACTGGCTAGGACTCCAGAAGAAGTCCGCAAGATGTTCTCCATCTTGGAGATTGGGGTGGACGGTGTCATCTTTGAAGCAAACTCGATTTCCGAAGTAAGAGAGGCAATGGTGTACCTTGGAAGCAGCAAGTTTGAGCTGAGGGAAGCAAAGATAGTTGACATCAAGGAGGTAGGCGACGGCGAGCGAGTGTGTGTTGACACAGCATCCATGCTGCACAAAGGAGAAGGCATGCTTATTGGAAGCAGATCAAACTTTTTGTTCCTAGTTCACAACGAATCTGTCGGCTCTTCATTTACCTCGCCAAGGCCGTTCAGGGTGAACGCCGGAGCGGTTCACTGCTACACGCTTTCGCCTGATGGAACAACAAAGTATCTTTCTGAGCTGGAGACTGGCGCAGAGGTTCTCGTGGTGGACTCTAAAGGAAAGGCGCGAAGGGCAACAGTTGGACGCTCAAAAATAGAGAGAAGGCCGATGTTGATGATAAAGGCCCAGGCAGGAGACGAAGTTGGAGGAATAATTGCCCAGGATGCAGAAACAATCCGATTTGTCAGGCCAGGAGGCCACCTTGTATCTGTCACACATCTCAAAAAAGGCGACACGGTGCTCGTGCACGCAAAAGCTGCAACTGGAAGACATTTCGGCATGGAAGTCTCAGACGAATACATTTTAGAAAAATAAATGGCATACAAAACGTGCGTCAGCGTGGCAGAGTCAAGCCCATCCAAAATGACTTCTACGTTGCTCAAGGCGCTAAAGAAATCAGATTATGCTGAACTCAGGCTGGATTTTCTCAAGCCTGCCGATGTACCGATCGCGCTTGAAAAAACAAAAAGCTACCACAAAAGATGCGTGTGCACGCTGCGCCCCAAGTCGGAGGGCGGCAGATTTTCTGGCACAGAAAAAGAGCGCATCTCGATTCTGAAGCTAATTGCAGAATACAATCCGTACCTAATCGACATCGAATTTTCCACTCTGTCAAAAAACAAGCCGCTGCTCAAATACGTCAAAAAAACCGGCACAAAGATACTTGTGTCGTGGCACGACTTTAAGAAGACACCCAACACGGCTGCCTTGCTGCAAAGACTTGGCAAGATGCGCAGACTCTCGCGCCACGTGAAAATAGTTACTACCGCAAACTCGATCAGAGATGCTGCCTCGGTCCTGTCTCTATACAGAAAGCATGACGCAAACCTGATTGCGTTTGCAATGGGTGATCATGGTAGAGCCACGAGGCTGCTTTGCATGAGTCTTGGGAGCCCATACACGTACGTCTCGCTTGGCAAGCCAGTAGCTCCAGGACAATTCAGTGTAGATGAAGTTAAATCGCTCCTTGCTTTGCAAAAATAAAGATGACCAAAACATATGCAGTGATTGGAGATCCAATAGACCACTCGCTTTCTCCCAGCATCCACAATGCTGCCTTCAAGGCCACGGGACTTGACTGCACCTACATAGCATACCGCGTTCCGAGGGGCGAGTTGGAGGCTGGAATCGAATCGCTAAAAAGGATAAGGATCTCGGGATTTAATGTAACTATACCGCACAAAATAGAGATGATGAAGTTTTTGGATGAATCGAGTCAGGAATGCAAAATAATCGGCGCAACAAACACGGTGACAAATGACGACGGCAAACTCATTGGCTACAACACAGATATGGATGGTTTTTTGGAGCCAATAAAGAGGAGGAGGTTCCAAATTTCCGGACAAGCCGTGTTGCTGCTTGGAGCAGGAGGGGCCGCAAGAGCAATCGTTGCAGGCTTTGCAAAGGAGAAGGCACAAAAAATCATCGTCGCCAACAAAACCTTGCAAAAGGCAGAGGAGCTTGCTAGGTTTGCCTCAGGACTTGGACTGGAGTCAGAAGCCGTGCCGCTCTCCAGCGCCGAAGAAGCGGTGCCACGATGCAAGTTCATAGTCAACGCAACGTCTGCAGGATTAAGGGGGGAGCCAAGCCCAATTCCAACTCGCATGATAAACTCAGAGCACATAGTGTACGATATAGTCTACATGCCAATGAATACGGATCTTATTACACAAAGCAAAAAAAATTCTGCCGCAGTGATATATGGTTACGAGATGCTTTTGGGTCAAGCATGTCTTGCGTTTGAGATATGGCACAAGATAGCTGCACCGTATGATGCGATGAAAAAAGTTCTACTTGGAGGGTTTTGATTGCAGCTAAAAGCAACTGTACACGGTGCCATCTCGATTGTGAACGCAATAGCCACGTGGAAGGGCGCAACGCTTGGCATCGACTCAAAAGTGGAAGCTGTGATGAGAATATCTGACGGCCGAGGAATATACGTAGAGTCGGAAAACAAAAGCCTGAGCTCACGGCTCATAAACAAAGTGATTGAACTCTCGGTACCAAAAAAGGATCTGGAAAAAAACAGAATCGAGCTGAGCATTAATTCAGAAATACCGACTGGCTACGGACTCAAGAGCTCAAGTGCCATATCCACGGTGGTGTCCCTTGCATGCCACAAGGCATTCCAGAAGCATTATTCAGACACCGACGTTTTGAATGCGGGAATAGACGCCTCACTTGCAACCAAAGTAAGTATGACTGGCGCATTCGATGATGCGTGCGCATGTTATTTCGGAGGAACGATAGTTACTGACAACAAACTGCGCAAGATAATTAGGATGCAAAGAACTCCGACCGACCTGGGCGTAGTGATATTTATCCCACAATCGAGGAAGCGCGGCAACGTCAAAAAACTAAGAAACCTGCCCAGCGTTTTTGAGCGAGCGTGGATGTTTGCAAAAGATGGAGAATACTGGAGCGCAATGATACTAAACGGTCTTGCGACATCACACATACTGCGTTCTGACCCGCAACTGATATTGCGGCTTGTCGAGAAGGGCGCAATTGGCGCGTCTATATCTGGGAATGGGCCAGCAGTGGCCGCGGTGGCAAAAAAGAACAACATCCAAAGCATAAAGCGGGTCTTTTCAGACTTGGATGGCAAAGTGATCACTGCAGCGGTGAACAACAAGAAGGCGGACGTGAATGAACTGTAGAGTGGGGCAATCAAAGCTCAGCGGCACGATCAGCTGCCCGCCGAACAAGAGCTACACACACAGAGCGATATTTTTGGCCTCCCTGGTCAACGGAAAGAGCCTAATCAAAAACGCTCTTCGCTCGCGTGACACGAACGCGACAATTGAGATCTGCAAAAGCTTTGGGGCAGAAATTCAAGAGGCGGCAAACACCCTCAAAGTGAGGGGAATTGACAAATTCGATGACACGGACCTCATGCTGGACGCATCAAACTCTGGTACGACGATCCGAATCGCGGCTGCAATCTCATCTTTGAGGCAGGCAAAGACGGTTCTCACCGGTGACGAAAGCCTCAAAAAAAGACCGATGAGGCCGCTTTTGGATGCGCTGGAATCACTGGGCGCAAAATGTTCATCAAACGATGGCAAGCCACCGCTGACGATAGTTGGTCCGGCAAAGGGAGGAGAAATAACAATTCCAGGAAACGTCTCAAGCCAGTTTATCTCAGCTTTGCTCATCGCAGGACCATTGATGGAAAAGGGAATTACCATCAACATCAGCTCTGAGCTTGTCTCAAAGCCGTATCTTGATGCTACGATCGCTGCGATGAAAAAGTTTGGCGTGGAAGTTCAAGAGGTGGTACCGTACAAAAAATACTCGATAGCACCACAAGAATACAAACACACCACGATGACAGTTCCCTCTGATTTTTCTAGCGTCGCATTGCTGCTGTCGGCAGCCGTCTTGGTGGGCTCCGACCTGACTGTCAAGGTCTCAATTGGGGATCTTGCACAAGGGGATGAGGCAATAATTGACATCCTTGGCAAGCTCGGCGCAGATGTCTCGCTGAATAACAACGCAATAAGGGTGAAGACGCCAGAAAAGCTTGCTGGAGGCAAATTCGACTTGGCAGACACACCTGATCTGCTGCCGCCACTTTCAATTCTGGCACTAAAGTGCGAATCGCCACTTGAGTTGTACAACGTAAAACACGCACGCTTCAAAGAAACCGACAGGATTGCAATACTTGCACGCGAGCTCAAAAAACTCGGACTGCAGATCCAAGAAAAAGAAGACGGAATGATTCTGAACCCAACAAAGGAATTGCGCAGCGCGTCGCTTGACCCAGAAGAAGATCATAGATTGTTCATGGCGTTCTGCATTGCCGCAATGTATGTGGGCAACTGCACCGTCTCGGATCCAGAATCGGTGGATGTCTCTTATCCCAGCTTTATTGAGGACATGAGAAGGGTCGGAGCAAAAATCTCAACGAAATAAGTTATAAGCGTCGCATGTTGGTTTTTACTTGATGCCTGGAAGCTCAATTGGACAAAGATTAGTTTTAACAAGCTTTGGTGAAAGCCACGGCAAGTGCGTCGGAGCAGTGCTGGACGGATGCCCAGCAGGCCTTGAGCTGCAAGAAAAAGACATACAAAAAATGCTTGATCAAAGAAAGCCGGGTCAGTCACTTGTCTCAACACAAAGAAAGGAAGGCGACCAAGTCGAGATCCTCTCGGGCGTCTTTAGGGGATTCACCACTGGTGCACCAATCGCGATGATAATCTGGAACAAAGATCAGGACTCACGCGCATACAATGACCTAGTCACCAAGATGAGGCCTGGACATTCAGATTTTCCGGCGCTGGTAAAATATCATATGTTCAACGACTACAGGGGCGGAGGAAGATTCTCTGGTAGGTTAACTGCAACCCACGTGATGGGTGGCGCGATAGCCAGGAAGCTCCTGCAAGTGACTCTTGGAGTGGAAACGCACTCGTACACAATCAAGATTGGCAAAATCGCAATGAAGGAAAAATTTGATCTAAAAATGAAGAACCATATCTACGAAAATGAGGTGAGGTGCCCAAACAAGAACACCGCAGAAAAGATGCGGTGCGCAATCTTAGCTGCAAGAAAAAGCGGGGACTCGCTTGGAGGCGTGATAGAATCAACCACTGTGAATCTTCCTGTAGGTTTGGGCGAACCGATATTTGGCTCATTGGAATCGGACATAAGCAAGGCAATCTACTCGATTCCGTCTGTCAAGGGGGTGGAGTTCGGCTCGGGGTTTGCGGGTTCGGAATTGTTTGGTTCTCAGAATAACGATCCATACATAATCAAAAATGGCAAAGTGGTGACAAAGACTAACAATGCGGGAGGAATTCTCGGCGGACTCTCAAACGGCATGCCGATTGTCATGAGGGTGGCATTCAAGCCAGCCTCGTCAATTGCAAAAAAACAGAACACAGTGGACATCAAGACAAAAAAGGCAGTCACGTTGCAGGTGCAGGGAAGACATGATCCATGTGTGGTGCCTAGGGCTCCACCGGTGGTCGACTCGCTTGTCTCACTGGTGCTTGCAGATCACGCAATCATGAGCGGGTTCATCAAACCTGTACTGTGAAATGTCCAACATAGACCAACTGAGAAACAAAATAGATGAGATAACACTTCAGATGATCAAGCTGCTCAAGGAGCGAACAGAGATCTCAAGGCAGATAGGTGAGCTAAAGAAAAGCAGCGGCCTTGGGATCTTTGATGAAACAAGAGAAGAACAACTACGAAAAGAAGTGGGCGAGCTGTGCAAACAGATAGGCCTTGACGAGTCTATTGGCAAAAAATTCCTCAACTTTCTTCTAAACGAATCAATCAAGGTTCAAGCAGATGACAAGCCGACACACCTCACAGTGTTTCTGAAGGCAAAAAATCTGGAGCGGCAGGGGAAGAAGATCATCCACATGGAAGTTGGCGAGCCTGACTTTATGCCGCCAAAGGCGCTCAAAAACGCACTGAGCGAGGCATACGAGAAAGGATTTGTAAGGTATGGACCTGCACACGGAATGCCGCAGTTGAGGGAGGAGCTCGCAAGTTATGCATCAGAGAAATTTGCATCCAAGCTCAAACCGGAAAACATCCTTGTCTCCCCAGGTGCCAGATTCTCCGTGTATCTTGCGATATCCACTTTGCTCAATCCTGGCGACGAGATAATAATAATAGAGCCTGCGTGGCCTGCCTACAGGGACTGCGCAATCAATGCAGGTGCAAAGGTAAGGGCGATTCACACGACTCTTGAGGAAGGCTGGGAGCCGTCGCTCACTAAAATTGAGCAGACAATAAACTCCAACACAAAAATGATTGTCCTAAATTATCCCAACAATCCGACAGGAAAGGTGTTGTCACCACAACTGCAAGAAAAAATAGTTGAGCTTGCGCAAAAGCACGACTTGTACATACTAAGCGACGAAATTTATTCAGAGTATGCGTTTGGGCCGTGGAAAAGCGTTCTTGCCAGCAACTACCACAAAAGCATCATAACACAATCATTTTCCAAATCACACGCCATGACGGGGTTCAGAATAGGATATGCAATTGCAGATCAAAAAATTATAGAAAAAATGGTCAAACTGCAGGCACTATGCCTCACAAATGTCGCCGAGCCCATCCAGTATGCCGCCATAAAAGCTCTCAAAGCTGACACCAGCGGCAACACAAAAAGCGTGCGCTCAAAGCTTGAGGTGCTGGTGCGGGCTGCCCGTGATGCCGGACTCGAGTTTGCCGCCCCTGACGGCGCAATGTACCTTTTTGCCAGAGTTGGGAGGCAGAACTTTGACGGTCTTGAATTTGCCAACAAGCTTCTCGACTACGGCGTGGCTGTTGCCCCAGGGGAGGGATTTGGCAACTACAAGGATTTTGTGAGGATCTCTGCCTGCCAAGACGAAAACAAACTAAAGGAAGGTATGAAAATACTTCATGAGGCACTCAAGGGGATCTAAATGAAGAAAAGCATCACAATAATTGGCGCAGGAGGCAAGATGGGGCAGTGGTTTGCCAAGTATTTCAACTCCATCGGCTACGAGGTAGTCGGATTTGATTCTGAGGCACCCATCACTGACAAGACCGTCAAGAAGGCAAACTCACTTGTGGGCGCGGTTCTTAATGCGGAAATTGTGTTTTTGTGCACTCCCACAAGGAGGACACCTGAGATAATCAGACTAATCGCAAAGGAGATGAAGCGAGGCTCCTACCTAATTGAAATCTCTTCGCAAAAATCCAAGACTGCCGCAGCATTGCAAAAAATTCCATCAAAGATAAATCCGGTGTGCATACACCCCATGTTTGGCCCTGGCACAAAAAAGATCAAGGGCCAAAACATCATCTCAATTCCAATAAAGGATGCAAAAAAGGAACTGAATTTGGTCAAGTCGCTTTTTGAGGGCGCAAACTTTGTCACAATCGATGCAGCAGAGCACGACAAAAAGATCGCAATCATACTGGGATTGACTCATCTGGTGAATCTGGCGTTTGCAAACATACTCTCAAAGGACGACAAGATTTCACTGACTGAGCGCATGTCAGGAACCACATTCAAGGTACAAAAAATCCTCGCAGAAAGTATCATGACGGAGTCAACCGAACTAATTGAGACCATAATATCTAATCCTGAAATAAGAAAAGCTGCAGAAGAATTCTGGAAAGACATTGGCAGGCTGCTGACGGATATACAGGAAGGAAAATCGGAAGACATCACAAACTACATACGCGCAGTACAGGAAGGCCTCGCAAAGAACTCCAACTTGGAAGAGTCGTACAAAAAACTAAACACGATGATCAGCGCAATCGAAAAATAACATGCGTTCGACAAAGATAGTGACCTGTTTTGTGACAAACAACAACAGGATTCTTCTGCTGAAGCGAAGCGACAAAGTAAAGACAATGAAAGGATTGTGGGCTGGAATAAGCGGAATAATCGAAAAGGACGAAGAACCGCTGACACGCGCAAAAATAGAAATCTATGAGGAAATAGGCGCACAAGATGACGCAGTAAGCCTGCTCAAAGCAGGCAAGGAGATGACTATATCGTCGCAGCAGTACCCGGATCACCAGTGGGTCGTCTTTCCGTTTTTGTTCGCAATCAAAGAGCCGAAAATATCTCTGAACTGGGAAAATGTTTCATACAGATGGATCAAGGCAGACGAGATACACAATTACCAGACTGTGCCGAGCCTAGCTCAAGTGCTATTCAACTTGCTGTAGGTTTTCGCTCTCCTTTACGTATTTTCTTTGCTGTGGCAGCATCACGTAGACACAGGCGCCTCCACACATTGTGCACGGGACGTTGTTTCCCTGGTGCTGTCCTGCTCTGTTGTGAATGCGGGCAGCTTCTTCTGGGTCGATGGAAAGTGAGATCTGTCTTTCCCAATCAAGTGTGCGTCTCGCTTCAGTCATCTTCATGTCCCAGATGATTGCCTTGTCCCTGAGCTTTACGAGGTCTCCCGCATGGGCAGCGATTCTGTACGCAATGAGGCCGGCTTTTACTTCCTGTGCATTTGGAAGCGCCAGGTGTTCTGCCGGTGTGAGGTAGCACAGTAAATCCACGCCCTCGCTTGCTGCTACTGCAGCGCCTATTGCGCTAGATATGTGATCGTATCCGGAAGCTATGTCTGTAACAAGCGGACCTAGCACATAGTACGGAACATCGCCTATGAGTGACTTGGCAAGTCTTACATTTGCGGCAACCTCGTTTAATGGTACGTGGCCAGGACCTTCCACCATCACCTGGACGTCGTGCTCGTGAGCTTCCTTGACCAGCCTGGCTATGTTTATCATTTCTTGCACCTGTAGCTCGTCATGTGAGTCGAGAATGGAACCAGGCCTTAGCGCGTCACCTAAGCTGAAGGTGACGTCGTACTTTTTTGCAATTTCCATGAGGTAATCATAATGAGTTATGTAGGGATTTTCTTTGTCGTATTTGAGCATCCATGCCGCAGTAATCGTGCCACCCTTACTCACAACACCGCCATACCTTTGGACCTTGAGGATGCGTTTTGCAATCTCTTTTGTGATGCCTGAGTGAATGGTGGTATAGTCCACGCCATCTTTTGCATTGTTCTCAAAGGCGTTAAGAAAGTCGTCTTCGGTTAGGTCCATGGGGTTCTTGTGTTTCTCAACCCCGTGATTGTATGCCTCGTAAATCGGAACAGTGCCAAAAGTGATTGGTGCGGCCTCAAGAAGCGCGCGACGTATGGCGCCAACATCGCCGCCGTCGCTTAAGTCCATGATGGTGTCAGCATGGTGCTTTACTGCAATTTTGGCCTTTTCTATCTCCTCGTTGAGGTCTACTTTGAGTGTGGATGTGCCTATGTTGACGTTGACTTTGGTCTTTAAGCCTTTACCGATTCCTACACGGTGAACTTTTTGAGGCCTTGCGTTATTAGCTGGAATTATTATGGAGCCAGTAGCTATTCTTGCCCTGAGCCACTCTGGAGCCACTCCCTCGTCTCTTGCAACCTGCCTCATCTCATCTGTGATGACTCCCCGTCGGGCGGCACCAAGCTGTGTTCCCATAGGCTTAGTACGAGCTCTCTGGATTTAAACAATAGCAAAGATCACACACGTTTGCATAATCCTATTACATACGAATAACCACACAAATGATTGTGAACATACTTTGCATCGGCGGATCGGATCCGTCGTCTGGCGCAGGAATACAGTCTGGCATCAAGACGGCCCAGATACTTGGCGCCAATTGCTTTTCGGTTATCACTGCAATAACTGCACAGAATTCCAAGAACTTCGAACACGTCGAACCCGTCTCAAAAAATTCGATTGCGGCTCAGCTTGACGCAATCTTTGATGATTTTGATGTGGATGCAGTCACAATAGGTATGGTGTATAATGATGACGCCATAAGGCAGCTTCATTCATCACTGAGGCTAAAAAAAATACCAATTGTCTTGGATCCTGTGATCAGGTCTACGACGGGCGGCGTACTGCTAAAAAGAGACGCACTCGGCTTGCTCAAAAAATTGCTTGTGCCAATGTCATACGTAGTTACTCCAAACCAAAGTGAGGCAGAAATCCTCTCGGGGGTGAAAATCCGCAGCTATGCTGACCTCTTAAGTGCCGCAAAGGCGATTGGCTCAAAGAACGTGGTGATCACCGGACACGGCTTTACAAAAAACAAAGCAAGCGACTTTGTGTATGAGGGGGGAAAGCACTACTCAGTATCTGGCAAGATGCTCGCAGGACAAAACCACGGGAGCGGGTGTGTGTTCGCGGTGAGCTTGGCCTACGCCCTAGCACAAAAACGCAAAATGCGGGACTCTGTCGAGTTTGCAAAAAAGTTCACATACGAGGCGATCAAATCCGCACAAAAGCTCGGCGGCGGCATAAAAATCACAAGGCCTGTCCCGGACAGGCTCAAGTCTGAGCTGGGAGATGCAATCAAGGAACTAGTGAATCTTGATGGTGTGGCCTCACTTATTCCGGAATGCCAGACAAATTTTGTCTTTGCAAAGTCTAGGGCAAAGTCGCTTGACGACATCGTCGGTATCAGGGGAAGAATTGTCAAGGCCGGTGACGGTGTGGTGGTTGCAGGGGGTCTGGAGTATGGCGGCTCAAGACACGTCGCAACCGCAGTTCTCACCGCACAAAAAAAGTTCCCAGAGCTTCGCTCCGCGCTCAATGTGAAATTTGACGAGGATCTTCTCAGCAGATTCGCAAAAACAAAAAACAAAATACTCAGCTATGACAGGACAAAAGAGCCCCCCTCGCACAAACAAAAAGAAAACATGTCGATTTCTTGGGGCATCCATAATGCAATAAAGAGATCCAACTCTGCACCCGATGTCATATATCACAAGGGTGATTTCGGAAAGGAACCCATGATGATTGTCTTTGGCAAGAATCCACAAAACGTGGTGAACAAGATTTCAAAAGTTCTTGGTGCGTGATTCAAAGATAATTGTGTGGCTGGACATAAATACTCTGTATTTTCACATACACCTGTGAAAGCAGTCATCCTGGCGGGAGGTCTGGGTACGAGGCTTCAACCGTATACCACATTTTTACCAAAACCGATGCTGCCGCTTGGCGAAAAGCCGCTACTTGAACATCTGATAAGCTGGGTAAAGCGCAACAAAATTACCGACATCGTGCTGTGTGTAAGTTATCTGAGAAAGACAATCGAGGATTATTTTGAGGATGGCAGCAGATTTGGTGTCAAAATAGAGTACGCAGTGGCAGATAGGCCTCTCGCGACAGCAGGGCAGCTGAAGACGGCGGAATCGTTCATTGATGACACTTTTGTGTGTATCTACGGGGATTCTGTATACAGCTTTAATCTCAAAAAAATGATAGACCAGCACAAGGCAACAAAATCCTTCATCACCATGAGTCTGAACGAGTACAAGACCACCATAAAGTATGGTGTAATAGAGACGTCCAAGTCAGGCAGGGTCACGGCGTGGAACGAAAAGCCCCAAATTACTGCCAACATCAATATCGGCTGCTACGTCATGGAGCCTGGTGTCTTTGATCTCATTCCGTCTGACAAACCGTTTGGCATGGACGACGTCATAAAGAAGGCACTCGCAAAGAAAAAGGTTGTAAAAAGCTTCCTTGTCAAAAACGGCTTCATCGACATCGGAGACAAAGTCTCTTACAAAAAGGCATACGCTGAATTCAGAGAAAAGCTTGGCAAGATCTAATGTCTGATATCACAATTCGCAAGATAGCCGAGTCTGATATAGACAAAGGCTTTTTGGAGTCGCTTGATAGCCTACGCAAGGCAAGCGACCTAGATAGGCAAAAAGCAAAATCAATTTTAAAAAAGCTGAGCCAAAACCCGGATCACGTCATCTTTGTTGCAGTAGAGGGAGACAGAGTCGTCGGCTCGACCACTTTGCTGGTGGAACAAAAGTTCATTCACGGCGGCGGAAAGGTTGGCCACATCGAGGACGTAGTCGTTGATGCGCGGCACCAAGGAAAGGGAATAGGCGAAATGCTGATCAAATACGTCTTAGATTATGCCAAAAGACAAGGCTGCTACAAGACCATACTTGACTGTGACGACAACGTGAAGCCGTTTTACGAAAAGCTCGGCTTTGAACATCACTCAAACGGGATGCGATACAACCACTAAAAATATTCCTTGATTGGTCGCTTTTTTGTTCTGAACAACCACGCACCAATCCCGATGATTGGCACCGAGACTGCCATGAAGAGAGGCGGAATTATCTCTACGGCAAAGATGCGATAGTTTACATCTATTTTGGGAACCAACGTGTTTGCATAAAGCATGCTGGCAAAGAGGACCGCGCCTCCAGCAATAATTAGGGAGCCAACGGGCCTTGAGCCGTATCTTTTTGACATGAGAAACGCAGTTCCTGCAATACTCATTGCAGGGGCGACACCAATTGAAATGTACATGAGGATCTGCGGCTCTGGTTCGACTTCGATTCGTGGTGAGATCAAATAGTTATAGAAGACGTTGATCTCGCCGCCAAACATCGCGAACAGGCCTAGGGCCGCAACTGCAAGATACTTCTCCACTGCCATGTCTAGCAAAAATAAATTTCGATAAATAAATGGTGCTAGATTATACCTACTAGTCCTGCGAGTTCTTTTCTGCAGGCTGCCCCTAGCTGCTCTGCTGCCTTTTCTGGCTGACTGGAATTCAAAAAGACGCCGTAGCCGCGCTCAAGTCCTGACCAAGACGTCGTCAGCGGGTAGACTTCTATGTGCCAGTGGATCTGCCTGCTGTTTTTCTTTTCAGGTGAGAGGTGGAATGCCAAGTTGTATGAAACATTCTTGAGCGAGTTTGCAAGGCCTCCAAGAGTCGCGCGCAAAATCAAAGAAAGGTCGTTGATCTCTTTTTGGGTTATTTTTGAAAAACTGGTCGTGTGTTTTTTGGGGCAGATCCAAAATTCGTACGGGTATGATGGAGCCCACGGGCAAAAAGCCAAAAACCCCTCCGTCTGGAGCACTTGGCGTGGGCCACCTGCCTCGGTGTTCACTGTCTGGCAAAGCGGGCATGCCCCCTTTTCGTTTAGGATGCGGTGCGATGCTTCGGCTTCTTGCTCTATGACTGGGGGGATGGTTGAAAATGTGACCATATTGATATGTGGATGCGTAGTCGCACCACCTGCCTCCTTTCCATGGTTTACGTAAATTGCTACATATGTGACACCGCGTTGCGTGTATAGCCACCTGAGTCTGTCTTGAATTACAACAAGTATGTTCGACCACTGCTCAACGGATATTGTAGACAACGAGTCCTTGTGTTTTTCAGAGGCAACTACGATGTAGTGGTAACCATATGCAGGTTCGCTGTAAAGCGGGCGATCGCTGTACGAATTTTCCGCAGAAACTGATACAGCGGGAGTCTTACTCTCAAAGACACGGACGGTCCAATCCTCAACATAGTTGTCCTCGCTGTCTTGGAGCCTTTGGAGCATACCATCTTTTGCTACCAGGGAAAGCAACGAGGGGTTTGTCATGGATTCATTGCCTGGGCAAAAGGCGCATTTTTTTGTCTCGCCATTGTGCACTTCATTTTGGGACACTATGACGAATCTCTCTGAAATGTAGTCTTTTCGCATGCTCCCCATATTCGATAGTATGAAAATGTGTAAGTTAAAACCTTTTCAAAGATCGCAATTTGAAAACCAAAAAACTGTGTAAAGTTTAAAGTGGACTTGGATCCGCCCTCAAACGAGGAGATTGTTATAGCTTCCAACAAGGATGTGAAATTGGTTTATGTTCTGCTTGATGGCGTAGGGGATTTGCCACATCCTGATCTAAATGGCTTGACACCACTTGACTTTGCACAAACCCCAAATCTTGACCGACTCACAAAGAACGGAGCTATGGGCGAGGTGATCTCGGTGGGAAAGGGAATAGCACCAGAGTCGGACATTGCAGTCTTTAACATGCTTGGGTACAAGTTCCAGCACTCGGAGTATGCTGGAAGGGGCGTGATCGAGGCAATTGGTACTGGAATCGACTTTAAGGATGGCGACTTGGCACTGCGTGGAAATTTTGCGACCCTGGATGATGAGGGCATCATCGTGGACAGAAGGGCTGGCAGAAAAATAGAGCGCGAGGATGCAATTGCTGTCTCAAAAGAAATAGAGAACAAAATCAAGTTCTCAGAACCGGGGGCGTCCGTTGTGGTTGCGCCCACCATCGGACACAGAGTCGTTGTGAGGATCAGATGCAACGGCAAGCCACTTTCGGCCGAAATTACGAACACCGATCCGGCATACTCGAGGGTGGACGGAATGGGGATAGCAAAGGCAGTAGGCGATTATTTAAAAATAGAGAGGTGTCTGCCGCTAAAGGACATATCGAATGCGACTCTGACTGCAAAACTAGTAAACGAATTCACAGAGCAGTCCCTGAAAATACTCAAACAAAGCAAGATAAACCAAAGGAGAAAGGAGCAGGGAAAGAAGCTTTTAAACAGCATCCTGCTGCGCGACGCTGGCAACCATTACCCCAAGGTCGTGCCAATAAACGATCTTTACTCAATGAGGTTTTCGTGCATCGTGGACATGCCAGTGGAGATAGGCATTGCTGAGATCCTCAAGATGCGCACGTTCAATGCAGGCGGCCTCACGGATTATGAAGAAAAGGCTAGGGTTGCAGCAAAGGCGATGGACTCTGAAAATGCAATATATGTGCACCTAAAGGGGCCAGACGAGTTCGGCCACGACGGCGACGCAATAGGAAAGATGAAGAACATAGAAGAAATCGATAGGCGATTCTTCGGTACATTGCTTGACAACATAGATACAAGCAAGGTGTCGGTAGTAGTTTCTGCTGACCATTCTACACCTTGCATAAACAAAGGTCACAGCGATGATCCGGTTCCGGTTCTAGTGTCTGGCGACTATGTGAAAAAAGACAACAGCACCAGGTTCACCGAAAAGAACGCAAAGATTGGCAGCATAGGGCTCCTTGAAGGAGCACAGGTTCTCAAAACCGCATTGCAGCTAATTAGATAGTAAAAAGCGAGATCTGGCCGGAATTTCTTATTTGTTGGACTTTTTGTCTGAGCGTGTCTATGTTTATGTCGTGGTAGGTGCCAGTCGACTTGGCAAGCTTTTCTAGTGCCCTGCCAAGAACCGAGATGCAGATCGAGTTTTCCGCCTTTTGATAGTGGACTAGCGCGGCCGCAACCAAAATTATTCCCTGGACAAGCTCCTTTTCCCCCTCGTAGCATTTCTTCCAAACGCCTTCGAAGACCTCGTGGGATTCCCAGAATCTTTCTTCGTTGAAATAATTCACTCCCATCCTGATGGCATCTTCTTTTTCAATGTGCTCTTCTATTACGTGTCTTGCGTGGTCTAGTGGTGCAATCGGTCTTAGTTTCTCGACAAGCTCGTCAATTTTGGATTTGTCAATTGAGACATCAAACTCCACATATCTGGTGGAAACGCGGCAGTCTCGAATTATGGCATCAAGTCCTAGCGCAAGCTGGCGTGCACTGGCAAGCAGGCCGCCTGTATCTTGCGGAACATAATCGACGTTCTTCAAATGCAACATGAATCTGTCCATGTGTTGAGTCTGTTGGGATTTCTTAAAACTCTTATTGGAACTCTTCTGTTGCCTTTGTTCATCATATTGCCCATCTGGACAGAGGCAAGCCCAATCAAGGTTTATATGAAATAAAAAAACGAAGCACAATACATGTCTATAGAAACAATAAGCGATGTGAACAATACGTTCCTCTCAAGAAGAGAGATCACATGCGACTTTAAGGGCTTGGCAGGGAAGCTCAAAAAGTTAGAGGCAGTGGACATGCTCTCAAAACAATTCAAACTAGACGGCAAAGTCATAATTCCGATTTCCATGAAGGCCCACAGCGGTAAACCAGACGTGACTGGGACCTTTTACGTTTACGATAACGAGGAGTTGGCAAAAAAACAAGTCAACCCGACGATCTTTAAGCGACTCGACAAGGCAAAGGCAAAAGCAGCACCACCGGCCGAAGCAGCCGCTGAGGCTCCAGCGCAAGAGGCAAAGACATAATGGCAGGCAAAAAGGAAGCGGCAAAGGCGACAGGAGTGGCATCATACTACAAAATAAGTGGAGACAAAGTCACCAGGACCCACAAGATCTGCTCGCGTTGTGGCAAAGGCGTCTACATGTCTGAGCACAAGAACAGACGAACCTGCGGTAAATGCGGGTTGACAGAATTCATTCAGTAGAGTCTCTTCTTTCTGAGTTTTGATTCTCTTTCTTCGTATTCCTTTATTTTGTTGAGAAGCGACTGGTCTATGTTTATTTTGGAAAGTGACTCTGCGGAAAGCTTTACGGTGTTTTCGTCCAGCGAGATCCTGGTAGCGGGCAGGTTTTTTGCAATCCAGAGCTTTTCCGTCTTGTCTTCAAGCTTGTAGTCTTTGAAGCCTGCAGGAAACTTTTTTGTTATGTGTGTGAGCAGGGCTTGGTCGGAGAACACTGCGCGAGGCTCAAAAAGGCGGGTGCTGTCTGCATACACATTTTCAAACAAGTTTGCAGACAGCTCGTCTGAGACCACCTCCATCTTGGAAATCCTGCTTACTAACTCCAAATAATGCAAAAACTCGTGAGCCAAAATGGCATGAATTGTGCCTTTGAGGCCAAAGGCCACCAGTGGTGCTGAGATCTGGATCACAACTTGAAATTTGTTCTCAAAAAATACAGGAATCGTTCGTGCAAACAAAATTCCGTACTGAAATGAGACACTGTCCGTTCCAGTTAGAATCACTGACGGCTCTACATAGGAGATAGGATATGACGCACTTGATGCCTTTTCTATTCTTTGTATGCCTGAGGTCACGATCTCAAATCTCTGTGTGACTAAATCGAAGATCTTTTGCGGCAGTAGTCCTTTCTGGTATGCTTCCCGTACCTTTACTAGCTGATCCAACGAAATTATCCAAATTGGTGCATGTAAAAATGTTAGTTTGTTAATTTGATGTCTTCAAAATCAAATGTCTCGCATTTGCAGCTATTTGAGATTATGTCGGAGATGTTTGGGAAGATGTTTTCTCCAGACACGAGGCGCTTCAATGGGACGCCACCATCGATTCTTAAATACAGATAAAACGAATTATCTGATTCTTTCTTGTAGGACACATCGTAAATTAGCTTCTCGGCCCTCTTTCCAGAGTTTTCATATATGGTAAGCGTGGTTTTTTTCAACTGATCAAGCCTCAACAAATCACTTAAAGACACGGGGTTTTCTGTGCTTACCAAAATCTTCACACTTGATACAAACTGGACTGGGCTTGTAGGAATCTTGCTTATTGTTTTTAATGATTTTATGATTATCTTGTCGGATTTGATCTTTTTTGGTATTGACGGCGATCTCTTCTTTGGATTGATGATCTTGGCAAAAAATGGTCTACCATGGCCCAAAACAAGACTACTGGGGTCTTCCCCGCCTATCCATGTGATCTTTGCCTGCTGTGCGCCAAACCTCTCAAATAGATACTTGCAGATCATGCCTTCAACGCTGTCAAAGTCTGATATTCCGTGACGGTCGCAACTGAGGCATCCTTTTCCGGCGCAGTTCTCGCATGGCTTTTGTTTTTGCGGTATGCCACGTGTCTGCTTGATGTATCTGCCAAATACATAAAGTGGCTTTGACTGCACGTTGCACGATTCTGCCTTGAAATCAACTGTGAAAGTGAGGTCTGGTTCTGCCGAGTCGTATTTTTTGCGCCTCTTTTTGGCAAATCGTTTTGCAAGCTCGCGCGTGATGTTTGTCTTTATACTGTCAATTCCTTTCAGTCTGAACTGTGAGCGGATCTGGTCGTCTCTATCAAGAACTGACGGTCTGAGTATTGCGCCAACGAGAAATGTCCTAAATTCATAACAGTCTGACGCTTCGAGCATTTTGGCAAGGTACTGCGTGAGATCTTCAAAAATGTTTTTGCAAATGTAGCATCTTGTGTTTCTTTTGCGTACCTTTCTTCTGATTTTTTGCCCAAGATGCTTGTTTGACGTAAGGCCTAGTTTTTTTGTGTAGAGTCTACCAAGACAATAATCGCAGAGATCGTACTCTTTGAGTATTTTTTTTGATTGCAGGAGTACTTGTGCAAACTCTACCTTTGCCACAACAAAGCTTTGATGACCTGATTAATAGTGATTTGCTAACCCATGCCCATTTTGCGCAAAAACCCTTGCATCTGTCTACCTTTTGCAGCCTTCATCATGCCCTTGGAGTTTTTGTAGTTCTTGAGTAGCTCCTTTACCTCATGTTCAGGCCACCCAGAGCCGCGCGCGATTCTCTTGATTCTTGACGCATTAAGAAGATCGGGGTCTGCTTTTTCTTGCTTTGTCATGCTCTGGATTATGTACCTCCACCTCTGAATTCTAGTCTCCATTTGATCAAGCTGGTCCTCTTTGACCATGCCTGAGAGGCCTGGCATGTTGTCAAGAAATCCTCTCAGCGAGCCTACCTTTGACACCTCTTCCAATTGATAGTAAAAGTCGTCCATGTTCATTTTTCCGCTAGAGATTCGCTTGAGGCGCACGTCGTCTGCTTCTGACTCGAGCCTCTTTGCAAGATCTAGGAGGGCCTGTATGTCGCCCATGCCAAGCAACCTTCCAACAAATCTTGTGGGCGAAAATAACTCCAAGTCATCTATGCGTTCGCCTGTTCCGACATACATTATCTTGGCGCCGGTTGCGGCAGAGGCAGCAAGAGCACCACCACCCTTTGCAGAGCTGTCGAGTTTCGTAACAATGATTCCGCCCACTGGGACTGTCTTGTGAAACGATTCTGCTTGGCTGTAGCATTGCTGTCCTATGGTACCATCTATTACCAACAGTACCAAGTCGGGTTCGGCCACCTTTGAGATCTCTTTCATTTCATCGAGTAGTTCTTTTTCCTCTTTGTGACGTCCTGCGGTATCGATCAGTACTATGTCTAGATTGGAATTCTCAAAGTGCTTTAGGCCATTCCTGACTATGGATGGCGCGTCTTTGCTGCCTTCCTCACCATATACCTCAACGTTCGCCTTTTCACAATTGGTCTTTAATTGAACAAGTGCACCAGGCCTGTACGTGTCTGCACCAATGACTCCCACCTTGTACCCTTGTTTTGTCAGAAACTTGGCAAGCTTGGCAGTGATCGTGGTTTTACCACTGCCTTGAATGCCAAGCATGAGGACTTTGTTTAGCTTGCCTGGCTGAAATGCGAACTGGTTTTCTTTTCCAAGCAGGTTGGCAAGCTCGTCGTAGAGTATCTTCACAATGTGATCCTTTCTTGAAAGGCCCGGTGGTGGATTTTCATTCAGCGAGCGGTATTCTAGGTTCTTTGTGATCTCAAGTACTAGTTTCACATTGACGTCCGCTTGAAGTAATGCACGTTGGACGTCTTTTGATAATTCCTTTATGAGTGCCTCGTCTACACCAGAAGAATTTACTATCTTTTTAATTGCTGCACGAAGACTCGTCTTTAGGTTGTCAAGCATTATTTTTTAAACCTGCCCGCATTATTTGAAACCTTCCTCGGTATCCATCCCACGCGGTCTCTGATTCCTCAATTTTTACTGGTGCGGAAAAAAGTGGGCAGTTGGTAACAAAGGTCTCTGCCTCTCCGCCTTCAAAACTCAGGTTGAAGCCATGCTTTTTTGAGAGTACCTCAAGTGTGTCGAGATCTTCTTTAGTTATTTTTTTACCAAGCCATGACTGATCCAATCCGTCACATGAGACCGAAGTGATAATGAACTCAAATCCAGAATCGATCAGTTGTTCCATGTATTGTTTTTGGTTTTTCTGCCATAGTGGGGCAATGACGCTTAAGCCAAGAGATCTTGCAACGCTTTCGAACTTTGTTTTTTGAAATTCACTTAGGATGCCGCCATGTACTATTCCATCTATGTCGTACATTGCCCGTGCTTGGCCAAGAGCTTTTTGGAGCGCCTCGATTTCTTTGTATGTGTCTGCAGAGTCTGCCGTGATTGTGATCTGCGGTATTTTCATTGATTTTGCCTGCAGTGACGTGAGCGCAATGTTTGGATGGTGAAGCAGGTGGCTTTCAGCAGACGGGGTAGCTATTGTGATAAGACATCTTACATTGTGGCCAAGTCTTTTTGCTTCATAAATTGCAAAAGTGCTGTCCTTTCCTCCAGAAAATAGTGCTGCTATGTTCATCTGGTTGTTTGAGTGCTTTGACTAGGTATTAACGTTGGATCCTTCAACTCTCATAATCCTCATCAAAGCTCAGACGGCTTTTCCACACATCATCAGGATCCAGCATTTATGACTTTATTCTCATAATTTTAGTTCTTTCCATTACTTTCCAGTATTCGACCATCTGGCCTTGTTCCAACTTGCCTTTGACCTCGTCGTCTATCATCTGGACATCTATGGTCTCAAAGGTCTCGCTGTCCATAACTTGGACTTGATCGCCAGTAATGGAGATTATCTGGCCGCTTCTCTTGTCGATAAGTGGCACATGCACCTGCATGCTGACTGGTCCGACATGAGGTCTTTTTTGATTGTCAAATATCCCGACTCCGACAATTCTTGCCTTTGCTGCACCGTGTTTTCCAGGCTTGCTTGTGTCGTATTCGATTATTCTGCAGGGCTCACCAGTAGGCTGGTCAGCGACTGGAAGAAGAATGTATGAGCCGATTTTTAGCGAACCAAGTTCTGCAGGCTTGCTCATATCCAGACCAATCTGGACTCGGTATTTAACATTTATGAAGACAAAACTTGATCAGCGGATCACTTGAGTTTTTCAAGTATCGAAAGACCGACAAGGTTGTTCATGGTGATCCCTTTTCTGCAAACGTTGCGGCGTGTCTGCTCACAGTACTTGTTCACACTCTGGTGACTTTTTTGGCCTGACACTTCAAGCACCACTATGTTGTTGCTATATGGAAAAGTAAATTTGGGTTTCTCAGTTGAATACGTAAGCATAGTTCCCGTGGCGGCCTTTCGCACCAGATCGTTTTTCGATACGACCATAGCAAGATCGGAAATGTCTTCTTCTGACTTGGAATATTCTAGGTAGTATACGGAGACAAAGTTGACTACACCGGCCACTTCACGCTCAAAGAGATCCACATTGGTGTTGAACACAAAAGAGGTCTTGTCCTGCTGGTACCTCTCGACCTCTTTTACCACATTGGAACCATTTGCAAACTTGACTAGAAGATAGTGGTTCGCATGAGATGGAAAGTATGGCTTGCTATCTGGAGAAAAGGTGGCAGTCACAAAGTACATGTTTTCTATGTTTTTGGATTCCTGCCATGTGTCTTTGATCTCTATTGACTTGTGGTCGTGGGTGTATGGAACACATGCGTACCCATCAAAAGCAGTCTGTGACACCAAAATTTTGGTTCCAAAACCGTATTTAACATTTTTTGGATCGCTGCCAGATGAGGGAACTGGTCAAAAACCGTCAGTACCTATTTAATACAAATGCGCACCGAAAATTTTTGTCCCAAGCTAGCTCAGCCTGGTAGAGCTTCCGGCTGTAGTGGTTGGCTTTTGGCTAACACAAATCAGCCTACTAGGCACACAGAAACCGGAGTGTCGAAGGTTCAACTCCTTCG
>JAWCQC010000024.1:0-28697 GCA_038869975.1 Candidatus Nitrosotenuis sp.
GCTTTGGCTTTTGCCTTGGTGTCTTCCTTTAGTGCTTTGGCTTTTGCCTTGGTGTCTTCCTTTAGTGCTTTGGCTTTTGCCTTGGTGTCTTCCTTTAGTGCTTTGGCTTTTGCCTTGGTGTCTTCTTTCATCGCCTTTGCCATCGTCTTGGCCTCTTCTTTGGTCGCCTTGGCTTTTGCCTTGGTGTCTTCAGCTGCATACGCAGACTGGGTAATCAAGACGCTGGCAACTGCCGCTAGTAACACAAACACTGCAATACTTGTGAGTAATTTGCTGTTCATTATTGATCATCGACCCTCTTACTCAATATATTAAGATTGATTAACTTGGTTGACTGAGAATTTGAAGAAATTCTACACACTTGTTTCACTGCAAATCTTGGATTGAAATTTGACAAACTGGTTTTGCAAAAACATTTAGGTTTGCACCAAGGACACAACCATAATATTTCCGTTCAAGTATGCACGGATTTGTCGGATCTTGCATTTGTACATAAAGTATCTTTTTCCCTCATTGCCTATAGAGCCCAATATGGTCAATAGTTTGCATCATGATGTTCGTAGTCTTCTATATACTGTCAAGTAGATATTTTGTGCTCAGCGCTGATTTCAGGTGCCGTTTTTGGATTGTTCGTTGTAGTCTCCAAAGATAATTCTAGAATATTTGTCAGAGATTGCCTCAAGAATTGCTTCATTTTTTCCTGTTCTTGTAGGATTATCTGCATGATGTGACACTCAATTTGATATAATCAGGCGGCCCACAATAACACAGTGCACTGCAATCATCTTTCTGTGCACAGGTTGAGTTTGCATGCCAAGCATATCTCTTCATGGTTTTCTGCTACAAAAATGCAGTCCTTGCAGGTTTTACAGGTACATTGCTTTGTCACCATTGTTCGTTGCCTCAATTCGATAATGATTGCGGCAAATTTCATATTAAAGAGTCAGCACTATATTCAGGTTTGAGAATCACGGTAAGATGTAGTATTTGCAGACAACAGGAATTTTGGTCCTTATTACGAGGAAAACCTGAAAACATATCCAACTAGTTAATATCACGCATCAAAATTCATTACATACAGCTTGGGGAAGGTAAAGACAACACACCTTGCAATCGGCGTTGGAATAATCGCAGTAGGTCTGGCGATCTTTTTTACATACTCTGCAGATCAAGCAAAAATACGCGGCTTTAATTTTGGAAACAATTTACAAACAATTCAGGACGAGCTAAAGCAAATCCAGACCGAGTTTTATTCCAAAAAGGCCATGTTGGATGAGAACTCCATCTCAAGGGAGGAATTTTTGGAATTTGGAGACAAGCACCTTCAGAGAATGGAGGGAATACTTGAGCGATACGATACTCTTGTACCACCGGAATCGTTTGCAAATTCTGTCGAGCTTTTCAAAATATCCACGCAAAAACAAATCGAAAGCGACAGGTATCTCATAGAATGGATAAGAACCAATGACACCTCAAACAAGGTGCGCTCCGACTTGCTACTTCAAGAGTCTTTTGAAAATGAAATGGCTGCTCTTGCCTCATTCTCCAAGGCAAAGAACGGTCCATGACAGGATTAGAGCAATCCCTTTTGTTGCAGCAGATCCAAAGTCGGTTCCAACGCGTCTAGCAGCATCTTTTTTTCCAGCTGCACGTGTTCTGCAAATTTGATTGGAAATGTCAGACTTAGCATGTCATTGTCTGTGTATGATATGTTGATTGCATGCTGCATCTGGCGCTCAAGCAGGAATTCCTTCCATGCCTCGATTCTCGAAGTTGCGTCTTCCATATGGCTTTGCAGATACAGTATATCCATGTCTTCTTTTGAGTCAAATATGCCAAACTTGACCATCGGGACGGTGAGGAACCCGCCTGGAATCTTGTCGTGGTTTTTGTGCATTTTTTCTATGATTTCGTCTGCATTTTCTTCAGGAAAGAGTTGGCCATAATCTGGAACAAAGTAGCCTGCGATCTTGTGGTTCTTGTCAAATATCCTAAAAAAATCCCCGTCTAATTCGAGTTTCCACACATCGTGAATCCAGCGCCAACTGTTATAAATCATAGAAGCAGAGCTAAACAAAATGGCAATCACAAAACACACCCGCGACTTTATTGAAAATTTGATCGACTACTACATCAACGAGGCTTCTTCCTACAGACAGATTGCAGAAGCATACTCGCCAGAGGTGCGTGCAGTAGACGACGCAGCATTTGGGATAATCGCAGGATGTGTTTATTCCGCGTTTTTGCGCGCCTATGAAAATGAAAACAAGACAGTTGAGCTTGATGACATGCAGGAGTTCAACCAGATCATCAAGGATAAAGCGGCCATCATAAAAAGGGCCATAATGGGCTCTCCAGAATGAGTTAAATTCACACAACCTAGTGTTACATTGTTGGCAGAGATCACACGGTACCGAGTACAGCAGATAGTGGACAACGGCCAAATCGTTCAGCTTACTTTGGCAGAGGATGTGCAGACGGAGCCGCTATCGCAAAAACAACTGATCATGGAATCTGTTGCAAAAAAGCTCGACCCAGAGCTAAGAGAGCAGGTACAGCCCCTCCTTGAGGCAATCTTGCAGGCACAGCCGACAATCAAGATAAAAAGCTACGAGCAAACCACCATCTCAATTACAATGCCAAGAGCAAGATACGACAGGATGGGCCGTCCCCAGGTGGGCCAGGTTCTCGAAGTCAATATTTCAGCAAAGTAGTTTCTCTATTTGCTGTGTGGTTTTCAGAGGGAGTGAACAAGTAAAGTTTTTGCAGACATAGACCGTTGTCTTATTTGTAAACTCTTTCCCTGCAAAAAACGGATATTTCGATAACTTAGCCAATTTGTCGGCGTCTGGAACGGTTACCACGATTGCCTCTGGGAGAAATTTTTTTGTGACAAAGTTTGTCATTTCTTTGTCAACTGGGTTCAACAGTGTTATTTCCGTGGGCTTTTCCAAGTACAGATAGATTGTGTTGAGCAGGTAGCCAAAGCCAAACGGATTTTCTGCTGCGGCAAGCGCAAATGCCTCCATTGTCTTTATAGAGATGTCCAGAAACCTTTGTTGCTGCGTTAGATGATACAGCTTCAGCAACACGTTTGCGGCTACCGAGTTGCCAGAAGGCATGGACAGGTCATAGTTGTTCTTCGGTCTGATTATGAGTGATTCGTGATTGTCTGCAGTAAAGTAAAAGCTGTTGTTTTTTTCATCCCAAAAGTGATCAATCGTGTGGTTTGCCAGCTTTGTCGCAAGTTCCAGGTATTTTGCATCTGCCGTCACCTCAAAGACATCGATTAACGCACCAATCAAATACGCATAGTCCTCAAGGTAGCCGTTGAGTTTTGCGTGTCCGTTTTTGTACGTGCGCATCACCTGTGTGCCTGACACCAGATTTTTTATGATGAATTCTATGCAATTTTGTGCGGCCTGCAAATACCTTTTTTCGTCCGTGACTCGATATCCTTTTGCAAACGCAGAAACCACAAGGGCGTTCCAAGCTGTCAGAATTTTGTCATCCAACCCAGGCCTGATTCTTTTTGAGCGAGCCTCAAGCAGTTTTTTGGATCCTTCTTCGACTAGGTTCCTCACCTTGTCTTCAGAGATTCCAAAGTGAAATGCGACGGCGGATGTAGCCAAATTGTTATTTAAAATGGTCTTTCCCTCAAAATTTCCACCGTCTGTGACATCGTAGAACAGACAAAAGATGTCTGCGTCTTTGCCGAGAATCTCTTGGATTTCTTTTTTGCTCCACACGTAATACTTGCCTTCTTCTCCCTCAGAGTCGGCGTCCAGTGCAGAGTAAAAACCCCCCTGTGGCGATACCATCTCACGTAACACAAAGTCGAGTGTTTTTCTTATTACTTCAAGGTAGAATGGGTCCTTTGTTAGCGCGTATGCCTCGGCATACACTACTGGGAGCAAGGCGTTGTCGTAAAGCATCTTTTCAAAGTGTGGAACAAGCCATCTTGCATCAGTAGAATATCTGTGGAAGCCGCCGCCAATTTGGTCAAAGATTCCGCCACGCGCCATCTTGTTGAGCGTCTTTAGGACAAACTCTGAGAACCTAGATATCTTTGAGAGCTTTGAATATCTGAGTAGAAAAGAAAGGTTTGCGGCGTTTGGGAATTTGGGCGCGCTTCCGAATCCACCGTACGTGTTGTCGGCAATCTGGAAAAGATTTACTGCTGCTTCGTCAAGAATCGATCTTTCCAGCTTGGCAGGCGACACTACCATGTCTGCGCCTTGGAGATTTGCCATAAAGTTCTCTGCGGCCTTTTTTACATCTTGGGGTTTTTCCTTCCACGCCTGTGCGAGCTGGCGTAGAATGCTACCAAATCCAGGCCTCCCATAACTGTCAAGTATTGGAAAATAAGTTCCCACGTAGAACGGTTTTTGATCTGGAGTCAAGAAAACACTTAGCGGCCATCCGCCTTGCCCTGTTGCCATCTGGCATGCCTTTTGATAGATGTCGTCCAAGTCAGGCCTTTCCTCTCGGTCAACTTTGATGCTTACAAAATTCTCATTCATGATTTTTGCAATCTCCTCATTTTCAAATGATTCATGCTCCATTACGTGGCACCAGTGGCATGAGCTGTACCCTATACTCAGAAAGATTGGCTTGTTTTCTTGTTTTGCTTTTTGTAGTGCTTCGTCGCACCACGGATACCAATCCACAGGATTGTGGGCGTGCTGCAAGAGATACGGACTGGTTTCATGAATCAGATGATTTTGTACCACGTAATTTTTCTAAGTTTAGAGTATTTGTGTCTTAATTTACCAACCCTTTTTTTCTTCCAGATCATAGATTCTGGCATTAATTTGTGCTAAAAGACGCATCTTGGATTTTTGCGCTTTTTTGTTGTGTGAGTAATCCTTTTTCTCAACCAGCAGCATCAATTCTTTTAGATCATCAAGCTCCAACACCTTGAGCCCCTTCTTTGATACCAACTCCAAAAGTTCAACGCGCCTTTTGTCATCCGAAGTTACTTCATCCACAAAATTAAATCAGAGTGCACTGGTTTAATTTTTGTGACTGGCGAGGTTTTGTAGATGGCAAAAATGCATGCAATGGTTCTTGAAAAGCTGGGCCCAATTGAGACAAAGCCGCTCAAATTTACCGAGGTTGCAAGGCATCAAATCAAAAAGCCAAACCAAGTACTGCTAAAGATCGAGGCGTGCGGCGTCTGCCACTCACAGCTGCACGGCATTGAAGGAGACTGGGTAAAATACGGCCTCCCACCCACGTTGCCCACCATTCCAGGACACGAGATAGTCGGCACCATAATTGAGACAGGCAGCAAAGTGACCAAGCTAAGAATTGGACAAAGAGTCGGAATATCTCCACTGCTCGAGTCATGCATGAGTTGCAGCTACTGTAAGAAGGGAAAGGAGCACCTCTGCGACATGGCAGAGATCACAGGAGAATCGCTGCGCGGCGGCTATGCAGAATACATCACTGTCTCTGAAGACTTCGCCACACCGATTCCAGACTCTATGAAGTCAGAATATGCCGCCCCGTTGTTTTGCGCAGGAATAACTGCGTACAAGGCAGTTGCTGCTGCCGAGCCTGCCAAGGAAAAGAAAATTGGGATCTTTGGCATAGGAGGCGTCGGCCATCTCGCAGTAGAGTTTGCCAAGCTGAATGGTTGCAGAGTTATTGGAATAGCAAGAAACCAAAACCATCTTGACGTCGCAAAAAAAGTTGGTGCAGACAACGTAATCAGATACAGTGAGAACCATGCAGAATTTCTTGCCTCACTCAAAAAAGAGGAAGGTCTGCTTGACTGCGCCATTGTCTTTGCTCCGTCCGATGCAGTGACAGAGGCCGCGCTCAACTCCATCAAAAAAGGCGGCACTATGGTCGTCGGTGTGTTGGTGAATCTTCCAAGCTTTGATGCGTTTTCAGAAAAAACGATTCGCGGCTCTGTAATTGGCTCAAGATCCGACATGAGAGAGGTTGTAAAAATTGCAGAGCAAAATCAGCTCAAAATCATATACAAGACATTCCCTCTACAAAACGCAAACGAGGTTCTAACAGACCTCAAGTACTCAAAAATCGACGCAAGAGCAGTACTCAGACCGTGAAATAATTTTGTTCCCATAATAGACCGATTGTCTTGAAACAAAAGGCGGGCTTTACAATGACGACAAATAAATCAATGTCAGACCCCGCACAACAACAAACACAACTCAGATTAAATAAAAGAAACTTGTCAGCAAACCATTGAACTGTAAGAAATGCCACCATGCGCCATACGCACACACGCCATCAAAAGAAAGCAGTTCGCTAGTAAAGCTAGGCAGATGCTCCATACCGCATTGCACCTGCAAGCAGTACGTCGAGTTTGAGCAACTCGACGAAGAGCTCCTCTGAATTTTAGGTTCATATAGCAACGCGCCCTGATTCAAGCAAATGAAGGAGCACCGCTCATCTGACGAGCTCAAAAAGGAGCTTGACATACTCCTCTCCAAGCTCAATGCACTCGAGATTGTTGCAGGAGATGAATTTCAAAAAGGCACAGTCAAGGTGCTCCGAAGGCTGGTCGAAGGACAAATCCACTCGATAAACGAGTTTGAGCACCTCAAAAAGGCCCTCGATTTGCTCACGCTCCAGATATTTGAGCTGAAAAGCAAGACATCATGATTTTAGAACTGTATCAGAAAGCCCACAGCCTGTGCACTTCATTAACACGCTCTGGCCTAGGTCATCTTTCTTTTCCATTTTTGCACCGCAACAAGGACATTTCATGAATCTGTTCCCTAGCTGTTGGATCCCATGTTGCATTTCGGCTGGTATCTTTGCAGGATCTTGTCGAGAACCCTTTTTCTGTCGTCTTGTGACGAGTCCCACATCGGGTAAATCGACAGGTATAGGTTTGCCTCGTTTCCAGCATTTTGAATCCAGCACTTGAACTTGTCGTTTTTTGTGAAAAAATCAGCCTCGTCTGTCTTTTCACACTCACCCGCATAGACAATCTCAAATGTCTCCTTTGTGCGCCTCAAAATCAGATATACGACCTCTTCCATGGGCGGGCCCCACTCTGATAGCTTGATTGGGCCCAAAAACTCGTACTGGAGGATCTGAATTGCCACATACGTTGTGTGTCAAGTTTTGATTTATGTGTGATCGTTCCCGCACACAATGGTTTTAAAGGCATAAATTTCCCTCAAAAGCTGAGCATACCATGTCAGAGGTAAACCCGCACAACTACCGCACAGTAGGCTACTCGATGATCATAGTGGCCGCCTCACTCGTAATGATTGCGCTTCTTTATCTTGCAATAGGCGATGATGTGCTGTATTCTGACCGGGTCGGAAAGCAAAAGCAATTTGAGTACCAGCAGTCACTGGAAGCTGAAAAAGAAAAGGCCGGACAGGCTGCCCAAGGTAAAAATCTCTCGCTGAACTTGGAAGAACGCGTCAACATGCAGAATCCGTGACTTTACCTGTATCCGTTGTTAAAGTCCTCCCAAAAATTCAGATTCGATGTGAGCTTGTTCATTTTATACAGGGCGCCGCCAATTATGCCTGCATGGTAAAATGTGTACAACAGCACTTGTGACGGCGACGGTGCTGTGTGCGAAAGGCTCAGCGCAATCATCGAAAAGAAAATGAATGTACCAACAAACGTAGCAATGCTGTTGACCACGCCTGTGAGGCCGATTATTCTCTTTGTTGCAACTGCCATCAGCGAGATACTGGTGACTATTAGAAATGTAAGGCCGCCGTTTTGCGAGGTGAACTGCGTTACCCAGTCTGCAAGCCCCATCTCAAGGACTGACTTTTGCGGCAGGTGAATCCCGCCATTTAGCGCAAAGCTTACAGAGCTGAACAGGCCTCCTATGATGAAAAAATATAGCAGTATTTTGATTATCCCGCGCTTGAGTGGGCTGCGCGTCTCGGCAGGATTGATTGCACGTTCTGTTATTTTCAATCCAAAGATAAAGCCGACAAACACGGTAGGAAAGTACATTAGTTCAGTCAGATACGGCGATTCAGCTGTTAGCCTGTGGATTTGAGGCGCAAATACCAAAAACAAAAGCACCGCAAGCAGTGCTGCGCTTCCGAAAAGTATCAAATTAAGATACGACGGGCGGCGCGACTCGTAGAGGTCTGCATTCCAGTTATACACCCTGGAGAGTGCACAAGATCAAATTAAAGAAAATGACGGAAAAGGATTTGCCAAGTTAATCAACTTTCATTATCCAACCATCTGATACTTAATAACGCGCGCATCTTTGTTTTCAATGCGTTGCCTCCTTGTCTGTGTTGCTGCAGTCATTTGTGTTTCAGTCACTGGCGTGTTTGCTCAAAGCTCCGATTTGCCAAAAAAGAACCAATCTCAAGAATGGTATTTTGGGCAGGGGCTCACCGCCGGCGATGAGTTTGTTTTTGAGATATGTGATTACACACTTCGGATTCCACAGTCTTACTCCCCATGCTATGTTGCCACACTCAGATTTGTCACACTACTTCCGACAAGCCAAGGTCAGGTCTGGATAGTCTCAGCCCACATAAGTCACGGCAAGACAGAGCTGGACATGGTCATTCAACATACAAAAACAACGCACAGATTGCAAACGGATGCGGCAAACATCCCGTATGCCAATTCACTACAAAGGACGCTAAGCTGGATTAGCGGATTTGCAAACGAGCACAAACGGCAGATTTTGGATGTGGGCAAATCATGGGGTCAAGTAGCGTCGGGAACATCTCCTGTTCACCTCACTGTCAACAAAGCAGAGCAAAGCGGCGAAGATGAGCAGACATACATCCTAGGTTATGGCTTGGCAAAAGACAGCTACTTGCAGGTAAGGCTCGGATCTCCGTTTCCACTCAAGGCCAAGGTATACAAGCCCGTCTTCTTGCAGGAGCAGCCATTACTGTTTGCGTTCCAATTACTTGTCCACCGCTCCACACTTGAGATGTGCAATATCATCACTCCAGAGGACGATTTCTCGTACCATACGATTGATGAGCCGCAAGAGACCGAGGTCTTGTCGAACGGCACGCAGACAATGGAGTTGTCCCACGACGTGCAAAAAATAGATGAAGATGTGGCAAAGTTGCTAAAGGAAAAGTATGGGCAAAAGTACATGCAGAAAATTGGCCAGGCCACTCAAAATTTTACCAGATTCATAGAAATAATTTCAGAGGTGATCGACTCTCAGCTCAATTCCACCGGGCCGGAATGATCAGAATCTGCTCAAGCGCGCAATGGCTTGGCGGCTCAGTCTGTATGCAAACCAGCCGACTGCAGCAACAAACAAAGCAGTTGCGGCCAAATTCCAGTCGTAGTTTTGCTGCATTGGCGGTGTTTTGTGTTTTTCCACAATTGCTGTTGCGCGTCCGCCCCACAAGTTCCATGCCTCAATTGACAGATCCTGGTTTGAGGAAAATGTCGTGGTGCATCCATTTGTGCAGTCTTTATTGAGTGGGCGGCCGTTCACAGTCACGTTGATTATTTCGCCAAAGTTCTCGTTTGGGAGGATCCTTATGAATCCCAGTTCTGATTTGATGTCAAGCAAATTGTCTTCATCTAGGTTGACTATATGCACAAACGGGGACAGAAAGTTCAGTATTTTGTGGATGGTCCTTGTTTTTTGGCCAACCATGATGTCTATTTTGTATGGGGATGGGGCGCCGTAGCCGACGTTCAGTTCCAGGTCATAGATGTCTTCTGCAAGTATGTTGTAAAAAGGTGGAAACCATGTGGAGGTGAGCTTGGAGTCCAAATTGACGTAGCCAATGCCACTTTGTTGGTTTTCCTTATCGTACATGTCCCCTACCACGATTGCCGCAAACTCTTTGCTGTTTGTATCATGGAACACTTTGTTGCACACGTAATTGTGTGTGTAGTCGGCACCTTTTGCCGCGTCCGGCACCATGCTTACCCGGATTGGCAGGTTGGTTCTTGAGCCGTCAGAGTTATAGCTTAGGATCTTGACTGGGTTGCCAAATTTGATGTCAGGGTACTGGTATTTGTAAGAAGTCAGGTTTTTTGTCTCAAATCCAGCAAAGCTTGACGACTGGAGGGTGTTTTCAAGTGTCGCGTTTGAGTATCTTTTTGAAAGCATCGTGTGCAAGATCGGATAGATGAACTCGATTTTGCCAAAACCCTTTTTGACAAATAGCGCAGAGTCAGTCTTGCCACTACGAATCGAATCAGAATCCGCACCAAAGCAGTCCGACTTGGAAGCATACCCCGAGCTGCCCCACGACAGCTTGTGGCCGAGGCTTGTTTTCACAATTGGGTCAAACGCGTAGCCGGCATACTTGTAGCTATTTATCTTGCTTCTTCTTTTTTCATGGATCCCAGCCGCATCATCCTTTCCACCTCCTTCTGAGCCAAGATATTGCAGCGCCACTGCTGCTCGGTTGCCCCAGCTGAATGCGTGGCCGTCCTTGAGGACAAGATACGGGTAATTTCCGTACTTGGGCTCGTACCTTACGATGAGGACTTGGGTGTCAGCCTGTTGCTTGTGGATGGGCTTGCCAAGGTTGGACAGCTCGACGACATACAACACGTGGTGCCTGCCAAGCTCGCCTTGTTTTGTGGCGTTTAGCAGCGTCATGCCTCCCCCGTACTTGTGCTCCCTTTGCCACGGCTCAAACCCCTGGTGGACAAGGAGCTGGTTACAACTTTTGGCATCACATTGAAATTCCTGTTCCATCTTTAGGTCGTATGTCTTTGAGACCGCGACGCTTAGCGTCCCAAAACGCTCCTCTCTCCACAGATACTTGGGGTCGTGTACCAGATTTACTGCGTCCCACAGATAGTACGTCCCATCAAGGTTTCCAGACTCAAATCCATCCCTGTCTGTGAGCAGTTCTTGTGTGATCACAAAATCAACGTACGGTTTTATGATGGGCGGCGCGTAGCTTCCGGTTGCAGATATCTCGCTCCAGCCGCAAACTATTTTGCTTTTTTTTGGGTAAAAACAGGAATACCTCTCCGCAGACACTGTGAGCTGGATGTTTCCACCATAGGCGCCAAGCTCCACCACACCGCTTGTTGAGCCCTGTTTGATGGATTTGATGGACGTGATCTTTGTGAGATCGCACCTAGTTGAAGACCCACCAAGGCTAGACTCTACTGGGCAGACCTTGAAGTTTCTGCATCCTTTGTTTCCGGCCCACCCATAAAAGAACGAATACGAGAATCCGTCCCCCAGATAGTACGTGTTGTCAGGATTTATTCTCTGGAACCCATTTGCAAAGAGTTTGGATATTGTTGTGTAGACCCACACTTGACAATAAGCGAAGTAATAGTCTTTTGTTCTTGTCTCCCTCCCACCTGCCTGCACATAGTTACTGTAGACGGTGTCTTTGCCTGTAGCAAGATCATATCTGAGACGCGGTGTTTGGTCAGGGTTGTCTTGTTTGCCTGTGTGTCCGGCGTGTGCAAAATTTTGCAAGCATGAAAAAAATAAAAGAGCTACAATTACGGCGGTGATCTTTTTCACAATCTAGAATCCGGCCAGCTTAAAAAGCATCACATAATTTTGATGTCGATGAGATTTTTCGTGCTTGTAATAAGCTGGACAGAGTCGCCAACGCCGTTTGTCTCCAAAACCATTATCTTTTTTTGTGGGATGGTGTTATTTGCAAATGCCTGCCCATTGCCGTCATGGAGAAGATAGGTTGTTTTTTTACCGTCAACTAGCACCGACTCAAGCACGATATCTCTTGGTCCATAGTTGAATATCTCAAGCCTGATTTTGTCCGGTTGTGTGTCTTGCTGCAGTACGCTCAGCAGCTCTTGAATCTGCGAGCCTTTGTCATGTATTGCCTCTGCCACCGTTCTCTCGGCGTCAAGCGTCTGCCTTGATGCTGCGCCAAAGGCCAAGACAGATGCCGTAGCAATCACCGCCATAAGCAGAACCACTGCAACCACCTCACCTACACCACGCCTTTTCTTCAGAGTCTGCAGCTTGAACCGCATCACCTCCCAGAAGATATGGTTTGAACCCATTCGTAAGTGGAGCCGTCGGTACCTGCCGCCTTTGTATGCAGCAGATATTTGGCGCCTGCCTCCACGTTTGCGTCAAATATGGCACTTGAGCCGAAGCTCTGACCAGGCAAAAGACGTGGAATCTCCATTGAATGGAAGGACTGATCCTTGTCGTAAAAACCAGCAGTGCCAGACGCGATGGCGACGGTTCCAGTGTTTTTTAGGTCGATTGTAAAAAACGTCTTGTTTGCCCAAGTCATGTGGACCAAATCTGCCTTGATTACTTCGAGTCTGGTCGACTTGGTGACGATCTCGTTTTGCTCATACATTGCGATTCCGGCCGAGATTCCCCCGATCACCGCTACGCCTATCAAAAACAAAGTGGTGATTGCAGAAGAGATGCCGCGATGCGCCATACCGACAATAACTTGGATGATTTTAAGGATCTTAGCTGAGCCGATCTTTGCTGCGTGCAGCCCAAAAGGAATAATTAGCTCACTTTTGGCATCAAGCACAAATGAGTAATTGGGATCTCATGATGCCAGGCATGGGACTTACTGCCATAGGTTTGGCGGGTGTGACCATCTCGTATGCTGGAATCGCACACACGTTTATTGACGGCATGCATGCACTCACAGGTCTCACCATGTTTATCGGGTTGATCTTTTTGGCAGCCGGCATCCTCGAGGGCGGGGTCTCGACGAGCAACCGAGCAAAAGCTACGACTTTGGTCGTCTTGGGAATTTCGCTTTCATTCGGCCTTGCGGCGCTCAACTTTAATGCAATCAGCACCATCCCGACCTTTGCTGGAGTCATGCTCATAATTGTAGTTCCTGCAATAATCATGGCGTACGTGGCAATGAAGATGCCCCAGTATGCAAAGCCAGTATCAATCATTTTCATAATTGCTGTTGGCGCAGCCATAGCTGCCTACGTAGGCTTTGGACTTTTTGGCCCCTCGCCATATCTAGTGCCGCCTCCGGCACCAGTTGAAGAGGAGGTAAAAGAGCCCACCCCAACTGCGCCGATATTTTCGATTTCGATTTTGAAGGGTTCCGCAACGCAGGGGAACCCCGACTATGATCCGGATGCGGCCGAGGTGCCGCGGGGCAACATCATCGAGTGGACCAACCACGACGATGTATCTCACACAGTGACCAGTGCTGCAGACGGCGGAGCCACGTTTGACTCTAGCTTGATTTCGGCCGGTGCGACATACAGACTGGACACATCTACACTCCAAGCTGGAACGCATGATTACTTTTGCATAGTACACCCATGGATGACTGCCTCCTTTACACTAGTCGAGGGCGGCGCTGCAAAGGCACCAGTATTTGACATTTCGATTCTTGCGGACTCGCAGATTCAGGGTAACCCTGACTACGATCCGGATGCGGCCGAGGTGCCACTTGGTTCTGCCATCACGTGGACAAATCACGACACGGCAGCTCACACTGTGACCAGCGCTGCAGATGCAGGGGCGACATTTGATTCCGGCCTAATCTCTGCAGGCGCGACGTACCAGCTTGACACCGCAAAGCTTGGAGTCGGCAAATACGAGTACATGTGCATTGTGCATCCATGGATGCAGGCATCATTTGATGTGGTAGAAAAATCAGGAGAGAGGCTCGCGGAGGGCGCCACAGCAAAAGACCCCAACTCACTTCCAGTTGAGACTCCGGAGCATGCAGGAGCAATCTCACAGTTAGAGACCGTTGAGGAAACAACAACACCTCCAGAGGAACCAGTAGGACAAACAGTTGAGCCAGCCACAGAACCCGAAGTACAAGCTCCACAGTCCACCTCTACCAACACGATATCCATTCCACAAGGGGCGTCTGTGCCAGGATGTGAAACTACAAACGAGTGTTTTGTGCCAAGTCTTGTTTCCGTGCCAGTTGGCACTACGGTGACTTGGTCAAATGACGACACGGCAGCTCACACTGTAACCAGTGGAGCAAATGCGACTCCAGATGGAATTTTTGACAGCGGCTTGTTCATGGCCGGAAAGTCATTTTCCCACACATTTGACACGCCTGGTCAATACCCATACTATTGTCTTGTACATCCGTGGATGTCAGGTACAGTCACAGTAGAGTGAGATTGACAAAATCCATAATCATCACAAAGAGCCAAAGGCAGTCACTTGTGGAACACGCAAAAAAGAATGCACCAAACGAGTCGTGTGCTCTCTTGTTTGGAAGAGAAAACGAGAATTCATACACAGTTGAAGAGATCTTTTTTGCCACAAACAAGGACAGATCACCCATCAATTTCACAATATCAAACGAGGAGCTCATACTAGGATACCAAGAGGCAGAGAGGAAAAAACTCGACGTCGTAGGAATATTTCATTCCCATCCCCACTCGGAGCCAGTGCCGTCCGCAACAGACAGAAAGTTCATGCAGGTCAATCCCGTGGTGTGGGTCATATTTTCAAACAAGTCAGATAGCTTTGCGGCTTATCTTCTAGAGTCAGAGGTAGAGCCGATTGCAGTCAAGATCATTTGATCCTAATCAACTGCATCTTAGTTCGGCGTCAGCGTGGCCTTTGCTCCGTCCTTTATCTTTGCAAGTATGTTCTTGTCTGGGTTTTTTATTTTGCCAATCACGTTGACGGCCGAATACGGCTTTATCTGATTTTTTTCACTGATTGGCGTCTGGCCGTAAAATAAACAGATTGCGTTTCCAGGAGGCCAGTATGCCACATCAAATAGGTCGACGAGAGATTTTGCGTTTTCTTCTTGTGCCTTTATGGGGGTTGGATCTGTGTATACCTCTTCTCCCCATACATGGAGTTTGGTCTGGAACGGCAGAGATTTGAGGAGGATGTCTACCGTTTTTGGCGCGATTTTTTCGTCAAGTTCTAAAAATATGTTATCTGTTTTTGAAATCTCGACTTTGACCAGCTTCACACACATGATGCTTTCTTGAATTAAATATCCCTTTTTTTTATCAAACAGTATGGAAATACACGTCTACGACACTTATGTGGAAGCCAAAGACGGCCACACGATGCACTTTGATGTGATCACAGCAGAAAAAAACCACGCAAAGGCAATCGAGTACGCCAAGAAATGGCTCAAATCCATCGGCGAGGGTGAGGCCAGGGTGACCACAGAGGAATGCCAATTCTGCCACTCACAAGGCGCTCCAAAGCCGGTAGAGGAAGCAATCAAGGCAAACGGGTTCTTCATCCAAAAGATGGAAGGCTGTCCTTAAACCCTTTTTTACTTTTTTTGATTTCTCATACGTATTTTCAAATATAGCATAACCACCATCAAGTCATTGGCAAAAAAACCAACCTACAACAAACTCACAGTCGAGGGAGACAAGCAGACAGAGTGGATCTGCGGCTGCTTTGAAACGATTGACGGTTATTTTTGGTTCTGTGACGAACACAAAGACACGCTGAAAAAGACGATCGAGGCACAAATAGACGAGTTAGATATGACTCGTGTCCTTGAATGAGTCACAGCTGTATCAGCCTCCGCCCATGTGCAAGTTGCTGTTTTTGTCATCTTGAGCCCATGCCAAACTCACGACGTCCATTCAGCCTAGCAACAAAGACCTTGTGGCTTTTCATCAAGGCACGACAGCCTTCACAAAGACACATTAGCTTTTTAGCTTGCTTAGTTTCTTTGGAGTGACTGCCTTGAGACCTTCGTCAATTACAATCCCAAGAACCGACGAGTAGCTCCAGCCCTGGTTTGTAGATGAGATCAGGTTGATCTGGAGCTGCCTTATTTTTTTGTCAAGATCCTCGTCCAGTGTGAATGTAACGCGTTTTTTTTGCCATAGATTTCAAATCTAGTCTTTAGACTAATTATTTAAAATAACAACTTCGCTCAATCGAAGTACCTTTGTTAGTCAATCTTAAATTCCCAGAAAAAAAAGGCCGCATCTGAGTATTTTTTGAACAAGCCGAATGACCCACTGCTGTTTTGCACTAAACGTACAAACATGGCCTTTTCTTTGATCGCTTGCGAGCAACCAAGATGACAGAGACCAATCCGCACAAGCCGATAGTGGCCATTTCGGTAGAAATAGTGCTCATGCGAAAGGGCGGCCCACAATACCAGCTAGTCTTGGCAAGGCTGGAAAAGTACTACGACTGCAAGATCTTCGACTGCTTTGAGCACCCAGACTATCTCAGTTTTGTGCTGCGCGAAGTCTACGGTGCCGAGTATGAAAAAATAGTAGAGCAGATCGAGTGGGAGATTGGGGAAAATGCAAATGACCCCGGAGTCAGAAAATTCCTTGACGCTCTAAAACAGGGCTAGCTTTTTAAAAGAAAACAGCTCTTGCGGATTGTGGAAAGGCTTCTAAGAGATATCGATTATGTCAGCCCGTTTCTTTTTGAGCTGAGTGATTTTGTAGGCAGACGTTGGAACTTTAGGGTGCTCTGGGAGCTACGGAACCACAAGACGATGAGGTACGGCGAGCTGCTGGTTGCGCTGGATGGGATCTCGCCTTCTACGCTTGCGAGCGTCCTCCGAGATCTCCAAAATGAAGGCCTCATAAAGCGCACCGCGCACGGAAAGAGCCCACCTTACCGCGTCGAATACAAGATAACAAAGAAGGGCCTTGAGCTGATAATTGCAAGCTCGTACCTTGTCAAGTGGACAATAAAGAAGAAGAAACGCTAAAGCACTAGCACCGCTATAAACGCAGAGACAAAGACGATTGCCACCGTGTTTAGCAGCTTGATCACGGTGTTGAGCGCAGGCCCCGCAGTGTCCTTGTATGGGTCCCCAATTATGTCGCCAACGACTGCCACTTTGTGTTCTTCGCTTCCCTTTCTTCCCTGCATCTCGACGAGTTTTTTGGCATTGTCCCAGGCACCGCCTGTGTTTGCCAGGTGGAACGCCAAAAATATCCCAGTCACCACGGCTCCCATCAAGAGACCGGCGACTGCTGGCGGTCCAAGCAAAATTCCAAGGACGATCGGAGCTGCAATCGCAATGCTTGCGGACTTCCACAGCTCTTTTAATGACGCAAGTGTCGCAATGTCCACGCACTTGGCATAATCCGGCTTTGACTTGCCTGTGAGTATCTCCGGGTTTTGCTTGAATTGCCTGCGTACCTCATCGACCATCTTTGATGCCGCCCTCGAGACGCCGCTTATGAGCTGCCCAGTTATTATGAACGGAATCAGTCCGCCGACGAGCAGACCCACAATGATTGCTGGGTTTGTGAGTGTGTAATCTGAAAGCTTGGCAAAGTTTTCAGGAGAAAGGTGTGAAAATGAGGTGGTTGCGTGCTCTTCGAGGAACTTTCTTGCCTCATACTGGAATGCCTGGATCATGGCCAATGCGGCAAGCGCTGCGCTTGCAATTGCAAACCCTTTGGTGACTGCCTTTGTTGTGTTCCCTACTGCGTCGATTTGGTCTGTCACCTTGCGGTTGTCCTCACCCATTCCAGTCATCTCGACTATTCCTCCTGCGTTGTCAGCAATTGGCCCAAAGGCGTCAATTGAGAGGACGATCCCAGCAAGGCTCAGCATTGCCATGGCAGTAAGCGAGGTGCCAAATATGCCGTAGAGCAGTGCCTGCGAGGGGTCTGGTGCCGCCGCGGCCGAAATTGAAAACGAGATGATTATTGCTGCCACTAGGGCAATCATAAATGGTCCTGTAGATTGCATTCCCTTTATGATGCCCATCAAAGTCAGAGACGCATAGCCCCACTTGGCAGAGTCGCTAATCTCCTGGACTGGTTTGAATCTGTAGTTGGTATAGTTGTCTGTGATTCTCTGGATTACCGGAACCAGGATGACGCCAACTACGGTGCTTGCAAACAAGGCGTATGAGAGGCTGTCTTGGCCTATGAACAGATATGTGAATGCAAAGTTGAGCCCTATTGCAATTGCAGCAGATACGTAGAACGAGCGGTTCAGCGGCTTCATTACATCGGCGACGTTTTTGGAGCCGATTGTTGCAGAGCCAATAATTGATGCAATCAGCCCTGATGCGCCAATCAGTATTGGATAAATCACAATTTTTGGCGCTCCAATGAGGGCGCCAATCAGTATTGATGCAAGCACAGTAACTATGTATGATTCATAGACGTCTGAGCCCATACCTGCTGCGTCACCCACGTTGTCCCCCACGTTGTCTGCAATCGTTGCCGGGTTCCTTGGGTCGTCCTCCGGTATGTTTGCTTCGACTTTGCCGACTAGGTCCGCACCCATGTCAGCTGCCTTTGTGAATATGCCGCCTCCTATTCTGATGAACAGAGCAATGAGGCTGGCGCCTATTCCCACACCAGCTATTGTGATTGGGTCTGGGAATGCCAGGTATAGAAGCGCAAGCGCCAAAAGTGCCATTGCCGGCACCGCCAGTCCCACCGTGGCGCCCCCGCGGAAGGCAAGAGCAAACGTCCTTCCGATTCCGCTCCCCGTTGCATTTGCCGCCCTGACTGCGGCCTTGACTGTTATTTTGAGCGAGATTAGCCCGGCAACTGCGGAGAGTGCCGCACCCACCGCAAATGCGATGCCGTTTGAAAAACCAATAAAATAGCCAATAATTACCGAGAGTCCTATTGCGATTGGGATGATTATCTTCATCTCACGCCTCAAAAATGCGGACGCGCCAACCCTGACTGCGTCTGAGATCTCCATCATTTGCTTTGTGCCTGGGTTTTGTCTGCCAACCCAAGCGGCATAACCTGCGGCCACAGCAAAAGATGCAACAGCTGCACCTATTGGAATTATTTGTTGCAGCTCCATTTTACAACTGGTTGCCGATTTGTGGGAAATATAAATGATTGAGGGGATCAGTGTTTTCTTTTT
This sequence comes from Candidatus Nitrosotenuis sp., assembly GCA_038869975.1. Classification (GTDB taxonomy): domain Archaea; phylum Thermoproteota; class Nitrososphaeria; order Nitrososphaerales; family Nitrosopumilaceae; genus Nitrosotenuis. Next base: position 18,740 of record JAWCQC010000024.1, read on the forward strand.
TGGTATGGGGCAAAGGTTTTACCTTTGAGAACCTGCCTGACCAGTTTGTTGAAGCGTCTGCCGTGACTCAGATACGGGAATCTGAGATGAACCAGCTCGTGTGCTATTGTGTCATCGAGGGCCTTTTCGTCTGGAATTTTTTTCACGTTGATGAATATCAGGTTGTGCCGCATGTAGGAGACTCCGTAGTACTTGTAGGCAGTCGTTCTTCTTCCTGCAGTCATTTCCTTTGGCATTTCCAGAACCTCCCTTGATGTAAGCAGCGTCTTTGGCTCCTGGATGGATAGCCGTCCAGAATATATTCCGACTTTTTCCAGGATGCTGAGGCGCAGATCTTCGTCGAGGTGCACAAAGTCGGCTTGTGGGGATTGTGTATTATGTCATAAAGTCAATTCTTGTGCAAGGATTTGTTGAAAATCAAGTCAGCACAGATGAGACTCGCAAGTCGAGTTCGAAAATTTTGATTTGTAATTCTTTTAGTACACGCCTATTCAGGCCATCTTGTTGATAACTTTTTGAGGACGATGAGAAGGGTCAGAGTTTAGTGTGTAATCACGAATCATACAGCCACCGTCTCATCATACCCTACTTCATTAGATTGAGAATCGCTTTTGTTTTATTTCTAATTTCGTCTGTTACAGGCACCACGACCAGTCCTTCGTTTGGCTGGCCGTAAAACACCACCGTGTTTGGAGGTGCATACATGCACACTGGGATGACGAGGAGGTCTTCTTCACCGTTTACAATTATCTGGTGCGGTGGAGGCAGGCCGAGGGCCTTTCTTATTGTCTCGATGCTCTCATTTGTTATTTGGCCTGCAGGGTTATCGCAGTAGAGTTTTTTTGCCGTGCTTTGCGGCGGCTTGCGCTTTTGCCTTTTTTCTGCGCCGTCGACAATCTGCAGCGATGGGGTGAGCCCAAACTTGACCAGCTTGTCAGTGGTTGCGTCTCCGACAGTCACGATGTACGCCCCTGCAGGAAGAAAATGCAGGATTTTTGCCCTGCTGACATCGCTTTCTTTTATGAGGATGCCTATGGGCTTTTTTAGTGCGGCCCGCAGGTTTTCTGGTATCTTCAAAGTTATGCCTGCGGCGTGGCTTGCATCTCTTCTTTGAGCTTTGCTGCCAGGATGCTGCACTGGGCTGCCACGTTTTTTGCCGCCACGCGTATTGCTTCTGCGCTCTGAGATTTCGGATCAGTTATCATGACCGGCTTGCCCTTGTCTGAGCCCTCCATTATTCCAGAGTTGAGCGGGATTTCCCCGATGAACGGTATGTTGTATTTTTCGCTGATTCTTTTTGCGCCTCCCTGGCCAAAGATGTAGTGCCTGTCGGAGCACTTGGGGCAGACAAAGTAGCTCATGTTTTCAATCACCCCGATAAGTGGCACGTTGAGCTTGTTGAACATACCTATTGCTTTTACTGCCACGTTGCTTGCTACGTCTTGTGGCGTCGTGACAACCAGGATGCCAGTGATTGGAATTGTCTGCGCCAGAGTCAGAGGTATGTCGCCTGTGCCGGGCGGCAGGTCAACTATCAAATAATCAAGATTGGACCAGTTTGTATCCACCAGGAATTGTTTTAGAATGCCGGATATGATGGGGCCCCTGTAAATTGCTGCTTGGTGCTCCTGTTCTGCAAAGAATCCAAATGACACCACCTTGATTCCGTGGGTGTCCACAGGCTGCAGCTTGTTGTTGTCCACCTCCATGTAGGCCTTTTGCATGCCAAGCATGAGCGGTATGCTTGGGCCGTAAATGTCGGCGTCAAGTAGGCCGACTTTGGCTCCGGACTGGGCCAACGCAAGTGCCAAGTTGAGCGATACTGTTGATTTTCCAACGCCGCCTTTTCCGCTTGCCACACCGATGATGTTTTTTACAGTGGCCATGGCCTCGGCTGGGTCAAGTGCCCTTCCTTCCATTACCTTGGCAGTCACATTCAGTTCAAAGTTTTTGATGCCTTCAAGCTGTGAGACTGCCTTTCGCACGTCCTGTTCTATTTGATCGTTAAATGGACATGCTGGCGTGGTGAGCTCCAGGGTGAATTTGAGGTTGCCGTCGTTTAGCTCCAGATTTTTTATCATTCCCATTGAGACTATGTCTTTTTTTAGGTCTGGGTCAACTACGGTTGCGAGCTTTGAGAGAACCTGATCTACGCCAACCATGCAAAAAAAAGTCCGCATACATTATTTAAAGATAGGTTGATTTTCAAAACGCCGAAATTTTTGTGTTAGCTTCGACTAAAACGCATCGCTTGGTTTTGCACCTTAAATTTGATCCCGTCTTGTCATGCAATGCTTAACACACAAGAGCTAGACATCCAAGACCGCTCAAGATACATCAACATCATAGTGGGCGCAATGGTTGGCGCAGCAATAATGTTTCTTGCACAGGACGTAATAGAATGGTTCATGGGAGTAGATTTTGAAAATCCTGGCGCAAGCAGTGTTGTGCCTGCAAGCATAATAGAGTTGCTTGGGAGGGTGCTGCCATTCTCCAAGTGGATTGGTGGAGTCATGGTAGTTTTTGCAATAATTGTCGGAGTCGGCAAGCTGGAACTTCGCGCGCAGACTTGCAAGTAATTTGCATGCCCCCAAAATCCTTTTTTTATGAACACGGCGTCTCCTTTGTCTTTGCTACTTTGATTGGCGTTTATTTTTTCTTTCAGCCTAGGGTTGGGACGGCAGTTTCTCTTGCATTCTTTGCTTTCTGGGTGTTTGGTTATTTTTGTGACGCGTGGATCACAGTTAGGAATTCACCGCACATTCCAAGACACGAAGTAAATCTCATCTTTGCTGCTCTGTATTCAAAATTTGGGGCAAAGAGCTGCCTTGTGCAATTCCTAATTGAAGCTTCCTTGGTAGCGGCAATTCCTCTGTTTTTTGGAGTGATTGATGTTTCTGCAAGCTCTGCTGTTGCCGCTGTCTTTGGCGCATCCCATCTTGCCGCGTTTTACTCTAACAAAAAGTTCATGCGCAACAGACAATGAAAAGCGGTTACGAACCGCCCCTACCCATCCCCCATCTGGCCGCCTTTTATCTTAAAACGCCATGATTTTCCGTGAGGTTACTCAAGAAAAGAAGAGGCATAATAGATGCAGGAGTCATCATACTTGGTGGAATCGTGATCATAATAGCTGTGATTGCGGCCACTCTGGCTTGGAGCGACATCATGCAGATTACTTATGTGGGCCTGATTACTGCGATGCCAAAATTCGGATATGTTGTGGACGGCGGAGCTGAGCTTGGAAACAGAAATTTTGAGATATACCTTCTTTTGCGCACCGTTTCGTTTTTTCTCATGGTGTTTGTTCTCATGTTTGCTGGGATGTCGCTTGTGTTTGAGAAGATCAGCTTGGTTCCGCCGGAGACAGGATTTAGGATTATCTCAAAGAGCGTCTACTTTGTCTTCTTTTTCTTTTTCTTTCCGCCACTGTGGGACACCCTTGCAACGTCGGTTGAGCAGTTTTCTGTGTGGATACTAAATCCGGAGCAGCCACAAGAGGCAGCAAAGAACGTGGAGGTCTTGCTAAAGAAAATAGCGAGCATCGAGTGCGCCGACCCAAACGACCCGAATGGTCAGTGCCAGTTCACCTTGGACAAGCTCGTGGCAGGCCTCACAGATCCCTTTGGCACGCTCAAGAACATCTTTCAGACATCGTTTCTTGGCGTGGTCAAGGCTCTTGCGTTTCTTAGTTTTATGTTCATGGCGTTTTTGGTTGGCACGATAAGACAGGTGCTTACTGCCATCATCATAATCGGGTTGCCGGTGCTGATGATACTCTCCCTGCTTCCGTTTTTTAAGAGAGTTGTGAGCAAGTTCATCGACGCAATGCTCGGTCTTTTGATTGCGCCGATATTTTCTGCACTCGTCATAGTTGCTGGCACAGCCTATCTGGGGACTTTGAGCAGCCCAGACCCAATAATAGAATGGTTTGCAGCTCTTGCAATTATGGTGCTTGCCACCTCGATTCCGGCCATGCTGGTGCCCATGATGGGCCCAATACTCGGGACGATGCACGGCATGGTCACTTCTGCAATGATTGGCGGGGCCACTGTCACAAGGATGGCAGGCGGTGGGGCCGCGCAAGCTGCAACTGCAGCTGGCGACCTCATTGGGCAGGCAAGATTTTTTGGTGCGCATGCACACCTTGACAAGACGATGCCGCGCTCTGCAGGATTTACGAGTGTCTTAAAGGATGCAGGTCCGCAGCCGGTGCCAAAGGCAGCCATGAGTCATGCTTCCAATGTGGACACGCTGCGCCACAGCTTTGTGCAGGAAACATCAGGGGAGACTTCGAGGGCATCGCTTGGAAGCAGCGTAAAGTCACTTGTCAGCAGTGGGACAGGCCTTGGCCGCGTTCCCAGGTCGGTTTTTGATTCTCAAGACGACTAGATTTTTCCAGCCTGATCCTTAGTGCGTCAAGCTCAGAAATCGAGTGCGCGTAGTTTGTGTTTGTGGAAAAATAAACACTGCAGGCCTCCTCCGCTGAATCTACGTCAAACAGGTATGACCTCCTTCCTTGGGGCGTGTCCCACACCACATGCAGTTTGCTTTTTTTCACACAGTAGCTTTGAATCCACTCAAATGAGACGTCCAGCACCAGTCCGTATTTTTGAGATTCAAATGCGATTCCAAATGTGGTTATGTAGAGTATGCCCTTGCCGTGGGGGCCGGACTTGACCTCAAAGGCCTTTCTGACTTTTTCTCCAGACTCAAGCGGTATCATGTACTAGCTCAAGGGGGTTTGTCACGGTGATGTTTTGCGTGCCTTGCTGCTCTATGCCGAGGCTTTGTTGGAGTGCAAGGTATGCGTCATGTGCTTCTTTGTATTTTGCGCACAGCTCAGTTGTTTTTGGCGAATTTATGACGAATTCAAATGTGGAGCTGTTTTCTTGCCAGTCAAGTCTTGCAGAGTGTTTTGACAGCGGCAGGAGGCTTGCCACCTCATCAAAAGTCAGATTCAGGATCATTCCAATACGTTCGCTTTCGATTGAGACGCCAAAGTTGGTTATGTACAGGATGCATTTTCCAAATTTAGTGCCTACCGGAAATTCAAAGATTGTTCTCTCTCCTGCAGAAAGCGACTTCACGCCATCAAATGATTGGTTGTTTTTAAGCCGCTACTCTGCCTTGAGGAATCTTGCGTGGGCGTAGTAGGTCTCAAAGGTCGGGCTGTATATTATGAGCGTGTTGAATGTCTCCGTGTCCATTCCGGTTATGTCGTAGTTGTGGGAGCCTTCTGTGGCCTTGAGTCTTCCAATGTCTATTCCGGTTGCCACAGAGCCGTCTTTTGTGAGATAGATGTGCTGGTCCAAGCCCGGCGTGACACCAAAGTTTTCCAGACGCAAAAATGTGGATTCCCCTGACACGTAGATTCCGGCTGTGCCCTGTGCCTCAAATCCCTTGAGTCCTGTGATTTGTGTGAGCTTGACTAGCCGGAGCTCGGCTGAGCCAGAGTGTTCTTTGATCTTGTCTTTGCTTTCTGCTGCAAAGCTTGGGCGGCTTTGCGCTTCCTGCATTAAGAGTCTGACAGTCTCGGAGGGCGCAAAGCGCACAAGCGAGTAGCGCTCTTGTTCCTCAATGGCTGCAAGCTTGTCGTACGTGAGACCTGAGCTGAGCTTGTCCAGTGCCACTGCAAGATCATCTTTTTGGACCGGCTGCACGTATGTTGCATCCACTACATAATACATGCCTATGAGAAACGTGCCGATGATTACAGATATGGTGACTGCCTTGAGCAACTCAGGCCACCCTTGCTTGCTGGACTGGCTTCTTTGACTCTACTTGCGACGCGATGGCAAAAAATGCCCCCATCACTATTCCGTACACTATGTGCATCTCGATTGCGCCAATTATGATCATATTCATGTTTGAGAGGAGTGTGTTTGCTTCCACAATCTGCCTGTGTTCTTGGATTAGAGGCACGACCAAAAAGGTGCTAATTGGCATAAAAAACACAAAGAACACGGCCATTCCGGTGGATATTCCGCCAATTGCCCCTTTTTTGATTGAGTTTATGCCGAGGGATTTGTGCAGGCCGGAGCCCAGCCCAAATACAGTCCCAATGAGGGAAGCTGTGAGCATGTGTGATACCATTCCAAATAGCGTGGCTTGGATGCCGTCCAGTCCGGCGGCAAAGCCGACTACTTTGTAGAAGGCGCCGTGGGCGCCAAGGCCTAGATCAATTACAAATATGCTCACAAAGATGGCAAAGCCGCCGACCAGCCCAGCAACGCATCCTATCTGCGCCCTCTTTGAAAAAGAAAGATGAGAGTCCATGGTCATGTGGATGGCCAGTGCTCACTCTCAAGTTTTTCCCAGGAATTCCTTTTTTCCTTTTTTGGTTTTTCTTTCATGTGATACTCCTCATACAGCATGATTGAGCTGAACAGTCCCATCACGGCACCATACAGGACATGAAGTACGAGGGAGCCCCACAGAATTTTGTCATATGTGTGCACCAAGATCTGCGCAACCCTCATGTCTTCTTCGGTGGTCAAAAGCTGGCCTGAAGCCTGCAGGCTGATCATGGGGAACATTACGTATAGCGTAATCGGCATAAAGAAGATGGTGTACACCTGGACTCCGGTCACGGCACCGCCGATTATCCCTTTTGGCACGCTTGAGATCGCCAAGAGTCGATGGAGTCTTGAGCAGATGCAAAAGATTGCTCCAATCAGAGAGGCGGTAAGCATGTGCGCAAAAAATCCAAATGTTATGGCCGAAAGGTCGTGCAGGCCTATGACCATTCCGACCGCCTTGTAGAAGGTGCCAAAGGGCACTTCGATCTCGCTGTCTATCCAGAAAAATGAGCTGAAAAGCGCAAAGCCGCCGACCAGCCCAGCAACGCAGCCGGTCTTTGCCATTCTGTAGATTTCTGCGCCGCTAATCAACGCGAACCACCGAAAGGACCATCTGTGCGCAGAGTGTTTTTGCGCTTTTCATCTACCTTAGTTTGTGTCAAACAAATATAACATATTTTATGGGAGCTGCTAAAATTTGTTTAAGCAGAATAGGGTTTTGTGTTAAATTTATTTAAAAAATAGATCAAATATCAAAAATAGTGAACAGTTGTAAGTTGACAGACCGCAACAGGTCACGAAAATAGGATAGTATTACAAGTAGTGCTAAACCAAAGTTCCCCGCCCATCGACCCGGTACGAGCGCATCGATGTTTTCTTACTTGATACTATCCCGATGATACCTACTCGTGCAAGCCAATAAAGCTGATCATATTTTGTTTGAACGTTTGTGAATATTTGAGTCCAAAAATGAACGGATGTTGAAATTGTTTAAATCTGATGAGTGAATTCGTAGTTTTTTGGTGTGCTGTCATTTTTGGTGCGAATCTATCGTAGATCATTATGGTAGCCTCACCTCTGAAAATCCATACAATTTACAATTATTGTAATGATGAACGATCTCTTTTTCCCAACCTTTTCCAGAATCGAGTTTTAATAACGATTTTTCCAATTCTTTTATTTTGTTTTGATACGTCTCGTTTCTCCGGATCAGCTCAGCAAGAAAGTCGGATCCTGCAAGTGAATCGTGTTTACGTAGATTGCATTTGCTGCAGGCCAAAACCAAATTCCAAGACTCATCCTCGAAGATGTATGACCAGGGAATAAAGTGATCAACGTGTGTTTCAGAGCTGTCAAGCGAGGTGTTACAATAAAAACAACATCTAAAATCCTTGAATATTTTGACATACCTTTGTAGTGCGTGGCGTTTTACTTCTGCCGATTCTATTTTTGCGATCAATCTTGGCAATGTGTTGACTCGTTCGAGAAATTTGGCCCACTCAAGGATCACCAGCTTCAACAAAACGGCATAGTTTTCATGGAAAAAAGATAGTGCTTCCGGCTTGATTTGTAATTGAGCTCTTTCGTCATCATAGTCATAAAAAACCTGCATCCGTTTTGTCGAGATTCCTTCCTTGATATTCTGAAACCTAGGCACGACTTGAGATGTTTTGCTTTTTTCTTTGCCGAAGACTTTTTTCCTTATCTCGGCTTGGGCTTTTTGTATTTGAGCTTGTGGAAGATCTTTGAATTGGGTTGGGACATAGTTTGTTCCAAACACATCTCGTATGATCGAGATCACATGTGGTGGTTTTTGATCATTGTAATTCTGCCTAATTCTGTACTTGCATTCTTGGTGCCAGTAATACGCTAAAAACTTGTTAGCTATTTTCTGGTAATCCACAATCTCAACTTCGTTGCGCTTTATTTTGTTTTGTACGTACTCGCTGTCCAGCTCGTTGCAATGCTCAAGCAGGAACCTTGCCAATGCGAATTTGTATGTGTTGTCTTTTCTGCCTTTTGTTATGATTTGATTAAACCTGATTGCAAGATCTGTATTTGTCTGGCTAATTGCACACACCCCCTAAAAACGACGGCAGACGCTTGTGCACATTCAAAACAACCAAACGACGATATTAAATTATTATTCAATGGTGGGTTATTTTTTGAAGAGCCCAAACTTAAATGAAGGCTTACTTTGTTTTTTGCCAAGACTGTCCAGGTACTCGTACGTGATCTGCCTGCCGTGTCCGACCATGTTTGACGTCTTTAGCTCCCTGAGCTTGAACCATTTCCCGTTTTCAAGCTTGATCAACGCATCGTCGGCCAGTGCAAAGCCGGAGCCTTCATCATGAAACACAATGGAGCCGCCCACCTTTAGTTCGATCTCACAGTTGTAGTTGACCGTACTTCCAAATATTGCCACGTGCCTTCCTCTGACTTTGACGTTATTGATTAGATTGTGTGCCACGACTGTTTCACCATCAAGTAGTACCGTCTCGCGGGCAGTTCCCACAATTACCTTGCCTTTTGGCGCTCGCAGTTCTGTGTAATGTTCTTTTGTGATATAGATGCCGACTCGGCCCTGCGGGTCTTGGAGGATCTCCTTTATTCCCATTACGTTTCCTGCTACAATATCCCCATTTTCTGCAGTAATCTTTGCACCGTGCTCTATTGTAAAGTTGTTTTGGAGGGGGTCCAGCATCGTAAAGTTGCCATTGGTCACAGTGATGTTTGTCTTTGTCGATTCATCTGGCGCAAAGTACGGATTTGTTATGCTGCCTGCCATGATTATGGTGCCGTCGTATGTGAGGCTGCCAGCCCAGAACTTGCCCTTTATGACGAGCTCCCCCGTCTGCTTTCTCTCAAATTCTACTTCGCCCAGCTCCTTTGAGCCAAAAAGCCTTGAGCCTGCCGTGTTGTTTCTCTGCAAGAGATTTGCCCATTCCTGCGCAACTTGCATCTCCCTTGCAACATCCCCTGAGAGCAGCAAGTTGCGCTTTTTTCTTTCCTCCTCAGAGTCCCCTGTGTAGACCCGCGCCTTTTTGAGGCGCTCGTCTTCAGAGTCCGGGTACACCTTACCTATCTTGAGGTCTTCGTACGCCTGGATGATCTTCTTTATCTTTTCTTCGTCGCCTCCCCTGTCTGAGTGGTGGTCCAGCACTAGCCTGCGGAAGGCGTCTCGAATCTCTTTTTGTGTTGCGCCATGCCTTACGCCCAGTATGTCGTAGTTACTCTCCATCCAATGATTTCTACTTGCATCGGATTATCTAGTTTTTGTGGTTACTGGTTCTGTCGGGTTATCGTATTCTATGTGTGCCAAGTCGATTGGATTTCCGACCACATGCAGATTCGAACAATCTGGAAACTATCGCCCAAGTTTCTTAATAGAAATTTACGCCTTTTATTTGCATGAAGCCCCAGACAAGCCCCTCCAAAGAAGCGTTCTGTATTCGTTGCATTTCCGCCATAGTCAGTGTTCTAAACCAGCAAGAATCCCGTGGAAGAAATTCCTGACACACTCACGACTCTAAAGGGTTCGGGGTTCTGCTTTTGCTGTTTTTCCGTCTCATCTGTCGCCATCAAGCGGGTTTTTGCAGAACCAACACACAGTCGAGTTTTACGGTTACAGTCGTCTGCTGCATTGCCGTTTTGGG
>JAWCQC010000025.1:0-25680 GCA_038869975.1 Candidatus Nitrosotenuis sp.
CATGCAGACAGAGATGCATGCAAGGGGAGCACTGATACCCCCGCTGTCGCTTTTGCGACTAAAAGGCAACGCCAAGAATGCTGGTGACCTTAGAACCCCGAACCCTTTAGGGTCGGGAGTGTGTCAGTCATGTCAAGCCAATTTTTTCTTTAAATATGTTCAAAGTCTTGGTCGGGTCTGCCTTTCCTTTTGTCCTTTGCATTACTTTGCCTATGAGGTAGTTGATTGTCTGAGGGTTTTCCTTTGCTTGTTGGACTGCGACCGGTTCGTCATGGATTACTGAATCAATTATTTTGCCAAGCTCGGCATCATCTGAGATTTTCCCAAGTCCAATCTGTGAAACAATTTCAGAGACTGGTTTTCCAGTCTTAACTATCTCCTGCAGCACGTTTTTTGCAGATGTTCGGGTTATTTTACCGGATTTGATAAGATCTGCCAGCTCGGATAGGTGTTTTGGTGTAATCTTGGAACTCTCTTTTTTTTCTCGTGTGTCTACCAGCCCCATCAAATCAGTAGTAATCAAGTTTGCAATTTCTTTTGCGTTTGATTTATCATGTGCCTCTTCAAATAAATCGGAATAATACTTGTCAGATGAAAGAACGTCTGCAACCTGTGGCGGTATGCCATAGGCCGTGACATAGCGTTCTTTTTTAGAACTGATGCTTTCTGGCATGTTTTGCTTCCACAATTCTAATGACTTTGAATCAAGGATCACCCATGGTATGTCGCCTTCGAGAATGTATCTGTAATCTTCGTCTTCTTCTTTGGTTCTTGATGAGATGGTGATCTTTCTTTTGTCGTCCCAATGGCGTGTCTCTTGGATAATCGGAATTCCCCTCGACTTGAGACTTTCCTGTCTTGTGAGCTCAAAGTGGATGGCTTTTTCAAGATCATAAAAAGAGCCAATATTTTTTATTTCAACTCTGGCTCCGCCTTCTATTGAGACATTTGCATCGGCGCGCATCGCACCTTCGAGTGTTGGATCAGAAACACCTAGATTCTCAAGCAGATCTGCCAATATGTTCAAAAATAATCTCACTTGCCTTGGGTTGTCAAAATCGGGCTCTGTTACAATTTCCACAAGCGGAGTGCCGGCACGATTATAATCTACCAGGGTGATCAGCGTACTCTCAGACGTACCTTCGTAAATGAGCCTGCCTGGGTCCTCCTCGAGCTGAATTCTGCGAATCCTGATGTCTTTTCCTTCAATTGTAATTTTTCCTTTTTCACCCATGCTTGTGGGTCCATACATATTGAGCTGGGTGATTTGGAAGTTTTTTGGCAAATCTGGGTAGAAATAGTTCTTTCTAAAGAACCCAATTCTGGGTGGGATCTGGCAATTTAGAGCTAATGCGATCATGGTTGCTTTTTCTACAGCTTTTTGGTTTAGTCTTGGCAGAGTGCCTGGCAGCCCCATGCAAACTGGGCAGATGTTTGCGTTTGGTGCAAACTCTCTGTAGTTTGCTTTGCATGGGCAAAACAACTTGCTTTCAAGTTTGGTCAGCTGGCAGTGAATCTCAAGGCCTATCATAGAGGAACACCTGGAAGTTTTGTCTTGCTTTGGAGTGCATATGCTGCCTGTAACAATTGTTTTTCTTGTAATATGTCTGCATGAATTTGTATGCCTATCGGCAATCCGCCATGAATCTCATATGGAACAGATATGGCAGGGATTCCAGTAAGATTTGCAGTCACGGTATTGATGTCAGCAAGATATAGTGCCAGCGGGTCTTCAATTTTTTCCCCAAGTTTAAATGGAAGGATTGGGACTGTCGGCGAAATCAAAAAATCAAATTTTTTGAATGCCAGTGCGACCTCTTTTTTTAATTTGCTTTTTACTTTGAGTGCTTTTAGCAAATACTTTCCTGCATAACCTGCAGATGGAACGAATCCGCCCAAGATCATTCTGCGTATGACCTCTTGGCCGAATCTTTTTCTGGCTTTGGCTATGTATGATTTGAATTCATAGCCTTCCAAATCAAAGTCATATCCATACCTGATGTTGTCATACCTTGAGAGATTGCTTCCGGCCTCTGCGGTTGTAAGCACGTAATAGGTGGCTATTGTAAATTTTACTAGATCAAGTGAGATCTCCTCAATTTTTGCTCCAAGTCCTTCGAACGTAGAAACCGCTCTCCAAAATGAATTTTCTACATTCTTGTCTATGCCGTCACCTTTGCTCATCTCTGAGATTATGCCTATTTTCTTGCCATTAATTCCAGCATCGATTCCAGCTAGATAGTCTTGACTCTGATTGTCTATGGTAGTGTTGTCGTTTTGGTCTTTTCCTGCAATGTGGTTGAGAAGAAAAGCAATGTCTTCGACTCGCCTTGCAATTGGCCCGATTTGTTCTATGCTGTTTGCAAAGGAAACTAGACCGAATCTTGAGATCAGGCCGTATGTGGGCTTCAAGCCCACCACAGAGCAAAAACTTGCCGGGTTTCTTACTGAGCCTCCAGTGTCTGAGCCGAGAGAAACTGCACACTCCATGGCGCTTACCGCCACTGCACTGCCACCAGAAGATCCTCCTGGGACATATTCTGTGTTCCATGGATTCCTGCTCGGCCCATAGGCAGAAAACTCGGTTGTCGCACCCATTGCAAATTCGTCGAGGTTGGTCTTGCCGACAATTATGGCATCCTCTGATTTCAATTTCGAGACCACCGTTGCGTCATATGGCGCGACAAAATTTTCAAGCATTTTTGAAGCGCAGGTGGTCTTGGTTCCTTTTGCGCAGATGTTGTCTTTGATCGAAATCGGCAACCCGCAAAAAGCACCTATGTGTTCTTTTGCCTTGATTTTTCTATCAATCTGCCTTGCTTGATCTAGTGCTCTGTCATTTAGTGAGATGTATGCATGTAACTTTGTATCGTGTTTTTTTATGTGGTCGAGTGTTTTTGCGATAAATTCCTCAACTGTGACATTGCCATTTTTTACATCATTGACATATTCTACGGCAGATACTGCAAGGTTCAACTTAGTTCATCTTTGGTGCTCTGATGTAATTCTCTTTGTAATGCTTTAATTCCGATATCAACTTAGATTCAAACGGAATGTGCTTGTCTGTTCTCAATTCATTTATTGACACTTCCTGTACTGGGATCTCTTCGGACTCGATATCTGCCTCGTCCAACATGTCAAAGTAATTTAAGATCTTTTGGATGCGTTCAAAATGCTCGTCGGGATTCTCAATTTCTATCCTCATTAATTTTGCGACGTGTTCTATGTCTTCCTTTGTAACCATTCGTATCACCTAAGGCGTTAGTCTATCTACATCTCTTGGGTAGAATGTAGTATCTCTTATGTTTTCAGTGCCCGTGAGTGCCATCATCAGTCTCTCAAGTCCTATTCCGCATCCTGCGTGGGGTGGCATACCGTAGTCAAATGCTCTCAAATGATATTCGAATGCGTCGATTTTGAGACCTTTGTTTTTCATGCGTTCCTCAAGTTCCTGCCTTTTCTCGACTCTGGTGCTTCCAGACGACAGTTCCAAATCGCCAAACATTAAATCAAATGATTCTGACATCTTTGGATCCTGCTTGCTTACCTTGACGTAGAATGGTTTTGGTCCAGTAGGCCAATCCTTGATGAAATAGAATCCATCAAGACCTATCTTCTTGAGATTTGAAGGATATAAATCGTCTCCCCATTCTGTCTTTGCACCGGCTTTTTGCATTTTGTCTACAAGCTCAGAGTATGTGTATTGTGGGATCTCGCTGGGAATCTGTGGAATCACAAACTCAGCATCTGGGTTTTCTTTTGAATATTCTTGAACAGCTCTGATTGAAATCTGTATTATTTTCTCAATTCGCTTCATGACATCGTTGTAATCCACGTACGCTTCCTCCAAGTCTATTGAGATCGCCTCGGACAGGTGCCTGTTTGTTCTTGACGGCTCTGCTCTAAATATGGGCGCAATTTCAAACACTTTTTCGAAGCTCATCGTGAGCTGTTCTTTGTATAACTGGGGAGATTGGGCCAAAAATGCCTCTTTGTTGTAGTAAAATATCGGAAACAATGCGGCCCCGCCCTCTGTAGCAGTGGCAATCATTTTGGGCGTGTTGACTTCTAAAAAGCCATTTTCATAAAAATAATCTCGAATTGACTTTAAAACTAGCCCACGTGCCTTGAATATGTGCTGCAATGACTTTCGCTTGAGGTCTAGTGGACGCACCTCCAGTCTTGTGTCTATGTTTTTGACAGTCTTTGCATATGGCTCAAAAGGCGGTATTTTTTCTACTTCGGAAAAAACTTTGAGCTCTTTTGGAATTATCTCTATTCCTCTTGGGGCTTTTTCAGATGGTTTTGCCACGCCTTTGATTCCAATTGACGAATGTGCTTTTAGTTGCGAGATTTTCTCATGGATGTCTTGTGGGCAAGATCCTTTTTTTGCAACCACTTGGATCTCACCTTCTTTGTCTTTGAGCATCAAAAAAGAGATGTTTCCATGGCTTCTGACACTGAGCACCCAGCCCATCACAATGACTTCGTTGTCGGCCATTTGTGCAGACAATTGGTTGGAATAATGCGTCCTGCGCCATTTCTCAAGTTCTGTTCCTATCATACGTTGCTCTTGGTCTATTCACCACGTATTTATTTCATGAAAAAACAATTGTTGTTAATAAGCCTCGATTAGGCCTTCTGATTTATCGACTGTTCGCCAGTTCTAAATAAAACCTGATCTATGCTTGAAATATCATCAAGATCAAACTTGTTCAAAGATTTTCGCTTTATTTTCCTCACCAGTGTGATGTCTCGCTTAAAGAACATATTCACACTCCAGTCTATGGCTACTTTGAGTTTTTTCTCAAAGGTGGGGAGCATGGTAAGGTAGTATGTCTTCCACACTATCCATGCGAGAGGTCCACTAAGCTTTCTGCCAGAAATCATGGCAATGCCATTTCTTTTTCCAATTATTGCCATCATACCTTTACTTTCATAGTTGAATTCTTTTGGAGAACCATTTTTTATTGCAGATTTAAGATTGTGTGCTACTATTTTGCTTTCTCTTAATGCGTGTTGAGCAGTTGGCGGGTACATGTTCCCTGTCTTTTTGTCAGTTATTGCCGCACAGTCTCCAAGTGCAAATACCTCTGGATGGTTTGGTATTTTGAGGTTAGGATCAACTACGATTTTTCCCGCCTTGTGCTCACAATCAAGGTTTGTAATTACGGGATCAATTGTGACGCCGGCAGTCCAAATTAGTGTGGAGCACTTGATTGTCTCGCCATTTCCCAAAAACACGTAATCGTCACCAGCATCGACTGCTTTTGTGTTTGGAATTATCCGTATTCCTGCATCTTGAAGAGACTGATATGCTTTTTGCGCAAGTTCTTCGCCCAACTCTGGAAGTATTCCGTCTTTTGCAGAAACAAGAATCATCTTGATATTGTATGGATTGATGTTTTTGTAGTAGCTCTTTGCAGAATCTCTCACAAAATCATTTATTTCTCCTATTGTCTCAACACCTGCAAACCCTGCCCCGACCACCACTACTGTCAACAGCTTTTCTTGAATCACTCTGTCTTCTTCACTATCTGCGATTTCAAGCATGTGTATGAGGTGAGTCTTTATTGCGATTGCGTCTTGTATGGTTTTGATCGTAAAGGAGCTTTTTTCTATCCTTTTATTCCCAAAAAAGTTAGTTCTACTACCTAGCGCAATCACCAAGTAGTCATATCCAAGCACCTTCATCTTACCGTCAAAGGTGCGGGTTATTGCGACCAACCTGTTCTTTAGATCAATTGATGATACTTTGGCTTGAATAAATTCTGATTTTTTGCAAAACATGCGCAAAGGAATAGATATGTCGCTTGGATGTATGACGCCGGACGCCAATTCAGGCAACATCGGTGTAAATAAAAAAAAGTTATCTTCATTGACCAACGTGATCTTTGCATCTTTGCCTGCAAGTGTTTTTTCAATTTGCCGCAGCACCGAAATTCCTGCGAATCCTCCACCCAGTATCAAGATTCTTTTAGCGGATTGCAATAGCTTCTCTCCGTTTTATTACAAACATGCTTTGGTAGGAGTCTCGTTTTCTTTGATGAAAGAACAAAATTTTGCATGATTTTGTAATCAGTATGCCAAAAGCCTTGGTAATGCCTTTCACATCATTGACGTAAAATGAACAGATTCCATTAGGCAGCCTTCTTACATAGTGCATAAAGGTGGTTCTCACTGGTGGGCAAAAGTCCTAGTTTGTTTGCAGAAAACGAACTAATTCGCCAGAACCACGCCTGCATGTGCTTTTTGAACAGTTTAAGAATTATTTACCCACAAATGTAACGACAAATATGAGCGAAAGCACTGACATCGTAGATTACATAAGAGAGCTCAGAATGGTTCTGGCAGACAGCATCGATGTACTTTTGAATCTGCAGTTTGAGGAAGATGAGGAGGAAGATCTTGTGCCGATCACGTGTGCTGTAGACTTAATAGACATGAGTTACGATCTGGCTCGCTCAAATAGGCTGAAAGCTGCCGAATCTGAGTTTTTGAAACGACAAACCTGATTACTTGTATAAGCCTCTAAGATACTTGTCTTCTGCAACAAGTTCGTTAATTCCTGCCAAAACGCCTGCAATTATGTCGTCTGCCAAGTTAAAAACAGGGTGAATTGTCTTTCCTTTTTGGTCTTTACAGCTTATCTCTAGCATCAAATCGTGCTCATCAAAGCCTTTCTTTTTGGAGATTATGGACGCTTTATCTATGCTGGCAGCTGTGATAACGATTTTTTTGGAATCCTTGGCTTGGAAGATGATCTTGTCGTCGCCGCTTCTCTGTCTTACTAAAATGAGCTTGCCTCCAAGCGACTGAGTCTGCCATCCTGGATAGCCTTCCACATAATCACAATCAAATTCGCGTTCGTCCGTTGACTTGGTTTGTTTTTTTCCGTCAAGCGCACTGTCTCTGAGAAAGTTTGCTTGTTCTTTGATGTATTTCCAAAGATTGTCTTCGAATTTTTTCGCAGTGTATATCTTGGTCAGTGTGGCGGCAATTCCAATTACCGGAACAACGAACAACGGAGCAGACATTATCAGATTTTTGCCCCACTCGCCAGTTCCTACAGTCACCTCGAAGTTGCTTGGGGCGCCTCTAATTGATATGTCGGTACTTCTTCTTGCACCGGCCGCAGTTCTTAATGCGCCAAGTTTCCTTGCTTGTATAAAACACCAAGAGACGGGTTTGGTCTGATCTTTGGAAAATGCTACTTCAAAGTTGTTCTCGGTGAGGTACGTTTCAATCCTGGTGGCAAGCCTTTCGATATCTACATTGTAATCGTGGAAACGGTGCGTCTTTGCCATTTTGTATTGGGTAGGACAAAGCATTATTTATGATTTAGAAGATCGTGGGAGCAAAAAATGATCTCCCACGATCTTGGCTGGCACAGCGACTTTTTGTCGGCTGGTATGGGGATTCTTGAGAACAAATAGGCACGAAATATTAAAACAATTACGTAGGAATTATCCAGTTTTTTGTCTTTAATATTTTGTTAAAGACTGATTAATGGGTTGGCCGCAACTCCCGTGTGGAAATTTCTTACGAGGAGATTTCTGACCTCAGGGAATTCATTTTTGCTATAAATCGTGCACAAGACAGCGTCATAATAGTTGAAGGGAAGCGCGACGCCGCAGCATTAAAGAGCCTTGGCATTACAGAAGAGATCCTAGAATTTCATAGTTTTGGGGGAATAACAAAGTTTGCTGACTCTGTCTCGGATTACAAAAACCTGATCGTTCTTTTTGATTTTGACAAGAAGGGCAAATACCTTACAAAAAGAGTCATTGCACAATTAGAACGAAGAACTAAGATCGATATGTCGTACAAAAAGCAACTAATTGGAATCACCCGTGGCAAGATACGTGCAATTGAAGAATTGAACAGGTACGCCCACCATGTGCACAGCACGATGATGTGATCATTGCAACTGTACTCATCACGTTGCATTGGTGTTGTTCGTTTAAAATAAAAAACCACAGCTACTTAACGAAAACCGGCACAAATTTGTTTATGCCAATATTTACAGACGGGCATCGCATAAGCAACGAAACCCTGGAAATTATCAAGAATTCCATTAACAACGAGGTCAATGAGTTTGATGTTTCGATTTTGGAATTGTATCACAACAAAAAAACCTGCCAAGTCCAATGCATCATGGAGGCACCAAATGAGGACGCAGTGTTAAATTATCACAAAAAACTGGGAATCGAATGCGATTATGTCCATCAATTAGAAAGAATTCATACAAAAAACACTGCAAACACAGAAAGATTAGCTGCCATAGGCGAGTTGGCCGCTCGCCTTGCACATGACCTACGAAACCCTCTTTCTGTGATTAAAAATACCGTAGAGATAATGGAGACAAAACCAAAACTACGAATTGAAGACAAAGTAATTTACTACAACAGACTCCACAGGGCAGTGGACAGAATATCTCATCAAATAGAAGACGTCCTTGATTTTGTACGGCCGTTTTCACTTACATTTGAGAATCGTCTTCTAAATGAGATTATAGTATCAGCAGTGGAAAAAATAACGCTTCCAGATTCGGTCAAAGTAACGATGCCTCAGAATTTCGTTTACCTTGTGTGTGACCCGATAAAACTTGAAGTTGTTTTTACTAATTTGATTATGAATGCGATTCAAGCAATGAACAATGTAGGCCAAATCGACATCAAGATCATAGATGGTAGTGACTATGTCACAATACAAATCACAGATACTGGTTGCGGCATTCCAGAGAATGTCTTGCCAAAAATATTTGAGCCGTTATTCACAACAAAACAGACTGGAACTGGCCTTGGCCTGGCAAGCTGCAAAAAAATCATAGAGCAACACGACGGAACAATCAGAGTCAGTAGCACAGAAGGCGTTGGCACGACTTTCAGACTTTATCTGCCAAAGCGACAATTAAGCGTGCAGAATAATCTGATTGCGTCACAGAATTAAAAAAATAATAAAAGAAGCTTATCTGCTTCCTATGATAAAGATGACGCTTGCAGTCGTGCTTACGTCTTGCTCTGAGGAAAATATCGGTGCCCTCGAGGCAGATTCGGATACTGCGCCATCATACGCCGCCTTGTAATAAGGAAGCGGAACTGGCGGGGGATATCCAAACTCTGAGAGGCTCACGTGCTTGACTCCTATTACCTGGTAGTTGAGTGGTGCCAGAGCTTTTTCAGCCTTCGACTGTGCGTTCTTTATTGCTTCAGCTAACAGATCGTCACTTACCTGCATCTGTCTTTTTGGAGACAGTGTAAAGTACACAGAATCGACTCTATTTGCGCCTGCGGCTACTGCGCCATCAATTATGTCTGAAGCCAAACTCATTTTTGTCGTCTCTACACGTACGATGTTTGAAACGCTGTATCCTGTCAATCTCTGTTTGTACACGCCAGTCAATTTGTCCTGGTATGACTCGTATACAGGATAGATCGTTAGTTGCGCAGTGCTGATTTCGTCGTCAGTGATGCCGACTGCTTTTATTGCATCTACGATTGCATTCATCTGTTTTGTGTTTGCATCAAAGGCGTCTTTTGCGGTCTCTTTTTGTACTTCGACTCCAAATTGTATGTTGACCAAGTCTGGATCAACCGAGGTTGTGGCTGTCCCGGTCACCGAAAGCGTCTTCTCTCTTGATGGGAACGGTGTCGGTTCGGTCGTTTGGGCTTGTGCATCCATGCCTGCTGGAACACCACCGAGCAAAAATGCCAATGCCATAACAAGTCCTGTTGCTGTTGCGAGTGTTACTGTTTTGTTCATGTGTTAGTGTAGGAAAGGTTTGCTTATTACCTTTGATTAAAATAGAATTTAATCGAAAGGTTTATGATCTAACTCTAGTCGTGCGAATCTCTGAAAATTAGTCACCACACCATGAAAGTGTTAATATGAATGTGACATGACGCTTGATTCATGGGTGACGCAGAAGATCCGATCGGAATAAATGACAAAATTGAGATTTTGTCTACGGATGATCAGAGGATCAAAGCTGTAGGCGAACTCTTAAGCTCCGATTCGAGCAGGATGATCCTAAAGTTGTTATTTAATGATCAGTTTACTGCAAACCAAATTGCGCAAAAAACTGAGATTTCACTGCCGTTGGTAATGTATCATCTAAAAAAAATGCAAGATGCTGGGATAGTCAAAGTAGCACAAACCATGAAAAACACAAAATCACACGACATGAAATATTATACTGTGGACAAGTTTGCAATAGTCATTTTACCGTCGGGACTTACAGAGAAAGCTAAATCCAGCAAGTCGTTGTTTAATTCATTTAATCGCATCTACCGTTTTGCGACAATTGGAGGTGCGGCAATAGCTGCTTGGTTCTCATCACAATTTATCCAACAAAACCAACACGCAACCATATCAAATGAAGGTGCAGAACAGGCCAACATAATGATGGGAGCTGAGGAAGCGGCACAAAAATCCCTTCAAGCCCCTACTCCACCTGCTGACGTGATGCCGTATGCGATGCAAACTGATGCAACGCAAACAGGAGAACCGCTAACGGACATTTACGTTTCACTAATTATTACACTCGGCGTAGTGATAGTAGGCCTCATAATTGAGAGAATACTCCGTGCGCGCCGAAAAGAGTAAAAATTGCATATGCAAACTCCAATCATGGCATTAACCGATAAAGAAAAGGCACTCGTGGTTGTTTCAAATGCAATATCTGTGTATTCTGTTTATGTGAAGAATCCGGACATGTTGCCAAAAAACATGTCCATGATTGACTTTGTCTTAAAATCAGCTCCAGAGGAGCTAAAAAAAGAGATCACAGTGGAACTCATCGATGAGATCTTTGAATTTGTCTCAAAAACGCAAGCAGAGCTTTCATAAAGCCTCCAGTTGAAGGGTGATTAAAAGAACATGACTTCGATTGCTACCCTGGGCTCACATTGCGCTCTCCAGGTTCTAAAAGGTGCAAAAGATGAAGGCCTCAAAACATTACTTGTCTGTGAAAAGAAACGTGAAAAACTCTATAGGCGATTTGAATTTATAGACGAACTTATTTTGGTTGACTCGTTTTTAGAACTGCTTGACTCAAAATGCGCTAAAATTCTTGAAAAAAACAAGGCGGTTTTGATTCCACACGGTACTTTGATAGCACAAATGACGACGGAGCAGATAGAGTCAATTAAGACGCCAGTATTTGGCAACAAATGGATTCTAAGATGGGAGTCAGACAGACTATTAAAAGAAAAGCTCATGGTTGAAGCAAAATTGGATGTCCCGCCATCGATTCCTAATCCAAAGCAAATCAAAAACCTAACAATAGCAAAAAGACACGGCGCTGCAGGCGGCAAAGGATATTTTCTCACCACAAGCGAAGAAGACTACAAGAGGAAACGCGACAAGCTTGTCTCAAGCGGACTCATAAAAGGAGACTCGGATTTGTATTTACAGGAATATGTCATGGGTGTCTTGGCATACCTACAGTATTTTTACTCGCCACTAAACGAGGAATTGGAATTTTTTGGAGTGGATAAACGACATGAATCCGACATAGAGGGGCTAGGACGGATTCCTGCACCTCAGCAAATGAATATGGACTACATTTCTTCGTTTAACGTGATTGGGAATAGTCCGATGGTGTTGCGTGAATCATTACTGGAAGAGGTGTACAACATGGGCGAAAGGTTTGTCGAAGCATCAAAAAGGCTGGTTAAACCTGGAATGAATGGGCCGTTCTGCATAGAAGGGGTTTATGATCAGGACGGCAAATTCTGGACATTTGAATTCTCAGCAAGGATCGTTGCTGGCACAAATATTTACATGAACGGCTCACCATATTCGGTTCTACTGTACAAAGAACCGATGAGCATGGGCAGAAGGATTGCGCGCGAAGTAAAGAACGCAGTTAAAGCCAAGAAATTAGATAAAATCACCACCTAAAGCCAAAACTGGCAAAAGGCAAGCATGAAGAGTGTCTGTCAGAATCTAGAGGAAGTCATCCTTGAAAAAATGAGGGCGACGAAAGTTACAATTCCCATTACTGCCAGCACTCCTAAAGGGAATTCCGGTATGACACTTGTGCCAATTATCTCTATTTCTTCTGTGCCGGACTCGATTGGAAACGTTATTTTCGGATTGCCGTCGCTGTATGATATGTCGTAATCAGTTTCAAGGCCGTCCACCAAAACAATAAACTCTCCATTTGTTGCACTAAGTACCTCTGATGCAAACTCGATCTCAAAAATGGAATCTGTGACATCGACAGTACCAATTAACAATGATGTTGACTGCTGATCTATTTCCATGGCAATTATGCTGCCACCAAGCTTGTATGTGACATCGTATGTCTTTCCATCCACTACGAGCTGGTACGTGCCGGAATCCGCAATCGTAGTTTGAAACCATGAAAACGCCACAACGGCGACGGCAGCATAGAGATATTTCTTCAATACATACACAAGAAAAAATGCATCTTATAGGTTTTTCAAGACTGTATTTTACGTTGTATTATGGATATTTGCCGTTTATTTTCCACGCTAATTCAGATTTTTCGTGTGCTATGACATCGAGTAATTTTTCTTCTGCGCCTTCAACTTTCTGCATGCTGTTTTGTGGAACTTTGTGCACGCCACCGTCTGTGTCGATGAAAGGCAGTGCGAACAATGATGCGACTGCGCCGATTATGACTATTCCGATGAGAGTGGCAATCTTGGATTTTGTGGAATACTCCATTTGAAATGATTATTTGCTAGAAAATTAAATTAATTATTAGTTGATCGTTTCAAACAAAAATGCTTGTGTTTTCTGGGCAGTTTGTGATTTTTTTAGGTATGCAGCTTGTAGGTTTTTTGACTGGGTTACAAGAAACATGTGTTGGAAGACTAGCTTAACTCAACTATGACTGCAGCCTTTTCAGAACCGCTGAGCTCCTCTTGTACAGAGTTGATGATGTGTGAGGCCGAGGTAAGTCCTGATAGGTCTATTAATTTGAGATTGTTCAGCACGTAGACTTGGGGAGCAATGTCGCTTGGCCTCGACTCCATAAAGTCATCCAATTCTTCAAGCACCGAGATTCTACCGCCTTGGAACACCCTTCCATTCTTGACTGAGAGTTTTTGCCTCCCAAACCTATCTAAGACAAGCACATGGTGTCGATTTTTCTTGCTAAAGAGCTTTTTTTCCAAGACATGTCCAATAAACACAAAATAATGATCGGTCTCATAGCTCAGCTCGACTAGGTCTTTGTTTATCCCCATGATCTCGCTTGCCCGATTTAGTGCTTCATCAAGCGTAAACACATTTCTTGCATTGTCTGAACTATCAAGTTCTACATTACCGGTTGCCGATATTCTGAGTAGTGACCTTTCTGCAATGTATTCGCTATTTATGACGATTGATTCAGGCGTAGCCCCTCTATCTATCATCATGGCGTGAATTTTCTTGTGCAACTCTGAAATTTGCTGCGGTGTGGGGTTTGTAATTGTGTGTTCAATTTCTTCTTGAATCATGGATGAAGCTACGCCAATTGAGGAGATCACCTCTGCATGTTCTGCTTTTCGATACTGGATACCGAGTTGTTTTGCCACAAATGGAGCAAGCACGGATGCACCTCCGCCACCGCCAATTATCTGCGTTTTAGATTTGTCCATTTTGAATTCTTTGAGTATCTTTGACACAGTCTTCGTTATTTCAAATGATGCAGTTTGGATTATCGACATTGCGGCTTCTGGCCCTGTGAGCCCCAACTCTCTTCCCAATAGCTCCATCGCGATTTTTGCAGATGTTTGGTTGGCGTACGAGTAATCATTCTTATCTATCATGCCCAAGGCATTTGCAGCACACGTGTTGGTTATCGCAAAGGTTTCATTTTCGCATTCTATTGCCACATACGGCTCAACATCGCTTTCTTTTGGCTTGACCATGATTATCTTTCCCTTCTTGAGGGTTTCAGCATCTGCAAAGCATGCGTAACGCATTCCTGCTATGTGTGCGCTTCTTGGACCAACTTTCCAGATCCGTTTATCTTTAATTTTTATCATGCTTCCTCCCGCGACACCCAAAATTCGCACGTCCATGGAGCGAATGCATGTGGGATGATCTTTAATTGTGACATAGCGGATTTCCGGTTTGCCATTCTTTATGATACATATGTTGGTGCTAGTCCCTCCAACTTCGATGAATATTCCGTTCACTACCTTGAGATACAACAAAGCTCCTGCAACACTTGCCGCAGGTCCTGAAAGTATGGTCAAAATTGGTTTTGTTCTAAAGGTATCCATGTTGGTGACGCCACCGTCGCCCTTCATTATCATTAACGGTGCCCTGACTCCAGTGTTTCGAATCGCGTCTTCTACAAAATTTGCAACTTCAAATGTCTTTGGAAGGACACTCGCGTTGATTGCTGCAGTAAGTGTTCTTATTTCAAGACCATAAATTCCAGATATCTCGTGCGACGCAGTTGCTGGCAAGTTACTTGACATGGCGTTTTTCATGACAAAAAGCTCATTTGACGGATCATCGACACCAAACGCCTCTGTTGCAACAATCACCTGTGCACCGCGTTTCTTTAATTCATGTATTGTTTGTTGAATTTCAGATTCTGTAAGAAAATGCGATGTGTCAAGAAAAACATGTTCGGTCTTTAGCGTTTGGTCTGAATTGAATTTGGCATCGTTGAGCAGAGTTCTTTTCACTATTTCATTTTTTTCAGGCGCAACACCCATCGAGATGATTCCCACCTTGGCAGTGTCAGCCTCAAGCAAGGCATTAATGGCCTGCGTGGTGCTATGTGCGATAAGCTCTATTTCGGACACTGAAACTTTGGTTTCATTTAGCAATTGTGACAGGGCCGCAACAATTCCTTCTGAAACCCCTTTCTGTGCTTTGTGCGTGGTGGGAACTGTGGCCTTGCCGATTATCTGGCCTGTTTTGATGTCTATTGCTACTGCTTTTGTGAACGTTCCGCCTACATCGATTCCGATCCTAATGCGTCTCGAATTCATCAATTTCCCTTCTTGACTTGCGCATGGAAGCTATTCTTTGTTCCCTCTTTGGCCTCAAGATCAGCACATACGACGCTGCTGTAAGGTATACCCCAAGCAAGATGATTTGGCCTACGACTGTTTCAAGAGTTGGGTAAATCCCAGTCATGGTTGCCAAATTGATGTCAAGTCTTGGTATAGTCCCAAGCATGCTTGTGTATGGCACTATGTCCAATATCTGAAGCTCCCTTATTGCGTTGCCCAAAAAGGCGATTGACAAATAAGCGCCAACACCCATTGTGAGGCCAAACAGCATTTTAAGCGGCAATCTCTTTCCTAGCTTTCTTGTTATGTAATATATTGCCAAAAGCGTGCCGAGTCCAACGACGAATCCAAGGCCCACATACAACTCCATGTACTTTGCAAACCCAAACATGGCCTCATAGAACAGTATGGTCTCAAAGCCCTCCCTATATACGGTAAAGAACGACAACATTACAAATACTGCGACGCCGCCGGTCGTCGATGCTTGCCACACTTTTGCCTTGACGAATTCCATCCATTTTTTGTGCTCTATCTTGTTTAATATCCAAAAGCTGACATAGAATAAAACAGCTGTCGCAGAAAGTGCCGCAATGGCCTCGATTAGCTCTCTGTTCGCACCAGATATCTGGATTAGAAATGACGCGACATACCAAGTAACTGCCGTAGCCCCAATCGCAATCACTATTCCATAATAGACGTATGGCTTGAATTTGGTGTTTCTAGACGCTTCCAGATATGTGAGAATTGCGCCAAGAATTAACACTGATTCAAGACCTTCTCTGAAGATCACAGCAAATGATGATGTGAATGCAATTGTTGGCGCGACCTGGCCTGTCCCAGTCACAAGACGCTCTGACTCGTCAAGACTTCGCCTTATCTTGATTGTAGCTTCTTCGACTTTTTCATAATCTGCTTGCTGATTGATAAGATTTCGAAGCTCCGCAAACTGAATCTCCACCTCGAGCGTGAAATCAGGATCAATCGTGCGTAATGGGATTTCCACATTCTCATAACTATCAAGGTACGCGGTTCTGGCCGATGTAAAGGCAGCTTGGTGGTTGCCTTCTTTGTATTGGGCCAGCATTGTTTGCAGGGTGGCACGGATGAAATCTACTTCGCTCATAACTCCTGATTTTTGATCACTGGTGGCAGAGCCCATCGGTTGTATCTCTTTTTGTGTAATGGTTGCCGTTGCGGTCTTGAGAGGAACATGTTTGATGTTTGCGACCATTCGCTCTGCGTTTTCAAGATCATTCAGAATTGGCTCGTTTATGAACGCCTCGACCTCGTTGACAGGTCTTTTCTCCTTTATCATGTTCCTCAGCTCCTCCCTCATGTTTATTTCCATCTTGTGCAACAGCTCTGCGTCGACTATCTCGATGTCTGCTTCTAAGTATTCAAAATTGTCAAGGTATGCAGCGATCACCAGCTCCTCTGCTTTTTCGTAATTGTTGTTTTTCAGCTCCAGTATGGTTTGTGCATATAGCTGCCGTATGGTGTCGTACAGATTGCCGTGATCAGTAGATATTGCATGTGTTCCAGTCAAGTCGCGTTGAATTGTAGTGATCAGTTTGCCAACCGTAACAAAATCCTTTTTGTCCGCTAGCTGGGACTTTAAATCTGCAAAAAACGCCTCTATCTCACCTTTCTGCCTGGACTCAAACGATGAATCTGAATTAAACAACTCAGTCGCTCTGTCTACAAGCGACGTTGCGATTACATACTTTTCATGATCGTTTTCAGATACTGCCTCTTGATAGCTTTCATCCGCCACAGTGAGCAAGTTTGCAACTACGAATGGAGTCTGCTGTGAATCTACAAAATCGTCAAGGTATTGCTCAATTTGGGCTATGTCTGACAATGCTACCGCCGCGTCATCGGGGTTTTGTGTCTTTGATTGCATGTCTATCAATAACAAATGAAGGTCATCGGCAAATTCCACACCTGATTGTCGCAATATGTGAAGTTGTTGCCCGTAGTAATCGTTGGTAAATTTAGAGTATTTCTTTGCACCGTCTACATCACCCTGCTCAAGGCTGGACTTGGTTAGTTGGATTCCAATTTTTACTACTTCGCCGGCTGTATGTTCCACAACATCTTGCGATTGAGCATAAGCAAGCGAAAAAGGCGCGATTAATGCAACGACAAGAAGCCCTTGCCAGAGTTCCATACTTTGGTTAGGGAAAGCTAACTTTATTTAAAGCAGGGATATGTTCTATGATCCTAGAATGAGACACTAATTGGATTGAAGGTTCAGCGTTGGCGTCATTCCGCCCACTATTATCTCTGCTTTTTTGATTCTGCTTTTGTAAAACTTGATCTTTTTGCCAGCATCAGAAATGACAAATTTGTCCACATATACAAGTGTGAGATTCTCAAGATTTGCGAGAATTTTGTAAACTGTGGATATTGACATTTTTAACTCGTCTGCAATAGCTTGGGCATCTTTTGCCTTGGCGGTAACCGAGAATAAAACTGCCCTCGAGTATACGTTGGCAAGGGTTTCTATGATCTGCTGCGTTACATCATATTGTCTTAATTGGAATATGGTGTTTTTTGCCATGATTCTCAAACAAAATTAATTGGGTGCTAGAACCAAGACCGGCTCCGGCTTTTTTATTGAAATGTCGGCCTTACTAATCCTGCTCCTATATACTTTGAACTTCCTACCCTTGTCGGAAATCATCCATCTTTCTACATGCACCAACGTCAAATCTTCAAGGTCTGCCAACTTTTTGTAAACTGAGCTTAGTGGAATCTTGTATTTGTCAGCAATTTCTGCCGCCGTACGTCCTTGCTTTATGAGCGAAAACAGAATTGTGCGTGATTCTGCATCTGCGAGAGCCTCGATTACTTTTTGTGTGACATCGTATTTTTTTAATTGTGGAAGAGTAAATTTGCGGCTCAAACAGTTGTTTAGAATGTTTTGGTATTTAAATAAAATGTTATCGTTCTAATTTTATAGAATGAGAATTTAAAAATGACACAATTGGGTTTAAACTATTGGATTTCTTTATGGGCGAGCCTATCTGGCTGGAATTTTTGCCACAATGCACCTAAAATTAGTGCAACTGCGACCCAAAATACAGACACTGCAATGGCCGAAGTAGCCCTAAACCAGTTCACTAGCTCCATTGGGGCAGTAACTGGATCTGGGTTTGAAGGCATCGTTACGAACACCGCCATCATAAAAGCCGCATAGCCCACAAATGCGATACTTTTTTTATTCAATTTTTTGGAAATGTGGTAAAATCCGAGTGCGCCAAAGCCGGAAATAGCCACAAAAACAAGGTATAGTGTCTGCCTGAGCATGATGGTTTCTGGGTCTCCAACAGTCGGAGGGTTTGCAGGATACTTTGCGAACGGTATGATGTACAAAGTAGCCCACATTACTGCAGAAAGAACCAGCGCCTTTTTGACCATATTTTGACCAGGTAGTGCGTTGTTTGCATATGCAAAAACTATTCCAAATAATGCGCCAAACGACGTTCCAAGTATTGCTCCGGCAAGCATTTGTCCGCCTTTTTGCCATGCGCGGTAAGAGTAATACTCTGCCCAAAACTGTGGAGTGTCTTTAGCTTCACCGGATTCAAACAGGTGTTGGTTCTCGATGCCTATTGCAGTATCTAGGTATGGTTCGACAATAGCAAGATTCACGAGGCCGTGAATAAGACCTGCTGCACAACCAGAAATCAATGCAAGCGCAATAAAAAGAAGTGTTTTCATGACACATCATCTAGTGACAAGGGAAGCCTGCTGCGTGCCTCATGTCATGTGTGAGTTCATGTATATACATGTCTGCATATGCTTGATCACCAAAAACAACACTTAGTAGGTGACCTTGGTCGTAGCCTACAACAAACAACCCGAATGCAAAAATTGCTGCCAGAGCTATGATTGCAATTTTTGGAACTGCTTGTTTTGATATGACGACCTCTTTTGAGTTAACCATGTCTGCCGTGCCTAACTCAATGTATTTAAGTTCTTGGATGATTTATCCAATTTATAATAGCCAGGTATGAAAAAACAAGTGCAGATTTTACAAAACATTGTATCAAGAAAAGGCTCAGCCAAAGTTCTGACTTTCTCGGTTCCGCATGTGTTCAAAGCACTGCAACTTTTGCACAGGGATCGATTTGTCAGTCGTGCCATTTTCTGCAAACAACTTCACATGGGTGAAGGCGCAGTAAAAACAATGATCGGGCATCTAAGGGAAGCGTCGATGGTTAGCTCTACAAAGTCAGGAACATTTCTTACCAGCAAAGGACAGGCATACATCAAAAATCTGTTAGATGTCATTTCTGCGGAATCAGAAATTAAAAAATGCAACATAGCGCAAGGCAAATTCAATTATGCCGTACTGTTAAAAAAATATGGATTTGCCACAAAAACCGGTATGGAGCAAAGAGATTATGCGGTTTTATATGGCGCATTGGGTGCGACGACGCTACTGTACAAAGATGACAGATTTGTTTTCCCAAACGAACATGTAGATTGCCTTGCCGATGATCTCAAAACAAGAGACACGCTTCTTGATAAGCTCAGACCGCAAAATGGAGACA
The DNA here is from genome assembly GCA_038869975.1 of Candidatus Nitrosotenuis sp. Classification (GTDB taxonomy): domain Archaea; phylum Thermoproteota; class Nitrososphaeria; order Nitrososphaerales; family Nitrosopumilaceae; genus Nitrosotenuis. Next base: position 19,556 of record JAWCQC010000025.1, read on the forward strand.
TGATAATAATTGCTACTGCAAACGATCAATTTGTGGCAGAGATTGCTGCAAAGAATTCTGCATTGTGGACACTTGCAACACACGGTAAGTAACAGCAAACTATTTGAAGAGTCGAACTGGTGTCAATTCATGTCAAAATATTACTTGGTAATACCAGCTATAATTGGAATTGCTGCAGGGCTCCTTGCAACAGTTTATTTTGCAAACCCACAAAAACCACAAAGCGACTTTACGCTTCAACAATTGCTCAATGCGGGTTCACCGCCACACGGATCCGCCTTGGCACCAATCACAATCATCGAGTTTGGTGACTATCAATGCACATTTTGTTACAAATTTCACCAATCTAGCCTCGACACATTGACTAAGGAGTATGTCGAAACCGGCAAAGCAAGGCTGGTCTTTGTTGATTTCACACTTAATGGCGAAGACTCGGTTTTGGCCGCAGAAGCTGCGCATTGCGCAAACGAACAGGGAAAGTTTTGGGAGTACCACGATGAATTGTACAATAACTGGGGCGGAGAAAGGACTGGCTGGGTCAACAAACAGTCGTTGACAGAATTTGCACACAATGTAGAGATGAACCTGGAGAAATTTAACGACTGTCTTAATTCTGGAAAATACAGACAGCAGGTAATTGACACATATGAGTTTGGACAAAAAATTGGCATTAACGCGACGCCGTCATTTCTGATTATAGCAGGCGACAAAATAGTCAAGATAACCGGCAATCAGCCAATCGAAGTATTCAGAAAAACGCTTGATTCAATGTAGTTCTTTTCGCCTTAACTCAAGTGCTATATGTCTATCATATTTTGGGTTTGCCTCCAAAAAGCCTCTTAGTACCATTGTCTTTACACATTCTGCAACATATTTCGGTTCGACACCGCCAAACCTTCGTGCTCTCTTTGAAACATCTTGAAAAAGACTTTCGTTTTCCATGTTTGTTGTCTGGCACATGTTTACCCTAAGCAACAACCCTAAATCGACCAATTTGCGCATTGAGGCTTTTTTGCCTTCAAGGTAGATTTCAGAAACCAGTTCCTCAATGCGATAAAAACCCTGCCTAGTTACGCGATACCTCAAAAGCCGTGGATAGTCCTCCGCTGCTATGCAGTATGGCTCTGATTGGTTTTCCATGTCTGGCAGTTATTGCTTTGATTAATTACTAGTGCGGCATTTTGTGCAAAAAACTCATTCCAATTTGGAAGTTCGCTCCAAAACTTCTTAATATTGAGGAAATGGTGGTTTGAGATAATGGGCAAAATTAACGTAGAAAAACAAGACTCTGTCAAGATTTACAAAATAAAAAAGACCTTGGATGAGCTGTCGCGCATCTCAGGAAGAGGGACAGAGCTCATCTCAGTATACATTCCAAAGGGAAAGCAGCTGCACATGGTAATTAATAACCTCAGGGAAGAGCAAGGTACTGCAGACAACATCAAGTCTGATCTTACCAGAACCCACGTGGTGGACGCCCTCTCAAGAGTTCAGCAAAGATTAAAGCTGTACAAAAACACACCAGAACATGGATTGGTGATCTTTTGTGGCGCATTGCCGCCAGAAGGAGGAGGTCCAATCGGAAGTGAAGTCATCAAAGTTTGGGAGATAGAGCCGCCGAAAGATCTTTCCACCTTCCTGTATAGATGTGATGATCATTTTCATGTAGATATTTTAAAAGACATGCTCAAAGACGAAAATCTTATTGGATTTTTGGCAATAGATACAAAGGATGCAGGTTGGGGACTTTTACACGGAAACAGAATTGAGGTATTGAGGGAGACAAGCTCGGGCGTAGCAGGAAAACACAGGCAGGGAGGACAGTCAGCTCGCAGATTTGAAAGGCTTCGTGAAATGGAACTTACGTATTATTTCAACAGAGTAGCTGAGATAACAAAGGAATTTTTCATAGATATTTACCCAATCAAGGGATTGATTGTCTCAGGACCAGGTCCGACAAAAGAAGACTTTTTGAAATCTAACTATCTCGACTATAGATTACAGCAAATGGTGATAGCGACGCTTGACACATCTTATTCTGGCGCTGAGGGAATCCGTGAAGCGTTTGTAAAGGCACAAGACGTCCTGGCAGATTTTAGGCTTGTTGAAGAAAAAAAACTCGTAGAAAAACTATTCCGGGAAATAAACTCCCACTCCGGACTTGGCGTCTATGGGCTAAAAGATATCATAAATTACCTCAAAAACAACGTGGTGGACACAATTCTGATTACAGATGATACAAACCTCTATCGTCTAGAGATAACATGCAAAAGATGCAAGAACGTTCAAGAAGAAATACTAGAGAGGCCGAAAATAATTGCAAGGCAAACCGAGCTGCTCTCAAAGCCGTGCCCAAACTGTAAATCTATGGACCAGGAAGCAAATTCACAAGATTTGATCGATTATTTGTCGCTTATTGCATCACAGGTGGGCACAAGAATCGAAGTGATCTCAGGCGTCTCCGAACACGGCGCAATGCTCAGCAGTCTTGGCAAGATTGGCGCCATACTGCGCTATAACCCAAATCCGAGGTAAGCCGACAGAAATTCTCGATTTATAGTTATTTGTTTTTTTCATGAGTGCATTGTATACCTACTCTTTAAGTTGTTTTTCGACAAATCGGAAACCGAATTGAACGGTGCCAAGTTTGTCGGATTGATAGTGATTTTATCGGTGATGTTGGTAAGCTATGGGGCCGCAAACGCGCAGACCGAGCCACTTTCGACAGACACGGTAGGTGGATTGTCTATAAAGGCCGTCTTCAAGCACAAGAGCGGAACAGAAGAAGTAAACTCATTTAAGACATTCACTCAAAAAAGTGGATACAGAATAGACAAGAACGAGCTCCCGTCATTCACACTCACTGGAGGCGTGAGTGATGACAAGCCTATGTTGTACTACGTCACAGATCGTCTCTGGGAATCCCACATGGGCAATAATGATTACAAAGATTTTGATGTCGACATATACATAAAAAAAGGCAACAAGGTTTTACGTCACCTTTCATACACCGATTGCAATGTAGCTGGGTATTCAATTACAACATTGTTTGATGGCGATGAGACATATAGTGGGAAAACACAGTTTGTGATTGCAGATTCATTTGACTTTGATTGCCGGGGGTACAAGCCATATTCGCCACTCTATGAATCGTTATTCAAGCCAAAATCCCCATACTAGGCATCGCCTATCTGATTGCCGCACTGTCTTGTGTGACCGTCATGACGTTGCCGTCCTGTAGATTCATTATCTTGTGTTTGATGGTGGAGCCTTCTATCTTTTTTATCAAATAGCTGAGGGCAAACGGTTTTTGAATTATGTGCACGGTGTCATCCTTTACATCCTTTAGTTTCTGCATTATTCCGTTTCCGTAAGCTGACAGGAAGATCAGCCTCTGGTTAGGCCTGCACTCTAGGATCTCTCTTGCCGCTTCGGCTCCTGTCTTTCTGGGCATATCGTGGTCCAGCAGCACAAGGTCAAATGGAGGGGATCTGTTCTTTCTGAACAATTCTTCGTATTTTGCCTCGTTTATGTAATAATCCACACACTCGACGCCGTCTTTTGTGAGTATTACTTTGTGATTGCGTTTCTCAAGTGCAATTTTATATTGTTTGGCAGTGAATTCGTTGTCTTCAGCTATCAAGATCTCAAGTGTCATGTCTTACCTGCACAAAAAATCTGTTTTAAGACTTGTTTTTTTGTTTCAAACGAACAAGCTGCAGCTGTGTGTTCTGGTAAACATCATCTGGGTCAAATCATGCCAATGGAAAAACAGTGTGTGGTAAAACACATACGGAGAATACCAAAAGATGAACCAAAAAAGGAAAGCCGCGACTTTGGATTAGAGGAGTGGAAATTTGTTCCAGGAATAGAGCCAAGGCCGGAAACCCTCGATCCGTTAATCGCAAAAGATAGAACAATCACATTCGCCAATAAAATTAACAAAGCTACAAAGGATGAGATCCTAGGAGAAAAGTCGGAAGAGCTTAAAGAGCAGGCAACTAACACTGATCAGTATTTCAGATTTGCAAACGAGCTAATCAAAGAAAGACTAAACAAGATAAACAGTCTTCGTGAAAGTGAGAAAAAATTCACCGCCGAATTAAGTAACTTTCGTGACAAGGCCAAATCAAGGGATGAGCTTGATGTCTTGGATCCAAAATACATTACAGAAGATGACGCAAACGTATTGATCATGCGTCTGGAAGAAGAATTCGAAAGAATGAAGGACAAACTGCTCTACCAAGAACTCATAGTACAAAAAACCAAGGATGAGATTGCCACACGAAGAAAACAGATCCAACAAGTAAAAGAGAAGTTAAAGGCGATACAAAAAACGTCAACGGCCAATGAAATTATAAATCCAATCCAAGTGCTACGCGATGAGTTGAAGAAGGCAGGAATAGATGAAAAAAACAGTGTTTTCCAGATTTTGAATCATATTGAAGAAACCATAGACATGAGAAAGCTCAGAGACGAAATCAGAAAAGATCCTTAGTTCTACAGAAATTTCCGTATGTGTCTGGCCAATTCTTCCAGCTCTGTAGAAGACGGAATCATGCGTTTTGTCCAGACTGCACCCATCTCGCTATAACGTGGAATTATGTGCACGTGAACGTGTGGGATGATCTGTTTTGCTGCCCTGCCGTTGTTTTGGGCAAGGCTGAAGGCGTCTGCTCCAGTGGCAGACATTATCGCTTTGACAATCTTCGGTATTTGTGAAAAGAGGTTTCCCACACTTGTCGGATCCATGTCGGTTATTTTCTCATAATGAGTTTTTGGAACAACGAGTGTGTGGCCTTTGTCAATTGGATATTTGTCCAAAAATGCCACGTGGCGTTCATCCTGATAAATGAAATGCCCTTCTCTTTTCCCCGCTACGATCTCGCAAAAAATGCATTGCATGATTGCGAGTTGGATCCATAATTTATTATTGGTATCGATTGATTAATTAGGGATATTTTTCGAGTGTGAGTGTTTCATGGGCAACAACGACAAGAACCAAAAGAAAGAAGAACGAAAAGAAAGTTTTGCCGACAGACAGTCCAGGCAAAAGCGCAAAAACATGTTGATTGGACTAGGTGTTCTTGCAGTTATTGCCACAATAGTTGCTTATGCGGCATGGACATTTGTTGAAAAAAGTGCAACAGACCCACTCCGTGGACCACCTGGTGCTGGAAGACTCAACGATGAACACGAGCACGCATCAATTCTAGTCAGGATTCACGGCGATAAATTCGACTTTTCACTACCACCATATCAGGTAAAGAGCCCATACATCCACTTTGAGGGGGAGGACGGGAACACAGTTCACAGGCACGCATCCAATGTGCCGCTGGGGTTCTTATTCGACTCTATAAAAATAGAACTAACAGACGAGTGCTTTATCTTCCCAGATCGAACACCACAGCACACGTTCTGCACAAACGACACATACTCGCTCAAGTTCTACGTAAACCATGAAAAAGTCGACAGCATAGTCAACTATGTAATTAAAGAAGATGACAGGATTCTGATCTCGTATGGCAACCAAAATCAAACGGAAATAGATGAGCAACTACGCGAACTAGACTCCCAGCCGATACTCAAATAATGAAAATCGGGATTCTGCATAATTGAGGGCGCCATCCCTGCTGCTTTCATCACTCTGAGGTACGTCACGGCATGACTCATTTGATACGTCCGGCGTCAACCCGATATTAACATCAGAATGAAGAGTAAACATGATTACAAAGGCGAGCGGGAAAGCCCTAGCCCTTTAGGGTAGGGATGAAAGCGAGCACACCATGAATCAACATTCCATACACCAAAAACTATACTAAACTAAAACACCAGCTAGGATCAAAAATGATCCTGACCTACAACGTAAAACACGGCCGTGATTTTTCAGACGAGCTGAAAAAGGCCAGGGCAGTAGCCAGGTTTGCCATACGTACAAAATCCCAATCATCAAAAGACGTCCAACACATCGGCCTAAAATCGGCCATATCAAACCAGCTCCTGCGAAAATACCGCAGAAAAGGAATCAAAAAGGCATCAAATGTCAAGCTGACCATACCAGGGCAGTCCATTCGATTTGACAAGACATCAAAATCAGCCAAAATCCCATGCCTTGGAGTGGAGCT
>JAWCQC010000026.1:0-23821 GCA_038869975.1 Candidatus Nitrosotenuis sp.
TTGTCCCGTTTCTCCTTAAGCCAAACCGTTTTCTTTGTATGTGACGCTTCTTCGGAACGCCAAAAACACACAAAAAATCGCCTATTTGCATAGGAAAAACAGTATCTCCCCCAGAGTACTTGATAGAACACCAAGATGCCAAAATTTGCATTCCTGGTTTCAAAATTCTGACACCATACAAGAAGCGTCAAATCCTCTGAAAAGACTCTAACAATCTTTTCACATCGACTAGCTCACAAAGCTTAGACCGAATTCCATCAACAAACAATGGAATTATTCTGAGAACAAAATCTCACATCTAGAATTTTTAGTTTTCAGTTTTGCATATTCTGCAGGACTGGACTAGGTGACGACTTCGCAAAAATTTGAGCAATTCACAGACTGCATTTCTGATATCTTTTCAGAGACGGAGGTTGAATCAAACATGACACAAACAAACCAAACACAAAAAACAAACGGAATTGTTTCCGACCAACAAAGTATCAGCCACACAAAAAGAAGCAGGCTGTCCCTGAAGACCAAGGAGACATTCAGAAAATACGGAATCAAGACGTACAACATAGAAGCAAACGGCAAAGCGTGGAACAAGTACCAGTTCATCGAGAGAAAAGGCAATCCAATTGCAATCCTCTCAAGCAAGTACCAGGTACTCCCAAACGAGCTGGTAATAGAAAAGGCAGACCAGATTGCGCAAAAGCTTGACGCAAAGCCGTTTACCTTTGATGACCGAAATTGGTTCTCAAAGTACGAAGTCCACGAGCACGTCCTGGCAAGCAGAAACCTTGCAAGCATGTCTGCACTGTATGTCTTCCGTGAAGACGTAGACATAACAGGTGAGGGCGACTATGTGCACCTTGGCTACAGCGTCGGAAACGCAATCGATGGGTCAAGGGCCTTTAGCGTGGCCATCTTCACCTTTCGAAGGGTCTGCAGCAACTTTATGTTGCATCTTCATTCTGAGAAGATGCTCAAAGTTGTAAACGGCCAGCAGATCACAGCCGACCTCAGGCTGAACCAGACGCAGACCCTTGCGTCGGTCTCAAGAAAGCACACCAAGTCGCTGAGTACAAAGATGGTCCTGCCAACCATCAAGGCCGTGATAAAATCAGCCGACTGCGTGGTCCAAAGATACCGTGCGATGAAAAAGGCAGAACTCCTAGAAAAGCAGGCAGCACAGGTAGTAAACTATCTGCCAAAGCGAGTCTACGGGGTCTTGCCCTACATCGACGTCAATCCGGACAACAACAAGGTGACCATAACGCAAAAGGTCTCGCAGTGGCAGGCATTCAATGACCTGACGCAAGCCCTAAGCCACGGAAAAGGCAGCTTTGGCACCACACTGGACCAGATGAGGCGGCTTGATGCCATCTTTGCTGCCCCAAGGACATGAGGTGATACCATGATCAGAGAAGCAATAGAAGAAAACAAACACCAAAAGTCCTGCAAGAGGTGCCTCAAGGTTGCAGTCTGCCAAGCATATGCGCTTGCCTGTGCAACAAACGACCAGTTTGGTTCGATTCAGTTCCTTGAGCTGAAAAAACCAATCATTGAGAGGCCTGACTCTCTTGCAGAGTCCTGCAAAGAGTACTGCCCACCAGACTCAAAGTTGTTCCAGCCAGTAACCCTGGCTGACAACTCTGATCTTACATAGGAGGAACCAAGACATGTCTAAGGAAAAATCCAAGGCGCAAAAAGAATACCCAGAGGAGCTGACATTTGATGAGTTTGACTCTATCAAATGGGATTCCGCAAAGCAGTTTGGTTACGACGATGATAGACCAATAGGCCAGATTGCGCAGGAGGTCAAAGAATACGCAGAAAAGACAGGAGGCCAGATCTACTCCCAAGTAGACGCAGACTCGGAAGTAGTCTATGCAAGAGGCCTCAGGTTCGTAAACAGAACGGGGCGGTACGAGGTAGTCAAGCTGGAGGGATATACAGTTGATAACAGCTAACTGTGATCACACCTTCAGAAACTTGCAGACAGCATCTAACGCACTGCGGAGAGTGCGACACCAAAAATGAGCCTCTCTGTTAGGACTCTGGTGCAAGTAATCAACATTCTTGCAATGCACCGCTACCCAAAGGTGGTAAGGCGGCTCCTCAAAGAAGAGGCAGACAAATGCTCTACGGCATATGGCCACCTAGGTCCTGATGCAAAAAGGGTTGTTGACGAATTAGGTCAGCACAAAGACGACCAAGGATCCTAAGGAGATCCGCTCACAGAAATGTGAAATTCCAGGGAAAATCCCCCTGATGAACCAATCAAGCAAACTCCTTGTCAATTCTCCATTTTATGGAAGGAAGGAGAGAGATTGCATGATTGGTGCTTGTGTGATGAAATGATCACGCAGGTTGATTGTATCCTCCCATGAATTACAGGGTACGATCGAAACTGCCTATTTCTGGCAGTCGGGGAAAAATTCATTTCCTGTTCAAATGCAGCAAGTGGTTTTTTCGTGCTTAAGTCAAAGCATATTATTGTTAGTAGAGATTTAGTTCAATCGCTCTACCCGGAATTGAACAGTCTCAGGTCAGACCCTTTTGTCTCCCCTCCAAAACAGGTCCAACCTCCGATGGTTAGGTGGCAGCCTTGTGTTGCCCCTACCACAAAAATTTTTCAATATATCTTGGTCCGAACTTTTCAATCCCCATATTATTTCAAGGTTCATTATTTTTTTTGCAAAATTTTTTGCCGGATTATTTCATTCCAGATGATGTCTCACATCATAATTTGTATTATTTTACAAAACTATTCCGGGTGTGCATCTATTTTTCGTATCAATTCTTCGACTAGTATCATTAACTCTACTGCTTTTTCTTCCACAATTCCAAAGTTATTGATATAATGTAATGCTTCGTCTCCTAATCTTTCTTCCAGCTTTCTTTTTGTCTCATTAACTGGTCCAAGATATGCCAAGTCATGTATTGCATCTAGTATCTTTTGCCTGCCTTCTTTCGTACTGATCTTTTCTCGTATTCTTTGTTTATTATCCATAAACAACCATGTTAATCAAACTCATAGATACTGTTTTTGGCATATTCTGGATGTTCTGAATATACCTTTTTTAAAAGAGAATCTAAATCACCATAATTTGCATCATTTTTGATTTTTCCAAGTAATTTATACGGTCGATTTAATTGAAACTTTGCATACTTGGATTCATACAATAGATTTTCTGCTAATTTTCTTCCTTTATCAGTTATGTGATAATTATAGATGTATTTTCCATCTAATCCTTGTTTAGCTTCGACTTTTAGATATTCATTATCAACTAATTCTTCAACATCTTTTTGTAAAATATCTGAATACGGCCCAAAATTATATGGTACAAAATTATAGCCCAAATCTTTATTTTTTTCTTTGAATATTTCTTGTTGAAACAAAAAAATTATTTTTTGCAATCTTGTCTTTCCTTTAATTGGATATCCATCTTCTGCATATGCTAAAAGCAGAGGGTATACTTGCCTTACAATCATATCTGTTCATCTATCTTAAACGGTTTGCTTTGCTTTTCGCTGTCGTTAAATTTGTTAATCCAGTCTGAAACAAAAGATTTTTCTTTAATAACTACAGCCGAATCTGGAGAGCTGAATCTTATTAATGCTATTTCATCATCAAATATGTAAAATGAGTTATTTTTTTCATTCAATTTAACATCAACTTTACTTAGTGAAAGTTCCTCTAAAATGTTTTTGAATGCTTTGGTGGAAATAATTTTCACTTTTTTTTGATCTCTGATTAGTCTTGCAATCATTTTTCTCTCATCGGTTCCAATCCAGCGTAAATCATTATCATGAAATTTTAGAGATTTTTTACAACTACTGATTAATTCTCTCAGACTTGTTTTTACACCACTAATACTTTGAATGGTATAACAATTTAATTTACCAACAATTTGTTCGGATCTTTTTTCATAAATTTGTTCTGCATCAATTAATGCATCATCGACTTTTTCATGTAGATCAGACATTATTTGTTCCAAAACGTATCGCGGATTATGGGCATCGTACAACTTGTGGGAAGATTTGCTTTTGAATATCACGCCTTTTGTTTTTTCCAATTCTTCTAGTACAGTGTATATCTTGCCTTGTGCTACATTTGCATGTAATGATAGGTCAGCAGGCTTCATGGCCCCCTTTTCCACCAGTGTACAATATACTGAAACTTGCGAATCAGTCCATTTTAAGCCTCTTAATACCTCCTTGAGCTGTTCTAGCATTTATTCACCTTTGGGGTAAGCAATAGTGTTCACATATGAGTTTATTTTCGACAAATTTATCTATTTCTATTCTAATAAAAAAATGGTTTGAATAGATTGTTGGAAGTCAATCAGCACAAGTTAGAAGCCATTAGACCAAAGATATGGCATAGGACAAAATTTATTCCAGAAATACGCTTTGGGAACAAGAAAATTATTGAAGCGTTCAGACTCTTTGAGCCCAAGCATAAATCTGTCATTGTAAATTATTTTGATTTAAAAAATCGTGGATACTTTGAACCCAAAAAAGCCAAAAACCTAAGAGAAGAGTTAGGATTTCCAGACGCAGTAATTTTAAGCAGTGTTGGCACCGATCGCAGTTTAGACAAACTCAGTGTCGATGAATATCATAAAGCTGCATTGATGATCAAAGCTGATGCTGTTACAACAATTGATGATTACATATATCTGATTGACAACGAGTATCCCCAATTCCAGCTTAGAAATTTTGTTAGAGCAAAATCTAGGACTAGAAAACTATTGGAATTATCAAATGGTTCGTACACTGTTTTTGGTTTGGTTATTGGAAAAGATACAAATCAAATTCAAGATTATATGAAGTTTTTAGCTAATTGCGGAATAAACGATTTTGTTTTTCCATGTGGTGATCTTTTAAAAAACAATTCTCCCGATTTGAAATTAATCAAAACATTTCTTGCACTAGCTAAAGACCTTGGAAGATGGAATTTGTTACTAGGTATTAATTCTATTAAAATACTGTCAAAACTTGAGTTTGATTGTTATTCAACAAATCAATGGTATTTTGATGCAGTGCATAACAGGGTTTACAAAAATCAAAAGATTGTTGATGCTAGAAAAATCAATATAGATTCAAAATATTTGTCTACTGATACTGACACAACGCTCTCATTACATAACTTGAATGAATGTCACTCGTTTTCAATGAATTTTGGTGGTTATGATGGGCGCAACGCATAAGGGTAAAGGTAGACAAACTGCATTTGTTAGTAGAAGAACGCGCATTATACCGCTCATCTTGTCATCATTAACAACAGCTAAAACTGCAACCTTCCCATCTGATCAATCACAAAAATTGGAAATCACATTCCAAAAAATTCCTGCTGCAGTTCTAGTTAATCTCTTAATTACAATTTTTCCTCAGTTTATTCCTCTCATTTACATTGCGTATATGGCATACAAGTTACTTGATTACATTATAAGACAGCAAAAAGAATACCGTAATCTCAAACATGCTATAATGGAAGAAGAATCTTTGATAGAGATTGTGGGAAAATATGTGCTGGAAAAAGGCATAAGAAGAGTAACTGACAAAAACACTTCCGAAAAAATTCACAATGAAATAAACCTAGAAATAACCAATCTGGTAGCAAACGAAATTTTCCAACAAATGATTCGCAAATCTGCTGGAAAAGATCAACAAAGGCAAGAGAAATTTCAAAACATGTTAGTTTCTACTTTATCTCAATTCATAGTTGGCTCACTTGTCGGCTCTGATGATGAATTAGTGATTCAAGCTGCTAGAATTTTAATGGAGGGTAAAAATGACTGAAAGGCTAGATCGGTTCTTACAAAATGTATTGCCAGTTAGCATGATGATAGCCAGTGCTAAAATGCAGTTAGCAGAAGCAATAACGGAGCATATAATTTCGATCTCAAAAGATGCAGGACTGACGTTAACTAAGAGGGATAAAGAGGATATTGATGTTGTAATCGAAGAAGTAATATCTAAACTACCTCTTGAGACATTCAAAATACCATTAGATTTGAGGCCGCGTTCAGAAAAAGGAATAGAAAATCATCTGCAAAAAATTGATGAAGACACAATAAAATCAATAATCTCAAAAATTGTAAAAGATTTGAAAAAACGTCAAACAAAGATAGGAGAGTACCTATGATCTTTCGACTATGGATATATTACAAATGAAACGTTCTGCACACAATCAAACTTGTCATGATGAATCAGTCAGAAGAAGAGTAGCAGGATTAGAGGCAGCAGGGTGGTATGTAAGGGCAGACTTGCCAGAGTATGATGAAAAGCCACCAAAACTATGTGTCGACGGCGAATGTGCAATCCCAGACATTTATGCAACATATGGAAAGTATACTAGAATAATTGAAGTAGAGACGCCAGATACCATTGATAAAGATTGGAAACAACATAATATCCTCAGGAGATGGAGGAATCAACACAATAACGTGGAGGTAAATATTCGTGAATGTGATGTTTAGTTTATTGATGAATAAACAATAACAAATATCTTGATCTGGGGTAAAAATTTTGAATAAGGATCCATTAAATATCATCAAGTCATTTACGATCACATGAAATCGGTAAGAGTAAATTTCAGCCCAAAAGGAATAACTAGGTTACCAAGGGGACCAGGCGTCTACATCTCTGGCTGTGGTAAACAAATAGACTATGTTGGAAGTAGTGGAAACATTCAACAGCGCGTAAAACAACAAATCAGAAATGGGATGAACAGTTGTTATATCAAGGCGATCCCAACAAGGACAAGAAAACAAGCCTTTGATCTTGAGCGCAGTCTTATTTCAGACAAGTGCCCGCCAGCAAACAAGGCAAAGCCAAGACACTGCAAAAGTCTTTTGGATCAGCTATTTGGCTGAGTGGAATTTTAATCGGGATTTTAGCTAAAAACAATTACCTTGATTCCAAGCTCATCACAAACATACTCTACAAACCCATCACTTTGATTGCACACGATATTGGAGCGTACTTTGTCAAGTGAAATGTTGTTTAGCCTGCAAAATATCTGCTTGTAACCTATTGCCTGGCCCACTGCACTCCAATTTAGCTTTGTTTTGGCCTCTATGATATCAAAAGTACCATCATCTCTTTCATGCAGCAAATCAATGGATTTTCCTGAAACGTAGGAAAAGGCCTTCTTGAAGTTTTTTAGTTCCGGATCTTCTGAGGAGTTGTCTTCAACTGGCCTTGCAAGAAGATACTCTTGATGCATTTGGCCTGCAAAACCATACTCTGCAGCTTTATTTAGAAAGTTTTTTACCAGTTTTTCTTCAGGTGTGTCTGTGCTATTTTTACTAATGATCTTTTCAATGTGTGAAGGCCCCTCTTCTAAAATCCTCTCAAGGAATTGGTCACGACCATCATACGATTCAATATAGTAGATGATCCTGTTATTATCAAACACTCCTAGTACCCCATCTAAAATTGGTGAGCCTTTGCCCTGTCTTGTTCTTAGCCCTCTAATTGATTTGCCAGTATCTCGACTGAGAATCCTGTTATTTTTTAGGAACATTTCACGGTAAACTTGGTCTGAATCATAACCAGAGTCTACCTTGTAGTTGATGCTCCATTTTTCTTTTATGTTATCTAAAAGATCAAGGACTTTTTGATGTTCTGATCTTTCCTGGTCTATCCAATAACTTCTTTCATGCTGCCATAAAACAAATTCCATTATTTTATAATAATTCAATCAAATTAAAAATTCTACCGCATTTTACCTTCTTCAGTAATTTCGATCCATCGCACTCTTCCCGATTTTCTCTACTTTGATAAACTTCCATTTTTTAAGCAAGGGCTGAATTATATTTTTATCAAGACTGGCAAATCTTGCTTGGGAATAGTTATCCTCTTCTGCATTTACAGTGATTAGTTTTTGTTCATCTGCAAGCCTTGCCATCTCTTTTTTGGTCAGTCTTCCCAATTTTTCTTTAATTATTCTTTAGAAGAGGCCATTCTTCAAATGCTTTACGGAATAATGAAATTCGATGCAATTGATATTACAATCAGACCAGCAAAAATCCCTAAAAATATCAACGGTACTACTCTTTCAACATCTGTAAGAGGTTTGTACAACGATTTGTTTTTCCCTTCTCCTAGAATTTTCCATTCCGTTCCATGCAGTGACAGCGGAAGCCTTTTTTCTATTTCTGTAACGATCTTCCATTTTCCGCTGCTTAGTTGTCTATAGGATTTCACCGTCCTCAACCACGTATAACTAAAAAGAATTCCGCTGATTGATCCTACGATAACCCATCCACTGTTAGTCATAAGAGTTGTTCCCAGATTAAACAGAACTCCCAATGCCGTAAGTAATCCTGTGCTTATGCTAAGAAAAAAACTGTTGGCTGTGGCACGTCGTTCGTTCAAGCTGTCTATCATCTCCAAGTATATCTTGTATTGTTCAAACAATCGTTCTTCTCCCTTCTCGCCGAGTTCTTTTGTTGAATTGAAAAGTTTGCTTAACTCCTCTTGTTCGTTCATGTCTTACCTATTGCAATTCATCGCCAAGTTGATCCGCTTTCCAATCAATGATTTTATCTCCATACTCAGTTAATGCACGTGGGGCTCTATGATTTTCGCTTTTATGTAACCTCATTCCAATCACTTTTTTACCCTGTCTGTGTGCTTCCCTAATTTCCCAGTCCACCGCTTCGCTGTCTGCGGTAGTTTCGCCTATTGCCACAATCACTACAGATGTCAGTGCTATGATCTCTTTGCATTGAGTCTTCCATGCCTCGTCGAAAGGCTCTTTGATCGAATAGTCTCTGAATTGAAAATCAAATCTGTCATCTTTTGCCTGAGAACGAAGTAGATTTACTTGCGCTTCATCTTCCACTGCGAAGCTGATGAACACATTTCTCTGAACTCGTGGCTGTGTGGCTCTTTCAGCTTCATCAGTAGCTGATTTGAAAATCTTTTCTCCTGCATCAGAGCCCCGTGAAGAAAAGTCAATACTGCCTCCGGATCCGCCCATGTCGTATCAGTTTAGGAGAGCAGGATTATTGTATTAAGGGTTATTGGACTATCAAGTTTGCATTTTCTCTACCGCTTCCCTTTCTTTGCAGCTCATGCATTTTCCACAAGGATTTGGCGAACCTATGTAGCAAGAGTATGTTATCTCCAAGGGGAAATTATGTTTCCTTGCCATTTCAACAACTTCACGCTTATTCAAGTCTATTAGAGGTGTGAGGATTTTGATTTGTTCTTGGATTGCAATGTTAAGAGTCGCCTCTGAACTTTTCATAAACTCTTTAGTTTGATCCGGGAAAATGGAATTTGATAGCGAGCCTATTGAAATCACTTTGATTGATTTGGCATTTGCATAAATGGCAGCAATAGTTAGAAGCAAGAGGTTTCTTGCTGGAAAAAACGGACTATCACTGTAGGATAAATCTGATTTTGTCAATCCAATGGATAGTTTTCCTATATTCGATATGTCTATGATCTCCGGTTTGATTTCCAGAAATTCGCAGATTTTGTAGAAGGACTTTTGTTCCATCATTGCGGCCTTTTGGCCGTAGTTGATGTGTAATGGAAAAACTTCATGTCCCATTCGCTTTAACATGAGCATAAGCACGCTGGAATCGATGCCTCCCGATGCTAGGCATACAACTTTCATAATTCTCTATTTCGCATGTAATGCCAAACTGCTAAATCAAATAATGCCAAATCAAACCCGTGATACTCTGCAAAGTTTCTGAGAGTTTTTTCCAATCTGAGATATCTCTGCAAGGTCAATGAAGAGTTTGCATCGAAATCAACAAGCGAGAATTCTTTTAGAAATGTCAGTACATGCACATCGATAATCGCCAATGACTTGGTGAATCCTATGTTACGGAGAAAGTGCGACGCTTCCTTTATCCCCAGACCCGATATTTGATTAACAAAGAAATTTCTCGCCTCTAAATCAGAAGTTGTATTGGAAAGCACGCTCTTTATGGAATTGTCGCTATACAGTGCTTTAGCTGCTCTTACGATTTCAGCAGAACGCTTCTTTGGGTAGCGATATTTTCTCAACTCGCCATTCTTTTTTCTTGGATCAAAATTCGGTTTATCCAACTCATGGAATAGTGTAATTCTGGATTTGTTGTCTTCCATCATCCATCTGTAATCCAGATAACCTCTTTCCGTCAATACGTCTACAACTGACTTTGCAAGCTCAAAAGCTACATTACCAGATAGTATGCAAAAGCAAAGTTCCCTCCAGAGCTGTTCTTCTGAGGCGTTAATCCAGTCTAGCCGATTCTCGTGGTCTTTCTCTAATTGATAGTAGATATCTAAAATCGGACTAGGAACAAAAGTATCGCTAATCTGACTTGTGGTCAAGACTTGCAAGTTGTTCAAGATATCCTTTCCGTTGCTACTATTCTAAACCATTAAAAAAAGTTGACGATCTTGGAAACTGTCTTCTGATCCACATACTTCCTCAAGAAATTCAGCTCATCTTTGAGGATTATCGATTGCTGCAACTCCAAGACAAAATCCTGATAGAATAGCAGATTATGCAGTATGGCACGCAGTATCGGATCCACGTTCTTCATTCTACAAACCTTGCACATGCAGTCAATAAGGGAAAGATTGGCAAAATCGGTAAAGCCCAGCGACCTCAAATCCACAACCCACCTTGACCAGTCTATGCTGTCGAAGATATCAGCTCCTGCCATAGCAAACAATGCCATGGACAGCGGATTTCCGCAACCTAGGATGTGTAAAACATTTTCCTCTTTATCATTATCAAGGATGCTGCGGATTTTTTGCACGGTCTTGATTTTATCCTGTAATGTCTTGCCGCAGCTTCGTTCCGGGATTGCGATTACCCTACATAATTCGGAATTATTCGTGGATAGTTTTTTGACCAGTTTCTGAAGCTGTTCTGGGGATTGCCCATGGCAGATCATTATGCAGTGATTATCTTTCATTAATTTGCTAGAGTTCTTTGCATTTTGATGTGTAAGCCTCAGTATGTCTGAGTAATCTGAATGTGAATCGGGGATGTTGTCAAAGCTTGTAAAGAAATCAGATTTTATTTTGCCAATTATGGTTCTATATTTTTTAAAATTCCATCTTTTGTCACGGAACCAATAACTTTCAAAGCTACCACTGTCTGTCAGCAAAAAATTATTTTCCTTTGAGAACCTGTCTAGCATTCTAGAAATACGATTGTAATTCTCCCTCGAAAGACCAGCTAAATCATAGGCTGAAACAAGCAAGCGTGGGTAACCGCTTCTTACGATAGACTGTACTAATGGTTCAAGAGGTAATCTGGTAGCTACGCTGGAAATGGATGGGAAGTATGTTGGAGTAACTAACTGCTTTTTATCGATTTCAATCTGAAGAACCCTTGATTTGTAAGATCCTTTATGGAGAATTTTTGTATCGAGCATTTCAATATCTAATTGTCACAGCTATAGAAACTTGTTTAATGCGTGTCAGCATACTCTTTTACCTTTCTAGCAAAATCCTTCAGATCCATGAAAACACATTCGACACCAAGTATCTCGCATTGTTTTTTTGAGGTTGTCGTCATTAGTCACCACAACAAGACCATGTTTGTGGGAGAATTATGCCCAAGTCTCAAGAGTATGTAAAAGATTTCAGATTCTTGTTTTTAAGGTAAAGCAGTATTGTGAATTGAAGAAGTCATATGATCTCGTTAAAAAATGGTGAAATGGTCACGAAATGCTTTGATGCGAAAAGCAAACTTGGAAATGGTATACTATACATCACAAATTTAGGTATTGTATTTGAGGTAAAGATGAAGGGTCTGATTTTAGAACTACCATTCCAAATTCTTAGAACCTTTGAGGTAAAGAAAAAGAATGTTCTAATTTTGTCATGGGATGAGCCAGACAAATCACAAAGGTTCAGCTTTGAGTGCAAGATTGAGCATGCAAAAGCCGTTGAAAACGAGATACATCTAGTAAATCAGGAATTTGCAAGGAAAACCACTGATTTTTAGGATTTTCCTCTATCAAATTACTAGTGGATAAGGTTTACGAACAAGTTTAAACCATATTTTAAGTATTATTGAGTTGATAAAGTAGTATGAATCAACAAAGTGCAAAAAAATGGAATGACTGTTGGTATGAAGAAAAAATGAAAGTCTATGTCACTCATAATGAATATTTTAAAAAAATCCCAAGTATTCATGAAACCGAGCATCAACAAAAATATGATAAAGAAATTGGAGATGGTGGAATTGTTGTTAGAGAATTCAAAGTAAAATCTCTTTTTGGATACCCCGCATGTAAAATAAATTACAAGGATGGATCTTCCGTCTGGTTTTTACTTCCAACAATGACAGATGATATGCTTACTAAAGAAATAGTTAAAGCAAGACTAATTCCAGAATCACAAGAAAATGCAATAATGTATGAAACTAAACCCAAACCTTGGATTGAAATAGGAAATGGGGAACTCATCCTTACAGAAAAAGAATATGATCTTGGAAAGGATTTAGGTCGTTATACGTACGCACCAATTGATGCGGTAAAGTCATTATTCAAACAAAGATAAGAATATTTTTAATTTTATCATGTTGGATTTACAGAATTTAAAGGATCTTGTTTTGATACTGTGTAGGTTTTCATACTTTCAAACATTTTTCCTAACGCACCAAGATGTTGATGTATAGTTTGTAATGTACCATCATCTAATTTTTTCTTCATTTCATCACTCATGTTATTGTAACCTACGACACGCTTGTGAAGATCATTCAAAAATGAATCCTTAGTTTGAGGATCATTTAGAATTCTTTGCCCAGCTTCGATATTGCCCATATTCCCAATTGGATCCATCTTCAAATCATTTTCAATTGTAGCAAATTCATTGGCAAGATTTCTATGTTCATTGGTAACAATCAGGTTCTCACCCATTCTGATTCCCATCTGAATCTCTTGGACCCCAACATCTTGCATCATATGCGAGCCCATTCTGCTAAGTGTGTGTCCAATGGAATGACCGCCTCCGGGTACTGCATCAAGTGTTGTGCCTGCCGCTACTGCAGTTCCAGCCCCAAGTCCTTCCAATGAACCAGTTCCTGAACCTCTCACAAATGCAGACATTCCGGGGCGGGAAAACCCAGCCTTTGCCATCTCAAGCCAGCTTGGATGTTCCGTCCCAAACTGTGCACCTGCAAATCCCCGCAGGGCCCCAAATCCGCCTCTAACTCCGCCAGCTCCTGCCATCCCAGTAAGCATGGCAGCAGAAGAAACAGCACCCGTAGTCATTGTAGTGATGGTGCTTACAAGGCTTCCAAGCATTGGCACTAAAATCACAGGAATGAATACTGCAAGGGCCATGACGGCAAGGGCTGAAAACCACTGCTGAATTGCTCCCTGTTCCAGCTCAGCTGACGTCTCTATGGTACCAAGATAGGCTGAGCCTGCAACAATCACTATTGCTGCAATGATTGGAGCAATGAGCAAGCCAGTCAAAGCCTCCAAGAGTTTTTTTGTAATCCCATAAAACCATGGAATCAAAGAAAGAGTCAGAATTACCGGCAGCCCAATTATCAGAACTGCAGTAAAGACCATCCGTATTGTCCCGATGATAAAGACCAAAAAGATGAAGATTATCAGTGCAATTGCCTTAAACGCTGCCAAAAACACATTCAGAAAAAATCCTTCAAAGACCCTAACAGGATCGCCGATTCCTGCAACTATACTATCAAATGATACCTCTGGTGTTTCAATTGCGCCAAGCTTTGAGAAGATAAACTCTACTTTTTCTATTGGGTTTTGAGGGTCTTGCGGATTTAGAATCCACAACGATGATTCCTCAACCATTGTTGCCGACAGGTCCCACAGTGCCGGAAAGACAAAAAAGAAAATAATGTAAAAGACGCTCTTTGAGATTATGTTGATTGCAGTCTCTGGCGGAACCCAGTTGACGTGCTCCAGCATAAATGACACCCCTGCAACAAACATTGCTGCCAAAAAGATGTAAAATGAAATGTTTCGAAGCAGCAAGTAAAGCTCAAAGTTTTCATTTCCAGTCTCCTCACCATTAATCACATCATACTCGAATACCGGCATGTCAGTTATCAGTTTCACAAAGCTCGTCTCTAAAACATCGCTCCAGGCCAAAGTCGCATTGACTATGGCAATTATTGCGATAATGATTCCAATGATGATAATAGCTGACTCTAAGCCAAACTGGCCCTTTCTTGTACCAAAATACACGAAATAAAAAACAAAATCGGTTAAAAAGGAATCAAACAGAATCTCATCTATACGATATCAGCATCTTTTCTTCTAAAATGGAGTGAAACGATTCAACAGCCTTGAAAATCTCTTCTTTTGTTTTATTCCCAGTACATACAAGTTTTCCAGAGCCAAAAACAAGCATTACTTTTGAGGTATCGCTCATCCTGTAGATCAAGGCAGGAAATTGCTCAGGCTCATACATGCTTCTAGGCAGGATTCTGGCAGATTTTTCCAAGTCTATGGTTCCTTTGAGGTTTACAGAGGCCACCATGTTTTGAACCTCGATTTCGGGCTCTTTTTCACCCATGTCTATTCCATGAGATACAAGCCTTGATGCAACAGACTGGATTGCCCTAATCGACTGTTCTTTTGATTTTGTCCCAGTGCAGACAACCTTGCCTGACTCAAAGATTAGAACAGAAGCCTTTGGAAAAACCAACCTTAGAACCAGTCCTGGAAACTTGGAAGGATTGTACTCTGTCTGGGGGACCCTATCTATTATTTTTTGAAGATCAATTGATTTTCCAAACTTTGCACATGTGACTACATTTACAATATCAACTATGGGTGTAACAAGTGCCAATTTCATTGCAAAAAGAAAATGAATCTTAAAAGAAGAAAAAATTCTAGGTCAGTACCACCAGTCTGGATCACAAATCAGATGGTACTGTGTGTCAGTGATGCTTCTGCAACCTCTACAAATAAACGAGATCGGTTTTCGACAGTCTTCACATTTATGAAAACATTTCATCTCAGAGCCACAAACTCTGCACAGGTCTATTCGCATGGGCTCTAAATTGGGATAATATTTAAGATAAAATCACAAACTCATGATCTTCATCAAATTTTTGTTGAAGATTATGAGATGATTTCACAACAATGTGTTGTATTTTTTCACAAACTTGCAATTTGATGCATATGCCATTACGTGAGAGACTCCAAAGGCAAGTGCAACAACAGAGCTTGCAGCAAGACCAAAATCATAGATAAACAGAACTGGTATCATCAAAATGATCAAGGCTTCCATCGCAAAATGAATCAGCAAGGTAACCATTACGCCAAACCTTTTGTAAAGTGAGGGAAAGACAAGATTCCTCTCAAAACGCAACAGGTGAGAGTTTTTTGCTGTAATGGTATAATCTAAAATGTAGCCTGCAATCCATGCAGAAAAAAACGCTACGACAATCTCTGGGCCAATCTTTGGTTGCATAAAAAAATAGAGAGCAAGGGCAGCCACCACAGGAATCGTGGTTTGGATGTCCCCAAGGAATCTGTTCTGTCTTTTCATTATTTTTGCGGCGTCTTGCCTGCAGGAATCGGCCCAAGGCTAAGCTTGATGACTGCAATTATTATTCCAAGGACGATTATTGCTCCGCCAACATATCTTGCAAACCCTATCATCCGGCCAAATATCTCAACTATTGCGCGTGGAACGTCGATTTGTGAAGGGTCAGGGTTGTCAAAATCCACCTCAAGCACCCACTCTAGTATGTCCTGTGCTAAAAACACAAAGACTCCTGCAAGTATTGCAGCAACTACTATTTTGATGTACTTTGAGCGGTCTTGCGTATCAAGTTCTTCAGATGATAACATTGAGCATTAAGGATATGACGAATTTAAGGCAGCAAATAAAGTGCAAACAGACTGTCAGAGAGAATGATGTGGGCCAAGCCAGTCGAAAAACTAATCAATTTACAAGTGGATAACAGTCTTCAGGACATAGAACGATCCTAAAACCGCTCACTGGTTCGATTGCTCGAATCATTTTCTTTCTAGTTGGCTGTTATCCGGTATCATTACGTCGACATGATATAAAAAATGGATCACCATTTGGCGATCTGTTGCGATCAGATTTTTTGCAGAAACCAGAATGAATCAAGTCGAATAAATTACACTCCACAAAAACGGTTTTTCTATTAGTCAAGATCAATCTCCAATTTAGTAAGATTGCAGGGCAAAACAAATGGATAACCTTAATTCAAAACGCAAGTAAAATTAGATGATGTTGATTGCTTAGTAAGGAATTAATTAATAAAATAAAAGCCGCCATTGTTGCAATCGGTCTTGTTGACAAAGGAAGTGTAAATCCTAAAATCATAATAGGTTCAGGATTTTTGTTTGATCCAGCAGGATATGTGATGACTGCTGGGCATGTTGCAGAAAAATGTAAGGAATTAGGTGATATGTACAATAAAAAGAATGAACCTGTTGAGTGTGTAGTTTTTAGATCTATAATCTCGAAAAAACTCACATTTACCGTTGATGTTATTGAAAAATTTAGTGTTATGGATTTAGTGAAATTACCGAAAGATTATGTTGGCCCAACTGATTTAGATATTGCATGTGGAAAACCTGTCACTAAACATTCTGACTTTCCACATCTCACCATAAAATCCACTTGCGAGTATAATCTTTTTGATGATGTGTTTATGTGCGGATATCCAAGAGGTAATCATTCATTATCATTAAGTGCAAAGAAAATAACTGGAATGAGATTTAGTCCAATACTCCAATCTGGTAAAATTGTTGGCATGTTACCATGGGATGGGGATCAAACGCCATATGCCTTACAAACTGATATTATTGGAACTGGTGGTTCTAGTGGCTCTCCAATTGTGAACTGTGAAGGCGAAGTAGTAGCAGTAGCACAAAAGGTTATTCCGAGTGCAGTTTTCGATTTAAATGAAAAAGATCCTAACCCAATTGGGGATGGGCAGATTGGTATTACTTATGGTGCTACTAGCTGTGTTTTCACTAATTTTGTTAATAGTACAAAAAAATACTATGATACAGGAATTGACTCTGGCCCAGTTGCAGTTCCCTTAACCACATTAACCTTTGCTGAATTTACAAAAGCGTGATCAAGTCCATGTGCCGACTTGTTACATGATAAAGAAGTGCCATCAATGCTACAGAACCAATTATTGTAATTCTATCTCTAATGTTTCTTCAAAGATTGGGTTAGCACTATCTTTTGAAAAGACTTGGAGCTTCTTCTCACCGGCCGATCCCGGTATTATTATAACTTCAAGCTCACCGTTTGCATCAGTAGACAGTGTGGAAACTATATTGCCGTCAAACTCTACCTTGCACATCTCATTTGATATTGCCTGCCCAGTAGTCTTCTCTAGGCGGATCTTCATCCTGTATGGCTTTGTAAAATCAGAAACGAAAAGCTTTCTCGTTTTGATGATTTCTTTGTCTATGATCTTTGGCTGAAACGGTTTTGGGACTCGAAGTACGGTGGATTCTACAAGCTTTTTCTTTTCCTTGCGCGTCTTTGGAATCTTTTTCCATGATTTCTTTGTTTCTAGCGCTGTCGAGCCGCCACGAATGTAAAACATCAAAACAGAAAACAAAAGTGATTCGGTTGGCAAAACATGCTGTTTTTTGAGTGCAAAAAATGCAGTTGCCAGTGCGGGAATGACACTCAGTACCTCGCCAGTCGATTGAAAAAGGGTATAAGAGATCATAAAACCAATACCAAGTATTGCAAGCTGCCGCATGCTTAGGCGGCCAACAAACGGAAAAGAAAATACCGGCTCGTTGAACGGACTGACGTCTTCAAACCATAAAACTTCGTGAGGCCTCAAACCGGCAATAAAGTTTTCAAAAAATAAAAGGATGCTAGTCTAGGCAAGACTAGTCATTACAGATGTTGGCGTTGTTACAACAGAACCATCAGGTGTCGTTCCGCGTATCTCAACTGGAATTGATTGGCCTACGTTAACTGACGTTATTGGGGAGCCGCCAGAGTCAACAACCCTAACAAAGACGCTTGCTGTCTGGCCTGGATTGAGGGCTGCGGGATTGGGATTTGCCAAAAATGGCTGGATTCCAGGCGTGCCTGAATTGGTGTCAATTTGGAGGTTAACTGCCGTAGAAACTATCTGCTTGTTGCCTGAATTTTTTATAGTTGCAGAAAGCCACAGCTCACCTGAGGGATTTTTTATCAGAGCCAGGTTTTCAACGGTAATTGCTCCCCTTGCACTAGCGACTGATGACTGGCTCTGAAAGTTTTGAAATACGGCCACTCCCGCAATAACTGCTATTCCCAAGATTATCAGCGTTGTAATTGCCGGAGAAAGTCCACGCCTTTTTTTGAAAGGATTTGTAGCCATGACCTAAATGTTGGCGCTCTTTTTAAGAAGAAATTTGGCTTTTCTTTGGACTGATTTTTTATTGCGTGAAGAAAAGGATTATCCACAGGCTGATCATTATACCTCTTTTTGTTTTAATGTGGATTCTAGTTTTGGTCAATGATGCGCTTTTATTTTTTATAGCTGCTGGAATATTTTCTGGAATACTTCTTTATACAATTGATAAACCTAGGCTTGCAAAACAAATTCTAAACTTTTTCAAGCCCGCAAAACTGTTTTTCTACAATCTCATATCAAGTTATTTGAGCACTGATCTAAAGATAACCAAAGTTTCTCAAGACATGGCACTGAATCTGGTAAAACCAGTAGCAAACCTGAGGCCTCTGACACAGCTACAAAAAAAGATAAGCAAAAGCATAGAGACAGATATTCGAATTTCTGGACTTGCGGCAAACCCACGATTACTTGGACTGCAGAGCACATCATACATGATTCTTACAGGCGTGATTGCAATTCCTGCTGCAATTTTGTTTTCAATTGTTTTTGAGAATCCTGTTTTGCTTTTCGGTCTGATTTTGATACCTGCAATTATGTTTGCATTTCCAACTCTAAGGCTCAAGGCAACTGCATCTGAAAGAAAGTCACAAATAGAAGACGAGCTTGCGTTTTTTGCAGCTTATTGCGGAATAATGCAGAGTGTCGGCAGATCCTTACTGAGCTCCCTTTCGGAGATCTCAGGTGCTGGCATATTCAAAATGCTAGAGCGCGAATCTAAAATGATTCAAAGAAATGTCAGAATCTTTGCAATGGATGAGCTCTCAGCAATTAACAACCTTGCACTGAATCATCCCAATTACACATTTTCGAACTTTCTTTTGGGCTATGTCTCAATTCACAAAAGCGGGGGGAGCCTGGCAAGATACCTCGAAAACAAGGGAGAGGAGTTTTTCAACTCCATGCGGTTCCGCATGAGCCAGTATTCGTCGCAGGCAGCCACGATTGGTGAGGCCATGCTGATTATGCTAAACGTGCTGCCTGTTTTGCTCATCTCCTCTTCGTTTATGATGCCTGCAAGTTCGGTTCAAATGCTTACAAATGCCAGCTTTGTGCTGGTCCCACTCATTGCCGTAATCATGATACTGGTCACGAATCATTCCCAGCCAAAGCAAAGAGATGAGGTTCAGTTTAGCAAAAACAGCATCTTTGCTGCCGCCATCTCAGCAGCAATTGGAATAATTATCGGACTTGAAGGCTGGCAGATCCTTGTACTTGGAGTCTTTGCTGGAGGCCTTGTAAATTCTGCAGCCACATTTCAAAAGTTTCGGGAGATATCACTTGTAGAATCGGCTCTGCCAGATTTTTTGCGGGACATAACAGAGCACGTAAAGATAGGGGCGGCAATACCAAACAGTATAGTTAGGATATCAAAAGAAAGACGATACAACGATTACTTTGATTTTCTGATATCTGACATATCCTCAAAGATTGTCTTTGGCTACAAGCTCTCAGAGATTATACAATCACACAAAATAATCTCATGGAATGCAAGGCTGGTATTTTTTGTTCTTGGGAAAATAGCAGACAGTGGGGGAGGAAGGCCCCAGACACTAGAATACATTACAAATTTTGTCACCAAGGTAAACCAAGCCAAAAAAGAGATGGTATCAAGCATCAGAGTCTTTGCCATTATGGCGTATTCAAGTCCATTAATGATGGTGTGGATGACAAAGGCAATGAGTGAAGTTATGGAGCAGCTGGGTCCAAGCTTTCAGGTCCTAAGTGGCGGTGCAGGACAAATTATCTTTCTTTCTGCAACACCTGAATTTCTGGGAATCATAAACCTGCTTATCGCAATCAGTACCATATGCATAGGAATGGTGATGTCAAAGGTTTCAAGCTTTACAGTAAAAAATACCATGGGAATAACGATTACAGCTGCACTAACTTTTATCTCAATTTATTTTTCGCCATATCTTCCGTCGATGAGCCCCTTTCTGGGAGGAAATTAAAATGAATTTTTTTACTTTGTCCAAGAATAATATCTGCCAAGAATTGCAAAGACATCATCGATCTTTTCTGCCTTGGTTTTCAGACACTGCTCAATCAGGTACATCCTTGTTTTTAGGTCTCCAAGCAAATTGTCGATATTTAGCAGGTTAGCTGCCTGCTGCAACCTCTGGCTCTTTTTTATCAGCTCTTCAGGAATATCAATGCCAAAACTGTTCTTTTTGATATCATACCTGAATATCTCGCAAATCCCTACCCTGCCTTCACGCCTAGGCATTACCTCACTTAGGCTTGCCGCTCTTCTGACTATCTGTTTTTTCTCATTTCTCATTCTGGTGATGTGCAAAACAAACCACAGTAGCATCTGCTGGCTTGCCCTGATGTTTATCGGCTCTGCTGCAAGCCTGCTTAGTGCAGATTCTACTCCTGATGCGTGAAAGCTTGTAAGGCCGCCGTGTCCAGTTGCAGCACTCTGAAACAGTGCAAAGGCCTCTTCCCCTCTTACCTCTCCTACAATCTCAAAGTCAGGCCTCATCCTCAGTGAGGCCTTTATCAGATCCATAATTGTAATGTCATAGTTTGCAGAATCCGAAATCATTGGGCTGCTCCGAGTAAAGAGTCTCTCCCACCTGTAGTGAGGAATCTTTAGCTCAGGGGTCTCCTCAATTGTTACTATTTTCCATCTTGGATTTGTAAGACACATCAGAGAATTGATTGCAGTCGTCTTGCCAGAGCCAGTCTCTCCAATTATCAGACCAAAGGCCTTTGCATCAAATAAAACCCAAAGGTATGCTGCCATGAGCTTATTCATTGCGCCAAGCTCAAGAAGATGCGTGATGGTGTAGGGCTGTCTTGTAAACTTGCGGATATCTATGGTGGGTCCAGGCAGTGAAACCTCCCTCTCATAGGTGACTGTAATCCTGTCACCACTTGGAGTCATCGCATTCATTACGGGTGAAGCTGCAGTAACCGTATGGCCGGTTCTTTGGACCAGTCTTTGAATATACGAGTTCATTATATCTTCGGAGCCAAACAAGACATTAGAGTCTAAAATGTTAAATTCTGTGAATTTTCTGTGAATTACGCCAACCGTTCTGTCAAATCTTTCTGTAGTGATCTCTTCGATGTTATCGTCATTCATCATGACATCTAGGATTCCGTATCCTACGATATCTCGGATCAGATAGTACTTGAGCTCTGCAAAATTTGACTTGACCTGCTCCAGCATTGCCTGCTGTTCTGCCTCGTGCCAGATGTGCGTCTCTATGTACGATACTGGGTCACGGGCATGCTCTAGTGGTTCCAGCGATAAAAAGAGCTGCTCCATCA
This sequence comes from Candidatus Nitrosotenuis sp., assembly GCA_038869975.1. Lineage (GTDB taxonomy): Archaea > Thermoproteota > Nitrososphaeria > Nitrososphaerales > Nitrosopumilaceae > Nitrosotenuis. Next base: position 21,653 of record JAWCQC010000026.1, read on the forward strand.
TGTGCTCGTAGATTTCATGGCCTTGAGCAGTGATTTTGGGCTCAACGATCAGGTACCTGCCGTCTCTTGTAACAAAGACCTTGGCCTGACCAATCGAATACTGCTCTATTACATCCACATTTGAGATATCGGCAAAAAGACAGACCACGTTAAATGTAGGCTTGATATCAACTCTCGACGCTGGCTTTTTCACTCACTTCAACAGATAACAACCTTAAAAGAATTGGAGATTTTTCTATTGTGAAATTCAACTATGAAATAAAACCCTCAAACTTTTTCACATTGCCTGACGAAAAACAAATGGCAGTGATTGGAAGGTTTTTTGCCCTGCTTTCAAACCTGCAAAAGACTGCCAAGATTCTCATGATAAAAGAGCCGCTTGATGTCCAGATTGGAAACGAGATCAGAAGAATGCAGGTGTTAAGGACGTACCTCAGCTCAGACGAATCCCTTGAAAACGTACTGGAATCATTAGGATACGAGTATTCAGTTGTTTTGGAGATGCCGTCATGGAAGATAAAATCTGAAATGCTACATCATGTAAAGATCCAAGGAGATTATTTAGCAAAATGTTTTACACTGTACTCGCTTCCTGCCAATCTGGGACCTGCCTGGGTGCACTCTCTACTTGCCCCTGCCGATATGATATCAATTACGATAAAACCAATCCAGCACGACAAGGCAGTAGGCCAGATGAACCGCTACACAACCCTTGTTCAGGCAGCTGCATCAAGATCATTAAAGATGGCAAACCGCTCTGCAATATCAGAACAGGTTCTCTTGGCACTTACAAGGCAGGAGACAAAGATGTTTTCGTTTAGAGTCGTTGCAATGGTTCTGGCAAAAGATATCAAGACACTAAAAATCACTTCAAAGAGTTTTAGGAGGCAGACTGGTGCAATGCTTGCAGGTTTTGATGGAACGGTATCAAAACAGGGAGTTATGCTAAAGGAGGGGTGGGGAAAATCATTATTCATCGAGCTTGGCTCATGTGCAATCTTTTACCCATTTGTAAGCGCAGACATGCTTGAGGTCCCAAACGGAATAACACTTGGTGTAAACAAGAGCACTGGCGCCCCAGTAATTTACGATTACACACAGCGGGACAACTATAACATCTTGCTATTAGCCACAAGCGGCGCGGGAAAAAGCGTAACTGCCAAAGTCATCCTGAGCAGACTGATGAAAAAGTATCCGGACTGTCTGGTGTTTATAGTCGACCCACAAGGAGAGTACGATTCCATTGCCAAATACCTAGATATCTTACCAATACGGGTGACCCAGCAAAAGGAGCTTGGCTTTGATCCATTCAAGCTCTTCGAATCAAATGACGCAGCCGAGATTTTAGGCGACATAACACGGGCAAAAGATACTGTTCGAAAAGAGTTTAGGGCACTGGCATCACGGGCAAAAAGCGTCTTTGAGCTGTATGAATTAGTGAGCGATGAGGCAAAACCGTATCTAAAGGACCTAGTGGAGGGTCACATCTCAGACATCCTCAAGGGGGATTTCACCAAAATGTCAGATAGGGCAGTAATTTCACTGAGGGGCACATATGGGCAAGACGAATCCGTTGCAATGCTGCTTTTGCTGGCGCTAGGAAAAATCTGGAAAAAAATCCTAGAAAAACCGCTAAGAACACCAAAGATACTGCTAATTGACGAAGGTTGGATGCTTTTCAAGATGCCAAGTGCTGGCAAGTTTTTAGACAGTATAGCAAGAATTGGACGAAAGCTCAACGTCATCTTTCTTTTCGTAACACAAAGGCCAGAAGATATCATAGACAACGAATACGGAAGGGGAATTGCAGACAATGCTGGAACTAAAATCTTGTTGCAAAATACCGAGCAGGCATCTCAAAAAATTGCAAAGGCAATGTCGTTATCATCACAAGAAATGGACATGCTAAAGACATTTTCAAGGGGTGAGGCACTGTTTTTAACAAAAGACTATAGATTGAGAATACAGATAACTCCATCAAGAGAGGAGCTGAAAATATTTTCTACCACACCAATGGAAAACATCTGAGTCAATTCGCGGCTTTTTATCAAATCATTTTTTATTTTCAATTGGAACTAAAAAACAGATACTATCAATATTTTCTTCAAGTATGTAGTATGATGAACCAGCCCACAGACAGGATGGCATATGAAATAAGCATTATGGATG
>JAWCQC010000027.1:0-19924 GCA_038869975.1 Candidatus Nitrosotenuis sp.
GCTGGCGATCTCCATACTGGGTTCCATATGTTTGGATTAGATACAGATTGTCGTATGGTTTTTGGTGTGCTGGATATTGACCTGTGGTGTGCTCGCTTTCATCCCTGCCCTAAAGGGCTAGGGCTTTTCCGCTCGCCTTTGTAAATCCACGACTGGAGGGACGAATGGATCTGCGCTTTGAATTTTGCAAAATTCTTTCAGAAATTATTTAACGCCTCAACACGTTGCAAACAACGTTGAAGGACATCGAGATCACACTTGAGAGCAACGAGATAAAGCCGAACTCCGAGTTCAGGGGTGTGATACGAGTCAATTACGCAGGAAGGTACGACAGCGTGGTCCTAAATGCGCAGATTCTGGACTCAAACGAGCTGATGCTGTTCACTTCGTGCAACGGAAAGAAGCTAAACAGTCGCAGCTCAAGGCTGTTTGTCTCAAGGGACGTGATGCCGCAAAATGTGGCCGAGTTCACCGCCATGATCACGTTTGTGCCGCAGAAAAAACACGACATCAAGTTCCGTGCTTCCATCATAGAACAGCACAAAGAAGTGGAAAGCGACGTCTTGTTTGCTAAATTCAGCTAGTCTCGGCCTTTGCCTCAGGCGGAAGCTCCTTTGGTGCTTCAGCCTTTACCTCTGCCTGGGGCGCCTCGACCTGGGGCTCCGGCACCGGCGGAGGTGGGGGCGGCCTCTTTGCCTCACTTAGTGCGTACCTGTACACGTGGAACATGCCCGCAAACACAATGAGTATGAGGCCTGTCAGAAACAGCGACAGGTTGTTGAGCCCCGTGATTGCCGCGTTGTATGCAGCTATGTTCAGATATATCTGGAACGCAATCAGGCCCACTATGACCCAGTTGAGCCATTTTTGCGAGAGGTTTATCTCTGCTACTTTTTTTGGCCCTTTTTCCTTTCTGAGCTTTGCCTTGCGTTCTGCCTCCTGGGCCATCTTGATCATCATGTAGCTAAAGCCAAAGCCCAGCGGCACAAGCAGTATCATCACCAGATAAAAGAAGATCGGGTCTATTACGAGCCTCTGCACAAGCGGAATAGTGGTGTCTGGCGGAATGTAGAATCCCCAGTATGTGGTCACCATTATCTGCGCAATTCCTGTAATTCCAAATGCTGTGATTATGGGCCTGTCCTTCCAGGAGAACTTTTTGTACCTGTCGATGAACGGCGTAAGAAGCAGCGCCCCTATGAAGAGCCCCGGCCACAGCACGCCTGTGACGAACTTGTCGTACTGGGTCCTCAGAAACGCGTACAGGCCTGTGAGGTACCACTCTGGCACGGTGATGCCAGGCGGCACGGTGGGCTCAAACTTGAATCCCATGTCTATTGGGAAGACCCCTCCTGTGATCAGGATGGCGCCAGATATTGCCATGACCATCGGCACATCAAAGACCAAGAATCTTGGAAAGTGGACCGCCATGAGGCCCAGCATCACAAGAGGCAAGATAAAGACGTGCTGGGCGTAGAACCTAAGCACAAAGTCTGTAAATCCTGAGCCAAACATTGCGTCCCGTATTGTGGGCCCAACTATAGGAATGGAGTTTGTGAGCGACGCTGCGATGCTGATTGCAAGCTCCGCCCTTTCCGAAAATATGATGTCGTATCCGGTGAAGGCCTCAAGGATGGTCACGGTGCCCAGTATGACACCTGTCACCCAGAGCACCTCATTTCTTATCTTGTACCTTCCGGAAAAGTACTGGTAGTACATGTGGAGGATGGCAAGCAGCACCATTGCGTTGGAGCCGTGGTAGTGGATGTTGCGTATGTGGAACCCAAACGGAACCACGTCGTTGATTTTCTGCACGCTGTCCCATGCCCTGTCAAGAATCGGAAAATAATAAAACATCAAAAGCGCCCCAGATATTCCAAGTATGACAAACACGATGAAGGTGAGCATCCCAAGAAAGCCAAACGGGCTGACAAACCTTGATGGGAACGAAAACTTGACTCCGGTGAATATTGTCCTCTCCAGGCCGTCCCACAGCCAATAGAAAAAGTTGACTGCACCTGTGCGCCTACTTAACGAAACGGCCATACCCCACTACTCCATTGTCGTTTGGTCCCCACTTGGCAGGCAGGATCCACAGATCACCTTTTGCGTCTGCCTCCAGGTCCAGCTTTGCAAGCGTGTTTGACGGCGGCGCCTGGAGCGATGCAGGCCCTGCAAACGCAGTGCCAGTCAGCGGATTGTACATGCTTCCGTGGCATGGGCACTCGCCTCTTTTTCGCCCCTCTTGCGGCCAGTACTTCCACAGACACCATAAATGCAGACACACCATGCTGTATACCCTGAATGCGGAGATGTCATTTTTAGAGCCGCCAAGCTCCTCTGGCAGCCTGATGAACTGCCACTTTCTGAAGGCCTCCTCGTCCAAGACAGGGTCTCCTGTTCTTGGATAGGTGATCACTTCGGCGTGATTTACTGGAAAAGTGTTAATGTTTGCCTGTCCCCCGTCTGGCAGAATTACTGGCACCTTTTCTATTTTTGCGCTGTCCGGGTTTGGCATGAATTTGCCCCACGGAACAAAAGGCGCAAAGGTGAGTGCCGTTCCAGCTGCACCCATCAGCTTTAGAAAATCTCGTCTGGATAGCGTACTAGGTGGGCTGCCAGTTTGCGACATTCAAGCTGAATGGTCGGAGATTTTCTTATAAAGGTAGTGCCAATCTCTGAACCGGTTTTTAGTATTTTCTGGATTTTTTCGACCTTCCAGAAAACGCGACAAACACAGCTGCGCCGATCGCAACGGCGCCTGCAGCCCCCACCAAGATCAGGTCGTTGGCGCCTTGGCCTGCTGGTGCGGCTTGTAAGGCGCTTGATGCGCCCACCTCAAAGGTGACTATTTTTTGTGCCTTGTTTTGCGCCTTGTCCTCGGCCGATATCACCATGCTATGCTTTCCTGGGGAATAGTTTGTCGCGTCTATTTTGATGTATGTCTTGTTTTGAACTAGTGTGTCTGCCAGCAGCACTGCGGTCTTTTGGTTGTCTGGGTTGTCGTCCTGCACCGTAAAGTCGATCACCAGCTCCCCTGATACCTTGGAGTTGTCTTGCGGGGATCGAACCAGTATCTGGGGCGGAGTCCTGTCCACCACAAACGAGTACAGAGCTGTCGCCGCATTCCCAGAGCTGTCCTGCGCATCTATTCTCACAGTGTGTGGGCCTTCTGAGAGATTGTTGAGCATATCATCAGGCGGCATCTCTGTGCCGTCAAGATAGTATCTGGCCAGGACAGCGCTTTCGTCTGTTATCTGCGGAAGTGCATCAAAGCTTTTCACAAACTGCGGTATTTCCCAGCTTATCTGCGGCGGCGTGTTGTCTGCAAGAATGGTGGAGAATCTTGCCACAACGGTGAACGGCTCTGTAGCTTTTTTTCCGCCAAACAAGGTAGAGTGCAAAAGGAGGCTGTATGTGCCTGTCTGGTTTATCGGCGCAAACAGGACAGTCGACGTGGCGTCCTTGTTTTTTACCGGGAAAAAGCCGCCGCCCTCGCTGAACAATGTGGTGCCAAGCCAGTCCGAGGTGGGCCACTCAAGAAATTTTCCGAAGACTCCAGGCGGCATGTTTGTCTGCACTATTCTTCCTTGTGGATCCACCACAAAGACAGAGAGATTGGTGTCCTCGTCCCTCCAAGACACCTCAATTGACGCGGCGTTGATGGTGTGATCCTTGATGTCAAAGTAGTACTGCCTCCAGTCCCCCGCATTGTACCTGTTGACCATGTCAAAGGCCCCCTTGATGTAGCCGCTGCCGTACAAAATGTCCTGGTCCTGGTTTGCCGCAATCACACTTTGTGTTTCTTTGTTGGTGACTGGAGACTCGACTGCGTACGAGACAGGGGCGTTGACTGTGTGGTTTTCCGAGCTGAACGTGATGAAGCCCTGGTATATTCCTGGTCTTTGGTCTGCCACGGTTATTGTGGCAAGAACCTGGGCCGAGCTGTGCGGCTTTACCTCCAGTATTGACGAGTCGAGCCAGACGTCCTGCCATGGCTCTTTTTTGTAGTAGCTGGCAGAAAGTGTGTAGGGCATCTCAGTTGCGTTTTTCTTTGTGTCGCCAAGCCAGTACGAGTACCTTGTGGGCACAGGGTATACCCCCACAAGAGGCGTGTTTTTGAATTTGGAGGCAGGCTCCGACACACGAAGCTCCTGGACTGTGCCCCACGAGCCGCCCCTGTTGACCATGGAAAGCTCTTCGCTTGAGACTGCGCCGTCCTTGTTTTTGTCGTTCCAGTCGTACAGGTACAAAGAGGCGATCTTGGTGTCGGCTGCGTACATTTTTTCTGTCTTGTTCATAAAATCCGAAAACGCAAAGTTGAGGTTGAGCACAAGCAGCTCAGAGTCTTTTGGCATCGTCGCATTTTCATAAAAAGACAAAAGTGAGTCGTGCTTTTTTACGTCCTCAAGCTTGATGTAGTCGGGCCTAAAGACGCCGGTCTTGTTGTAGAGTGGGTCCTTGAGCAGCAGCTTTGTGGTCTGGTTGAGCTCGGTCCTCTGGATGAGGCTCATTTTTTGCGGCGCTATCTGGACTGTGATGGTGTGGTTGTTTGTGTTCTCCACCGTAAAGTATGTCGAGCTCTTCTGGCCTGGCTCCAGCCTCCCTGCAAACCAGCTTGTCTGCTGGTAGTCGCCATCGGGCAGCTCAATCTTTGGCAGGCCGAGCGCCGTTGCGTTCAGCTTGGCAATTGGGATGTCAAGTATCTGCTTTAGGTTGTGGTACGACTGGTCGTTGTAAACAGCAAAGACTCCGTTTTCTCCGCGCACAAAGCTTGCCGCCCTGTATGCGTTGACAAGGCCTGCCCCCTGCGTGAACGGGTCGTTGCCAAGGTCGGTTGCAGTGGACATGAGGATGCTTTTTATCCTGAATGGGTCATAGTGCTCGTTTTTTTCTTTGAGGGACTGCATCAGGATGGCGGCCGAGCCTGATACCAGTGGGGCGGCCATGCTGGTGCCGCCAAACATTACAAAGGATTCCTGCTTGGAGTCTTTTTTTGCCTTGAGGACGTTTCCTGGGACAAAGCCGTAGGCACCTGTTGCCACAAGCTCGGGCTTGGGGTCTCCTATTATGCTTGGGCCCCTACTTGAGAAATCTGTCATGTCGTTTGCATATACGGTGGTGTTGCCAAACCTTGGCTGGCCCTTGAAGCTGCCGTACCCCACATAGACGTTGTTTGTTGTGGCGCCGACTGTGATTCCAAAGGGCGCTGCGTTTGGCAGGCCGAGTGTGCCGTAGCCGGGCCCTGCGTTGCCTGAGCTTGACACTATTGTGACCCCCGGGTACCTCTCCTCCACTGAGTGTGGCACAGACAGAATGCTTGCAATTAGCGACAGCACGTCGACTCCGGGGGCGCTCCCCAGAGTGGGAAAGGTCGAGACCCCCCAGCTGTTTGAGATGATGTCCGCCCTTGGCTTTCCTGAGAACTTCCAGGTGCCATTGTTGTCAAATCCTGCTGCCCACAGCCACCCATATACTGTGTCGCCAAACCAGAGCGCCTTGATTGGAATTATCTTTGCGTTTGGCGCAACTCCTGGGAGCGTGTATTTTTTTGTGTTGTTGTATATGTCGAACTTTTCCTTTCCTTTTGCAGTGATTGATGCTGCAGCTGCAGTTCCGTGGCCTACAAAGTCGCTCATCACGCCAAAGTAGGTTCCCGCAGGATCAAGTGGTGCAAGCAGTGTGCCGTTTGTTGCCTTGAGGGCCTTGTCCACCGGCGGCTTGGCCTTTGAGATGACGCCGTGAATGTCGAGCACCCTTGCCCCGACGGTCCCTGCGCTATAGTCCGGCTTGCCGTCCTTGTTTGAGTCATATGTGAGAAACTCGTTGCCGCCACCAAGCTTTATTGGGGTTTCGTCTGTAAAGTCAAAATCGTACTTGGGCTTTTGGCCTTTTTTTAGATCGAATCTGGTATAGTCCTCCCATGAGGTGGTCAGGTCCGCAATTATGGTGTCGTATACGCCGGCAGTGGTCGAGTCGACCACCAGGACGGGCACTGCCTGCACGCTTGCGAATGGGCCCTGCGTTGCCCCCTGGTAGATTACTCCAAATCTGTACACGCCGCTTGCAGACTTGATATAGTCGCGGCTGCTTTTTCCGATTTTATAGTCGTCAAGTATTGTGCCGTTGAATGTGGGCTGCGGCCCAGTGGCCGGAAAAAATGAATTGTACATTAGCACCTGGGTTCCCTTGCCTTTTTGCTTTAGGTCCAAAAATGCGCCGTCCTTTGTCACGTATACGACTGAGGTCGCGTTTTTTGATAGCGAGCGGTTTTTTTCTTCGACGAACTGCTTTGTTGTGTTTTCCAGCTGGCCGAACTTGTTTATTTTTGCGATAAATGTGGCGTTTGTGATCACGATGCCCTGGCCGTCGGGGTCAAGCATTATTGGGATGTTTTCTTTGTCGCGCGCAAGGGAGTGACGCACGTCCGGATTTGAGAAATCGACTCCTGTGTCCACGATGGCAATTGTGACTCCTGCGCCGGTGTAGTTGTATTTTATGTGGGCAGGCTCGGCTCCCGTGGCCTTTGTTATCTGGTCCATCTGGGAAAACAGCGTCTGGTTTGCGTGGAACTCCAGTGGAAAGTCCTTGATGATGTGGTATCCCTTCTGGCTCAGCGCGGCGGTTGACTGCTCAGGCATCACCATTATGGAAAAAAACCCGTTGTCGTTTGAGACACTTGAGACTGGAATTCCCGGCATCTGTGGTGGCTGTCCACCTCCGAACACAAGGTACCTTGATAGCTTGTGGTCCTGGGTCACCTCTTGTGGTATTTGGACTATTTCCGGTACCTGGACTAGCTGGGGCTTTGATGGTATCTTGTCGTAATTTTCAAGATATGCTGCAGAGCTGGAAACCGAAGATAGCAACAATGCGCAAAATATGGCACCGATCGCTTTCTTCAATGAAGAGTATGACTTGGAAGGTTTTGTTAACTTATCGGATTCTGTCAACTTTTCCAGAAAGCTGCAAGATGTTACATAACAAAAAATGATTTTTGACATGCCAAGGCGCAAACCAAAATTAAAAATAACATGCCCTTATTGGCAATAGTCTTGCGTTTTGTTAGAAAACACGGCCAGCTGTTGCAAACGCTATATCTGAAGAAGGCACTTTTCATCTGGTAGAATCTGTATCAAAACTGTTACAGAAAGCTAGCGGGAAAGCCCGAACCATTTATGGTCAGGAGTATATCAGGAATTTTCAAAGAGGTTTTCAGTCAAGGATTGAAATCATACAACGACTTTACCCAGATAGGCCGATAAAGCCTCATCAAAATTGGTCAAAAAGACACTGGATGGTGGGCCGGCAGACTCATTTTGACAGTCAGCGGCGCCTTGCCAAAATCACTATCTGGAGTGCCACAATTATGGCAATAGAGGCGACGATCGGGAACAAAAGCGAGTTTAGCTGGAGTGAGGCCTCCTCCATGTTTTTGACCGAGTTTGAGATCGAGTCGACGCTCTTGTCGATGTCCTGGCTTGCCTCGTTGAGTGTGGAGCCGAATCCGCCTATTTCGGCCTTTAGGTTGGCAAGCTCCTTTGAGGTGTCCTCAAGCACCGCGTTCAGCTCAAGTATCTGCTTTGATATTCCCCCGATGTCCTGCTTTTGAACCACGGTCGCAGCCGAGCCGTGGGAGATTGTGCCCTGCGAGAACGCCACCACATGGAAGACGTGGGTGCCCTCCATGACCGGCGTGTATTCTGCAAAGTACAGCCCCTGGTGGAGCGTCTTGAAGGACCCAGACAGGTTCACCACCTGGCCGTCGGGCAGGTGGACATGCGTTGTGCCCAACAGCTTTTCTGGGCTTCCGCCCACAAGGAGGCCGTCGCTTGTAGTTTGCACAAAGATCTTGAGGGGCTGGTTTATCGCGGCAGTCTCCGGTACAAAGACCAGTACCGTCAGGGTTCGAGTTATCGGCACCTTTTCAAGATCCGCCGTCTCTGCAAACTTGATGTCGACTGACCTTGAGAGGCCGTTCTGCGTGGTGCTTATTGCCTCGACTTTGTAAGTGCCGTAGGGAAACGCAGTGGAGACCTGGGGCCACACAAAAAGCTCCGTCTGGAACCTGCCGTCCTTGTCTGCCTTGATCTGGGTAAATGTGACGATGTTTTCGTCTGGGCTGAACATTCTTACTATGACGTCTTCGTTTGGCAGGCCCTTGCCGTACACAAAGAGGGGCTTGCCTGGTGTATAGATGAGGCTGTCGGTGTTAAAATCAAGCTGCTCTGCAAATGCAGGGAGGAGCCCCACCGCAAGCAAGATTGCGAGTATCTTCACATCGAGTATGGAAGATCACTTATAGATATTGGTTGCCATGGTTGGTTCTGTTAACTTGGTGTTTATTCTTTATGTTGACTGTCTGGTGCTGACTAATTCTGAATGGTGATTTTATTTGATGGATCGTGACGTAGCATCCATGAATGTCGCTTATAATGAGTTAGGTTTACAGTTCCGAGGGCTTTTGAAACGGTGAAGTGGAACGTGGTTTTTGACAAATATAATGAACCGCTAATCCTTCGAGTTGAGGGAAGCAAGTTGGTCGCGGTGTTTTGATAGTGTCAGGCCCAAGTTGAACCACAGAACCTCATGGCTTCAGCATCCGCTGGGACTTGATAGAATAAAAAAGAAAAAGGGATAGTTTGATTTTTCTAGTCTTAGCTGACGTCTATTGTGACTTCGACAGTCGGGCTCAACGCAGTTGGATTGTCAACAGACTCCCAGACAAACACTGTTGCAGTGTATGTTCCGGCTGCTGTTGGAGTCCAAGATAGCGCTGGGCTGAAAGATTGACCTGCTGAGAGTGAACCTGTGATCCATGCTAGTGAGACTGTGACTCCATCCTCATCCTGGATCTGTACCAAGTATGCAAATGGTTGCTCTCTGTCCTGGCCGTTGGTCAGGTCGGCTGTGATCTGTACCTGTTGGTCTACGGACACCTCATCTAGGGTGTTGCCGAAGGCGTCAACCACTCTTGCGTTAGAAGCTGGTGCTCTCTCAAGAGGTGGTACTACAGTTCCGATGAACGCAGTGCCAGTTATGTCGAGCTCATCTGCTGTGGTGTATGGATCAGGCAGGGTGTTGTCTTTGTATTCTGCAGTGACAGTGTCACCTTCTGCGACTCTGAGTCTGTGACCGGACGAGCTGTCGGTAGTTGTGAAGAACACAGTACCTTCGAATATGCCGGTTGCCTCATTAGTCTCAGTTACAGTCAAGTCGATGCCGCCTGAGTCTGAATCAGACCAGACGTCGACGTTAAAGTTGTCCACTGCTTCTGGGTTTAGGTTCATATCTGGATCAACGACTCTTACTACGCCTGTGCCGCTGGCTGGGTAGCTTGCCTCAAGCCATGTGACTTCACCGATGTTCCATCTGATCAATGCCGAGCCTACGACAGTTTCATCCTCTGAGAATTCAAAGGAGACTGTGAGACCGTCATCGTCGTCAGCGCCCAAGAATCCGTCCGTTGGGCCGGATCCGTCAGCGCTGTCACCGTGAGTTGGACCATCGTTGGTTCCATCACCGTCTGCATCGTGTGCGAATCCTGTGAGGATTACTTCACCTGTGAAGATACCAGTGTCGGTACCTGTCTCAACAAGCTTGTACCTGTTGATGTCGTGACCTCTGGTAGCCACCTTGATTGGATCGGAGGTTGTCTCACCGATTGAATCTATGAGGTTGCTATCAAAGTTGTGGTCAGGTGCGACGATTGTGATGTAGACCTTGTCGGTCCATGTGTACACTTTTTGGTCAAGCTCCACGGTTGCTCCGAAGTTTGATGTAAAGATGGTCAAGTTGACGTCTTCATCTTCTTGGCCTACAAAGTCGGCACCGGATGGACCCCAGTCGGTGTATTCCAGTACGATCTCTTCGCCTCTTTCAAGTTTGTCGCCTTCCAGTGTTTGTGGAATTTCGACTACTACTTGGAAGATGCCAGTGCTGTCACCTGTCTCTCTGAGATCAGATGGCTCTGGGTCGAATGCGGCTGCGTTGTCGCCAAGGTCACCCATGGTGACGGTTGCGGCATCAGAGTCCCATTCGATGAGGTCGAGGTCGTACGTCTCTGCCAAGTCGTTATCTAGGTCAAAGTCTGGCTCAATGAGAGTCAGGATCATGTCTGAGCCTATGATGTATACGGACTTGTCAGATTGGAGTGCTCCGTTTCTTAGGTCAAAGGTTGCCGAGTCTGTTACGGTGTTTACATCACCTGAAGCATCAGCTGGGTCTGTGTATTCCACGGTGATGATATCACCTTGGAGGATACAATAGTCACCAGTTGAAGATGCTGTGTCAAATCGGTCGGTTTCAGTAGCAGTAGTAGTTCCTGGGCTTTTTAGTGAATCCCAAGATGTCGTAACAGGACACGTTGTCGAGGCCGGTCCATCAGTGTACTCGATATCTAGATCGAACTCAAAGATTCCGCTTGTTGGAGCAGTCTCTGTGATTGGACCTAGCTGTCTGACTGAGGATACGCCATCGCCAGTGTTGTCCGCACCCACGTCAATTACGCCGTTCTTTATTCTGTCACCGCCTGCATATCCAAGGATTACGCTGTTTTGACCTCTTGATACGGTGATCTTAACAGGACCCTTATCTGTGCCGGTAACGTTTTGTGCGATCTTGTCTTCACCACTTGCCGAGGTGTCAAAGTCTGGGTCATTCACTTGAACGTGAATTGTCAGAATGCCATCCCCGAGGGTTTCGTCGGTATCGACATCGTTTCCGCCTTGGTCAGTGATAGCAGTCAAGTGAACTGGGAAGATAGATCTTCCTGCTGCGTCACTTGCAGTGGATGTTGCAAAGTCTTCGAGGTCACCCCATGGAACTGGGTACACGGTCCTGTCTAGGCTGACCGAACCGGTGTTGGCTCTAATGCCTGCGCCATCTCCGACTTCGACGATTTGTCCAGATGCGTCTCTAAAGTCGACGTAGTTTACTTCCATGTCGAGACCCTGTGTGTTTACAGGATTTGTTAGATCACCAGCAGATGTGTGACATACTTTGGATGGAACTTGGAAGTCACCTGTGAAGATACCTGTTTCAACACCTGTTTCAATTAATGTGAAACCGGTTGATTCGAGGCCTTGGTCTATTTGGCTGTCGAATAGAGTCTTGTCACAGCTTAGTGACTTTTCTTGCCATCTTGTGTCATCAAATGTGATGTCTAGCAAACGTCCTAATGGGTCACCGTTTGAAAGTATTGGAAGTCCTGCCTTACCAACTGCTCCGTCTGTGTTATCTGTAGTACTGTTTACAACAGTGTAGATATCGATCAGATCAGAGTCGACGTTGAGGTCTTGGTCTTCCAGTGTAACTACTACAGTGTCTGCAATCTTGTATGTTGGCTTGTCAAATGATACTACACCAGAGTGTGTCGGCGCTGCTTGTTGGTCTGCTACCTGAGTTGTCACGCCATCTGCACCCAAGTCGTTGTAGTTGACTCGAGGTGACTCTTCATCATCTAGGTCTTGGTGCACGACAAACGTTGGATCATCAGCTATTGTGCTGAGTCCAGTGTATGTGGATGCATCAAGGATGTTGAGTTGATTGAGCATGACGAATTCAAGTGAGCCCTCAAAGACTGAGGTGTTGTCACCTGTTTCTTCAGCCTCAATTCTGTAAATGGCGTTGTTGACTCGGTCTGCCTTTACGAGACCGTCGCCTTTGTATCCAAAGGAGAACAAGTCGACTACGATTGGAGCAGGTGAAGGTAAGCTACCAACTCTAGTGAAGTTGATCAAGTATCCAATATTTGTGGTTGCGTCTGTTGCGCCTCCGCTGATACCTCTACCAGTTTGACCACCAAATATGTCACTGTATACTTTAGCATTTGCACCAGTACCCAGAGTTGCATTGATTAGAGACAATGACTGTGGGTTGACATTGTGAGCAATTGGGATCAACTTTGCTGTAAAGTGTCCGGTTGCGTTTATTTCGGCGTCGGCACCTAATGTTCCAGCTCCTCTCGTAACGATTGCACTTGTGCTGTTTACCAAGTAAACACTAGAGTTTGTGATAACCCCAGTTGAAAGTCCTCTAATATCCAAGTTCACCAAGTTGAAACCAAAGAATTTTGGTGTTGAACTTTGTCTTGGATCAAAGATGGACTTCTTTAGATCTTGGACTGTCAATTTAGTATCGATCAGTATAGCACCTACAGCATTGGTCGTGTTTGATGTTATCAAGGCACGATCGCTGAATTTCTGTACTGTCATGTTTCCATCATACGCAGTGTTTTTGGCAGGTACATAGTGGAATGTCGATGCACCGGCTTGTGGGCTCTGGTTTACCTTAATGCCACCAAGTGAACCTCCAGACCGCGTAAAGTTGTTGAGAAGGACAGCGTCAGGAATTGAGTTATTAACTCTTTGTGAATCAGTTCCTTCAGTAGCTTTTATTCCAAGTGTGAATGGGTTGCCAATTCTGAGTGATGGGATGAGTGAAACATCGCCATTGTTCAGATCCAGGTCCTCGTCTGCCCTGCTGTTTTTGTTTGCATCAGAGTCAGTGAGCACTACCGGGATTTCCTCACCGGATGTCCACTCTGCGTCGGTTGGCTGGATGTCGATAGATGCAAATCCGAATCCTACAAGTATGGTCTTGCCGGCCGCGTTGTAGTTGATTGTTGCTGATTTGCCTCTTGGGGCGTCGCTTCTGATTGCCAGTACAGACTTGTCATCTTCGTCATAAGTGCCGAAAATGCCAGTGTTTGGCGCAGATTCGGTAATTGTTACTGGCTGGCTTGCTGCTGTAATTGTCGATTTTCCAGCATTAATGAAGCCATCAGTACCAGTCATGTTGGTGTCAGCATTATCCTGTATTTGGATGATTGTTGCATCTTGCGTACCCTTATTCAGAATCAGACGGCCGTTATCCTCGAACATTAAGGAGGTTAGGTTACCAGTTAATGCTCTTGAAATAACAGGACCACTTTGGCCACTTTTTGCTAGTGCGCCATCTTCAGTAAATACTGAATAATATGTGGTTTTGTTTGCCGAGTTGGTTCCAAATGTCCAAGAGTCTTCGTCTGTTGGATCAATGTTCAGTTGAACATCAGTTATTGTTACGTGAACCTGTGCGCTTCTTGGGTATGTGGCTCTGTCAAGCTCCAATTTTGCGAATTGGTCCACAGTATCAAACTTTAGTGTGGTTGATTGTACACCGCCACCTTTGTTGTACTGGACTACAACATTACCTGTCGGGTTAAAGTTGTAGAGCTGTATGACTGGCCAGAAGTTGGATTGTGTGACGCCAATTTGGCCAATGCTCACACCACTTCCTCCATGATTTAGAGTCTTGTTTTCTCTCACTACATTATTTTGTAGTCCTGGAGTGGTTGTTGAGGTTGTTCCTGTACAAGTACTACTGATTGGATTTTGTGTTTCAGTATTTGTTGTACCTTGAATTCCACCATTATTTGGCTGTCTTGCTAGTGCAATGCCAACAGTCTGAGTGAATGCTGGGCCAAAAGCCGTAGATGAAGGAGAACAGAATACACCAAAGTCCAATCCTGTACCGTTGAGGGTGCCAAGGCCATTGTCTCGTGCTACCGCATCTGCTATCAGCGCTTGTTTACGGTCTGCAAAGTAACCATACCAGTTACCATCAGTTGCCTGAGCCATCCTGAGCTTGTTACCGTTTACAGTAACGTCAGGTTCACCTTTTGCCTCGTCAGTATCTTTGATATCACTATCAATCACAACCACTTCGACGACCATCGGTCCTGCAAAGTGGTTCTGGAATTGAGAGTTCTCAGCCGATACAAACAAGTTTGCATTTGCTGCTGCGGCCGTCTGCATTGTGCTTGGGGCAAATGCAGTAAAGCCTGCAGCCAGCATAATAGTCATTAATGTAAGACTAGTTAGTTTACGTCCTATCTCGTTGTTCATGTTATTGATTTTCAGTTCGAAAATCACTATATAAGATTAATGGACAATTTATCCACAATTGTGCCCTTTTTTGAATAAATTTTAGGCACGGATTCTACTTGATCGATTTTTTTGATCGCACCTTGCAAAATTTACAATTCCGAGGGTGAATCCGGTGCATTCAGCCTCTCCTTGACAAAGTCAATGGATTTGACAGGGGAGGGGTCTATTCCCCCCAATATGGCGCAATATATGGAGGCATAGTCCAGCATGTAGATAAGGCAGGCCAATTTGGTGAGGATGCTGCCACCTGGCGAGTGGACCTCTTTGTAGTCGATGTTGTTTTTTGCAAAATATTCTCGAAATATTGCCCACCTCTCCTTTGTTTTGGTATAGTCGTCCCTTCCCTGAAGCAGGATGGGTTTTACCTGGGAGGGCTTTTCCCAGGACATTATTCCGTTGTGGGAGGCCTCAATTACGTCCTCAATTATTGCGTGGGTTTTTGCGTTTTCCTGCAGTGAGCTTTTGAATCTGACTGCGGCTGCCTGCAGCCCCCACGGATAATAAACCAATGGTATTCCGGAGATCCAGTTAGCCAAATCAAGTGAGGGGTTTGTCTTGGACAGATTTGCAGAGCTGATTTGTTTTGAGAGGCTTTGCAGCCCAGCTATTGATTCTGCAATGTCCTGCCTGCGGATTGGAATCATCGAGTTTAGCGTGCCAAGAATCGAATAGACATAATTGATAAACGACGCCCGAGGCGAATGTGTTTGTCTGATTTGCCTGAACTCGATTCCGTGCTTTGTACAGTATTGCTGCATCATCCCTCCAGAGGAAAACGCGACAACGTTGCAGTCAAGCTTTGCAGCAGAGTCAAGAACAGTTAGAGTTTCAGCAGTGTTGCCTGAGATGCTGACTGCGACCACAAGCGTCGTCGAGTCGACTGTCTTTGGCAGGAGGTACCCTTTGACCACGCTCACGTGCATGTTGGTTTTTGAGAGTATTGCAGAAAACAGATCCCCTATTGCGCCAGAGCCGCCCATTCCTGCAAACACGATGTGGTCGATGTCTTTGAAATCTATTGCATTGTGCTTTTTGTTGTACGAATCTGATGCGATGGCTGCCCACTGATCATAAATCTTGTACATTTTCTCTGTGTCGATTTTGTCCATAGTTGAGATATCAAGCAAAAGAATCACTCTAGTTTTGAAAGCGGCTGTTTTTAATTTGATCTTTTTCTCCAGCCCTGTCTTATTTGTGTGGTATGTTTTTGCCGCTTTGTTTTGATGTCAAGCTTCCTGCACTATCTTTTAAGATCTTTAGACACCTCTTTATCTTCTCCGAATCTGCCCTGCCTACAATGCCTTCAGCTTTTGCAAGCTTCTTGTTGATTGATTTGGAAAGATTTTTTGTGTTTCCGTACATTTCTACAGCTGCTTTTGTCGATTTCTTGTACAAATCATCATCTGGGTTTGTTTTCATCAATACGCTTGATCGTTGGCCGTCAGATATTTAGGAGTTGGTGCTTAATTTTGGAGTCATTGCGGTTTCTGCTTTAGCAGTCTTTTGTACAGAACCACTGCCTCATGCTCGTCTTTTGGGCCCACGATGACTGCGGATCCTCGTTTCATAAAGCTGACAGACAGCTCGTTTGTCCTCATTGACAGCCCCAGCTCGCCCTGGTTTTCCACCCTGAATTGAAGCTCCTTTGCAAGATTGGTGATTTTTTCCACGTCGATCTCAAATTTCTGGGTAGGCGTAATAGAAAAGGTGCGCTTGCCCCGGTTTCGTCCGCACAATTCCTCGATTATGAGCTCCTGCTTTGGAGCAGACTCGGCCTTGCCGCTTCCGCACACAGGGCATTCTTGTACCCTGAACGTTCTTGTTGTGACAAAGTCCAGATTCTCAAGATCTATGTGGAGGATTTTGTCTGAGAGTGTGGGTTTTTTGCCCAGAATTATCTTGACTGCCTCGGCGACTTCGATTCCGCCAACTATAGAAAGTATGGAGGGGTGCACTCCCTCTATGCTGCATGTGGGCATCGAGTCCTCATCAAGGGCCGGAAACATGCAACAATAACAGGCAGACTGTTTTGGCAAAATGGTGAACACCTGTCCTGACACGCCAACTGCGGCCCCTGTCACAAATGGAATGTTTTTTTCAACGCATGCCTTGTTGAGTGCATACCTTGCGTTGACGCTGTCAAGTGCATCAATTACTACGTCGCATCCTTCCACTGCATCATAAGCAGTATAATCATTAATTGAGATTGCCAGTGCCTCGATTTGCACGTCAGGATTTAGTTTTTGCAGTTTTCTTGCCGCCACCTCGACTTTGATCTGGCCCACATCAGATTCGTCAAACATTGTCTGGCGGTGCAAATTTGACAATTCTATGACATCCCTGTCGATTATTCGGAGTTTTCCAAGGCCCATCGCGACCAGTCTTGTGGTGATCGGGTTGCCGAGGCCCCCTACTCCCACCACGCAGGCCTTGGCAGATTTGAGCCTCAGCTGGCCCTGGTATCCTATCTCCTCCAGCATTATCTGCCTTGAGTACCTGTCTATTTCCTTGCTTGAGAGCTCAGAGCCTCCTGCCACTGCAGGCAGTATGTAGATTTCGTCGCCGTCCTTGAGTTTCGTGTTCATGCCCCCTGAGAATCGGGCGTTTTTGCCGTTGATGTAGATGTTGATCAGAGAGCGCGGCGTGCCGTCGTCGTTTAGAACCCGTCTCTTAAAGTCGTCGCCCATGCTTTGAGATACCTGGTTGAACGACTCCAAAAGCGAGTCTGCAGATATCTGGAGCTTTTTTTCTCCGCCCCCTTTGTTTAGGACAGATGGTATGGTAAATGTTATTTTTGCCAATTATTGTATCACCGCAGAGACTGCAGCCAGGTCAGCCCGTATTACTTCCGGCTTTGAGAGCACGCCCATGAGGGACTCGGTTGCCTTGAGGCCGTTTCCCGTGACGTAACATATGGTGGTGTCGTTTTTGTCGATTTTGCCGTCCTCTACCATTTTTTTGAGCACAGCCACTGAGACTCCGCCTGCCGGCTCTGTGAAGATGCCTTCGGTTTTTGCCAAAAGCAGAATTGCGTCAAGAATCTCTTTGTTGTTTGATTCCTCGGCATAGCCATGGTACTGCTTTAGCCTCTTGAGCACGTACCTGCCGTCCCCTGGGTCACCGATTGCAAGGCTTTTTGCAATTGTGTCTGGGTTTTCAACCGGCGTCACCTCCGTTGCGTTGTTTTTGAATGCGTCAACTACTGGCGCGCAACCAACCGGCTGCGCCGCATGCACATGCATTGCAGACACGTCACCAAGCAATGACACGCTTTGCAGCTCCTCAAATCCCTTGCAGATCGCATTGAGCATTGCGCCGCTTCCAACTGGCACTATCAGCTGGTCCGGCACCTGCCACTCCAGCTGCTCTGCCACTTCGTATGCAAGGGTCTTTGAGCCCTCCACGTAGTATGACCTCATGTTGATGTTGACGACTCCTATTCCCTTGCTGTCCCCTATCTGGGCTGCGAGCCTGTTTGCGTCGTCGTATGTTCCGTCCACTGCGATAAATTTAGAGCCGTACGCCAGAGCCTGGGCTATTTTTGCGTGCTCTATGTCGCTTGGTGCAAACACGTAACATGGGAATCCTCCCTTTGCTGCATGTGCAGCAGTGGCCGACGCCAGGTTTCCGGTGGAGGCGCACCCCACCGCGGAGAGGCCGAACTCTTTTGCCTTTGAGACTGCCACACCTGCAGGCCTGTCCTTGAATGAAAATGTAGGATTTACAGAGTCATTTTTTATGTAAAGGTTGTTTAGCCCCAACTCTTTTCCGAGCTTCTCGGCCTTGACGAGTGGAGTCATTCCTGCATGAATGCTCACTATATTTGATTTTGACTCTATTGGGAGCAATTCAAAGTATCTCCAGTACGTGTGCTCCCTGCTTGAGAATGTATTTTTTGAGATTGGTGGAAATTTGTACTTGACGTCAAGAGGCCCAAAGCACTCGTCACAGATGTACTTGAATGTGGACGCGTACTCTTTTTTGCACTCTCTGCATTGTAGGGAGATCTTTGCCATGGAAAAACTCGTTGCAAATTGTATAGTTAAAATGTCCTAATATCAAGTTTAGTATTGCTTAATTTTCAAGGCTAAAAATTTAATAATAGTTAATTCTGTCTGATGGGTTTTAAGACAAAGGTTCTGTCGGGTTATCAAGTCGTCGAGGGCAGATACAGGTCTACCCAAACATACAAGAAAGCAGGAACAAGAGTTAGAGTGTATCGCTCTCCATACTCTGGAACGAGGCCAACTACCAGCGCAGGTAGGCATTCCTGAGGAAGCAAAAAATGCCAAACTATTCTACGCAGTGCAGACACTTCTACTCCGGCAACTTTATGTGTATATACGACTCTGTATATACACACATGTCAGCCACACCAATCACCAAAGTCAGGTTGCAAAAAGTGGGCAACAGCCTCAGGGCCACAATTCCAAAGGAGTTGGCAGAAATGCTGTCCCTAAAAGATGGTGATACTGTAAATATCAGGGCTGCCGACGACGATGGCGATGATAAAACCAAGATAGTTATAGAAAAGTGCGAGGATGATGTACCGACGATGGCAAAGTTCTACGGCGCGCTAAATGTGAAGGAGACAAAAAAATGGCCAAGCCCAGAAGAGATAAAGAGCATCTGGGAATAGATTCGAATATCCTTGTGGCATATATTGTAGCGGCGATCCAGACCACGAACATCTAATTCTTCGAGTCGATGGGAGCAAGTTGGCTGTCTGGCGGTGAATCAAATTTCATCATCCACAACAAGTTAGCAGAATCTCAGCAGGTTGCGGTGAGTCGACGGTGTCAGTCCCCAATAACGCATCAGAACCGTCATTCACAAGGTTTTTTAGCTTTTCGCCAAATTAGACAGAATCGTTGAAGGCAAAAATAATTGGGATTTCTCTTGCAGCCGCAGTAGCCATATCTGTAGCTGTGGCAATACTTTTTGTAGGGCCGATCGACGTAGCAAAGCCCAAAGAAAAGGTAGACGAGTTCAAAAACTGGAACCGGTCAGGGCCGTTTGCAATAAACAAGCACGAGTACAGGCTTGGCGAAAACATCTTCATAGTGACTGACAACCTCCAGCCAGGAGACATTGGGAGCATGGTCTTTCTCATGCCAAACGCCACAAGAACGTACATTTCCATACCGTTTGATGCCACCGCCAAGCCCGGATTTAACCAGTATTTCAAGCCTTCAATATCAAAGGCACGCAACATCTGCAGCGTTAATGATTTGGTTGGCGAGTGGACCGTGGTATTCAATGGGACCAATTACGCGCCGCTGAAATTTAGAATCATAAACCAGACCGTTCCAGGGGACGAGGCCATCTTCCAGAGGGTTTGCTAGTCAAGCTTGTTGTGGAAGCAGACTCGCTGGCCTGTGTGGCATGCGGGGCCCGACGGCTCCACCAGATATATGATTGCATCAGAGTCGCAATCAACCAGTATCTCTTTGACTTTTTGCGTGTTTCCAGACTCTTCTCCCTTCATCCACAGCTTGTTTCTTGAGCGGGACCAGAACCACGAGTTTCCTGTTTTTTTTGTCAATTCCAGTGATTCTTTGTTTGCGTATGCCAGAGTCAGGACCTCCTTTGTGTTTATGTCCTGGACAATGACTGGCAGCAGGCCGTCCCCCTTTGCAAAGTCAAGGTCGGCAAGAGTCTTTTTCATGATTTTTTGAGCGGATTTTTCCATATTAGCTTTGTGTGAGTTGATAGTCATGTTTTGAAGATGCTGTCTGCCATGGCATGATTCGGCGTACCCTTTTGCTTTTGTTTGATTATCATATCTCGACTGGGTTTAGTTTTACCAATACACGGCGAATCTCTACCCCATACCCATCGTGATCTTTGTTGGTGTGAGGATGAACTGACACACTCCCGACCCTAAAGGGTTCGGGGTTCTGCTTTTGCTGTTTTTCCGTCTCATCTGTCGCCATCAAGCGGGTTTTTGCAGAACCAACACACAGTCGAGTTTTACGGTTACAGTCGTCTGC
>JAWCQC010000028.1:0-17801 GCA_038869975.1 Candidatus Nitrosotenuis sp.
AGCTCCACTCCAAGGCATGGGATTTTGGCTGATTTTGATGTCTTGTCAAATCGAATGGACTGCCCTGGTATGGTCAGCTTGACATTTGATGCCTTTTTGATTCCTTTTCTGCGGTATTTTCGCAGGATCTGGTTTGATATGGCCGATTTTAGGCCGATGTGTTGGACGTCTTTTGATGATTGGGATTTTGTACGTATGGCAAACCTGGCTACTGACATGGCCTTTTTCAGCTCGTCTGAAAAATCACGGCCGTGTTTTACGTTGTAGGTCAGGATCATTTTTGATCCTAGCTGGTGTTTTAGTTTAGTATAGTTTTTGGTGTGTGGAATGTTGACCTGTGGTGTGCTCGCTTTCATCCCTGCCCTAAAGGGCTAGGGCTTTCCCGCTCGCCTTTGTAAAACATCAAACCTGAAAAACCACTATTTTCCTTTTTGCTCGCTGATGTAAGCATCGATGATTTTTTTAGTACTCTTCCAAGTTTTCCCTTCTTTTATAGCATCAATGCGCCCTTTTCTTGCAAGCAGGCTCAGATATTCGGCAGAGTATGGCGTATTTTTTGCTAGTTTTGCCAATGGCAAGAATTCATCCTCTTTCTTTGGCTTTTTTGGCAAGAGATAAAGATCCAAAGTTTGCTCAACACATCTTGCCACATAAATTAAAAACGGCTTAAAATTGCCAGAAACATCCATCTCTCTTAGCTTTCTAAGATATTGTGGTTTGTCGACACTTTTGAACACGGCAAACGGATAACCGCTTCTTACGAGAATCAAGTTCAATAGTAGTCGTCCTATTCTGCCGTTTCCATCTTCAAATGGATGAATCCACACAAAATCATAGTGTGTTTGAGCTGCAAGCTCAATTGGCCTGAGCTCATCAGGGTTACTGTTTAAAGTTTCAATCAGCTTTTTCATATGTTTTGACACGTCATAAAATGGGGGAGGTGTAAACCCTGCTCCTTTTACTTCCACATCATAATTTCTATATTGGCCTGCACTTGCTATGACTCCTTTCATTACAACGCCATGAATTTTTTTAATATCGTCTTCTGTTATGGTGTAAGTTTTATCGAATGCAATTTTTTTAATTAATTTAATGGCGCTTGAATGATTTTGTGCCACCAGAATATCCCCAAGATCTTTGCCACGTAATGCGTCAGGAATATTCTTTTTTCCTATTGTTATTCCTCTTAGCACTAGCTCGGTTTCTCCTCTGGAGAGTGTGCTACCTTCGATTTTGTTGCTGTTGTAGACAAAATCAATTTGCATACGCTCACTAATCTCTTCAATTTTTTTTGGGGCAAGCTGTCCCATAGTTGCCAGCTGTTGTTTTTTTTCTGTTATTCTCTTTTGTATGTGTGAGGGTAATTCTGCATATTGTGCCATAGTATCGGATGGCATTATCCGATACTAAAACATATCGGATATAACTAGCCGATACAAAAATTTGACAACCATAGCTGACACGAAACGTATGAAAAGATTTTACAAATTTTGAATTAAATGATATATGTGGGAAAGAGGAAAAACTTGCTCTTCAACTATTTCTTAAAGGAAATCATTCTAGATTGCAACAGACTACGAACCGAATAGGATCTGTTGGTTTTGAACATATTTCCGACCCCAATGGTTCGGGCTTCCCCGCTATTTGCAAGCATAGTTAGGAACCAAAACTAACCAATCCTTCCTTTTAGGATCACTTTTTCGCTGGTGCCAGAAGGAGTCGATGCGTCAATGTATCGAAGCTCGTACCAGTCTCCAATGTGGATCGTCTTGCCTTCGATGGTGCGCGGAATCTTGATTATGACCGAAAAGACGCCAGTGTTCTCGCCAGTCTCCAGCAGATGCGACGAGTTGGCATCAAATGCAGAGTTTGCCAAAGTGGTCCTAATTCCACCTTCTGCCCTGAACTCGATTCTGGAAAGAGGTATCTTGTCGACTTCTCTAGAGTTCAAGTTTGCATCTGGTTCATAGATGTCCACAGTAAAGTCGCGTCCGATTCTTTGGCCCCCAGACTTTTCCATTTGTGCTTGCGTTCTTGAGAGCGCAAGCGATGACGACACAGTCCTGCTCTGGCCTGCCGCATCCGACTGATCAAAATACCTTACCACCACGACGTCGTCCTGTGTCAGCGGCCTTCCATTTATGGTGTCTGGGAGAACCAGCTTCACATAAAATTTGCCAGTATTCACCCCAGTCTCGGTCATGGTCTCCGGTCCCTCTATTTTGATTCCGTTGATTGTAAATTCAAGAAGACCTGCCGTATCAATCACGTCAATTCCGTTTGGGCTTGTGTTGAGGTCATCGTCTGTGATGTAAAAGTTCACAGTGGAGCCTCCAGCTGCAGGAACACTCTCAATTTTTGGCTGTGTCTTTGCAGCCTGGCTTTTGATTGCAGAACCCTTGGTGTCAGCAGGAGATGTTTTTTTCGGCACTGCTTTTTGCGCTGCCTGCTCTGAAATTACGATATCTGCACCCCACCTTTTTTTTAGATGTTCTGCGGTGGCAGGCTTGAGGCAGAGTGGTGTTTTGCCAGAAACTACTGCCAGGACGCGGCCCTCCTTGCAGACCACATCCTCCGGCAAGACATTTTTTGCAAGCTGCTTTCTTGGCGAGTCGGCAAAAGAGGAGCTTGTCGCAGAGCCGATCAGTATAGAGATCAGCAATATGGAGGATACCTTGTAGAGTTTTTGATCAGCCAATGTATGATCTCCTTGTTTTTGTCTTAAAAGCAATGCGCAGCATTGCTCCTAGGAACAATGGCGCCCACATTGAAATCAAACCAATTTTGTAAATAAATGCCTTAATTACCCGCAATTCTGAATTTTTTTAAGGCACTTTGAGCAAACCAAGATATGATCGTCAACAATGTGGATTTAGAAAAAGTGTCAAAGACAGTAGAAAGTGGAAAAGCTAACAAAAAATCTCTCATAAAGCCAGTCAAGCTGCAGGGAGAATGGGTCTTGGACCCATCAAAGGGCTACCAATTTAGGACCGAGCTGTCATACGAGAAGGGAAAGCAGGCAATAGAGGTGGATTCTCCATCGTTTCTTGGTGGAAGCGGAAACAGGCTTGGACCAATGGCATACTGCATCGCAGGAATCACTTCATGCTTTGTTGGCACCTTTGCAGGAGTTGCCGCGTCGCAAGGAGTGAGACTTGAAAAGCTGAGTGTAAGCACTCAGTGCAACATCAACTTTGCAAAAACTTTGAATGTGGCAGACGAGCCAATAGTGAATGGAATAGAATTCATTTTAGATGCCAAAGCAGAAAACGCAGACAAGAGCAAACTTGAGCAGATACTCAGCATGGCCCTTGATAGGTGCCCTGCCATGTACAGCATGTCACATAACATACCAGTCAGCGCAAAGATTAGCTAAGACAAGGGCGGAATAAGCCAGTGCATCATCTCAGGATATGGAAGGTCCAATCCATAAATTATTAGAGGAACTCCTGTCAGCGCAAGTAGAGTCCCTGCAACAAAACGCGTCAGCTTTAGCGGTATTTTCTTGATTAATCCAACCCACAGCAACACAATGACTATAGCTATTGCAAGGCCGGCTCCAAATATTGCACCTGCCATGTCAACTAAGCTAAAAGCTGCCAGCGCGACAGAGTTTTCTACTGCCTCAAGCATTGCTATGTAGAAATACCCTATCTTGTACTTGTCAGTGTCGTCTTCTTTCTCTTTTTCAAAAAATTCTCTAAACATAGTGTAGCTAAAGTAAAGAAGCCCCAGCCCCAGTGCGATCTCAACTGGATTTGTTGGGAAAAAGCCGACCACATTTAAGAACAAAAAGTACAGTGCGACCCCCGCTGCCAGACCCACCAGTGTTATCTTTAGTGTCTGCCCGTATCCGATTCTGGCAAGCGTCCCTATTGCAACAAGGGCCTGCTCGCCTCCTTCGACAAAAATGTACTTGAATGCAGTAAAAAACACGATAAGCTCGAATGCCACAAAAGGTATGAGCAATCTCTGTTTAGATAGTTTGCTTGTATTTCACATAGCAAATATCAAAGGATCATTTTGGGATCTTGATGGTGAATGTGGTCGGGTTGTTCTTCACATCGATCGTCCCGCCGTACTGGCTCACTATGTTTCTGCAGGTTGCCAATCCGAGTCCTGTCCCCTGCTGCTTTGTCGTAAACAACGGCTCAAATATTTTCTCAAGATTCTCGTTTGGAATCCCAGGCCCCGAATCCTTTATCTTGATTACTGAGTTATTGTCATCCTCGTATGCCTCAATCACTATCTCGCCGTCTTCACCCATTGCCTGAATTGAGTTGTTGATCAGGTTGGTCATGACTATCTCGAATTGGTTTGCGTTGCAGTTTAGCGTAAGATCTGTTTGTGGGAGCACCACTTCGATCTTTGGCGGGATGTGCAACGACTTGATTGTGTTGTGCAGTATTTTCGAGAGCCTGACGTGTTCTGATTTTAGCGGCGAGAACCTCACAAAGTTCAAGACATCCTCTATCTGGTAGTTTATTTTTTGTGCCGCCTTCTCTATCATGTTGACCTGCCACTGAAGGTCCCTGTCTTTGTCAAAGCCAGGCCTTTTTCTGATTATTCCAGATGTGGTCATGATGGTGGTAAGGTTGTTTCTTAGGTCGTGGCCAAGCCTTGAGGCAAGAAGCCCAATTGTTGAGAGCCGTTCTGCCTTGATCAGATTGTCTATCATCATGTTGAACGATTTTGAGAGCTGGCCAATCTCATCGTTGGAGTTTTGTGGCGCCTTTACCGTAAAATCGCCCTCTGAGATCCTAGAAGATATTTTTTTGAGCTCAACTATTGGCCGGGAGATAGATCTTGCAGTGAATATAGAAAAAAGACTCACTGCCACAGCGGTGACCAGACCGATTGTCATCGCACCATTCTGGGAGACGTCAGAAGCGGCCGCGTTGTTGAGGCCCATTATGAAGATTATTGGAGTTATGGAGCTTGCCAAAAACAAAGAGAGAAGTTTTGTCTGGATCGTCGTCGTAGAGTACGCGAGTTTTTGCGGCGGTTTTAGTTGGCTGAGGGCGAATCCAATCATCGCAAACAGCGCTCCCGTATGGATTGCCATGGCAGTGCTGACATTTTCCACATAGTAATACAACACTGGCTGGCCGCTCAGGTGCCCAATTAGTGATGTTGCGCCAACAGCCAAGATAGCATACCCGATGTAACGGATTGGTCTCAGATTGTGCGAGTTAAGAGATATCATTCCGACGACTACGATGAGTAAAAAGCTGATTATTGTCGGAATGGATGGAACCCCTGGCAGCGAGGTCTCTACTGCCGCTGGCCCTTCTGCCACAAAGAGTTGTTCGATTCCGTTTGGAACACCCAGAATGTTCGTAGCTAGCAACGAGGCCATAAACAAAAATATTACAAGGCCGGAGATTGGAATTGCGATTTGGTCGTTTCCCGCCTTGCCTGCAAAACGATTTGACACAAAATACAACATGACGCCGCTAAAGAAAAACGAGAGAGCGGTGCTGAGTTTCATGGTCACCTCTTGCGGCACTACCGATTTGAGTGCGGCCACGTCAAAGACCCACCCGGCCACCACAGCAAGCCCTGTCGCCATTGTGATTAGCGAGATCGCCTTTGAGATTTTGGTGTCAAACAACGAGTGCTTACCTTCATATCCTCATCAAAGCTTTTGTTTACCGCTTTGATCACACAGCCCTTTATATTGACAATGATGCTCAGAGCGCCGGTTGGCGCAATGGCGGTTTTTTCAACATTGTTTTTAATTTGCGACCATATATTACAAGCAAGGTGTTGTAAAATGGAGATCAAGTGTGCCGACTGCGGATGCCTTCCATCAGAATGCAAGAGTTCCAAGTCAGCAAAAGAATGCCCCAACTGCACGTGGGAGGAATGCTGTTGTTTTGCTTTTTTGAATCAAGGCTGCAGTTAGAACCAGCTGCGCCTGCAGAGTAAGAATCTTTTCATGCTGGATTTTTTTGTCTTTCTTCCTTGATGTATTCAATTTGTGAGCAAGGCGTAAATTTAATAGTAGACGCCAAATTCAGTCCTACGATGGGACGCAGAAAGACTCAGAAGATAATCAGAACTGCCCCAAAAAACGTGACTACCGGCCTTTGCCCAAAGTGCCAGACCGTTGGCAGAATCTTCATACTAGGTCAGGTTGGAGCCGAGCACGCCAAGTGCGCATCCTGTAACCAGGAATTCGACCTGTAGCGAAATTAATTTACCCATAAATTTTTAAGCTCTTTTCCTAATCCTAGATTAGCATGAGTTCAACCGAAGGCGAGACTATTTACGAGCGGGTAGCCAAGCTTGAAGACGAGGTAGCAGCCCTACGAAACGAAGTAGACGTCCTAAAAAAAGCGCTCCGCAACAAGCTCGCAAGGCACGAGATATCCCAAATAAAGAAAGGCCACGACATTACCTCAATCATTGATTGATTTTTTCCCTAATGTCGCGGATCAGCTCCAGAACAAAGTCTGCATCTGGTGCCTCTGGCGCAATCTCAAGATATTTGTTTAGGTAGCCCAGCGCCTCTTTTTTGTTCAGCAGTCTGTCCAAGAGAATTCCCTTGTCGCGGATCTCGTCTGGCGAGTCCGGCTCTGAGTGCAGTATCATGTTTACACACTGGAGCGCCTTTTGGTATGCGTACGACTGGGCGTACGAGTTTTTCAGGTTCCTGATGATTCTTATGAGGATCTTGTCTTCCGGAAGCTCGTCTAAAAACTCCGGCGAAAACTCGATCTCTTCCCCAAAGTTTCTATACAAAATCTCCTCGAGGTCTTCCACATCCAGCAGCCTGCCCCCACCAAACGGGTCCAGGACCATCTCTTCGCCGTATTTTACTACTACATGGCTCGGAAAGCCACAGATTCTCAAGTCCAGGCCGATTCTTCTTGCCACCTCCACATAGATTATCGACAGCGTGATCGGTATTCCGCTTTTTTTGTCAAGAACCTCGTTGAGAAAATTGTTTTTTGGGTCGTAATAGTCGTCCGTGTCCCCACGAAACCCAAGTGTGCCAAAGAGATGCTCATTTAGCATCGAGACAAGATATGTCGGGTTTTTTACATCAGACAGTATGATTTTGAGGGATTTGGCAATCTCGTTTATCTTGTCTATGTAAAGCTGGACATCAAGTTTTGGGTATTCGAGCAGCTGCGCAAGCTTGAGGCATTTTTCCACCAGATTGTACTTGGGGTCGGATGAGAAGGCGGCCCATTCTGCGACGACTGGATCAAACTCGCCGCTCATTTTGCGATTCTCTTTAGGTATAGCTGCGGCTCTTTTAGCTGGCGTGTGTTTGGCGGATTTTTTATCAGAAACTCAAACGCACCTTTTCCAAGCGTTTTGTACACTGCGGCGGTGAGGTCCTTTCCCATGTGTTTTCGCACCTGGTACGTCGAGACATCAGTGCCCATGAACGTGCTCAGATACTGGGCAAAGTCTTTGTCCTCGCCGAGGATGTTTTGGACGCAAAACTCCGCCATTCCCTCCATCGTAGAAAATGCCGCGTGGTGCCTCTGGATTGGCTCAAGCCACCTCTGGTAAACATCCAGAAGTTGAGGCAGGAGGCCACCAATCGTTGGGTCCACTTCTACCTTGGTGAACGTCATCACGTCTGGACCGAGAACATTTACGATAAAGTTGTCCGGGTTTAGTGTGAAGAAGAGGTTTGCCCTCTTTGCAATGGGGAATTCGTCTGGCACCGCAGGAAGCTGCAAATAGTCGGCAAGCTTGGTTGCCGTGGCATCACCAAGTGCCAGAATTATCTTTGCAAGCTCCTCGTTGAGCTTGTTGACCTCGATTACCGCCTTTTTGTTTTCCTCGTAGAGGTTTTTTTGAACAGAGTGGACCAGCTCCTCAAGTAGTGTCATCTTTAGTGCTCCGATATAACCCGATTTTACTGATTCATACCTTGTATGATATGGCTTGCCCTGCTTGTAGAGGATTATCTGAGGGTAGCTGGAAAGTACAAAGTTGTTGATAAAGATCGTAGAATCAAGATAGTCGCCATACGTAGTGGAGATCTTGGAGATGTAGGATTTTGCATATGTGGAATATACGAGGAATTTTGCTGTGTCTTGTTTTATGAGATTTACTATTGCCCATTTGTCCTGCCTTGCCAGGGCAGCAAACAGGCCGTCTATGTATTCCCTTGCATCGGGTGCCGCAAAGACCTTTCTTCCCTTGATTTTTTTTAGTTCCTCCAGTCCTGGGAACTCGATTTTGACATCTGAGACTGTGAGTCCCGTAAAGTCATGTAATTTTTTTTCAAGGTCGCCCCGTATCGACTCAACTACTTGGGATGGCGACTCGAAGCTGACATCAAAGTCCTTATCCTCGCCGATTCTTGCCGAAAGCGTCGCTATGTCTTTTTCCTCGTTTACCTCAACTGAGATCTGGTCAAGCAAGGCATCTGCAAACTCTTCAAGCTCGCTCATAGCTTTTCCCTTTTTTGACTGAATTTAACATTAACTGGGCCTTTGGGCAGAAGAGGTATTAATCCGAATTTCCGCACAACAAGATAATTTGCACAGGTTTAGTCTAAAACATCTTTTTTGTGTCAAGTGTCATTTCGGCCTTGAAATCAAGATACTTGAAGAGGCAGAGCAGATTGAGGAGGGGTTTTTGGTTTGCGCAAAATGCGGCCTCAAATACCCAATAATTGACGGCATCCCCATACTGTGGAATGATTTTGTGGCATACCTCTCAAACAGGCCCAGGCTTGGCGGACAGCTTCTCTTTTTGGCAAAGAATGCGGAAATCAAGGCTTTTATCAAAAGTTCGCTCTCCAAGATTCGCAGACAGTCAAACGATCTTTCCACCATAGAAAAAAGATGGTGCAACATATATCTGGCAAACCAAAAAGGCAGATTCTACTCCGCTGTGCAGAAGCTGATTGAGCCAGATTCCGGCGTAGCTCTAGAACACGGCTGCTCAATAGGCCGCATGACAAGGCACCTTGCAAACAACTACAACTATGCATTTGGAATAGACAAGTCATACTATGCCATATCCGAGGCAAAAAAACTCGGCGGCAAAAACCTCGATTTTTTTGTGGCAGACTCACTTGAGCACCCTTTTGGGAGGGCAAAGTTCGATTACATCCTGGCATTGAATTTGCTTGAGCTTGTAGAACCCAAGTCGCTGATCAAATTGTTCGCAAGACAGCTGAAAAAAGGTGCAAGTCTGCTCATCTCCGACCCATACGATTATGAACGAGGCGCCAAGTCGGTCAAAGAGCCGCTGTATGCTGACTCGTTACGATGCGAGCTGATGAGGCATGGCTTTTCAATACACCGCAAAACAAAAAATCCCAGCTTTGTGCCATGGCGCCTCAAGCTGCACGAGAGGGCAAGCCTGCACTACAAGTCGGACCTAGTCAAAGCTAAAAAAAATTGATGGCAAGACTCCCCAGAGCTCACCCATAGAGTCAAGTCGGCCGCCGCACAATACATGATTCATTGACTGGTCAGATTGCAAGAAAGGCCATCCAGTTGCACAAAAAAGCCAGAGGTAAGATATTTGTGCAAAGCAAGATCCCGCTGGACAAAAACAACCTAAAGCTGATCTACACGCCTGGCGTCGCAGCAGTCTGCAAGCAGATCTATCAAGACCCAGCACAAAGATTCCAGCTCACATCCAAGTCAAACAATGTCGCAATCATAACTGACGGCACAAGAATACTTGGACTTGGCAACATCGGCCCAAATGCTGCTCTCCCAGTCATGGAGGGAAAGGCAGTCATTTACCGTCACTACGGCAAAATAAGCGCGTACCCCCTCTGCCTAGATACTACAGACAAATCCGAAATAGTGAGGGTTGTTTCCGCAATCGAGCCTCTTTTTGGCGCAGTGAACCTTGAGGACATCGAGTTCCCAAAGGTGCTGGAGATATCAAACGAGCTTGAAAAAAGACTGCCAATACCCATATTTCACGACGACAGACATGGTACTGCAGTTGTGGTGCTGGCAGCACTTTTCAACTCACTGAAGATAACAAAGAGAACTCTGTCAACAGCCAAAGTTGTGGTGGCAGGGGCCGGCTCTGCAGGGTACGGAATTTCCTCACTTCTTTCCTATGCCGGCTGCAGGAACATAGTTGTGGTCGACTCTACTGGCGCCATCTACAAAGGCAGAACTGAAAACATGAACAAGTACAAGGCCGAGATCGCCTCGTTTACAAACAAGAAAAAAGAGAAGGGCGACCTCTCTGAGATCATGCAGGGCTCCGACGTGTTCATCGGAGTGTCAGGACAAAAAAACCTCGTTTCTGCCAAAAACATTCAGCAAATGAACAAGGACCCAATCGTGTTTGCGCTTACAAACCCGGAGCCGGAGATAAACCCGATGGTCGCAAAAAAGGCAGGGACCAAAATAGTTGCTACCGGCAGCTACACATACAAAAACAAGGTAAACAACGCAGTTGTCTTTCCGTATTTGATGAGGGCGATTTTGGATCTTCAGATCCGCAAGATCACAGATGAGCTGCTTTACTTGACTGGGGCGGCAATAGCAAGAACAGTGCCAAAAAATGAGTTGAGCCCAACACGCATAATTCCGGAGATTGGCAACAAAAACCTGCAAAAAAACATATCAAATGCGCTAAGGCGCCTTTACAAAAAATAGATGTTTGCAATCGAGTTTGATCAAAAACTGTAATCTAGTCCTTAAATGATTCACAACTGCATATTACTGATGGCAAAAGAAAGCCACCAGGATTCAGATGATTACGAGTCGGTCTTGGTGTTGCAAGGTGGGGGCTCGCTTGGTGCCTATGAATGCGGCGTCTACAAGGCGCTGCAAAAGCGCAGCACCCATTTCGACATAATAGCCGGCACTTCGATTGGCGCAATAAATGCAGCAGTTATTTGTGCAAGCAAGGACCCTGATCCCGCAAAGTGCCTTGAGGATTTTTGGCATTCCTTGGCAGAAAAGATGACACCTTCATTTTTGCCAAGCCCGTACAGGGAGTACTGGGCGTTTTTTACTTCTGCATGTTGGGGGAATTCGAGGATGTTCAAGCCCCTGTGTTTTTGGCCCAATTTTTCTAGTTTTTCTTGGTTTTGTCCTGCCTTGTACGACTTGGAGCCATTAAAGGAAACCTTGGCCGCACATGTAGATTTTGACAGCCTGTACGATGACGGGAGGCCAAGACTCATCGTGACATGCACCGACATACAGAACGGCAGTGCCACGGTATTTGACAGCAGAAAAGAAAGGATAGGCCCAGAGCACATACTTGCAAGTGCGGGCTATCCGTTTTATGGCATATCTTGGACAAAGATAGGACGACAGTACTTGTGGGACGGTACGTTGTTGAGCAACACACCTTTGCGTGAAGTAATTGATGCCTCCCCAAAGCGCGACAAAAAAGTCTACATTGTGAATTTGTTCCCAAAAAAACACGAAGAGCTGCCAACAAACATGATGGAGACATGGCACAGGGCACGCGACATCATGCACATAGACAAGACCGATCACAATGTGCGCATGTCAAAGATAATCACTCGATATCTCACCATAATCAAGGAGATGCACGATATTTTGGCAGAGTCTGTTTTAGACCAAGTCGAAAAGGAGCGCTTTGAAGGACTGGAGCGAGAATACCACAAGCTTGCATGCGAGCGGGGTGCAATAATCAGAGACATTATCAGAATAGAGAGAAAAGAGGACAAGCACTTTCTTTTTGAGGATACCGATTTTTCGGAAGCGACGATAAACGAATTAATCAAGACGGGAGAAAGCGATGCCAACAAAGTACTTGATGCCAGACCCTCAGTTGCGAGGCTTGCTTCAGACAAGCCATATGCAGCCCCAAATCCATGTTTGTTTGATTCCGACAAACAAAGCGCCTTAGGACATGACTACGTAAGATAAGATACCTTGTACCAAGGCATCGGGGTGAATATGTGAACATATACGATACAAGACAAATCTATTGTTCAAGATGCGGCAAACCAGTTGGCGAAGTTGCGTATGATGCTGAGATAATTTTGCCAAAATGCGGCGCTTGTGCGAATCCGATGCCACACAGCGACGACAGATTGACTATAAGCAGCTTGCCAGGCGAGGACATATTAGCGGCTGTGCCTGCGTGAGCTGGCAAAAATTGCGGTGCTGGAGGGGCAGACATTATTCACATTAGCCGCGCACGGTTTCATCCTGATACTATGCAACCATTTTTAGTGCAACAATATTGAGATAAATTCTTCATTTGTTGCATTCTGTGGAGCAATCTACAAGTTAGATTGTTCGTAGATCAATTGAATTGCATTCTTTACCGGCTCCAGTCAGAAGCTTTCTATCGGACGAAACAAGTAATGAATTGGTCTTCTTTGCAGTATGGATGTACAGACAGTCAGAGAAATGCAATCCAAGTTTCAGGGACATATCAAGTATATTTGGCAAAACACTCCGGTCATCACTTAAGACTTCTATTGGGATCCTTATGAGATTCTCATATGCTTTCATGGTGTATTCTTTTCCAACTATGTGTTTTCGAACCATCATGTACAGCACACTTCCCACTTCATGATAAATAATACTTGGAGCATGCAGGATTGCCTTTGGGTCTGAGATAAGATTTACCGCATGAGACGAGTATTCTTCCTCAACCACCAGCTTGACAAGCACACTGGCATCGACGGTATATCTCATCGTTCTTCGCTGGTTTGCCTAACTAGTGCTTCGGAAGTGTATGGTGTTTTGTTCTTTGGGACTTTGCTTTTGGCTCTAAATTCAAGTCTGCAATACCTTGTTTTCTTTCATACTCTCTTATCTTGTTCTCTATTGCCTTTCTTAGCACCTCGCTCCACTTTATATTTATGGCGTGCATTTTTTTCTTGGTACGCTTCGATACTTTGACTGAGACAACGGCGGTATTGCTGTCTTGCACGTAGTATATTGGCATTCTTGATTATTAGGTATTACCACTAGGTAGACCTGATCGTATTACCATTCTTAATTCATTCGGCCTCAACGAGTCATAGTATGAAAATCTTATTTTATTCATGCCGGGGATGGGCTTACATTATTCGCATTCACTGCCCTCAGTTTCGTATCTTTGAAACCCGGCATCCTATTTTTATTGTGTTAGCATAGGGATAAGTTTTTTGATTTTGTTGTTTGAAACAAAAACATTTCAAAATTCCACAAAAATCATGGGTCCAAATCACATCCTCAGTGCCTTTCTAATGGGAATATAGTTAAGATATGCAAATTTTGCACTTTTTCAGGCTTGAATAGGTAGCAGGAACGACGTAATCTGTAGAACGCTTTAATAATACAGCGATAAAACTCACGTCAATTCATGAAATATCTTTGTATTTGTGCATTATTTCTAGTACTCATTCCTGCTTTTGCAGAATCAGATGTGCAAACTGGATCTAATGTGAGATTGTCAGGCGCTTTACTTGATAGGCCATTTGATTTGCATCTTAATGAAACCACCTTAATAACATCAGATAATATCTTGATAAAATTTCTAAATGTAACTAATGATTCGAGATGTCCTTCTGGTGTGCAATGTATGTGGAGGGGTGGAGTGCGCGTAGAGATTTCTATCAGAAAAGAAAATATTGGTTATGGAGGGTTTGGACTTGAACTTGGAGGGCATAGCAGCGCTGAGATTCCAGTTTTTGATAAATATTTTATCCAATTACTAAAGGTTGAACCTCATCCAAAAAGAACTCATAAAATACAACCAGGTGAGTACGTCGCAACTTTTATCGTCAAGAAAACTAAAGGAGAGTTGCTTTTATCTCCGCTACAACAATTAAAGGCCGGAACACCAATTGACCAGATCCAATGCAGAGAAGGATTTGTAGTTGCAATAAAAGCAAGCAATGGGAATCCTGTCTGTGTTACATATCATACAGGAGCAAAACTAATCGAGCGTGGTTGGGCAAAACCTATTTGAGTATACTTCAAAACACAAGAAATTTGAAGGAGTTTAAGAGAAACTCTGCAAACTTAACATTCTTTTGTCTATGCTAAAGTAAATACGAACTTGGATTCTTAATCTCGGTTTATCAGCAGATTTGTACAAACCATATCTTTTGGGAATAATTATGCCCAACCCTCATCTAACTCTTCTACAATCGCATTTTCGTAACAGGTTACCGTTATGAAGTTCTTCTACCACATGATCGCATATTTTTGACCAATACACTTTCTGATCAGATGATATGATCAGATGGTACCGCTGAACCATTATGAATAATGACAACAACCTCGAGTATTTCCGTAATCGTTGCAATATTTTAGAGGAGGTCAGACAGCTCAGAGAAGAGAACAGGAATCTAAAGGAAGAGATTGCCATGCTAAGGGAGACAGTATCTGCCCTTGTGGCAAGAAACATCGGCGCAAAACCAGAGCAGGGATGACAGCAGTGCAGCCGGACACTACCACAAAAAGCCTGGAAGAAGAAATGGCCACGAGGGCAAGGCAAGAAAGAGACCGGATCACATCGACGCCAACGTTACAATAGACAGGAAGGAATATGCAAGGTGCGGCAGCCGCCTCTCAAGACCTACAGGCTCCTACGAGAGAATCGCCGAGGATATAGTTCCTGCAACCACTGGCTGTGGGCGTTTGTGGGAAGGTGGACTGTAATATACGAGATTGACCGTTCCAGAGGGTCCTGTGTGCCAAAAAGAATCCTTGGAGATTACGACGGAAACATAACATCAGACTCGTGGCCTGCATGGAACTCGGTAGGTGCAACACACCAGAGGTGCCACTACCATTACAGGAGGGAGCTTGACGATACCATACAGTACAAGAATCCCGGCAGGCAGTTTGAAAAATTTGCAAAAAAGCTGCGCAGGATGCTGTATGATTCCCAGAGGGCAGGCAAGGGATTGAAGGGCATAAAGAGGAGGGAGGCAAAGATGCGCTTTGAGAAAAGGATTGGAGAGCTCGTATCAAAAAAGTACACCGAGAGGAACTGCGTCAGGCTTGCCAAGAGGCTCAAAAAAGATGCTCTTTACGTTTCTTGATACCGACGGCGTCAAGTGCCACAACAACGATTCCGAGAGGCAGATTCGTCCAAGTGTTGTCATACGGAAGATAACGTACGGCAGCAGGTCAGACGATGGTGCATATGCACATTGAT
This sequence comes from Candidatus Nitrosotenuis sp., assembly GCA_038869975.1. GTDB lineage: Archaea > Thermoproteota > Nitrososphaeria > Nitrososphaerales > Nitrosopumilaceae > Nitrosotenuis. The sequence goes on from JAWCQC010000028.1 coordinate 15,100, forward strand.
GTCCATGCAGTAGACGTGCAAGATACGCGGTCAGAATTTTCATGACTATGCTCTTTCGTATCTGGCAGAATTTGCTTCAAAACGGTAACCAGTTACTTGTTTTTGTATTTTGAAAATTCCAGTAATTCGTGCCTGAACTTCAAAAAGGTAACCTCTTACGAATTTTTCAGGGATTTGTCTCGTATAAGCGGCATGACAGTATGGTTGTTTTCTTTGAGAAGCTTGACAAGATGTCTTCCTATAAATCCGGAAGAGTCAGATACTGCGACTTTCAATGGATATGAGTTATGTCATAGGTGTAGGTTTTGTACTTTATGTCAAATGTTGCGTGTACAAAATTCGAAATCATGACAGATTTGGTTCAAATTTGACCACCGCATAATGCGCGGGGGTATAGATAATCCCGGGGTATTTGACTCCTAACGAAAACTATAGCTAAAATTACAATTTCAACATCAAAAATTCTGATCGCTAAAATGAGTTAAAATAATGATTTTTACTTTACGAACTAGGAATTGTCTAAAAAATAAAAAAGAATGGAAATTTTACTTTCCTAACCCTTTATTGATTTCTGCCATTAGTGCAGTTTCGCTAAGATTTCGTTCGGGATTCTCATTGTCTGCCATTGAGTTTTTAAGTGTCCATTTGCCCTGAGTCACTCCAGATACGTAATAGCTGTTACCATATACCGAATCTGGTTCTTTATTCAAGAAGAGTAAGACACGATCACCTTTCTGGAATTTTGGCTCATCGGCGTCATGTTTGATATTATTTACTTGACCGCCGATTGTCTTTACTTCAAGAAGTGGTGAATCGTCTGAACCCTTAATGAATCTCTCTGGTTTGATGTAAGTAGTTGTCCAAATAAACGGTTTTTTTATGTCGTTGTCTTTGAACGTGAGGTCACTTCTCGAATCTACGATCTCACCAATTACTATCACTTGAGTTTTTTTAGTGAGCTCCTCTGTTGTAAACTGCTGCTCTAACCCATCATTTGTAATGGTTACTGGAATCCATAAGACAAAGGCAGCTAATGATAGCACTACTGCCAAGGAGGAGATGGCAATCTTTTGTTTTGTGGTAATTTGCATCATCATCTCACCTATTGATATATGGTTCCCATTCCGCTACTGTCATGTGAATTAAGAGTGCGTTTTACTACACCTACACCAATTGATGCATACATTACTGAGCTTGTTTCTGGTGCATGATTGTATTTTACCCAATGCCCAAATTCGTGCAATGCGACTGATTGGTAATCATATACGGATGGATTGGTATTGGCATTTCCAAATGTAACAGCAGCGTTGCTGTTAAATGTGATGTCTGCTGACAAAATAGTACCAAATAGTGTTGGGACCCATGCTTGTGCAAGTGTTCCGGTTGTGCCAAGATCGCCTGATTTTACAGGCTTGTCACTTCCAGAATAGAATACCAATTCAAACTTACCAGGGGCGTTTGTCCATGTCGTTGCTGGACCTGAAAGGTCAGTACATGGAGAAATCCCTGTGTAATGTATGTTAGTTAGGTTTGCATCACACTTGTAGCTTTCAATTGGATTTATCCATTTGTTGCCACTGTAATAATGTGTAGCAAATGCAGGTGTCAGAGTGCTTGCTGCGAACATCAAGATCATTGATGCTGCAATGACAGAAGTCTTTGAAACTTGTTGGTTGTTTTTGAAAGTCATTAGGTACGATGGTATGGAGGGTTGTAATAGGCTTTGATGAAATTTGAATTTCACCGTAAACCTTAATAGCTAAGTAAGAAGGTAATTCCTTCTTATCATGAATTCGATTTGGAGGGTGTTCGGCTATGGCAGGTTCTATGATCTACGGATGGTTCTGCTCTGAATCATACCCCGGTCTGCCACAACCACACCTATGGGTACCAGCCTGCCAGTGCGCCGCAGCAGCGGAACAAAATCGACACCATCATGTCTTCTGCGATGCCGTATCTTGATGCCACAGATGATCTGCCTACGCATGTCTGCCAGTATCGATATTTTGACGAATTTCCTTCGTAGCTTGGCACGTTTGGTATAGTAATATGAGGCCTGACCGTGCGACAATCCTGTAGAGTCGATTCTGGCAAACATCCTGCGTATTCTGGCATACATGACAAACGATTCTAGGATCCTAAGCAACAGACCATGTGTGAGGCGGGCAGCTGCCTTCTGGATCGTCGTGTAGTGTGGGATTCTGGACAAACCGAGGCATTCTTGTACACCGATACATTCATGCTGCGCTACGCGCTATACCAAAAATCAACGAACCTACGGTAACTCTTGGCTTCGTACTGATATGGTATAAGCAAGATCAGGTGCTGCCATACCGTGTACACATGATTGGACTTCCTGTGCAGGTATGGCGGCATCCTGGCCCTTTTGATCATGCGCATCATGGTACGAGCCATTCTCACGTATCTTGATGATACCATGGGAACAACTCCCGATGTTGTTAGCTAAAGATCTGGCGATATTGTTCGATCTACAAAATGGTCAAAAATTGGTGATTTCTCCCATACGAAATTTTCCCAATCCTTACGATAGTCTGCCTTTGTGATAGTTTGCTGCATCAGACAGAATCTGAATCCCGTTCCATTCTCTTTCTTTCCGTTAGTTCCTTGTTTTCGGTGCGGTATGGTTCCATGTTTTGTAACATGTGCCAGATTATCACAAGCATCTCCTTGGCAGCTGCTAC
>JAWCQC010000029.1:0-17510 GCA_038869975.1 Candidatus Nitrosotenuis sp.
GTAGCAGCTGCCAAGGAGATGCTTGTGATAATCTGGCACATGTTACAAAACATGGAACCATACCGCACCGAAAACAAGGAACTAACGGAAAGAAAGAGAATGGAACGGGATTCAGATTCTGTCTGATACAGAAAACGATCATAAAGGCAGACTATCGTAAGGATTGGGAAAATTTCGTATGGGAGAACTCATCTCAAAACCCTCTAACATATCAGAAATGATGCCAGGTTGAGAAAGCCAGTGTATGCAGCATCAAGCCTCTCGTATCTTACTGATACTCTGCGAAACCCACACTTGAGCCATGCAAAGAACCTCTCAACAGATGACCTCACCCTTGTATATCTTGTGCCGGTCTTCTTCTTGCCTTTCTTTCCCTTCCAGATCCTCCTTGGTATCCTTGGCCGGATTCCGCGTAATGCAAGATACCTGCGTATCTTGTCTGAATCGTATGCCCTGTCTGCAGACTGCAACAGGTCGTGTCCTCGGCCTCGCACTACCCTGTATTCTGATATCTTTCATCACATCAAAAAATCTGGTGGAATCATGCTCATTGGCAGGTCCAACGGCAAACGAGAGCGGCAGAGAGTTTCTGTCAACACATACATGTATCTTCGTGCCTAGAACCTTCTTGTGGCCGTCATAGCCAATGCTTTCTCCCCTTTTTTGGCTGCAACGTCCGTGCTGTCAACTGAGGCCTTTTTCATGTTGATCCTGCCTGCTGGTATGCCATCGTTCGTGTTGCATCAAGAATCTTTTTCCAGATGCCTTTGTGCTCCCACTGTTTGAGCCTCCGGTGGACCGTGGAATCATCGCCGTATCTTTTTGGCATGTCCATCCACCTGCATCCTGTTGTCAGCACATACAGGATACCGTTGATGGTGGCACGGTCGTCTGCCCTAGGCCTGCCCGTGCTTGCAGGAGGCGGAAGATATCCTGATACGAACTCCCACTGCCTGTCTGATAGTTCTTGGAATCTCATGGAATACGGATGGATGCGTTACAAATAGATCGAGGGATCGTCAATTATTTACCAATTAGGTAGTTTTGAGATGAGTTCGTAAAAAATTAACCATGTAAAGTGACAATTATGTTTGTCTGTATGCCCAGATTTTTTTCCGTTTGGCCGCTTTTTTGTGGTTTTATGATAAACTCATCATCAGATAAACCGATTCTCTTCAATAGCTCGGTTAATCTATCCACAGACAAATCATTAAAGTAACAACCATAATTCCCATCCCATCTCATTTTATGCTCTTTTAAGCTTGGGAAATAACCCCTGTACGAGTTTATGTATGCGTATTTTCTTGTATGTTTTATGATTTTTGTTATGAATGCATCAATATCGTATACGTGGTCAACCACAGCATGTGAAAAAACAAGATCATATTTTTTGTCAAGCTCAAGCTTTATCAAATCGCCTAAAATAAATTCAAAAGATGAATTCTTTTTACAATATTCTATTGCTGGCTCTGAAATATCGATTCCGGTATACTCTATGCCAGAGAACAACTCATTGTTATTTATCGGATATATGCCAAAACCGCATCCTACTTCCAAGACAGTCTTTATGTCGTTTTTTGATTTCAGAAATTTCTTGAAATCATCATGTAGTAAATAGTTTGAATTATGGATCTTAAGATACCATTCATTATCATGCTGCTCATTCCACAACTTGCCGTATTGAGCATTTCCAAATTTTTTTTGCCACTTAGTTTTAACTCTATCAAATATTGATGATCTCATATCAACCAAGTGGCAACTTGGCTATAAAAACAAACGTGTATACATGGTTGGGTCGAATCCACGCTCTATTGTCTAGTAGCTGAATCTTGATGAGATGCCAAGCTTTTCTGCAAACAATTCTGCAAGGCCTGCTACTGCCTGTTTGAAATGCCAAAATAGGTCTGGAGCGGCAGCGCCTTTGCAACATCATTTGGAGGGCAAGATAGCCTGCTCTGGCCCTTCCTTTCATCATATGCCATCTCGCATACTGCCATATCTACAAGCTTGTAGATAAACGACATTATGCCACAGATCTCCTTTAGCTGCACCTCGTCGTACTATGCCAAGTCGACCCTTTCTGCCTTCATGCTTGAATGTGTAGTCCCTTACCTGCTTGACGAGATTCTACAACTCGTCATTTGTTCTCGTGTATTTCCTATCTTCCACGGCTTGAGTAGCGTCTTCATGTTTTGTGATTACAGCAAAGGATCTTGCAAAGACAAGCAGATCAAGAAAAGACGATCTTACATCTTAAATTCCAAGCTTTCACAATGATGTGGAAAATCAGAAGGTATCTGTCAAAAATGATAAGCTTAGGGTGCAGATTCGCCGCATCTTTTGAAATGAATACGTTCAATTTTGTCCAAAGCCGTTGATTGTCAGTTCTGGCCGTTTGCCTGATGCAGCGGAATTCTCCCATTCACCGTCACTGATATTTGTTTTCCGCTCACTACGAGTCAGTCTACAGGTCGCCTTTGTGGTATCGTATGTTATACCATACCAGGGCAGTAAATCAGACTCCCAGGCCATATCTGGGAATAAATCTAGCTTGCGATAGAGAAAAAGATTTCGTATAACGTCTACAAACCATTATTCAAAGATAATTATTAACCATGTCAAAGAAGATACAGGGCTGAAAATCATTGTTTATCTGTAGATATTCTTTTCAGCTTATCAATTGTACTATCTTTAATATGAACCTCTAATTGTTTCTGTAGCTGCTTCATTTCATCTAATTCCATCTGAGATAGTTTTTCACCACTAGAGATCCTAAGCAATATCTGACTCATTTTCAGATACAATAGGAGAGTAGTTTCACTGTTGGAAAGTAACCTCAAAAAGTGTGGATTGGATTCAAAACTAATGTCAGCATCAGATCTATACGCCCCGCTTCTTTTCATATGAATATATCCAATGATCACAAGTAAAGGTATTCCCACCATGGAAACTATTATTACATAAATAGCAAACGATGGAAATACTTCTTTGAGTACTGGAAGTCTTTCGATAGCCAAATAATAGGTTACCGTTAGCGTATTTAGCGCAGCAAAAATGAAGGCAAAATAGGTAGCCCAGCCTTGTCTAAGGTAAAACCAAGATCTGTATGCTAGATTTTTTTTCATGGTTTTTTATTATCAATTATATCAATTAATATGCTTTGTCGCACAATTCAATCCGTTTCTGACTCAATGATCTAATTTTCTCTACCAGAATAGCTTTGGATCAGGATTCCCCTGACCAATCTTATGTATGATTGGCATCAATACAATGAAAGATTGGTCAGGAGAGGCGAGATTTTCATCTCAAAAGACATCATCAGATCCTGGAATAAAGAACTTGATGTCATGAATTCTATCATGAATCACAAAAAGAAAGGCAGAAAGTTCCAGTATCCGAACTCCTTTATGAAGACACTTGGATACATCCGGGTGTATTTTGGGGGTACAATACCGGCAGACGGAGGGACTAATTCAGACATACCACGACATTCCTGCCGTACCTGACCACACCATCATCCACAAGCGAATCAACAGGCTGAAGATTCAGCTGAACAGGCGTCCTGTATCAAACATCCAGCTGGTAGTGGATTCTACAGGAATCAAGCTGACCAACCGTGGAGAGTGGATCGCACAAAAATGGCAAAAGCACAGAAAGGGATTCCTCAAGATACATGTTGGCGTGGATGTGTCCACAAAACAAATCCTTGCCATAAAAATAACAGACGAGCACTCGCACGATTCCAGACACATCAAGCATCTTCTGAGGGAATCTGCAAGGTTTGGTGCCGTCTCCAAGGTGCTGGGCGATGGTGTGTACGACTCCCGGAAGATATTCTCACATGTTGAGGGGATGGGTGCAGTGCCTGCGATCCGGGTCAGAAAAAATTCGGTGCCAAATGCGAAAGGATGTTACGCAAGAAAACTGGCAGTCATATCACAAAAGGCCGACTATCATGCATGGAGTGCTAGCGTAAGCTATGGTTCCCGCTGGAAGGAGTATACCGCCAATTTCTATCATGGGTTTGGGTTTAAGAGAAGATTCCTCACTAATTCGGGTTCCAAAACCCCCTGCAAGTATTACAACCTTCAACTATTTGATATAGAATTTTCTTGCTTGATTAGCCTTTATGCACTTTTAGTCAAATAATCCGATCAGCGTAAAATGTCATACAATTGCAGAGATTTAGTTGGTTTATTATTCCAACGTTTCGTTACAACGATTTATTACTATGATAAGTTGGAATTTTTATGTTGAAAAGCAAAGATATTGTAATAGGATTAGGAGAAATAGGAAAACCAATTCTTCAATTACTATCTAATGCAAAACCAACGGTAGGATATGATATTAAAAAAGAACTAATGGACGAGAAAAAATTCCTAGAGTATGACTCGCTTGACACTGATTTTTTACACATATGCATTCCATTTTCAAAAAAATTTGTTTCAAATGTGCTTGCATTAGTCAAACAATTCAATCCAAAAGGAATCGTAATACATAGTACCATAGAGCCAAACACAACAAAAAAACTGCAGCAAAAACTCTCAATCCCAGTCATTTACAGTGCGACAAGAGGTGTTCACAAAAGAATGCTCTATGATCTTAAACGCTATACAAAATTTTACGCAATAGAAAATGATGCACCAAATTCGAAATGGGCTGTTTTAACATACAAAAAAACTCTGCAAAAATGTGGAGTCAAAACTAAACAAATGTCATCCCCCATAACTTTGGAGCTGGCAAAAATAATCTGTGACACCTCGTATTATGGCTGGCTTATAGCATACGCCCAGCTAAGCAACATGATCGCAATTAACAACAAAGTAAACTATGATGAGATGTGGTCTTTTGCAGACGAAATCCACAAGTTTCTTGGCAACAGGCCGAAGATGTATCCTGGAATAATTGGGGGTCACTGCCTTGACGGAAACGAAATCATCTTTATCAAAACCCAAATTGGCATGAGACCAATTCCAATCAAAGAATATGTCGAAAATGACTACAAAAACGAGGTTTTATCATACGATCCAAAAAAGAAAAAACCGTTTTTTGACACAGTCATCGCAAAATGGAAAAGAAACTATTCCGGTACCATGGTGACACTTACATCAAGAACAAACCGTTCTATAACTACTACCGACGAACACTTGATGCTGGTATCTGATGGTTTAACGGAGACGTTTGCAAAAGATGTTAAAATAGGTGACAGTGTGCCGTTTATTGCAGAACTTCCAGATCTTGACATAAAACAATCCTTTGATTTTGAGTCAAATAACTTTAGGTCTAACTATATGCCAAAATCAATAGTCATAACCGAAGATTTCTGCAGGTTACTGGGATACTACGTATCGGCAGGCTCGGTTAACAATTATGGCAAAGCATATTTGACTAGGTTCTCTTTTAACAAAAATGAGATCAAATACATCTCTGATGTCTGTACAATACTTGAATCCCTAGGAATGCATTATTACATCACAACACAAAACAATGTAACTCGTGTTGGGGTGAAATCGACACCGTTTTCATTATTTATTGCGGACACCCTTGGTTGCGGAAGGAGTTCAAATGTCAAGTGTTTGCCAGAGTTTATCTACTTTACATCAAGAAAAATGAAAGAAGAGTTTCTAAGTGGCTATCTTAGAGGTGATGGTTGTTTTATGCCCGAGGTCGGGCTGGTTCAGGCAGGAATAGCTTCTCAATCACTCATAGCAGGGCTTGACATTCTACTACTATCGATGGGATATGTAATGACAATATCTGACGCGATCCATCATCCTAGCGTAATAGAAGAGTTGGCTGTCAAAGGTGGTCTATTGTATTCTCTAGTTTCAAAGAAGGAAACTCGGTATAATGCCCTCGGGTCTGTTGCCGGATTTACCAAATCCAAAATTCCAAGAACCCACACAAAGACCACTTGGCATATAGCAAAAGATAACTTGTATATGATTCGAACTACAAAAATAGTACATGAACAATCAGAACAAGAAGTTTATTCTATTGACACAAATAATCATCTCTTTGTATCAACAGGAGGGCGGCTGATTCACAACTGCGTAATCCCAAACCTAGATCTAATCAATAACGAGACACTCAATTTCATCAAGACTTTTAATAGCAAATACATGAAAAAGATAAAAAACTAACATCTGAATTTTTTATTCAAATTTTTGCCAATCGATTTTAAAAATTTTAACATTGTAATTGAGTCCGATTTCCTTAGAATCAAAAACTTTGGTTAAATATGGGTATTTTTCTTCATGATAAAACACGTCTTTGAGAAACTCTGGTCGATCTTTCTTATCGTCAACAACTATATGTGTTATGCCCTTTTCTTTAGAATCCATGATGTACTTAGTTAATTTCATATGTTCCCCAACGGGAATGATAACAGTTCTAAACTGAACCGATGACATAAGAGACGGCCAGATTGAATCCTGTTGGGCTGCAGAAATGTATCTGCTTTCAGGATAGTACTCGTTTATCACCCACCCATTACGAACCACAAACTGAGCTACTTGAAAGTATTCTAGTTCTTGTTCTCTGTCTGGCATCTTGACTGCAAGAAAAACAACAGAGGCAACAATAATTCCAATTGTTGTAGCCAGAATCAAAATATGTGGTTTTGATATAATTTGGCCATACTTTTTTATTGCAAACGCTGACAAGACGCAAAACATTGGATACATAAAATAGAAATATTTTGTATCTAGTGCAGGAACCGAATACGCATACAATACTGGAATCAGCATTACAACCAAAGTCATAATTATGGTGTTTTTCTCAAAATTGCGATCACGTAATATCAAAAATGCTCCAACCGGAACAAAAAATACGAAAATTGGAAGCATCACCCTTCCTAAAAACCCAAAAAATGTAGTCAGAGTATTTGTAACAAATGTGCCTACCCCATAATTAGATGTCAAGTCAGAAGCATGACTAGCTTCATTGATTATTCTGCCTGTCAGTGCGTCTGTTCCGGTCAGCTCTATTCTTAATATTGCTATTGGTAATATCACAACAACAAAGACAGCAAGCAAAATACCATACTTTGATAGCTCTCTTAGATTTTTTCTGTGTTGCACAAAGTACATTATAGATAATGCAAAAAACAAAAACAAGCCTTCAGATCTTACAATGGAAGCAAATCCAGTCAATGCAAACGAAATGCATCGTACCTTGATGTCAGATTTTAAAAATAATACCAGGGCGACGGTGCCAAGCAAAATGTACAGTGCATCGTTTAATCCGAACAGCGAATTCTGAATGAGCCTTGGCTCGAAGGCAAAAATTGCGGCCCCAAACACTGCAAACGGATTTCCGACAAACCGCCTACATAAAAAATACACAGGAATTATAGTCAGTACAGAAAGCAAAGTGGCAATAACTCTTTGCAGTTCCATGTATGAAATCATATCATCGAATCTGAATAATGCAAAAAATGGCGCCAAAAATACAGGCCATCCGTTATTTGCAAAAGAATATCCTTCTGGGAGTCTGCCCAAAATGCTGGCATCACTTGCATACCAGAAATAAGCTTGGGCATCAAGTGTCAATGGAACACCAAAAGGGAAAAAATAAAACCGGAGAATCAAACTGGCTCCAATTATGACACAAAGCGATGCTGCAGTAGAGCTAAAAAAAAAGCCTAGTTTTTTTTCCGCCAGCTCTAATCCATAATTCATGAACTAGTTTTGTTTAAATCACACTCTAATTTGTCTTGCTCAACATTTTTTCGTAGAACAATCATTTGTCGCTTATAAGAACACGCTTGGCTATAAAATAATAGATCGTCTGTATTGTTTCTGACAAAACAAGCGAAACTGCTATCCCTGTTATACCATAAAGACTACCAAGCACTATGATGCCACAAATCTGGACTGCCAGAAATATCATGGATCCAAACAACACAAATCTGATCTTCTCAAAAGCAAGGAATTTGGATACAAAAACCAGATTCACTGAGTTTGGAATCACGGCAAGGCTGACAATCGGAAGTACCTTTGACGTTTCTGTAAATTTTGGGAAAAACACAGGCAATGCAGCTGGCGCAACAAACACTCCAATCAATGCCAAGATAACAGCACATACAATTACAAATTTTGTCAATCTGTCAATTGAGACGCCGCTTGCTTGCTGAGTTATAAGAAATTTGTAAAAAACATTCGGTATTATGTACAATACTCCAAGAAATTGTATTCCAAGTTGATAGTTTCCTAGAATCAAGAAGCCAAAAAGCGGCGCTACAATTATCTTGTCAATAGAGCCAATAAACACATTTGAAAGATCCAAAACATAGCTATTCAGCAAAAATCCCACACGTTCTTTGAGAAGAGAAAAATCTGGCCTTTCTTTTCTAAACAAATTGACAATTCTTGCCAAATATGAGCTATATGAAAGACCAACTCCTAGAACCACACCGTCTGGCCCAAGCAGATAGTAAAGACCAATGCCAAGTATCACCATAATGATCTTTTGTGTGATTACATATCGAAGATAAGTTTTGTATAATTTTAGACCTAAAAGTTCAGATATTGCTAAATTAAAAATCACATAACCAATAGTGAGAATGCTTAACTCGAACCTAAAAAAAACGAAATAAAGTATTATGGATGCGATAAAGCCAAAAACAATTGAAACCAGAAATACCGGCGGCTGAATTCTTATACCCTTCGGAACATGAACATAAATCATGTTTGATGCGCCAACTAAAGAAATCGTTGACACAACACCTCCTATGGCAAGAAAATAACTTATGTTACCGTAATCTTCTACACCAACAAAACTTGCTATAAAAAACCAAAATAATGCCGCGATGGCATTGCCTCCAATGTCTGCTACACCTATCTGCGAAAGGCCACGAAGCTTAGAAATAATATCTTTAATTTTGCTCAATCTATAATTCTCTGCAAAATCAGACACTCTGTCGTTCTCTTACAACACTTACCAACGAATAAAGCATTATGGCAGTCATAATCAGCATGACCCCTATGAGGGATGAACCAAATCCAATCAAAGTCACATTGGTAAGAATCTGCCTTGACTCGGAAAATATCTGCAAGGCCCATACAATAAAAAATATTCCTATTGCAGAAAAAACAAGTCCGCTGATGCCGTAAAACTTGAGAGGATGTTCTATTGAAATGAATTTCATGGTACTAAGTATTACAGAAGCACCATGTCCTACGGGATTATGAGTTGAGGTGTCTCCTTCATAAAGAATCTTTATTGGAACTTCGAGAATTTTTAAATTCAGCTTGTCGGCTTTAATTAGAATCTCAGTGGAGACTCCCATCCCAAAATCGGAGGGAGTCAATTGCTGGATAGCTTTTCTACTGTATGCCCTAAAGCCACTTTGGGAGTCTGTGATCTTTTGTTTCGTGGCAATATTGCTTACTTTGGTAATGGCACTTATTCCTAATCTTCTGTATGTCGGAATATTTTCGCTTTTGTCTAAAAATCTAGAACCAATAACAATGTCTGCTTCGTTTTTTTCGATTGGTTCGACAACTCTTTTAATGTCCTCGACTCTGTGTTGGCCGTCCGCATCGAATGTCACTAGGACATCGGAGGTCATCTCTTTTGCTTTGAGGAAGATGCTTCTTATTGATGCACCATACCCAAGATTTTTGGGATGATTTATTACGATTGCTCCCATTTTTTCAGCAATAACTCCAGTGGAATCATTTGAACCATCATTACACACTATTATGGAATCTGCGATCTCTTGCAGTCTGGCAATTATTGCAGCTATGTTTTTTTCCTCATTAAATGCAGGCAGACCAACAGTTATCTTCAAAGCATCTTCTCTATGCCTATTTAATTTATAATTAAATAGTTTGTCGATAAAAGATTGTACGAATCTGACTCAATTATGTACCAGATTTGTTAATTTTGCATGTATGAATCCTACGTACCTTATCTGGTGAATCTTTCCATCTTTGGTGTTGCGCTTAAAGCTGGCCGTCAAGGTATGTATGATGTCGGTGGCATGAGGTCGTGTGGCTCTGACTTCAAAGCCGCACTTTTCTAGCTTGTTTTTGAGATTTCTGTAGCCGTAATGATACTCAATTTGTATGTGACTGAATTTCTGCAAGATATCTGTAGGGGTGTTGTTTATAATATCGTATTCACAGCCCTCACAATCAATTTTTAATATCGAGTCGGGGGGAATCTCAAATCGTTTTACAATGTCTTCAAGCGTTACCAAGGGAACTTTGATGCCGTTTTGGTTGTCTTCCAATACACTTTCAACGCTTACTTCATGCTGAGGATCGATTGTAATAAAACCTGTCTTTGCCGCACAACCTGCCAGTAATAGCTCTATTTTGTCACCAAAATCATTCACTTGGATATTTTTTTTTGCCAGATCAAAATTTTTCTTGTAGGGTTCAACCGCAATTACTTTTTTTGCACCACATGTTACAAAAAAAAGTGCAGTGTCTCCTATATTTGCACCAATGTCTACGACGAATCTATCCCTTACTGGCAGCTTTTCATAATCCCTTCCTAAAAAAACATGGACAATGTCACCATTATTCACTCCTCCGTGGATGAGAATTTTCTTACTGGAAAATAATGGTGAGGTGATTGTTACAAGGTCGTCTTCATATTCTATGTGGTCTTTTGATATATTTGAAACAAGATACAGCGCATTAAAAGTTTGGAGCTGTATTTTTTTACCGTTTCTTAGATGGCCTTCAATTGGATATCTATGATTCAATGCATCAAGTAACAATGTGGATGAATTCAGAAACGTTCTTCTCAGACTGATAATCATTCTAATAAAATCCCGCCAATAATACAAATGCGCAAGGAATTTCTCCATTGCAGTTATGTTATCCATCATACTCAAACAAGAATACGCTCTAAAGTACTTCACTTATGATTTCTTTTGAGGTAAGATCTGCTGCTTCAAGGCTGGACAAGCGTGGTTTCCAGCCTAGTTTTTTTAGTTTTTTAATGTCAAGATGAGCTCTCTTGATATCTCCTTTCCAACCTCTTCCTCCATCTATTCCGCCAGTAGTGATAATTTTTACTGAATCCAAGTCCATATTTTTGCAAACCATCTTTGCCACCTTGATGATTTCGGTGCTATCATGACTGCCAAGATTGAAGATTTCGACTTGATTTCTTGCTCCCCTTACTGCCTCAAAGATACCAGTTATTCCATCAGTAATGTGAATAAATGATTTTACTTGTCTGCCATCGCCGAGAACTTCGAGACGGTTTCTGTCTTTTTTTAATTTGTGAACCAGATCCCAGATCAATCCATGTCTGCCCCGTGCCCCAATGACATTGGCGGGTCTTATGATAATGCCTTTTATTCCGTAGTTGTGACAAAAAGAAGATACCATTGCTTCACAGGCTAACTTTGATGCACCGTATGCAGATATCGGTAAGAGAGGACCATAATCCTCAGGCGTTGGTAATACAGTGGCATCACCATAAACCGAAGAAGATGATGCAAAAACAATTCTCTTTACACTGGATTTTCTGATTTTTTGAAGCAGATAAAAGGTATTTCTGATGTTCTGATTAAAGGAATCCTGGGGATTTTGGTAACCTGTTCTCACCTCAGGGTCTGCCGCAAAATGGAAGACAGTCTCAATGCCATCTAAAAAACCGGCATCTTTGAGGTTGCCAAGATCTTTTTTGAAAAATTTAAAATTCTTTTTACCTTTACAATTAATCAAATTGTCAATTCTTCCTGTAGAAAGGTTGTCAAGAACGCTCACTTGGATCTGATTTCTAATTAGTGTTTCAGCCAAGTAGCTGCCAATGAAGCCGGCGCCCCCTGTTACAAGAGACGAGCCTACATCGAAAAACCCTTTCATGACTCTGTTGATTTTACCAAGCAAATAATCTTATTGCAATATGTCAAATCAATTTGGCGTAAACATCCGCTACCTGCTCTGCTATGTGAGACCAATCATGTCTTGCAGCAAAAGAAACTGCTTCATGGCCATACCTATTTTTGTCTTTGAACACTCGGTCGACTTTGTCACAAAAATCTTCTGCGTTCGAAAAAGCCATACCTGCTTGAGATGCCAACAAAATCTCCTCATGTGATTCCAATTTTGATAGAACTAAGGGTTTTCCACAAGCCATGGCCTCAAAAACTGGGACAGGGCAATGCTCGTTAGTGCTGGCAGATACATAGATATCGCAAGAAGCATATCTGTATCTTAATTCCTCATCACTGATTCTACCAGTCATCTCTACAGAGTTTTCCAATTTCTTACTCTTGATCAACTCCTTTAATCTGCTGAATTCTTCACCGTCACCAACTATCTGCAAGTGTGCATTTGGGTATTTTTTTAACAATATCGGCATCGCATTTACGAGATCAGAAGCACGTTTGTACTTGCGTAGAACGCTCACAAAAAGAAGCTGCGGTGATCCCTTTTTGTAAGTCTTGTCCAAATTTGGGTGGTAAAAATTCGTATCAACGCCATTGTAGATGACAACTGCATCACTTGGGCCGGTCCAGTGGTCAAAATGATTCTGAGCTTTTTTTGACACGCAGATAATTTTGGAGATTCTTTTTTTAAATAACATCATGGAGAGCTTCAAATTCAGCTCTTGTATGATGTTGGAAGCTGCATGATAATGAAGTACTACTGGTTTTCTAGTTTTCCTGAACAGTAAATAATACAGTACGCGTGCTTGGTGGGGGTGAATGATGTCAAAGTCCAAACTATCTGCGCCTTTTTTTAACAGTTCGAATTTGTTCAGTATTACTTTTTGGATATTTGCAGGGGGGTCACTCGTAAATGAAAAAGCACCTATTGCAGTTCTGTGTCCTAGTGCAGACAGTCCTTTGCACAGGTTGTTGATCACAGTTGTATGTCCATAAGTTGGCGGATATCTTGCTACAACCATTAAAACTGAAGGTTTTTCCATATCTTGTCTTGATTTTATGCTAAATTATAGATATTGAAATAAGGCAAGCGTTCTTTCTTGTTACCTTTAATTAGTTTTGAAATTTAGTCAAATCCATGCGAATAATGATAACTGGTGGACTTGGGTTTGTCGGGAGTCATTTGGCTGAAAGCCTAGTCGGTCAAAAAAACCAAATCATAATCGTGACAAAAAGCCTATCAAAGCTTCAAAACATAGCTGCAATAAAAAACAAAGTCAAAATTGAACAAGTCGATGTTACGGACTTTAACAAATTTGGAAAAATCCTGGACAAATACAAGCCAGATGTAATTTTTCATTTAGCGGGTGAGACATCGCATTCAAAATCATTTGAAAATCCACTGCATGATATAGACAGCAACGCCAAATCTACGCTATTTATTCTGGAAAAGATACGCAAGTCAAACAAGAAATGCAAATTCATCCTGGGTAGCACCTTTATAGTGGTTGGAAGGCCAGACAAACTACCTGTGACTGAAGAAACACCATGCAACCCCACCACAATATATGGTATTAACAGATTAGCTAGTGAGCATTACTGCAAAGTATATCACACAGTGTACGGTCTTGACACTAGGATCTTTCGAATAACTAATGGTTATGGTCCAAGGGAACAGTACCTTACAACAAAAAATGCCGTCAACTATTTGATATACAAAGCATTTAAGGATAAACAAATAACGGTTTTTAATAAAGGAAAATTCTTTCGTGATCTCATCTTTATCTCCGATGTGATTTCGGCCCTCAAAATAATCATGCGCAAAGGTAAAGCAGGAAATCTTTACTGGATCTCATGTGGCAAAAAAACATGGTTTTATGAGTTTGGCAGACTCCTCGAAAAACTAACCGACGCAAAAATAAACTATGTAAGCTCGCCATCATACACGAAAAAAGTAGATGTTGGCAATTTCGTCGTGGACAATTCCAAACTCAGAGCACTTGGATGGAAGCCAAAAATAAATTTAAGAGAAGGAATACAAAAAACATTAGATTATTTTTCTTTAATACAATAGTTTTAGCCTTGGTAGAGAAAATTAGATCCAGATGTCAGTAAGAAGAGGAATTAATCGAGAAAACACAAAAAAGTTGAGATTTACAAGTTAGGCGTGAAGACAGTGTTGATGTCATATCAATTACTGTGTTATCCCACAATTAGTTGAGCCTTGGGCATAATTCCTTCCAAAAATAATCAATTCCCAAGCATTCGCTTGACACATCTTGGGTTGGGACGATCCATCACACAATTGTAATACACTGCCAGCTGGTACACCAAAACGCACATCAGTATGTATGATTTTACATTATCAAATCCGTACACTGGCATAACCGATATGCCAAATGCATCCTTTACACACGAAAACAGCGGCTCAATGGACACTCCCCTTGCATGCAGTATGCGTCTGCCCAGTCCTGTCCTGTTGAAGTGGATCAGCTTCAGCCTCTCTCCTTTGGTGCTCCTGTGCCTGTGTATCGGGCAGACCAGCCTGGCATTGCGCTGCCTTGTAAAATCGTACAAACTGTGATCATCGTAGCCGACATCTGCTGTCACGTATCGTACGTATCAGGCAGCGGCCTTATCATATCTCGATATGCCTGGTTGTCGCATATGTTTGCGGGCGTAACGCATGCTGAGAGCGGAACCACCATCCTGCCAGTGCTGCAGCACATGTGTAATTTGTACCCAAACACCCATCCTTTGGTTCTTGCAAAACCCCACCTTGCGTCCGTCTCTATTCCGGAACGCGGCACGAAATCTGATTTGATGTGGGTGTGGTGCCAGACATGGCCGCGTCAGCGAACCAGTGTGCTGTCAGCCGATACGATTTTTGCATCCGCAATGCCATCCCGTACAATCTGCCTTCCCACCGTGCTTATCATGTGCTGGAGCGGCAGCACCTTGAATCTCCTATCAAAGGTCCTCCTGTCTGGAAGGGAATGGAGGCCGCATGACTGCATTATCCTTCTGTGGAATGCAGTGTCGGTTGAGAGAAAATAGTGCAGGGCGTTGTTGGAGGGTATTCGAAACCAGATCCGCACCACAAAACAACGCAGAATGACTGTGGTTGGGTACACATACGGCCTGCCCCGTTTTATTTGGTCAGCATCATTATACAAGGAAAGCAAACCTATCAGATACAAAATCCCTATTAGGATGGATTCAGTAGGTATCTTGCTGAAGGATCTCACCGTCTTGGTCATGCTGTAATGAATCAGAAGGCGGGAGATCCAAAGCATTTTCCATCAAAATGATTTGGTACGATGATCAAAATCTGGCTGGCATTATGCCCAACCCTCAGTTATTTATCTTCAAAAGAACCTCAAAATGGTTAACAAAAAGGTAATTACTACCACGTACTTACACATAAAATATAATTTAAACAATTTTAGTATGAATAATAAGGACACATCAATGTTGAGTGATCATGAGAGAGAAAATAGTCAAGACGCTTAGACCGGTTTATTACAAAGCTCCCTTCTTGAGACCCTACATGGCATTTATACATAGAAAATTCTTTATCAAGACTAAATTTTCTGGGTGGGGTATGAAAACAGTTCACGAACTTCCTTGGAATGATGAATATGATTGGAGTGTATTTCGTAAAGCTAGTGTAGACGCAAAGAATCTGGAATTCAGTAAAGATGGGGCCCAAATTGACCGTAATAATTTAGATGAATTGCTTTGGACACATTGGATACTCTGTTACGCCATACGTCATGCCATAAAGTTTGCAAATACATATTATTACAATTTTGTAGAATGCGGTGTTGCGGATGGCTGTTCTGCATTCTTTGCTTTACGTGAAATAGTTGGACAAAAAAATATCCAAGACAAGTTTTCAATGCATTTGTATGATTCATGGATGGCCATGAGAAAGGAAGGATTACTTGAGAGTGAGCTAGGTCATGTTGGCAGATACGCGCAACTTAGCATTGAGAAGACAAAAAGAAACCTTGCAGAGTTTAATGATCATATCATCTATCATCAAGGATTTATTCCTGAATCATTTGATCTACCACCTGAATCACCAAAATCCATCGTATTTTTGCATATTGATCTTAATTCTGCCAAGCCGACACTAGACACTCTTAACTTTTTCTTACCAAGATTAGTGAAGGGTGGGGTAATTCTGTTTGATGACTATGGATGGGAAGGATACGAGGATACCAAGAAAACAATAGATGCATATTTTCATGAAAAATCGGGAATAATCATGAAGCTTCCAACAGGGCAAGCAATCTACTATCACTAGTTTGTGCCGTTTTATCAATTCACAAAATTCTTATTTCATCCATAGTCTATTCCTACAACCAGTCCATTTGCACCAGGATATGGATTCCCAAATCTTGTCTTTTTTACTTCATCCCATGTTGCTTGTCGCCAAGAATTACTTCCAGTACGCAAGAGGTAATATTGTTCTTGAAATCGTATTGTTCTATTATTCAAATGTGTGTTTAGTGCCTCATTGTATCCCAATGGAAGTGTTACTATCATCATACCGCCTTTTGGTTTCAAAAGAGATCTCAAGTTTTCAAGTGCTCTAGGGATTTTCTCATCATCACGAGGTTTCTCATCCCATCCCACATGTTCTAGTGTGGAGATACTTACGATTATATCATATTTGAAATCTGATTTGAAATCAACTATGTCTTGATTAATTACGTTTGGAGCTTTTTCATATTTATCTACTACGTCATGTGAAAGTCGATAATAATTAGAAAGTACGTTTCCCACCTCAAGAATTTTGTTAACTTTATTCTTGTTTAATATATCCATAATAATAGCTACTTCAACAGATCTTTCATTCATCCACGTATTATTGATGATATCGTAAAAGTAATGGTATTTTTTTCCTCTAAAAGTAAAGCTTCGTCCCTTACAAAACACCTTATAGTAAATCAGGTATAACCATATGTATAGTCCTTTTTTTATCACATAAAATACCCCTTTTTGCCTTGAGGCCTCCTTGATGGTAGCTAATAGTTGATGAATTCTCATAGGAAGAGAACACTACAATTCTATTTGTAGTTTGTTAAATTTTATATTTGCGTTAGACAAAAGATATTTCGAACTCAACTCAAAACTCTTCAACATATCAGAAATGATGCCAAATTGAGGAATGCCGTGTAGGCAGCATCAAGCCTTTCGTCTCTTACTGATGCACTCTGGAATCCACATAAGCTATGTAAAGAATCTTTCAATAGATGAGTTATTTACCGATTGGTTAGTTTTGGGATGATCTCTTTATACTATTTGTTTTACCTCATTGTTATGCTAAATCGTCAGTTGTTTGAAAATCATATTCTTTTGTAACTGGTTACCGTTTTGAAGCAAGTTGAGCTAGATACCCAAGCGCATAGTCATGAAAATTCTGACCGCGTATCTTGCACATCTGCTGCACGGACATCAATATGCATATGCCCCTTCCTCTGACCTGTTGCCGTACGTTATCTTCCGTATGACAACACTTGGACGAATCTGCCTTTCGGCGTCGTTGTTGTGGCACTTGACACCTTCCGTATCAAGAAACGTAAAGAGCATCTTTTTTGAGCCTCTTGACAAGCCTGACGCAGTTCCTCTCGGTGTACTT
>JAWCQC010000030.1:0-17134 GCA_038869975.1 Candidatus Nitrosotenuis sp.
CAAAGCAGGTGATTGCGTCGTCGTAGCGCTTGTTTTGCGAGAGGGCCAGGCCTTTCTGGTAGTGGGCCTCGTAGTACTGCGGGTTGATTGCAAGGGCGTGGTCAAAGCAGGTGATTGCGTCGTCGTAGCGCTTGTTTTGCGAGAGGGCCAGGCCTTTCTGGTAGTGGGCCTCGTAGTACTGCGGGTTGATTGCAAGGGCGTGGTCAAAGCAGGTGATTGCGTCGTCGTAGCGCTTGTTTTGCGAGAGGGCCAGGCCTTTCTGGTAGTGGGCCTCGTAGTACTGCGGGTTGATTGCAAGGGCGTGGTCAAAGCAGGTGATTGCGTCGTCGTATTTTGACAGCTTGTGTAGCAAGAGGCCTTTGTGATAACACGCCAACACATGTTTTGGGTTTTTCTCTAGAACCTCCTCATAGAGCTGAATCGCATCCTCGTTGAGATTCAAATACGACATGGTCTTTGCTTTCTCAAACATTGCAGGCACATTGGACTTGTCTGCCACCAGTATTGTGCTAAAGCATTCAAGTGCGTCTTCATATCTTGAGAGTTTGTTGAGCGACAAACCCTTTTCAAATAACGAAGCAGTGTGCGACAGCTCCCTTTCGAGTATTTTGTCGTATATCGAGATTGCATCCTGGTATTTTTGCAAATTAAAGAGTGATTTTGCGCATCCAAGCTGTGCATCCAGGTGATCTGGGTGTAACGACAGTGCTGTGCTGTAGCAAGTCAATGCGTCGTTGTGGTTGCCAAGGCTTGCAAGGAGTTTTCCCTTGTGGTATATTGCGTCAACATAATTTGGATCAAGTGTAATTGCTTTCTCAAAGTTGGCAAGTGCATTTTCATAATACCCCAGAATTTGTAGTGAGACGCCCTTCTGGCACAACGCATCACGTAATTGTGGATCTGCCTGCAGTGCCTTGTCGTATAGATTTATGGCATCAAAGTGTTTTCCTAATGAAGCCAGTGCGACTCCTTTGTGGTACAAAACAAGTGGATCAGAGGGCCTGATCTGAAGCGCCTTGTCATATTCCACAATTGATGATTCCAGAAGACCTAGTGAGGACAGTGCAATTGCTTTGTTGCAGAGCGCCTCAAAGTTTGTTGGTTCGCGTCCTATGACTTTGTCAAAGTACGCAATGGCCTGCTCGTACTGTTTTAGTGAGTGTAGTGTTTTTGCCTTGTCTAGCATGGCTTGCACGTTGTTTGGTTCAAGTTCTAGTGCTGTGTCGTAGCATGTCAGCGCGTCATCGTATTTGCCGAGGGAGTGGAGCACCTTTGCCTTGTAGTGGATGGCCGCTACATTGTTTGGTTCAAGCTTTAGTGCTGCATCGAGGTTTATCAGCGCATTTGCATGATCATTGAGATTGTGCAATGATATTCCTTTGTTTAGCAACAAGTAGGCATTATCCGGCTCAAAGGAGAGTGCTTTGTCTATGTACGACAGTGCTTCTGTGTGGCGGCCAAGCTGTGACAACACCATGCTTTTGTGATATATTGCGTCTGCGTTGTTAGGGCTGGCGGCAAGAACTCTATCAAAATACACCAGAGCTTCTGTGCGACGGCCAAGCTGTGACAAACAAACTGCCTTGCCTATGGTAGTTTCAAGGTGGTTTGGATTTATTGCTAGAATCTTGTCAAAGCATGATATTGCCTCCTCGTTGTGTCCAAGATACATAAGGCACAAGCCCTTGTTGAAGATGCTGTCGCCGTGTTTTGGGTTGATCCGCAGCGCTGCATCGAAGCACTCCAATGCCTTGGCATACTGGCTGAGTAGCTGGAGTGTGCGGCCTTTGTTGCAGAGTGCGTTAAAATGATTTTGCGATATCTCAAGCACTTGGTCATATACTGAGATTGCCTGCTCGTGCATGCCAAGATACGACATGGCCTCTGCCTTCCCATACAGGGCGTCAACGTTTAGTGGCTCTTTCTTGAGTGTCATCTCAAAATATTTGAGTGCCTGCCTGTGATCACGCAGGGAGCCAAGTATGTTGGCTTTTTGCAAGATTGCATCAACAAAATCAGAATCTATCTGCAATGCTTTATCAAAACACTCCAAGGCATCAGATTTCTTGCCTATCTGGAGCAGCGACAGCCCCTTGTTATACAGGGCAAGTATGTGTGCCGAATTGAATTCCAGTGTTTTTTCAAAATAAGATATCGCAAGCTGATGCTTTCCAAGCCTTGACAGACACACTCCCTTGCTGAAGAGCACGTCCGCATGGTGCGGATCTATCTCAAGCGTTTTATCAAGGCAGGACAGGGCGGCTTCAAACTCACCTATTTCAACAAGCGAGAGGCCCTTGTTATACATGGCATCAAAAGACTTTGGATTTGATTCCAGCACCCTGTCAAAGAGCGAGATTGCCTCCTTGTGGTTGCCAAGCTTTGATGCGGCTATGCCTTTGTTGATTAGGATCTGTGGGTGATTTGGCTCTATGTTTAGTGCCTTGTCAAAATACGAGATTGCTTCTTCATAATTTGCCAGATTGAACAGCGCCAGTCCTTTTTTGTAGAGGCCGTCAAAGTAGTTTGGATCCAGCTGAAGAGTCTGCTCATAGCAAAAGAGTGCTTCATCATGCTTTGAGAGCACTGCCAACGAGTCACCCTTGCAATGCAGCGCCTCAAAATATTGCGGATCGATTTCAAGTACTCTGTCAAAGAGCGAGATTGCCTCCTTGTGGTTGCCAAGCTTTGATGCGGCTATTCCTTTGTTGATGAGCGCTGCGATGTCCTGCGGGTCTGCCCTGAGGGATTTTTCATATAATGCGATTGCCTTTCCGTACTGTCTGTCGTAAAAATAAAAATTTCCAACAAGCAGGTCCATGTCCTTGTCCGACAGCTTTCTTTGGTTTTGCTTGGACAGCCGCCCCTGGAGTTTTTCCCTGACCTTTAGCATGCTCTGTATCTTCGATTTGATATCAAACGGCAACTCCACTTTCTGCTTCAAGTCCAGTTCATTTTTGATGCCTTGACTTTCTATTAGGCGTTTGATAAGACCGTTTACTAGGTGCAATTGGTTGAGGACGATATCATCAGATGAGCCCATTACATTGAGTAAATTTCAAAGATTTTTTCTAATATCGTAGTATTTGTTCAAAAAGCTCAAACACCGTCTTATATGATTTTTTTAGGGCAAAAGAATGTTTGAGATTAGGTATAATCCTAGCTGTATTCATAGCTTACACTATCACAGTCAGCCTAGCGTATGCTGAAGAGTTTGACGTCAGGTTTGTTCCCTCAAAGCTCGTAGAAAACTCAGAAGCAAAGATGCACGTTTTTGTCACCGATGGAACCCGGATGATCCCAACCAAAATTTCAGGCCTGACTGTCACGTCGCTTGATTCGTCCGTGTTGCACGTCGAGGGGGTACAGGAAGGCAACTCGCTTGTGACCGAAGTCACAATCAGAACAGGCAAGGCCGGAACCACCACGATTTATCTTGCTGCACCCGGGTTTACATCAAAAGAGATTCCAGTCACAGTGTATGGAAACAAAAACAACGCGGCAACGTTGCTGATCAAAGTCACCCCTGACACCTTCACCACAAGCGGCCTAAGCGAGGGATACATAGCAGTACAGCTGGCAGACGAGGACGACTTTCCAGTCATTGCAAAAGAGGACACAGTAGTCACACTCAGCACTGCGAGCAGGGACATTGTTGAGTTCTCTACGCAAAACCTCATCATCAAGAAGGGCGAATACTTTGCATATACCAAATTCAGCATCAAAAAGCCAGGTACCGCGGTATTGTATGCTACTTCACCTGGCGTTGAGACCGAAAGCGCGACGGTGACGGTTGAAAAAGACGAAGATCTCACTGTAAAGCTATACACATATCCAAAGACGCTTACCATCCATGACGCATCGAAGGGTTTCATCATAGCACAGCTGCAGGACTCCAGTGGAAGGCCCGTCCTTGCACAAAAGGACATTACTGTTTACTACAAGCTTGTGGACTCGGATGATAACGAAGCCACCAACTACAGTTCGACTTACAACTACAAATCATCTGGTTATTTTTCTATAAGCAAGGGGTCGTACTGGGCTTACACGCAGTACTCCCTGCCGCAAGGCATTGAAGACACGTATGAGCTAATCATGTCCACTCAGGATCCCCTAGTTGTAGAAAGCGAGGAGATTGTAGCAAAGGATCTAGAGCTGATGGACGACAAGATAGTCAAGTTTGAGACTCTGCCTGTATTGACCACTGGCAGATCCGAACTGATAGGCGTTGTATATTTGGAGGACGAAAACGGAAACCCAGTTGTTGCGAAAAGAAACATGCAGATAAAGATTGACTCGTCTGACAGCAAATCTCTTTCCGTCCCCGATGTCACCATCATCAAGGGCGACCAGAGTGCTCTAGTGTACGGCACCGTGAGCAACAGCGCTCCTTCCGACCTCGAGCTTAGGCCAGTCGTAAACAATGTAGAGCTTACAAGCGTGGATATCTTTGGCCCAGACAAGGACTCTCTGGAGCTTGTTGCAGAGCCCCTGATACCAGATGTTCTTGCAGGCACTAGTTTTCCGCTTGTCCTCTATCTGAAGGACGGCGCCGAAGTCACAAACTTCCCAGAAGCCCAAGAGGTTTTCGTTGCACCAAATCAATACGTCGAAGTTCAGCCAAAGAAGATCTTGCCAAAGGACAATCTGGTGATACTCGATGCCAAGGCGCAAAAGAAGGGGACTGCAGCATTGGCAGTCGAGGTTGGAGATTTTGAAGACACTGCCACAATTGAGAATCTTTCATTGGATCCAGCAAATCTCATCTTTGATCACTCCAAGACTATTTTTGTAGGCAACAACGATGTGTTTGCTATCCAACTGGTAAACTCTGCAGGCATTCCTACGTATGCAACAAGCGACGTAGAGATCAGCGTGGTTGTAAAGGATCAACAGATGTTGGACGTTCCTTCAAAGGTGACTATACCCAAGGGGAACCACTACATCTTGTTTGACGTAGCGCCAAAGGCAAGCGGCGAGACCGAGATTTCGTTCCTCTCAAAAGAGCTTCCGCTCCTCAAAGACAAGATAACAATAAGTAGTCTTGTGCCGGAGCTTAGCATCACTGCGCCCGATTCCATAAATGCTGCAGAGGGCCTCATTGTGACCGCATCTGCCAGCTCCGGAGGAAAGCCGCTTGCTGGACTGAATGTGCGGTGGCAAGTCGATGGTGCTTCCCTAGATATGGCCGACAGCACCACTGGGCCGACCGGCGAGGCTGCAGCGTCAATTATGCCACTAGGCCCCCAAGTCACAATCAAGGCCACTGTAAGCGGACAGCTGTACCCTGATGCCGCCGTGACAAAGACGATTCAAGTGATTTCTGACGATGTGCCCATAGTCGAAGGGCAAGCACAAGAGCAGTACTCCTTTGAGATCTTTGGTTTTGATCCCATATTGATCATAGTTCCCGGAGCAATCGGTGCAGCTGGTTTTATGTTGAAAAAGAAAGGGCAGCTCACAATAAAAAAATAAGTTTTGGAGTTTTGCACAGAACACGGTTTTTTGTTTATTAAACAAACAAAAAAATCGTATGTTCAATTCGAACATCAGCTTGATTATGAAATTTGATTTTCAAGTGTAAATTAGCAGAAACGGAGTAGTGATGAGATTAGCTAAATTAAACTTTGGTCGTAAGCTTGGCACGTTTGGCAGGATTCTGAAAAATTCTGACAAGCAAAAAAGAAGCTTGGTGTTTCAGTCCCTGCTGAGCGGCGACGACACCACGCTAGACACGTGCACCTTTGAGGAGGTGTTGCCGTACTCGCTCCTGTCAATTCCAATCTCGACCATCACACCAAACGACAACATCTGGATTGCCACATCGATGCTCGCAAGAATTTCCGACATCACAAGCAATCTTGTGGTCGTGGAAGATGAGTTCCCAATCGGTACTGTGAGCGCCTCCGAGGTAATTAACGGCCTCCAAAAGGATCCAACTCCAGGCTTTTTTGACTCCGTTGTCACCAAGATAATGAATGTGGATTATTACATAGACTCCAGAAACGTCAATGTTGCCAGTATCTTAAAGAGGATGGAGCGCGTAAGGAACCCTTTTACCATTATTCAAAACGACAGGACAAGCTTTTCGCAGTTCTCTATTAGGCAGGTTCTCGAGATTGGCGCATTATGCAAGAACAACATATCTGCTTCCTCTTTTCCCAAAAAGCAGATTCCAACGTACAAAAGAGAAGATACAATCAGAAACGTCGTCGAAATACTAACCAAAGACAGAAACCAGTTGGCTCTCCTTGAGGGTGAAATTTCATTTGTGAACTCTGAGATCCTGCTTGAAAAGATAAAGGAACTAAATACGCCACAGGTCCAGAACCTTCTTGAGCTTAGCGCTAGCACCTTCAAGACCATCACACCTACTTTGATTTCAGAGCGCATGGCACTTTCTGACATCTGCAAGATCATGATCAACTCCAGATACCCCTGTGTGATGACTTCGGAGCAGGTCATAACTCCGCAGGACGTACTTGAGATCCTCTGCGAGGAACTCTGATGCCAAATAACTCACTGAATCGCCTAAAGGAGCACCTAGAGCTTATGAAAAAGGAGCTCGGGGAGACCACAGCCCAAATAAAACAGCTCCAAAACAAAAACACAGAATGGCAAAGCCTCGACCTCATTCAGGGTGATTCGATTGAGGAGCTCAAAAAACATCAGGAAGAGCTTGTAAAAGAGATAACACAAATCCAAAAACAAATCAAAAAGTCAAGATCAAAGGCACTGCTTGTAGCGGAGCTGTGCGTTCTGCCTGCCGTATTTTTGTTGATCATGGTATCCGGCATTGGCGATATGCTGACTGATCACCCACAACCGCAGACAGTACTGAAGACAAGATACTTTACCGAAAACCTCCGCGGCGATACAGTAGACACATGGAAGTCGTGGCGCCTTGTGGGAACCACACTAAATGTGAATATCCTCAAATCGCCGCGTGTCACAGATCATCAGCTGGATGTAATCAAAAATGCGATACTTTCTGAGCGCGCCTTGGAGTTTGATGATTCCTTGGTACACAAGGGGCCAAAGGGTTCAACGTCCACTTATTATGAGGGCTGGGCCGGCGCTCTCAAGAGCGTATCAAATGTGCAGACAAAATACAAGATCCCAGCAGACTTTAACTTTGTAGACAGCTCCGGTGGTGAGGGCGACATCATAATCACTTTGTCCAACATAAAAGACAGTGATGGCTACACCGGCTACACAAAATCCATCACAGAAAACAATGAGATACTAAAGTCATTTATCACAATTTACGACATTTCAAATCTCACAGACGAGCAGCTTGCTACCATACTAAGACATGAGTTCGGCCATGCCCTCGGCCTTGGCCACTCGACTGCGCCAGAAGACCTCATGGCTCCCTCAATCGACATGACCATACCGTACATTTCCGAGTGCAATGTGCAGGCAATCGTAGACTTGTACAATGCAAACGAAGGAAGCAAGACGGTCTGCGAAAAATAGTTTCTAAAGGCTGTTCTCACTTAGAATCATTGCAAGCAGAGCTGCCCTCGTGAATTTTCCGTACTCTGCCTGCTTGAAGTATTTTGCCTGTTTGGTTTTGTCTACGTCTGTTGAGATTTCGTCGATTCTTGGGAGTGGGTGCAGTATGATCGAGTCGTCTTTCATTTTTCCCACTACATCAAGCCCGATTTTGTAGCTGCCGCGCACCTTCTGGTATTCTTCTTCATCCGGGAATCTCTCCTTTTGTATTCTAGTCACGTACACCACATCTAGGTCGTCTATGAATTCATCCAAGTTTGTCGATTCTTTTAGTGAAAGCTTTTTTTGGATTTCATAGATTGAGTCTGATCTGATTTTGAGCGACTCGGGAGACACAAGACGTATGTCCACATCATAGTTTGAGAGCGCGTACAGAAGAGAGTATACCGTTCTTCCGTACTTGAGGTCTCCTACGATGCCGATTTTGAGGCCGTCGATTCTGCCTTTTTCTTTTTTGATTGTGTAGAGGTCTTGTATGGCCTGGGTCGGATGCTCCTCTGTTCCGCTTCCCGCATTGAGTACTGGCTTTTCTGAGATCTCTGCGGCAAACCTGCTTGAGCCGTCCAGTGGGTGGCGCAGCGCCAGCGCATCAGAATAAATCGACATCATCCTTACGGTGTCCGCAAGGCTTTCGCCCTTTTTTGTCGAAGATGAAGATACGTCTGCTATTCCAAACGAGGTTCCTCCAATAAGCGCCATTGCCGCCTGGAAGCTGAGACGCGTGCGTGTGCTTGGTTCGAAAAACAGGTATCCCAGCGTCTTTCCCCGTCCAATTTCGCGTCTGTGGTTTGGATCCATTTTGATTATTTTGTCCGTGGCCGCAAAGATCTTTTCGAATTTGTCCTTGTCAAGGTCACGCACAGATATGATGTCTTTTTGGTAAAAATCGATCATTTCTTTCAATCATATATACTGGTTACTATACAAAGTATTCTGATGCAGGAGTCAAACCTGATCGTAAGGCGGATAAAGGACGGTACAGTCATAGACCATATTGAGGAAGGCAAGGGCCTCAAGGTGCTTGAGGCGCTTGGAATAGACGGCAAGGATGGCAACGTCATCACTATTGCGCTCAACGTGCCAAGCGGCAAGTTCAACAAAAAAGACATAATCAAGGTTGAAAACAGGTACCTGCAGGACTACGACACAAACAAGCTTGCCGTCATCTCGCCGAGCGCCACAATAAACATAATTAAAGACTACAAGCTGGTCGAAAAGAGGCGCGTATCCCTTCCAAACAAGATAGAAAAGATCTTCCGCTGCTCAAACCCCGACTGCATCACAAACAGCCATGAAGACATCGATTCGGTCATGGACGTAATAGACAAGACAGGACGCGTGCTTCGCTGCAAGTACTGTATGAGAATACTCGATGTAAACCAGATAAGATATTATTGAAAATTAAAACAAGTGGTGGGGACTTATTGTCCCAAGATAATGAACATCATGACTATTCCGTAGATTGCGATTGACTCGACCATACCTACGAAGATGAATACTTTTGACTGTAATGCTGGGTTTTCACTGATTACAGCAAGACCTGCAGATCCCACATAACCAAGCCCGATGCCTGCACCGAATGCGGCAAGACCGAATGCCAAACCTGCGCCTAGAATCTTCAGTGAGCCAGAGTCTGTTGATGCAGCAGCCCCTTCCTCAGCTGCAAATGCAAGGCCTGTCATTGCTGAAAGTGTCACGACTGTCGCCAAAAGTAGTGCGAAAGTTTTCATTTTCGATTATGCTCCAAGGTGTCCATTATTTAAATCATGGTATGCTTTTTTGAATTTTGTCCAGCGTTTTTGTTTTCAGAGATCTCAATTCTGTTTTGATTGTGTTTGCTTGAGCTTCGTATTCAGCTTGAAGTGATCTGTCTGCTTCCTCCAGTAGTTTTTTGATGTCTTGCTTTGCCATTATTTCTTCTTCTCCATGACCGCCTTTACTTTTTTTAATCTTGCGAATTCCTCTCTTTCTCTTTCTTCAAGTGTTGCCAAGATGAATTTGATGCGCAGCCTGTACTGCGGTATGATAACGTTTTCAAGCGCATTTAGGAGTTTTTGTGTTTTTTCAAGTGCCTTTGCCAAGGCAAAAATAGAATTCTCGTACTCTGCTGCCTTGCAGATCTTTGGCAAGAGAACCTTGATCTGCTTTGCGGCCCTGTCAATTGAGGAGTTCGTGTCTGCAAAACCGTAAGGCATTGACTTTGTGTCTTTTTCTGTTACGTTTAGTGTGGGAATCGATACATCTACAATCCTTCGCACCTTGGTGTCCACTTCCATGACCGCAGGGGCAGACTGGGCAACAGAGTCCACCGTGGCAGTCCCCAGAGAGAGGTAGGCGTCATTTACCGACTTGTAGACGTCCTGGAGCGGCTCCCAGATGCCTCCCCTTGCCTTGTTTGCCTCTGTGATCATCTCTTCTATGTTTTTTAGTAGTACCTTTCTTTTGTCGTCGAGAATCTTTTGAACCATGGTGGCGACCTGACTTGAGCGCTTGTATTTGAGCAGCTCGATCTTGGTTGCCGCGACATTTTGCCCAAAAGACATCTAGCTATCTTTCCTTGTAGTACTGCTCGATGAATTTGTCTTTGACTTTGGTGATCTCGTTTTTAGGCAGGAGAGAGACTACCTTCCACTGAAGCGCCAGTGTCTCTTCTATGGTGCGGTTTTCGTCCACACCTTGTGTGAGGAACTCTTTTTCAAAGGCGTCGCCGACTTCGAGGTATTTTAGGTCGACTCCTGTGAGGCCCGCCTTGCCTACAATTCCTGCAAGTGCGCGTACTTCTTGGGCTCTAGAATAAGCGTCATAGTTTTGGTTTGAGATCTCTTGGTGGTCGGCTCGCGTCCTTCCTTCGCCTATTCCGTCCTTCATGATTCGAGAAAGGCTCATCAATATGTTTACCGGCGGGTACACTCCCTGTCTGAAGAGATCACGGCCCAATACGATCTGGCCTTCGGTGATGTAGCCTGTAAGATCCGGAATTGGGTGTGTGATGTCGTCTGAAGGCATTGTGAGAATCGGCATCTGTGTGACGCTGCCCTTTTTGTCGCGCAGTCTTCCTGCTCTCTCGTATATTGTGGAAAGATCAGTGTACAGGTATCCTGGGTATCCCTTTCTTCCTGGCACCTCTTCTCTTGCCGCGCTGATCTCCCTTAGAGCTTCAGCGTAGTTTGTCATGTCAGTCAGAATTACAAGTACATGCATGCCAAGGTCGTAAGCAAGATATTCTGCCACGGTGAGTGCCACCCTTGGCGTGATGATCCTCTCGATTGCAGGATCGTCTGCCAGATTCAAAAACAGAACGCTTCGTTTTAGCGCCCCCGATTCCTCAAGGCTTCTTCTGAAATATTCCGCCTCAGAATACTGCACGCCGATTGCCGCAAAGACCACTGCAAATTCGTCTGTGGTGCCAACCACTGTTGCCTGTCTTGCGATCTGTGCTGCAAGTATGTTGTGCGACATTCCAGAGCCTGAAAATATTGGAAGTTTTTGCCCCCTGACGAGTGTGAGCATTCCGTCGATGACTGAGACGCCAGTCTGGATAAAGTCTCTTGGGTACTCTCTTTGTTCTGGGTTCATTGGAGCGCCGTTGATGTCTAGGAATTTGTCTGCAATTGGATCCGGCAGGCCGTCGATTGGTCTGCCTAGGCCGTCAAAGACCCTGCCGAGCACCTGCTCAGACACCGGCATCTCCATGACTTTGCCCACGAACTTTGCGCTGGTTCCTGAGACTGAAAGGCCTGTTGTTCCCTCAAAGACCTGAACGATCGCCTTGTTGCCACCTACTTCGAGCACCTTGCCGAGTCTTTTTTGTCCGTCGGTTGTTTGGATCTCCACCAGCTCGTCGAATGCAACGCTTTCTACGCCGTCAACTATGACGAGCGGGCCTTTGATCTCTGCGATCTTGCTGTACTGTACTCCGCCCTGTGCGCTCAAGCTGTAACCTTCACTCCGGTTATCTTTTTGAACTCTGAATCGATCGCGGTTGCTATCTGGTCGAGTTTTGCCAGCTGGTTTTCTGGCACCTCCATTCTTGCCTTGAGCAATGTAGCAATTACTGGCATAGCTCTAATGTCTGCAAGCGATGCTCCGTCTTTTAGTGCTGCCTGGCCCCTCTTGTAGAAATCGACAAGGAGTGTGAGAAGCTTGAACTGTTTTTGTGGGCTGCAGTACGTATCCACTTCATCAAAAGAGTTTTGCTGCAAGATTCCTATTTTGATCATTCTTGCAACCTCGAGAATGAGTTTTTCTTCGTCCGGCAATGCTTCAGGTCCAAGGAGCCTTACGATTTCTTTGAGTGTGTCCTCTCTTTGCAAGATTCCGTATGCTTCACGCCTTAGCTCAAACCATTCCTTTGATACGTTTTCACCCCACCATTTTGCGATATCTGACAGATACCCGGAATAGCTGTTCATCCAGTTGATCGATGGGTAGTGCCTCGAGTATGCTAGCTTGGCATCGAGTGCCCAGAAGGTCTTGATGAATCTCATGGTGTGTGTTGTGACTGGTTCTGTAAAGTCTCCTCCGGACGGTGATACGGCGCCAATCAGAGTTACAGAGCCGTCCCTGTCTGGGCTGCCCTGGGCCCTGACGCGTCCCGCCCTTTCATAAAATTCTGCCAATCTTGATGCCAGATATGAGGGGTATCCTTCCTCTGCTGGCATTTCTTCCAGCCTGCCGCTCATCTCTCTGAGTGCTTCTGCCCACCTGCTTGTCGAGTCTGCGACAAGCACTACGTCCTTGCCCATGTCTCTGTAGTATTCTGCAATCGTCACACCCGTGTAGATGCTTGCCTCCCTTGCGGCCACCGGCATGTTGCTTGTGTTTGCAACAAGAACGGTTCTGTCCATCAACGGCTTGCCGGTTCTAGGGTCTTTGAGGTGTGGGAATTCTACGAGCACCTCGGTCATCTCATTGCCGCGCTCACCGCAACCAATGTACACCACAACTTGGGAGTCGGCCCATTTTGCGATTTGGTGTAAGGTGACTGTTTTTCCTGTGCCAAAGGCGCCCGGAATGGATCCTGTTCCGCCTTTAGCGATCGGGAAGAAGGTGTCTATGACACGCTGCCCCGTGAGCAACGGGATGGTCGGGTCGTACCTGCTTTTGTACGGCCTTGGCTTTCTTACCGGCCAGTAATGGTACATTTTGATTGGCGTCTTGCTTTCCGACGTTGACGCAAGCTCAGTTTCCAAGTCGTACTCGCCCTCGCCGACTATCTTGGTTATCTTTCCGCCAGGATGATCCGGTGGAACCATTATGCCGTGTTCAATGAGATCTGTTTCTTGCACGCTTCCTATGATGCTGCCAGGCTCTACTGTGTCACCGACTTTGACTTTGGGTGTGAACTTGTATTTTTTTGTCATGTTCACCGGCGTGGTTGTGATTCCGCGTCCGATGAAGGAGCCTGATTTTTCTGCCAAGTCTTTTAGTGGCCTTTGGATTCCGTCATAAATTTGGCCGATGATTCCTGGGCCAAGTAGGACGCTGAGCGGGTTTCCCGTTCCGACTACCGGCTCGCCAGGCTTGAGGCCGCTTGTTGATTCGTAAACCTGAATAAATGCTACATCTCCCGTGAGACGAATTACCTCGCCGATGAGTTTTGCGTCTCCAACGGAAACTGTTTCATACATTTTTGCATCAGACATGCCGTCTGCTTTGACCGCAGGGCCGCTGACCCAAACAATTCTTCCTTTAGCTACCATACCTTCTACCTTCCGAATTTTGATGCAATATCTTTCCTTATTAAAGGCTTCAGGCGTTCAAGTCGTGCATCGATCGTGTTGTCAAATGTCATGGTGCCATCCTTTGATTGCACCTTGATGCCGCCGAGGCAGTCGATGAGCTCCGGCGAAAGCGTGGCCCCTTTGAACTTGGGGAGAAGTGACTCCACAACCGCTTTGTCTTTTGAGTTTGTCTGAATTATGATTTCCGATGTACCTATTGCATCGATTGATTCTTGTAACAACGATGAGATCAGATTAGTGTAATTTTTATCTCTGCTTCCGTCCTGGATTTTTTTGACTGCCTTTGCAAAGACCTTTTCTATTGACTCCTCGACCAGCAAGAGCTGCTTGTTTCTTGCTTCCAGGTCGGCGTTTCCGACTATCTGTTTTTCAAGCTTTTCTGCCTCCTTTTTGCCTTCTGATACTATCCTGTCATATTCTTGCTCAAGTGAAGCTTGTGAGTTGGAGAGCGTTGCTTGTGAGGACTTGAGGGCCTCTTTTAGGCTGGACAGGATCTGCTCTTCTGTGCTTTGGAGAATTTTTTCTACAGTGCGTTCTAACGCCGAGTCAACGCCCATTAGTCTGGCTCCAATTTGCAACGGATTTTAATGTTTGGGGTGCTCTGGCCCATGACGAGTTTTGGCGCCGTCAGGTTTGGAAAGATTTTAAAATCCTCCAAAAATCCGTTAAGGTGTCTTGGTCGTAGCTGATCTAAAGCTTGGTAGCATCATTTTGCCTAGATCAGAATCACCGCAGGCAGTGTCCCGTCTTGCCGAATTTGAATGGTTTCACAAAATAGAGACTGAAAACGACACTGTGACTCCTGAAATCGACGACCTTTTGCTGCGGGCGCAAAAGACGTACCAGGCAATTGACGATGTGGTCAAGGGGCTGCAGATACCACTTCAGGTTGGTATCATGGAGGTACTCTTCAAGGGAACAGTCATCAAAAAGAAACAGTACGAGCTTGACGAGATCGAGGCGATGGTCGCAGACTTGGAGAAGAAAGCTCCTTCAATAATCGACGGCCCAGCAAAGCTTCTCGAAGACGCAGCTGCCACTCAGAGGTCCATAGACGAATACTCCACCATAAAGGAGACACTCGATGTGGTAAAGAAGCTCAACGTGGATATTGGCGGTTTTGGTTTTATGAAGTATTTTTACACAAACCTTTTTGTTATAAATTCCTCAGAGTTTGCCGAGGTCAGCCGCGCCCTAGAGGGAGTCACACTTTACAGGTACGAGCTTGAGACAAAAGACAAAATAGCAGTGATCGTGATCGGTCTTGCAAGCGAGTCTGACAAGATACTCAAGATATTCCGTAGCTTTAACTCGAATCCTTTTGTCATACCTCAGTGGCTACCCCAGGTGCCCTCCCAGGCATACTCTCTCATAGAGTCAAAGCTTGCAGAGCTTGAAAAAAAGCTCAAGTCGCTTGAAGACGAGCTGGCAAAAACAAAGCAGTCCATACGCCGAGACATTTTGTCGCTTCACGAGAGCGCATTTTTGGCAAAGGAGGTCCTCGAGACTCTTCGAAAGCCTGGAGGCACAAAGAGGTTTGCTGTGATTCAGGGCTACATACCAAAGAACATGGAATCAAAATTCAAGGAAGTTACAAAGCAGTGGATGTCCATCACCGAGGACATCAAGGATCCAAAGTTGCTACATGAAAGGCCCACGCTGTTTGATAACAAGAGGTGGGTGAGGACATTTGAGGTAATCACGCAAAGTCAGGGCATACCAAAGCGCGGCGAGGCAGACCCGACTCCGATGATCTCGCTTATGTGGCCCATCTTTTATGGCGTGATGTTTGCCGATCTTGGACACGGTCTTTTGTTGATGGGCCTAGGCCTCCTCTTTAAGATGAAGGGTCAAGGCGTCATGTCAAGATGGGGCATGCTCATTGCAATATCAGGCGCATCGGCGGCAGTCGCAGGCGTCGGGGCAGGAGAGATGTTTGGGTTCCACATAGACCACCTGTCTCCGTTCGAAAAACTTCTGGAGGGACCTCTAAAGCCGGTCTCGTGGCTTGTTGGAGTAATCAGTGTTGCAGAGCTAACATTTGAGCAGGTAATCACAATACTCAAAGTCTCGATATTTCTTGGAATAATTCACCTTGTGTGGGCCTTCATCCTAAGAATCAGGAAGCTCAAAAAGGAAGGCCACACGCAGATGATGTTTCTTGAAGCAATTCCAAACCTGACTCTGTACGGTGGAATCGTTGTCATCATGATGTGTGCAATAGGTTCCAGCTACGACGTCATGAATATGTACTCTAGGTCGCACAACGAGGTCGTCCCGTGGGTGACGGTATTTCTTGGCGACTGGGCAAGAGTCTGGATAATTACAAGAATAGCAGTAGTCATCGTCTTGGGTTCCATGGCAACCATGATGGTTGGCGGAATCCTGCACGCAAAGCACCACCCCGAGGACGGTGGTAGTGCTGCAAACGTGATCATGGAAGTTCTTTTGGGCAAGACAGTAGAATGTCTTGCGCACACCATCAGCTATGCACGACTTGGGATCATGCTGCTTGTGCATGCCGCGTTGCTGCTCACGGTAAACAATTCTTTCCATTCTCTTGGCGGCTGGTCGTCGCCTGGAGGAATCGCGATGATCGTAGGAGGAAACTTGGGGATCATGATGATCGAAGGACTCATAGTTTACATCCAGTCATTGAGGCTCCACCTTTACGAGTTCTTTACCAAGTGGTACGACGGCGGCGCTCAACCGTTCAGGCAAGTGGTGCCTGAGTTGTTGTACAACCAACTCATTTGGAAAAGAAAATAGTTACTCAACTGGCAGTTCTGTGCGATTGGACCATTCGCCCCAGGAGCCAAGGTAAACTCGGACGTTTGCGAATCCGAGTTTTTTTAGCGCCAAAAACGAGTTTGCGGCCCTGTATGCGCCCTGGCAGTATGTGACCACCTCAGCATCTTTGGGAATTTTGTAAAGCTTGTCAAGCTGTTTTTCGTCCTTGAGTGTGCCGTCCTCGGCTATGTTCAGATTAAAATCAACATTGATTGCGCTTGGGATGTGGCCACGTCGCGCCCCCCGAATTACTGTGCCGTCGTATTCTTCTTTTGAGCGCGCATCAATTAGCACCAGTCGGCCTAGGTTTTCGTTAACATATTGATAATTGGCAATGATTTTTCGGTTTATCTTTCCGTCGAATTTTGATGGTAGGAAGCCGTTCGTCTTTGTCTCAATGGGCAGCTTTTCTGACTGCCATTTTTTTAGGCCGCCATCAAGCATAAAGGCGGCGGGATGTGAAAAATACATCAAAAGCCACACGCCGCGTGAGGCAAGCATTCCCGAGATGTCATCGTAGAACACGACTTTTTTTTGCTCACTCACACCTGCAAAAGATAGAATTTTCCTTGTTTGTTCGTTGAAGATCTCGATTCCTTGCTTTGATGTATCGAACCAGTGAAATGCAAAAAGATCCAGATTCACCGCACCTGGGATGTGGCCCTGCGTATATTCTTTGTAGGATCTTGCATCTATGATGAGAAGATCTGGACTGCCTAGTTCTTTTGCAAGTTTTGTAGTTGTGATAAACACGATTTAGATTTCCTGATTTGTGTTAAAATTATTTTGTAAATAAAAAGTAAAGAAAGGAGGGATTTTCCTATTCGTTTACGTATGCTCTTTCGCCGTGCTGAGCTAGGTCGAGTCCTACCTCTTCTTCCTTTGGAGTAACCCTGATTCCTCCAGGCCATACTGCATCCATTACTTTGAGAATCACTATGGTGATTCCGAATGCATAGCCTACAGAGATCAAAGCTCCGAGGACGTTGATAGCTTGTTGCTCGTAGCCTTCCGGTGTTCCGGTCCATGCACCGATTCCGTTACCGGTGTCCCAGATGTGCGGGCTTGCCAGCGTGCCAGTG
>JAWCQC010000031.1:0-17105 GCA_038869975.1 Candidatus Nitrosotenuis sp.
ATCAGACAGAATCTGAATCCCGTTCCATTCTCTTTCTTTCCGTTAGTTCCTTGTTTTCGGTGCGGTATGGTTCCATGTTTTGTAACATGTGCCAGATTATCACAAGCATCTCCTTGGCAGCTGCTACCTTTGCCTTTTGTGGACCGCGTCTTGCAGCTATCCTGGAATAGAATTTCCCAATCCTGGAATCGCTGTGTATTGTGGTGTGGGCAGCTTCTACCATCGCGTATCTGATCCACGTCGAACCCCGCTTTGTTATGTTGCCTGATCTCCTTGTATTGCCGCTGTCTCTTTGTGATGGTGCCAGTCCTGCATATGCCACTAGTTTTTCCGGCGTTGCAAATCTTGAGATGTCAACTATTTCAGATATCAGTGCCGTGACGTAGCTTATTCCGGGAATGGTCATGAGCAGCCTCACCCTGTCATCGTATGTTGATATTGACGCCATCCTGGATTCAAAGGCGTCTATCTGCATCATCGCGATACCGTCAAGGTATGCGTCCATTGCCATCCTGTTTGTGTCAGTGTAATCTGGCGCAACCACGCAATCCCTTTCTTTGAGATCTTGTAGTAAAGTCATGCTCGTATTTTGCCAGAATCGAATGGATCTTGTTTTTGTATGTGGTTCTGGTTCTGATCAATCCCAGTCTTGTTCTTACCAGGTTGCGCAATTCTCGATAGTGTTTGTCTGGAACAAATGACTCACATATCATATCTGATCTTAGTAGATCTGCAAGTATTTCTGAATCAAGCTTGTCGTTTTTTAGCTTGGCCTGCGCTATAATCTTGGTTTTGGCAGGATGCGCCAGAATGGTATCGATGCCGTTTTCCTCCAGTGTATCGTGCAGTCTGATCCAGTAATTGGCAGTGGACTCGCATACTGCTCTGGCATCATCATGTCTTTGTTTGATGGAATCGATAAATTCTGTTATGCCGTCTGAGTCATTATCAAATGTGACCTGTTGCAGAATCTGCCGTGATGAATCTTTGAGTGTTGCAACGCATTTTCTCTTATGAACGTCAATTCCGATGTTGATTATTGTATAATCACCTCCTTGTTGTGTATAATGCCTGATGCAGCGGAATTCTCCCATTCACCGTCACTGCGGTATTTTGTTTTCCGCTCACTCCGAGTCAGTCTACAGGACGCCTTTGTGGTATCGTATGTTATACCATACCAGGGCAGTAAATCATCGACTCTCAGGCCAACCATGTAAAGGATAGCACTTGCTAGGGTAAAAATTTCGTATAACGTCTACATAATATTTCAACTCGAGCATTTCGAATAAAACCGGAGACTAAACAAATTCTAATAGAACGTGGATGGGTAAAATCAGTCTAATTTATGAACAAAACAATTGTATGTGCCGGGGGTGGGTTGACATTACCCGCATTCGCTGCCCTCAGTTTCGTGTCTTTGAAACCAGGCATCCAGTTCTTAATACACTAACATGATGATAAGTTTTTTGATTTTGTTAGTATCGGTGCAGATTTATACCACCAGACGAAAATAGAAAAAAGTATTCTAAATGCAGCAGGAAGGAGTGCCGGTTGTCATATTTGATGATGAAGTTTACAATCTGTACTCCTACAAGCGAGAAGAAGAATTAGAGAAGCTGGCAATAGAACACACTGCGGAATTATTCGGAAAAAATACCCATTTTTTCAATGTCAAAAGAAAAATAGTGAGCAAAAGCGGAATAGGAAGTACGCCAGATGGCTATTTAGTCGACCTTGCCAGTGACAAATTCTTCATCATTGAAGTAGAGCTAAGTTCTCATGACATTGTACGTCATGTGATGAATCAGCTTTCTAGGTTCAAACTGGCCATGGACAACTCTGAGGCAAGAAACGATTTGGCAAAGTTTCTAGTCAGTACGACTAACAAAGCGAAAAATGATGGGAAGATTTCTGACATGTATTACTTGTCTCAGATCATCGAGCGAGGCGTAGGAATCTTCATAATTGTAGATAGCATCTCAGAGCAGCTCAGCGAAGTGGTTGAGCATCTGGCAAAGGATGGAACGGATGTAAGGGCGATACCTTTCGAGACATACACGAACAGCCGCAACCAATCCATCCACAAATTCACTACTTTCACAAGAGAGACTCTGGAGAAAGAAGCTAAGAAGTGGACCTTCAAATGGACGACGATTCCCGTGAATAAACACCTAGACAAAACCAACAGCGGCTTGAAGGATGTCTTTTCTGCATTGAGCAAACAGATTTGTTCACTGTCAAATGTCAAGGAAATATCAAGAAAGAACTGGATTACTTATCAGACGTCTCCACTTAAAAATTTCTGCACAGTAAAAGTTCTCCCAGACTGTTTGGAAGTAAACATAAAGTGTGATGATTCTTTTATGGATGAAAAGGGCATCACAAAGAAAATCGAAAGAACTCCTGCTTGGACTTTTGACAGGGTGTTTACAGTCAAATCACAGAAAAACATAGAGGATGCTATGCATCTCATCAGTCAGGCGTACCAATGTACGTGTATCAAGTAACGCTACATGCATACTATGATTGAGCTTGGTCTGGTTGGGGAAATTGGACCTGGACGATGGAAAAAAGTATTCTTGGTGAAACCATAGTTGTGCCTTGAAAAGTTTCAAAATTTGTCGTTCTACTTGATTTCCTTGTTTGTCCCAATCAAATTCCAATTCTTTCCATCGTCTGAACTTTGGTAGACTTCCTGATAGCCGTCAGGCACATATCCTGCAATGTATAGAATGTCGTTTTGCGAATCTACTGCAATACTTGTTGTAGTGAATTTTGGCGTGTTAATTTTTTCCCAAGTCTTTCCAAGATCTGCAGATTTTGAAAGCCCAAACTGGTCAGTTGAGGCATAGAGAACCCCATTTTCATCAAATGTAAGGGCAAATACCGAAAGTCCTTTGTATTGCTCAATGTGTGTCCAGGTTTGTGCACCGTCATTTGATTGGTATATCCCCTTTCCGGTTCCAGCAAATACTAAATCGGAATCAATTGGAGAAATTGCAAGCGCTGAAACATAATCAGGAAATTGCAACGCCTGCCAATTCTTTCCAGCATCGACAGTTTTGAAAAGACCCCTTCCCTCACTATCAAATCCGATTATCAGATTAGGATCAGATTTTGTCACACCCATCGCATGAAAATCAATTGGTGAATCTAGTACTGTAGCAACCGGTTGCCATGTCTTGCCGCCATCCGTGCTCTTTATCAGTCCAGTATTTCCGCCAGTTGCGGGGTGTCCGCTTGCATACAGTGGCACGCCTTGAGAATATGGTGCACTAAACGCCATGTAATCAGCTCTTTGCTCGTCCACTTTGCTTGGAGGGCTGTCATTTACACTCCAATAAAAATCACCATGTGTTGCAATAAACAATGTGTTTCTTTGGGCAGGATCAAAACCCAAACCATGAATGTGCCTCCAGAAGACAGTTCTTGGATTGATTTCAGAGCTTTCATGGGTTGTGACTGCAAAATTTGCCAAAAATATCCCAACCACACCGCCTATTACCAGCGCAACTCCAGTTATCAAAATGAAAAGTTTGGCTGGCGATCCTTTAGACAGTACTTTAAACATTTAACATCAATTCTCAAGATGTTTTAATTAATTTATGTCCATATGGGCAACAAAAAAATGCAGGATTTCATGGGAAACTGTAACTTTACAAATGTAAATTTCAATTTGACAATTTTTTTCGTAAATATCTTGACGAATATGTTTATACTTGTCGAGCAGCTCTTACGATCAATGAAAAAAATAGAAGTCTATCTTCAATCCGGAAAACTAGAGCAGATAGTTGAAGTGATAGAACAGGCGGGCCAGAAAGGGCTAACTGTTTTCTATGCGCGAGGACGTGGAGAGGCAGGGAGATCAAAGATACACGGCCAGCGAGGAGTAAAAATGAAAGAAGCCATGTTCAATATGGTTGACTGTGTTGTTGCTGTCGTAGAAGACAAATTGGCTGACTCAATAGTAGCAAAAATAAAAAAACATGTTGAAGGTGGTAGTAAGGGACTAGTCATAATTTCAAGCATAGACGATGCTGTAAAACTCTAATTTTTCAGAAACGAAAACTAAGAGCTAGACCATCAGATTTTTTTCTTTAAGCAATGTATGTAGGGTGTGTACCGATCTGTGCACTTCGGATTCTTTTTTTGCACCGGTGCATACGATTTTTCCTGATGCAAAGATAAGACTCACTGTTTTGGGATCAGGCATTCTGTATATGAGACCTGGGAACTGTTCTGGCTCATACATGCTTCGTGGGAGGGTTCTTGCCGCCTCCTCCAAGTGTATTCTGCCGCCTAGGTCTACCGAAGCAACTATGTTCTGAATTGTTACGATCGCGTCATTTTCTATTTTTATGCCACCGCTTCGAAGATTTTGCACTACAGTTCTTACCGCTTGCATGGCTTCTTCTTCTGATTTTGAGCCAGTACAGACCATTTTACCGGTACGAAAAACCAGCGTTGCAGTCATAGGTGACTCTAGTCTGAAGACTAGCCCTGGGAACTGGTCAGGATTATACTCTACATCTGGAAAGACCTTTGTGATGTAATCAAGATCGATTCTTTGGCCAACTGATGCCGAGGCCACAACATTCTGTATGGTGATTACCGGTTTTGTTTGTAGCACATACACCATACACTTCATACCATATTTAACAAACATACTTTACAAATGTAAGATTACACAGCACTTGCTCAAATTTTACAAAATACAGCTGCTGATTTTTTTGGCAACCTCTTGAGCATGAAAGGGTATTTGCATGA
This sequence comes from Candidatus Nitrosotenuis sp., assembly GCA_038869975.1. Lineage (GTDB taxonomy): Archaea > Thermoproteota > Nitrososphaeria > Nitrososphaerales > Nitrosopumilaceae > Nitrosotenuis. Next base: position 4,768 of record JAWCQC010000031.1, read on the forward strand.
CAAACAGCATTAAAATAAAATCATGTTCTACATTAACACAACCTGGTAATAGATGAACAAGATAGGCAATTTATTTTCAATAAAATCGTTCACCGAAAATGAATCCCTAAAAACAGTCAGCTTTACCGCAACAAGCTTGCTTATAGTAGCAGCCATAAGCTTTGATGCATTCTGGCATGTAAACATAGGACGCGAGTCAATTTTTATTCCGCCACACCTCATCTTGTATTCCTCACTCTTTTTTCTTTTAATTCTATTATATGGTGCAAAGGGCTCTGTTCCAAAAATAACATGGTTTTTTATTGCTGCAATCATAATATCTGGACCTACCGATGAATGGTGGCACAATAATTTTGGCCAGGAACAAATAACAGACATCCTGATAGTTTGGAGTCCACCACATCTCCTTGCTGAACTATCAATTATTGGTCTGCTAGGCACTGTTTTTAGAAGACATGTGTTGCAAGACACAAAACTATCATTAATGTTACAATGGTCTGCAATCTCATCAATAGTCTTGTTCGTTTTGATACCCTTTGATCTGCTCAGCCCATATCAGGTACTGGGAGATTATGGAGGAATCATCAATATCTTTGCCATAGGGATATTGGTTTACTTTTACCTACAGCTACAAAAAGAGATTCGTTTGTGGCCATTGATTACAACCATGTTCATACTTTCTATGCCACTCTATCTGCAAGAAGGCCCAATCACGTCTTTTCAAAATTTTCACCAGCACATGCCTCTGGCCATATTGGCTTTGGTTTACGTGGCCCCTGCCATTATTGTCGATTTTGTAGGCCACAAAAAATCTAATCTCTTTAAAACGATCTTCTTTCTACTTTGCTACGTCATGATCTATTTGGGATTCCATGTCGCTATCATAGAAGGGTACAGAGAGTTGTGGCCTGCATTAGTAGTATATGGCGCTTTGACGCCGCTGATATCGCTGTTGGCATCCAAGGTCGGCAAGAAAGTATTTGATTATTGCACATACAACATAACGAGAAATCGACTCCAGAATTAGCCTGATTTTAGAATGATGATAAGAAATGTTTCAACATTCCTATGGAATCGTCTTTCAACCATTGGTGTCTAGTGTGCCTTTACCCAATTTTTTCTCCACTTGTCAATGAGACCATGGAGTTTCCAAAAGTACGAGCTTCTTGGCGACTCAAATGATGCAAGAATTGGCTCATTGTATACATCTGCAGCTCTGGTGTGTAAAATGACATGAACACCACCCTCAAGAAATATGCCAAAACTATCAAGTGTGTTAAATGCCATGACGTCAGGCGGGTTTAGGTTTGGTGGAATCGGATTTAGCTTTTTGGGAATCTTGGACCACGCCTTTATTGCAGGCTCACCGTTTTGTTTTCTCCATTGTTTGTATCGTGAGATGAACCCATTGTGCCAGTTGAGGAACTCTGCACCCGAACCTGGTTGACCTTGAGGTATTGCGCAACCTCCTTGGCTTGGGTTGCCTGGCTTGGTGTGCCAGTTAACGTGTTCTGTTATCATACTCTGAGGGATGTTGACAGTTGGCATTGTCCATAATGAAGGCATGTGATTAATGAAGATTTATGGGATTTTTGTGTACTCAAGGGGTGGTAGCACGAAACCGTTCCTTCATCTTCTCATCATATGTAGCTGTGATGATCTCACCAGGCTTTGCATCACAGGGTCTGACTTTAAGGATGAATTTGTCGGCCGTTTGGACGGTGCATCCAGTTTGATCTGCGGTGATAACAGTTACCGATTCAGTCACGTTACGGGGAAGAAAACTAAGAAATGCAAGTGATACAGCTGCGGCAATAACAACAAACACCAAAATGACGATTAACTTGGTTAGTTTTCTTTTTGCCATACTTTCTTGTATGTATGCTTGAGTGATAAATAATTCGTAAAGAAACGCTAAAAATGTTTGTCATATTTGGGAACAATAGATGAAATTAGAAAACTCTCGAAAAATCATTCTGGTTACAATGCTAGTGGTTTTGATTTCCGTTGCTATATTCGCAGGAGTTTCCGTGGTTTCATTTGTAATGATTCAACCAAAAAATATTCCGAGTTTATCTGTTGGCAACACAACGGCACATAAAGTTATTCAATCAAATGGAGAACATGTGCATGCAGCCCTCATGATCTTTGTCAAAGGGATGGCGCTTGACTTGTCTGATGCGACATATCAAAACCAAGATCTAATGACACATTTTGAAAATGGTGATGGTGTCACGCTACATAATCACTCAAAGAGGGCTTGGCTGGGCATGCTTTTTCAGACTCTGAATATGACGCTTGCCAAGAACTGCCTCACATTAAACAACGGCACATCATACTGCAGCGATTTTGACAATCAGATATCATTTGTGGTAAATGGCAGACAAAACCCACAATTTCAGCACTATGTACCAAAGGATGGAGACAGAATTCTAGTCAGTTATGGCGATCTGGCACAAATTAAAAGAGAATTCTATATTTTGAATTCTACGACAATAACAAGAACCTAGTGCCGATTTTAAAAATGGATCTGAGTTGGGAGTTTTCTAATGTGATCTTTTATTGAAGTTCTTTTTGTAACTCGTGCCTTGCTTGAAACCTCTGCCACAACGCACCAAGAATTACGGCATTGATTATCCAGTAGATGGTCACGCCAGTTGCAGACATTGCCCTGAATCCATTCACTAGATCCATTGGGGCAGATATTTTGTCGGGGTTTTGAGGCATCAGTACAAAGGCAATGCTGATAAATATTGCATAACCAGCAAATGCCAAGATTTTTTTGTTTTTTGAAGCCTTTTTGTACACTTGATAAAAAGCCAAAGCACCAAGTCCCGAGATTGCGATAAAAGAAAGATAGAGAATCGCCCTGTAAATTACAGTGTTTGGATCACCCACTGTCGGGGGATTTGCTGGATATTTCAGAAACGGGATCATGAATACGGTAAACCACATCAAGCCTGCCAAGACGAGTGCTTTTTGCACCTCGTGTTTTCCCGACAAGGCTTTTCTTGAATAAGCATAAACAATTCCAAAAAGCGAGCCGGTGGCAAGCCCATAGATTCCACCTGCCAACACCATGCCGCTCTTCTGCCAGTACCTATAAGCATCATATTCGGCTCTAAACTCAGGCGTATCTTTTTCTTCGCCAGCTTGAAATTTTGCACGGTTTTCCAGCTCTATTGCAGAGTCAAGAAACGGTTCAGTCGTAACAAAATTGATAAAACCATAGACGATTCCTGCTGAAAAACCAGAAAAGAGAACAATTAAAATAAAAAGATAGGCTTTCATGACAGTCTCCTAATGACACGGAAATCCGGCCGCATGCCTCATATCATGTGTCAGCTCATGAATGTAAAGATCCTTGAAGGCCTGCTCACCAATCACCACGCTCAATAGGTGTCCCTGATCGTATCCTACAACAAACAACCCTAAACCGAAAACAATCGCAAGTATTGCGACAGCAGAGATTGGAACCTTTGAATCCAAGATTGTGATGTGTCTTGATTGCGTCATTGCAAGCCTTTTCTAACAAATCTATTTAAGTTCTTGGATGGTTTATCCAACATTTAAAATAGAATGCTGATCATTGCCTTTTGTGCACCAGGTAATCAAGGCACTTTCAAAGACAGCTGATAGATATTCTCCCAGCAGAATGCTTAGCTTTAACATAGCACACGTTTTCAAGACAATGCAACTTATTGACGAGCAAACAAGAGTGAGTAGGGAGACATTTGTTAAGGAGCTTGGTTTAGGCGAAGGCTCAGTAAAGACGCTAGTGAAGCATCTAAAGATGCATGGCTTGGTCATCACATCTAAAGGAGGAACGCGGTTAACGGAAAAGGGGAAAACTCTGTTCTCGAAGTTAGATGCTGCTATCCCACACGAATCCCCAATTCCAAAATGTTCAGTCGGACTTGGAAAATTCAATCACTCTATTTTGCTAAAGGGGGTTGGGTCTGGAATTAATTCTGGAATCGAGCAGAGAGATTTTGCCAAAATGATGGGTGCGACAGGAGCCACGACGCTCTTGTATGAGGATGGAAGGTTCTTGATGCCTGGGCAGACACAAGACTCGCTCAAAAATGAGCGTCATGTCAGAAAACTGATCACAGAAAGCCTTATGCCACAAAATAATGATGTGATAATTATTGCAAGTGCCGAAGATAAAAGAACGGCTGAGCTTGCTGCAAAATATGCTGCCTTAATGACAATAGCAAACCATCATAAGCATTTTTGATTCGTAGGTTTGTCACATGTAATAAAAATGATAAATAGTTTATGACGACTTTGTTGTGAATGTCTTCTCGCTTGAGTAAAACGTCTTGCCGTCAAGTGTTGCCTTGAATTTGTAACTGTACTTGGTGTTTGGCGTGAGATTCTTGATCGTCACTTTGTGATCGGTATGCTTCATATCCATCATATCTCCTGTGTCAGATGCGAGGTAATGTTTTGTATCCTTTGCAGTCCAATATTCTACCTGACAGTTTACAGCTTGGTTCGTAGTTCCCTGTACGGTTGCACTGTTTGCCGAGATGCTTGAGATTTTGACGTTGCTAAAGTCGACGCTTGCCGAGGTTCCAGTTTTCATCGAGTCTTTTTTCATTGACATGCTGCCATGATCCATCATTGAATCCATCTTCATTGAATCTTTTTTTGTAGCGTCTTTCTTGGTTTCCTTTTTCATCGAGTCTTTCATTTCAGTTTTTGAGGAATCCTTCTTCATGGGCATTCCGGAATGATCCATCATTGAACCCATCTTTATGTTCATGTCGCCTCCGTTTTGTCCAAACAGCTTCATCAGATCCTGCATTGCTTCCTTGTTTTCGGTCAGATGGCCTAACAGCTGCAAACGCAGGGCTGGGTCGTCTATCATTTTCGTAATTATCTCCTGAGCAATATCGTGGTTCTTTTTCATGGTATTGATAATTTGTTGGCGAAATTTCGGATCTGTGAGTAACTGTTCTGCGTTTGTTTGTTTTGAATCTGACATTGCCTTTGAATCAGTTTGGCCATACGCCACAAAATCACTGGAATTGGTTGCTTGAAATGATGTCAAAGTCACTCCCATAATTAGGAAGACAGCTATTGTAGTTCCAAGGTGGTATTTGTTATCTAACATTGTATATGTGTCAATTTGCAGATGTATAAAGATGGTACTTTACAAATGTAAGGCCACGTCTCATCAATCCAATTATATGGGATTTATTTAATTTTAAGAAAAATGGTTTTTCGAATTGTAAAGAATGGCATAAAAACAAATTATTTAGATAATGCCTTTGTTGGCAAGCAATAAACAGAGCGTCTCTAATCATTTTGGTGTTACGAAATCGGAATCTGACTTAAGATGATGCCCACAATGATTATGACTGCCGTAACTAATAGTGGAGCGGTAAGGATAACTGGAAAGAATGCAGGAACTTTCTTTCGATAAGTAACATAGGTTTCACCAAATTTTTTCTCAAGTTGTTTTTCTTCTCGATTGGCCTCCATCCTGAGGAGAAGATAAAAAATTGGCATAAGAAGTGTGGAATATACCCCATTCCATGCCAGCGACCACCCAAGCACCGCAAAAAATAATCCACAGTATATTGGATTTCTGACAAATCCATATGGGCCTTCAGTTAGAAGCCTTGATGGTTCAGCATGCGCTACCGCACCAACCACTTGGAATATTCTTCTTGATGCCTTCATCAAAAGAGCCATCCCAAAAACGAAAAAAGCTATCCCAACACCAGTCATGACAATGCCAAGCATTCCGGGTATCTTGGGCTGCATGACAAATGGCAAGACAAACCATGGGATCATGAAGGTAAACATCCCAGTCCAGTTCGCTATGATTCTAATTTTTCCCGCGCCAAGACCCAGCCGCACTATAACTGCCCCAACAACACTGAATAGAATCAGTATGGACTGCTCCCACACTACAATTCATCTCATATTAGATGATCTGATCAAAAAGTAACTCCTACCAATACGACAATGATAAGAGATCTTGCTTCTAAAAATGGGCAAATGACTGTCAAGCTCTTTTAGCGAAGTAATTGTAAATTGGAGTAAAAATTGCTCCAGTTATCAATCCGAATATGAAAGACTCTGCTAATCCAGTGACAAAACTAACGGGATCTAACCATTTTACCCATGGAAGAACCTCAAAGAATAACAAATGCAGTTTGGAAGGAAATACAATGCCGTACAAGACACAAAGAACATAGGCAATAGCAGCAAATACACCTAAGCTCAGACTCACGACTTTGAAACTGAGCTGATGCACGTTTATTCGCATATTTGACTCCATTGTTTTGATTATGAATTTTTTACATTAAACAATATTGTACAATATCAACTGTGATAACCACCAAGAGATTTGACGTGGCTTAAATTTATCAAATGCTTGAAAAATTCTTCATCTGAGTATGAGTTTGACCATCCTATGTAGATTTTCCAACCTTTTTTCCGAAATTCCTGTCTGTTTTGATAAAGATTTTAGGTCTGCAGTAAGGAGATCTTTTGCAATCATAAATTTTGCCTGTGAGAAAGACATCAATTCGAATTTGTTTAGATTCAAAGTTGTAATTGGGTAGAGGCCTTTGTCTTCAATCATTTTTTCCAATCCGCCTTGTGGAGGATGCTTCCAGCACATCATCTGCTGACCTATGCAGTTGGCGTACTCAAACGCATCCTCGGACAATCGTGTGTTGCATGCAAGCATTTCAAAATCAAAATGATCTTTCAAGTCAAGGAATCTAGCATGGGTGTAAAGGGAGTCCTTCATAGATGTGTGGAGCCCTCTTCTATGATGATACTTGCATTCGACCATGTATCGTTTGTTATTTTTCTTTGCAGCAACATCGACCTCATGTCGCCCACACCTTCCTCGCATGTCCACCCTTGTCGCTTCTACTTCGTAGCCATAGTGAGCAAGTATCTGACTGATATACGACTCGAATGGAAATCCTGCAGGTCCCATCTGCATTATTGCTTGTTTTAGTTTGTATCTGTGTTTTAGCCCAAAACCACCTTCCGCCTTTCCAAGTCTATTTAGGACAAGACGATACACTTGAGCGGTAGTCGAACCATCCGGTACCTCATATTCAACGGATTCTGCAATTTTGTTGGCCAGTTGATTGCTTGCGCCTGCCCGGAGGCAGGTCTGCATGACTTTGTTCTTGTCAAATGGGACTTTGCTCCCATCTGCTTTTATTACATATTTGGAACTATTCAAGATCTACCATTTCCCATCAGCAATAGCATACGGCCACACACATTTCTGTACAATATTGCTTTTCTGGACTTAGGGGTTCATCATCATGCCAGAGTCCATGTCTTTTCCAGTCATGTTTCCTTGAGTCATCTGCATCATTTGTTGCATGGCTTCTTGATTTTCCGTCATATGTCCAAGCATCTGTGTTCGCAAGGCAGGATCCTCAATCATTGACATTATCACATCTTGGGCAAATTGGTGGTTTTGTTTCATTTGCTCTATCATCTTTTTAGTAAATTCAGGATCCTCCATACTCATACCGCCCATCTGTTGCATCGTGGACTGGTCTCCTGAAAGTGAGCTCATCATTTGCTGATTCTGCATCATAGCTTGCATCATTTGCGGGTTCTGCATCATCATTTCCATCATCTGTTGCCTCATCTCTGGATCGCTCATCATTGATTCCATCATGGGTCCCATCATCTGCTGCCTCACGTGTTGACGATCGCTCATCATTTTATCATGTAGTTGTCGCGTCTGTTCTTGGTTCTGCATCATCTGATTCATGAATTCACTCATTGCTTGAGGGTCTTGCATCATTTGTTGCGTAAAGTGTTGCCTTGCTTGAGGTCCCATTGAGCTAAAATCCATCTGAGCCGACATGTTTTGTGATACAAAGATTGCATAACCTATTCCAAGTCCTGCAAAGAACACCCCTACTGCCACGCCAATTAATGCATACTTGCTGGCCATACCTAACAACACCCTCCACGTCTACGAGGATACTTCCTTTCTTCTTCTACCATGGCCTTTTCCGATTCTTCTTTTTTCTTTAGATATTGTTGAGCATGATTATCTGAGCAGAAATATTTGCCAAATCGTTTTGTAGACGTTTCTTTCTTTACATCTATGCCGCATATGGGACAATGTTTTTCGAACATGGATTTTATGCATCGATTTTTATTATTAAGGGTGCCTGTGAAAGTCAAGATTGATAATTTGCTAATTATGCGAAACTAAGTGTAAATTTACAAATGTAAAATGCTGATTTAGCATCGAATCAAACAAATTTTTAAATTTATTTTGATATTTTATCTCCGAACAATTATCAGTTGTGATATTGTGGTTAACCCTTTAAAATTAATGATATTAAGGTTAAATTGTGACTGCAAAAAATGAGTGAGCTTACTCAGCAAGGAAAAGGATTCAAGTCATTCCTAGTTGTTGCAATTTTCGTTCTAGCATCGATTACGCTTTTTGGTTTTATCTATCTTGCAACAACGCCTGCAACCACGCTTACCATGCTTCTTTCCTTTGCTGGCGGCGTCTCCAACATTGTTCTTCCCTGTACTCTTCCACTCGTTTTTATCATAGTTCCAATAGCAATGGGTGCTTCAGGAAGAAGAGGTCTTGTCATGGCAGCCCTGTTTGGCATTGGCTTGATCATAACTTTGTCAGTTTATGGAGCTGCGGTAGCACAGATTGGAAAATATGTCGGCCTTGACAGTGCAACAAGAATAATGTATGCTGCTGCGGGAGTTGCAGCATTTGTCTTTGGCCTTTCAGAATTAAAACTGATCAAATTCAAAATACCCACATATTCTGGAATGCCTCAATTCATTCAGAAACAAAGAGATTACACTAAGGTGTTCCTTCTTGGATTGCTTTTAGGCAATGCTGGAGTGGGTTGCCCGAACCCTGTAACATACATCATACTAATATTCTCTGCATCGACGGGAGACTGGCTGCAGGGAGGTCTTTTGATGGCAATAAACGGAGTGGGTAGAGTTATTCCCCTTCTTCTTCTAAGTGCGCTTGGGATTTTAGGAGTCAATGCAACTGGTGGACTCGTAAAAAAGATTGAGACTGTAAGAAAGTTCACAGGCTGGGCACTGGTTGTTCTTGGTTCTTTTATCGTGCTAAATGGTGCATTTGGCCATCTTTGGTATGAAGGTGGAGTGTTTCATGAGGGTTTGAATATTGCATTTATGGCCACTGGAGGAAAAATGATAGGAGAGGCAGATATCCCAATTGAAGAGCTCGAAGAGAGGGTTCCACTTGTAGAGTATGGTGCATTGATGAACCTAGTCGTTTCTGTCGTGCCGGTCTTCTGGTACCTGCGTAAATATCCTCAGGAGCGCAAACAAACCCTAATGATTCTTGCGATTGTTTTGGCATGGAGCGCGGCTCTATTCAACATTGGTCTTGATTCCATGGAAATATTGGGTTTGTCGGAAGGATTGCCTGAGGAAATGGGAGCGATGGAGGGAATGAAATGAGGGATCCGGTCTGCGGCTCAGAAGTAGATGAAAAGTCAGAATCAATAAAGTATGACGGCAAAGAGTATCGCTTTTGCTGTGCAAGTTGCAGGTGGGCTTTTGAAAAGAATCCAAAACAGTTTGTAGGTGAGAAAAAATGAAGGTAGAAATTCTGACCACGCCAGGTTGTTCGAACTGCAGTGTTGTGGAAAAAATGCTTGATGAAATGAAGGTTCCCTATGATGTAATAGATGTTACTGAAAAACCAGAGTATCTCCAAAAATATCCAATATATACTGCTCCAGGCGTCGTCATAAATGGAAAATTAGAGTTCACCGGAGTTCCAAAGAAGCAACAACTGATCGAAAAAATCGAAAACGCGAGGAAGACATCATGAGGATGCTATGGCGGATCCTAAGCGGCATCGCTGGCGGTTGTGGTCTTGGTGCTTTTTTCATAGGATGGGCATCTCACATTCTTGGAAAGACAATATGGTTAGCCACAGAATTTTGGTTTTATGACGCAATTGCATCAGGAGTGTTTGCCATCCTCTTTTTAGTATGGGGTGCGGTGGCAGAAAAGGAAAAAATTGTCGAAGTATAGGTCATGCCAAAATTAAATGACGCAAGTAAACTGCAAAATATTTTTAGTGTATATCATGACTATTGGTATTGTTGGTATGTCTTCACACTAGGGTATAGCGCTGCCTTTTTTGAAGCAACAACAAAATCTTTAGAGTCTTTTTTAAACATAGGGGCTGGACCGACAGACAAAATTCAAAAAACAGTGCTTACAACATTTGATTCTGCGCTAAGGCAGAAACTAAATGAAGAAAGCTTTGCATCAAGTTTGGCCGACCTAGTAAATGCAAGAATGAGGTTTGCCAAGCTTGTCGGTTATGACAAGATTTACAATAGTTTTGCCGATTTTTTCCTTGTTGGTAGTAGAGCACTGGAGCCTATCCGTGATAATGTCAATCGCAGCACATCCGAAGTAATTCAGATGAACGGGAAATTTAGTCTTATTCATTACAAACCTGCGGTAGAACAAAAATACAAGACTCCTATACTTGTGGTATATTCTCTTATCAATAGGCATTATATTTTGGATCTTTTGCCCAAAGTCAGCGTCATAAACAGCCTCCTCAAACAAGGATTTGATGTCTATGCAACCGACTGGGGCACGCCAGACTCAACCTACAAGAACATGACAATTGAGGACTATGCCCACGAATATGTTGAAAACGCAGTAGACAAAATAAAAGAAATCACCGGCTCTGAAAAAATATCGCTATTTGGGTATTGCTGGGGCGGAATTTTCGTCCTGATTCATGCCTCAATACACCCAGAAAACGTAAAGAACCTCGTTCTGCACGCCGTGCCAATTGATCTGGAGAAAACAAACACGGTGATTGAAAACTGGACAAAACACATAGATGCTGATAAACTGGTAAACACGTTTGGGAACATACCTGGCTGGTTTCTTAATGCAGCATTTATCATGCGTAATCCAATAGACGCTCTCTCAAAATACTGGAGGTATTTTAGCGAGCCAAGAAATCTTGATGAGATAATCCAATTTTTCGCAATTGAGGGTTGGCTTTATGACAGCGTTCCAATTATAGGTCCAGTCTACAGAGACATAATAAATCAAATCTACAAGAAAAATCTGCTAATAAAAAACAAAATGAAGGTGGGCTCTGATCTGGTGGATCTTGGGAAAATAACAATGCCTGTTTTGAACATCATAGGTACAAAGGATGACTTGGTTCCACCCTCTTCAAGCAAGTCTGTAATGAATGTAATATCAAGCAATGACAAAAAGCTAATCGAATTTCCAACCGGTCATGTCGGATTATGTACCAGTCCAGCTGCTCATAAAGAATTGTGGCCGGAGGTTGCAAAATGGCTTGCACAACGATCCTGATTTATTTTTTACATCATTAACCCAGTACAAATCAATTATTTTATAAAAAATGATGATGGATTTTTTCCATCATGTATTGCGACATTCTATGGCGCACTGGCGACACACTTGAGCACATTCTTTACATTCAGCCATATGACTTGAATGCTTTTCACACTCTTCCGCACATTCATCACAAATTGTAGCGCATAGGTTGCAAACTTGTTTTGTATGTTTGTCATCCCTTGACATAGTACGTGATGCGATTGAACACAAATCTGAACATTCACGACAAAGAGAGATACATTTTGCCATCATTTTTGCATCTCCTCTCAAACATGATGCATAACAGACTTCGCACGCTTCCATGCAGCTGTTGCAAGCGTCTATGCATTTGCGATATTTTTTATTTTGTAGAGTCATTATTATTCAAAAAGTAACTTTCATTTTAAGATGGACGTATGATTTTCAAGATTGATAACTTCAATGTAAGTTTCAATTTGTATATTTACAATTGTAAGGGATGGATGTGATTACATAGATGTGACAGATCAATACAAAAAGTCTCCACATGATCAATTGATGCACATTGACAAACTAGTCTCCAAACTTTTTACTCGATGGTATTTCTCTATCACAACATTCTCAAATCCCGTCTTGTCTTTGTCTCTACAATTCAAAAAATCTATTCAATTCTATTTTTTCATTAAATGTAAATAGGGTTTGATGGAATTTAAGCAACAAATGCCATATCATTTAATTGCAACAATTGACGCTGGGAATACACAAAAATCTTTATCGGTAAACAGTGATGAGGATTAGACGTGACAGAAAAGTTCTTTATTAATAATTTATTGCTTGGAGTAACTGGTTCTGTAGGCATTCTGGTCGTACCTGACTACATTAGACTACTTAGAGAAAGCATTGCAGAAAATGTTCATGTTATGATGTCTCATTCCGCAAAAAAGTTT
>JAWCQC010000032.1:0-15064 GCA_038869975.1 Candidatus Nitrosotenuis sp.
TGTTGGAATGACCCAGCCGATGTGCAAACGATCCCCAGAAGACCGTTTCCGGTGCGACGCCGGCGATCTCCATACTGGGTTCCATATGTTTGGATTAGATACAGATTGTTGTATGGTTTTTGGTGTGTGGAATGTTGACCTGTGGTGTGCTCGCTTTCATCCCTGCCCTAAAGGGCTAAGGGCTTTCACGCTCGCTTTTGTAATCGACGATGACAAAGACACGGCCGATGTCTTTGTCGACTACCTGGAGCTTTTGAATGTGGATGTGCGGGGGGTGGGATATAACGGCAAGGCCGCAGTTGAACTCTTTGAACTCCACAAGCCAAACCTTGTGTTCTTGGATCTGATGATGCCAGAATACGACGGCTTTTATGCCTTGGAGGCAATACGAAAGATTGATTCCGGAGCCAAGGTGATCGTAGTGACGGCAGACCTAAGAAGCGACACAGAGGAGATGCTAAGGAGGCTTGATCCTACAGAGGTACTGTACAAGCCATTTGATCCGGAGAAACTAAAAGATCTCATAGAAAGGCTTGCCAAGTAGCATTGGCAAAGCCAAATTGGTGGTTGCTGCCAAATTAGTCTCCATCGAATCATAAAAACACAATTCCAGCATGTGGCGGCCACCTAGTATCTCGGCACATTTCTTCCCTATGACACCTTGATCTGTCTTGCGTAGTTCAAATTTGATGATTTTGACAAAGAAGCCCGCAAATAACAAAATTGATTTATGATGCATGGTGATAGTCAAGATATGAGGCTGAAAAACAAGATCGCAATCATAACAGGAGCCTCAAGCGACATAGGCGCCGACATGTCAAGGAGATTTGTCGAAGAGGGCGCTACCGTGATAATGCTTGGGAGAAACATCAAATCGCTTGAAAAGGCACGCTCCAACATAAAAAACAAAGATGCCGCAGTCACCATGACGTGCGACATAAACGATGACGCTCAAACTCTGAGCGTGGTTGAGCAAGTAGTGGACAAATACGGCAGAATCGACATTCTGGTAAACAACGCGGCAAAAATCAACGATGCCATCCACTTTCACCAAATGAAGGACTCTGACATTTTAGACCTTGTCAATACCAACATACTTGGTACCTTCAAGATGACAAAGGCTGTGATCACAAAAATGCTAGACACCAAGAGCGGCTGCATAATAAACATAGGTTCAATATCAAGCGAACGCGCAATACCCAGAGTTCACCTTGCTGTATACTCTGCTACCAAGGCGGCTCTTGCCATGTTTACAAAATCGATTGCAGTCGAGTATGCGCGACGCAACATCAGGTGCAATTGCCTCAATCTAGGCATAATCAATGCCGGAATGATCAAACCGTACTTGGAAGATCCTCAGGCAAGGAAGGTCTTAGAAGAAAGGCAACCCTTAAACAGAATCGGCCAGCCAAGCGACGTCTCAAACGCCGCGGTATTTCTGGCCTCAGACGACGCAAACTGGATCACAGGCACAATTATCAACATAGATGGCGGAAAATCGGCGTCGGAAGGATAAAACTCAGTACGAAGCCGCGCTAACCGTTCCACCGACGTGTTCAATTGACTGGTCTTGAGACAGTTTGTGGATGTCGTCTATTGTGGCGCGGCCCACAAGCAAGAGATGTTCGCCATGGACAGAGCTTTGAAATCCAAACTTTGAGCTCAGCTTGTATGCCAATCTCTGCATGTCTGAGCCGCTTTTGATCTTCAAATCCAACTCCACACGCGGTTCCACGTCAGGCAGCTTTCTTTCTAGATACATGGTCTTTATAGCAAGATCGACATCGACTTTGCCAAGCATCTCCGAAAGCTCTTTTCTGTACTGATCAAAACTGGACTCGATTGCAGACACGGCAAATATTGTCTGGATTCAGATTTATGATGGATCATAATTTGCAAAAATGCAAATTGTGTGCAGAATTTAATTATTTTTTTCTGATTATAATACCAGAGAACGTCAAGAGTTTGATGCGTCTGCATCTGTGCCTGCTCTTTACGTTCTCATCTCTTCTTGTGTGATAATGCTCGGCTTTACAGTAGCCACGATGGTGTTCTTGTCAAATGAGGCAGAAATACCGCTGATCTTGCTCTGGTATGCAAACCTCTTCTTGCCGTCTTTGCCTATCATGCCAGTCACAGACAGCACGTTTGCCTCCTCCAAGAACTGCAACCTCCTGTACACCATGCTTAGCAGAATGCCGCACTCTGCGCTTATCTCCGATGCAGTCTTTGGCCTGTCTACAATGCAGCCGAGGATCTGCCTTGAGAACTTGTCGCCAAGAATGGAAAGGAAGATGTCTTCCTTTCCATTCGATTCCAGCCTTTTTCGTTCAATCAACGCGCACGAATGAGGGCGTGTTTTTTTGGTATAAAGATAAAATGATTGCAATGCACTCACCAAAAGCTAATCGCCTATGTTTAACACTGGATAATTGGCAAATTGTGCCGATGTACAATAACATTTTTTTCAAAAAATGCGGCAAAGTATTCTAAAAATTACAAACCAAAAAACCCATGATTGTCAAAATTTAAGATTTGCAAAATTGCAAATCTACATCCGTATTATATCTTCAGCCAGACCACGTATGATTATGGCACAAATGCCTGCATTAATCCCAAAAGAAGTTGAGATCCAGAGACTCAAGAAGATCTGGCTCATCGTCATTGCAATGGGATCGACAGCAGCATCAGTGGAAGTAGACAACTTCGTAGACGGCTCTCTACATCAAACCTCTATCAGAGACTCTGCATTCACTCCAGCACACTGGTGGTTGTACTCACACTTTGTGGCACTACCACTCGGTTGGGGAGCAGTAGCAATCTATGATAGAAAGGTGCCAGTCCTCAGGGGTCCAAACAACTCTCTGAACACAGGCCTCAAGATGACCATAATAGGTTACCTTGCGACCATGTTCACAATCGGAGTCAATGAGATGTGGCACTTTTGGTTTGTCGAAGAGGTGTTTGCAGTTCCAAACCACTGGATGTTCAACATGGGCGTAGTCGTAGCATTCATGGGCGCATTAGCCTATGTCGTAAGAGTATATGCTAGACTGGTCGAACTGGGTGCAGAAACACCAGGCGAGAACCCATACGTAGCTGAAATGTACAAGATGGCCCTAGAAGGCAAACTGTACAGCAGATCCATCCCATAAGCAAAACCCCTTTTTTCTCATTTTTCATTTTAAGGCGTAGATCGCACTAGGCCCACGCCTGTAGAAAGGCTTAAAAGTATTCTCCCGGTTAGTTAAGCAAATGACTCTACCAAAAGGATTTGGCTCGGGTGGCGGTGGCGCAACCAGTGCTGATGTAGAGAAGATGATCGGCAGACGTGTTGAAAACATGGTCGGCCTGATCACCATATCATACATAGCAGCATGGCTGGCAACCTTTGGTGGAACGGCTGCAGGATACTTTTACTATCCGTGGGCTTATCCAACACCAAGCGGTCACTATGCCTTTATTGTCTTGACAATCATAGAGGCAATTGGCTATCTCTTCTCCGTCAAAGTTGTAGAAGAAGGTACCAAGAAGAAGAGTAACGGTATCCTTGCCGCAACACTCGGCGGAACCGCTATCGGAACAATATTGATCTCTTTGTTCGTCGGAACATAAGAGAACGTTCCCGACTTTTTCTTATTTTTAATCCTGTCCAATAGTGTTTGTTGGGCACGCCGATCTTCGAGCGCGGCTAAAATTTTATATACTCACTCTCACCGTACATGGATTAATGGTCTGGCTTAGACGATGTACACACTACTTGTTCATAGTAGTGGTTGCAGTCAACTCGACCCTGCTTACAATCAATGCAGGCGACTACATCTTCTATACTGACTGGGCCTGGACTTCGTTTGTCGTATTCTCAATATCGCAAACGTTGATGTTGGTAGTCGGCGCAGCCTACTATCTTACATTCACTGGAGTTCCAGGAACGGCAACGTATTACGCGTTGATCATGACCGTCTACACATGGATTGCCAAAGGTGCGTGGTTTGCACTCGGTTACCCATATGACTTCATTGTCACCCCGGTCTGGCTGCCATCAGCAATGTTGATGGACTTGGCATACTGGGCAACAAAGAAGAACAAGCACTCACTGATCCTATTCGGTGGTGTCATGGCAGGACTTTCATTGCCATTGTTCAACATGGTAAACCTGATGACGGTTGCCGACCCGTTAGAGACTGCATTCAAATATCCAAGACCAACTTTGCCCCCATACATGACTCCAATAGAGCCTGCCGTAGGCAAGTTCTATAACAGTCCAGTTGCACTCGGTGCAGGAGCAGGTGCTGTATTGTCAGTAACCTTCACGGCCCTGGGATGCAAGCTGAACACGTGGACGTATAGGTGGATGGCAGCTTGGTCCAAGTGGGACTAAAACCCCTACACCCTTTTCCTTTATCTTTAAGTTGAGCCTACCGCAAGGTGTAGATTAAAAAATATTGTACACATTGTGATCTTTTGTTGTCTTGGGTTTGGATATGATTTTCTGATATGATGTATTATTGAAAACAAGACAAATTCTCTCAGTTGAACCAAAGCCGTTTGTCAAGTGGGCAGGCGGCAAAAGACAGCTTTTGCCAGTAATTGAAAGGCATGTGCCGGCCGAGTTTGGATGCTACTATGAGCCATTTTTGGGCGGCGGGGCAGTCATGTTCCATCTTCTTTCAAAGAATCCTGGCATCAAATGCAAAGTGTCCGATCTTAACTCTGATCTGATACTTGCGTATATCACAATAAGGGACAGAGTGGAGGAACTAGTCGGGTCGCTTGAGAATCACGCAAAAAACTATCACAAAAATCCTGACTCGTACTATTATCAGGTGAGGGACAGCGATCCTACAGACCAGATTGAAAAAGTTTCAAGGCTGTTGTTCCTAAATAGAACCTGTTTTAATGGCCTGTATAGGGTCAACAGCAAAGGCAAGTTCAACGTACCGCTAGGGAGGTATTCGAATCCAAACATAGTAAACGAGGAGAATCTTTACGCCGTCAGCCATGCGTTGCAATCAAAGAAGATCATGATTAGCTGCAGGGACTTTGCAGCTGTCTTGCAGGATGCAAAAAAAGGCGACTTTGTTTACTTTGATCCACCGTACCAGCCTGTGAGCCGGACTGCAAACTTTACCAGCTACACTAACAGGAACTTTACCTACGAGGACTTGGAAAAACTAGTTGAGGTGTCAGAAAAACTTGCAGACAGAGGGTGCAACGTGCTGCACTCTAACTCTAACTCAAAAGAGGTTCGCAAATTGTTTTCAAAAGAATGGAAGATAGTTGAGATCTCTGCAAACCGTGCAATTAATTCAGACTCTACAAAAAGAACCGGACAGATGGAACTGCTCATAAAAAATTATTAGGAAAGCTCCGAGCGGGATCCGAACCCGCGACCTTTACCTTACCAAGGTAACGCTCTACCAGGCTGAGCTATCGAAGCACAAATTTTTGCTCAAACAATCCCTAATTATGTTTAATCAAAGATCTCGCAAAGCGTCACTGTTAAATCTCACCCAAAATCTAGCTATTTCGCAGGGATAGCCGAGCCTGGCCAAAGAAAGCAAAATCTGCTTTTGGATGCGCGGGACTTAAGATCTAACAATGGGTGATCCCGTCTCTTAGGGGTTCGTGGGTTCAAATCCCACTCCCTGCATCCCTTATTTGGGATGTTTTATTCCCTTGGAATTCAAAACTTCGTAAACATCAGGCAGTGAAAATACAAAACCTACATGTACGCAGTCTTTTTCCTCGCAAAGCTGGCAAAATAGCTCTCCCTTCTGTATTGCGACCTCGGCAATCCTGTTTTTGATGTTGTCTTTTAGAACCACGCGGTCTTCGTCCACAGCTACCTTTTCCAGCTTTGGAGCATACTTGGCAAAAGTCTTGTCCTTTTGCATCATCTGCTCGAGCATGTATGTGACGTAACCAGAAAAGCTGTTTACACCCTTCATCATCAGTTCGGTCTTGTTCTTCTCAAACACGTCGTAGAACTTGTCGTAGACCTCTTCTGAAACCGTGATGGATTTGAATCCAGCTTTTGGCATACCTGTTACCGTACCATTAGGTACTGTACTATATAACGGTTTATGTGAGTGTCTTTGACTTGGCAGTTGTTGATATTTTGACCCCAGACGCCAACTGATCTGCCAAAACAGAAAACCAAAAAACAGCATAAATAACAACACCTCCTAATAAAATCATCTTTGGCAAGAGGATACCGGCAAGACTATGTGCAGCAAAAACTAATTGAGATTTTATCAGAGTCAAAGACAGGTCTGTCGGGAATCGAGATAGCAGAGAAGCTCGGAATCAATCGCGCCACGATGGCAAAATACCTCAATGTGTTTGCAGCAGAAGGACTCATCAGGCAAAAAAACATAGGCAACGCAAATCTGTGGTTCATTGATTCAGCAACAGAGCGCCTCGAGTTTCCAGCAGATTATTTCCACGCCAAAGAAAAATTCCTAGAATATCTCAGTGGAGGCTTGTCACAAAAGGCATACCAATTAATTCGAAACTGCCAATACTCGGGTGCAAGCACGCAAAAGATCGTAAGCGAGGTGATGCTTCCTGCGATCTCTGCAATTGAGGACATGTATCTAAAGGCAAAGATAGGCAAGTCAGAGTCCAAGCTGTTCGGCCAAATTGTGACAAACTCGCTGCGGATCCTAAGCCTGGCACAAAATGATTTTGATACAAAAAAGAATGTCTTGGTATTTGCGGCCGACCCACAAAGTGAGCTATACTCACATGCAGCAGCATGTGTATTTGACTCACTTGGTTGGCAGACAATGGATCTTGGGGACATGTCTGACGCAATAGATGTCCTCTACGAGCTTGACTTGCAAAAGTTTCTTGCAAAAACATGGAGGCAAAAGCAAAGCATAATGGTGATAGTGGTGTTTTGCGCAACCGAAGAAGGCGCCAAATTCTTTTCAGAATCAATAAACTCTGTTAGGCCCAAGTTTGGCAAAAATCTGCACACGGCAATATACTCCAAGGCAAAAAACATCAAGGCCGAGTTCGTAAGCGACAGCTTCGACGGAATAATACAGTGGGTGGACTCGATGGCCGCTACAGTTAGCTAAAAATGGTGGGCCGAGAGAGATTCGAACTCTCGACCTTTCGATCTCTGAAAGGTTGTTTTATCAGTCGAACGCTCCAGCCAAGCTGAGCTACCGGCCCTAAAAAAATCTCAAATTGAACGGTCTTTTAACGTTGTGGTTAGTTTTTCCACTTTATTGAACAACCAATTGACGGATCAAAATCTTTGGGAATTGTCTGCCCTGCAAGCAGTTTCTCAATGTTTGAGATCATCGTCTTTTCTGTGGCTTTGTCCTCGGGTTTGAGGGCGTTGTCAATTTTGCCGTGAAACACCAGTCTTCGTTCCTTGTCAAACAAGAATGGATCCGGAGTGCAGACTGCGCCGTACTTTTTTGCCACCTGCTGGGTCTCGTCAACTAGGTACCAGAACTTGATTCCTCGCTCCTTTGCAAACTTTTTCATGTTTTCAAAGCTATCGTCTGGGTATGCAACTGAATCGTTGCTGTTTATGCCTACGACTGCCACCTTGCCCTGAAATCTATTGTGGATCTCGTTTATGGCGTCCACCTTTGCCTTGACATACGGGCAGTGATTGCACATGAAAATGACAAGCAGCGCGTCATAATTGGCAAAGCTTGCAAGCGAGTATTTCCTGTCGTCGATTCCAAGCAGTTCAAAATCTGGAGCTTTGTCTCCTTTTTTGAGCTGGACTTGGGACTCCATTACGACCATGTTTTGCGCACAAGTTTTTGCAAATAAAATTCTTGCCTCGGGAAGACAACAATTAAAATCATGGCGGCAAAGTCACTTTCTGAGGGCTGATAGTTCAGTGGTAGAATGCCCGCCTTGCACGCGGGAGGTCAGGGGTTCAAATCCCCTTCAGTCCACCATACCGATCTTGCGTAATTTGCACTGTAATGGATGGATTTAAATATGATATTCTGAAAGAAACGGTGGAATGGCATTACCATCATTTGCAGCAGAATCAATAGCTGTATGGATACCACTTATTGTCGGTCTGGCGCCAGGTCTAGTTTACTGGTTCGTTATAACCGGCATGAGAAACAGAAAGTAACCATTCATTTCTTCTCTTTTATTGTTCTGATTTTGTTAAAGCTTCTAGTCCACATTGTTTAGAATATGATATTTCTTATGTGATTAACCCAGTAGTATAATTAGAATCAAATGTACAGGCTGCTTGTAGCATCGCTAGTTTTCCTACTCTTACCGTTTGCTCCGATTTTTGGACAGCTCACCGAAACGCCATCGACTCTTGGAGTCAAGCTTACCTCTACTGCGCCATTTAGCTACAAAGACGAAGAAGGCTACACAGTAGTGATCGGTGAGGTCGAAAACACCAAGACGTTCCCAGTCAAGAATGTGAAGATTTGGGTAGGATTTTACAGCAGCAAGGCAGCGGGCTCTGGAGGCGCAACACCGCTTGAGACGGTCACAGGAACTACGTTGCTTGATGTTGTGCCGGCCAAAGGAAAATCGCCGTTCATCATAAAATCAAAAAGCCCAAACCCGGAGATATCTGAAGTGACTATTAACGTGCTTGGATTCAACTCGGCTGCAGCAAAGCAGCAGGTCTTGGAGATAAAGCCGCAAACACTGACCATTGGCGATTTGGTGGTTCTTCCCGCCAGCATTACAAACGGAGGCCAGACAGAAACCACATCAGTAAAGGTTCACCTCATTGCGTATGATGCGTTCGTACCGCCAAGAATTGTCGGCATCAACACAGTAGAAATCGACGAGCTTGGCGCAAATGAAAGCAAGGATGTCGAGTTTTCTGCAAAAATAGACTACCGCGCAACGTCATTCAAAGTTATTGCAGAGTCAGATGAATACCAATCAAAGATGACCGACATTAGCAAGGTGTCTTTGGACACGATGACGCGACTTGTCTCAATAAACAATGTCGAGGTCAGGGACATCATAGGCGATCGAGTCTCTGAAATCAGGGTTGGCGAAACTGTTAGTATATCAAGCGATCTTACAATCCAGTATTCTGCGCTCACAAAACCAGGCCAGCCATATGTGTACTATGCTCAGGTCAAACAGTTTGGCGAAAAGGCTACAGTCGAGTTCATCGGAATCTTCGAGGGGCAGTTTGGCTCTGCCGGTCCACAACGCGCCACCGTGGAATGGACTCCACAACATGAGGGCGGATTTTTCATCGAGACGTACGTATGGGATCCCGACGGGGTGCCGCTTGCAGCACCAAGCAAGACAGTCTCGATAGTTCTAGTTACGCCATAAATTTATTGGAATATGTTGTTTTCATGCTATGGCGCAGTTCAAAGTGGTCGCAACAGGCGGCACATTCGATGTGATCCACCAAGGACACATGGCGCTACTTGATGAATCGTTTTCTATATCAGAGAAAGTCATAATCGGCCTCACAAGTGACGAGCTTGCAAAAAAAAAGGGAAAAACGCTGTGGCACAATTACTCGCAAAGGTTTGGCACACTCGAGCAGCTCATAAAAAAGAGATTCCCCGGGAAACTCTACACGATAAGCAAACTTGAGAATGATTTTGGACCTGCAGCAATAGAAGGAGACGTGCAGGCACTAGTTGTAAGTGAGGAGACAGCATACCAGGGTGACGTGCTCAACGAACTCCGAAGGCAAAAGAACATGCCGTCTGTGAAAGTGGTGGTTGTCCCACTGGTTTTGGCAGAAGACGGAAAAAGAATCTCTAGCACCAGAATAAGAAACTCTGAAATCGACGCACAAGGCAACCTACTTTGACAAACTAGGTCGTCTTGTTTGATTTATCGAGATAAAACAAAAAACCTCAACTCCAATCCGAATTGACCATCATCAACAACATGATGAAAAAATTCGTACAGAATGTGACCGGACTGCAACAAGGGCTCCATCCGGAAAGCCTGGCCTTTTGGTATGAAAAAATAATCGGGGAAACAAAAGAGATGGCACCCCCATGGCTAGTGGACAAAATCAAAGTAAAGCAGGATCCGGTGCTTCCAATGAAGTTTAATCTGGATATATCAAAAAGGGCAGTGAGGTACTTTATGATCGCGGTGGACAACAACTTGGACAAAATGCCAAGCTCTACTAGATTGTACTTTTTGAAGGTGCAAGAGTCACTATCCAGCGAGATGGACAAGTCGCTTGTCTAGCTCTTCTCTATTTCGACTAGCTCGCCAATTGTTTTTGTGTCGACTATCTGGCTGAGATTATCTAAAACAGACTGGATAAAGTCAGCGAACCGTTCTACCTCGTAGCTATCTTTTAGCACTATGGAGTGCGCTGATTTGTCTTTAAGAGAGATTACCACTTCGTTGTCGTAGGAGTTGATGATTGAGGAGATAAACGTCTCTTTTCCATCTTTTATGAAAATGAGGCTTGCAAGCTTGGCTGCCTCGTGCCTGTCTTGGCAGACTATTTGTATCTTCATGTGTCTTTCAGAAGAAATTTTTCCAGCTGGTCTTTTGCTTTTTCTCTTTTTTGTTGATGCGAGCTCAAAAAATCTGTGACCTTTTCTATGAGTATTGCTTTGAGTTCGCCTGTGAGGAGCTTGCCTGACTTGTAATCGTCGTAGATTGCCTTGAGTTTTTTGTCGTCTGGCTCAAAGAAAATTCTCAGATACTGGTATGATACATCTATGTCTGGGTTGCCGCCAAGCTTTCGATGCTCCTCAACGGTGGGCTGGCCACCGGAGAACGCGTATTTGTTTATCTTCTTTTTTACAACCTCTGGCGGGTCTGTAGTGTATATGGTGCCTGCCTCTTCGGAGGCGGACATTTTGCCTCCTGGGCCCGAAAGCGATGGGATCATGATGTTGTGAATAAGCGCAGGCTTGGGTTTTCCAATCCTTGGCGCCACATCGCGCGTGACTCTAAAGTGCGGGTCCTGGTCCACACCAAGGGGAATTAAGACAGGCTTGTCTTCGATAAAACATGGTGCAGATTGCAGCGAAGTATAGAAAATCATTCCTATGTTTGTCTCTCCGGTAAATCCAAATACTGCCTTTGTGTTGGAAAAGTTGATCTTTTTTGCGACTTGGGCAGCAAGTGGGTACAGCGTTTTGATGTTTTGCGTGTTGATGATTATCTTTGTCCTGTCTGGTTTGAAGCCAAGCGCGATAAAATCAAGGGCGTTTTCATGCGCAAACAGGTTTGTCTCCTCCAAGGTGAGATTTTGCTTTGCGTAGAATTTCTCGTCATCTGTAAGTTGGAAGTACATCGTGGTGTCAAATTTTTCTTGTAGCCATTTTGCAAAAACCCATGGAACCAAGTGACCGATGTGAGTGTGGCCTGAGGGACCGCGTCCTGTGTATAAGAAGAATTTTTTCCCTTTTTCATAATCGTCCAAGATTCTGTTGAGATCTCTGTGCGAGAAAAAAACACCGCGTCTTAGCATGAAGTGAACTTCACCCGTTATCTTCTCTATGCGCTTTAGGAGTGATGAAGTGATCTTTTCTGTGCCGAATTGTTTTATGAGTTTGTCATAATCGATCTCTCCTTCGACATGCCATGGGGTCACAACAAAGTCATCAGGAGACATTCATGTTTGAGTCAAGTTAAGGTTTAAAAAGTCTTTTCGGATCGTTTTGTTGTTTGTCTCAAGTTCTTCATCCGATTGAAAAATCAATAATCAAACTCCTCAAATCAGCACAAAGTCTCACAGAAGAACAAATCGCAGAAAAAGCCAACCTCTCAATTGATCAGACAAGAAGAGGAATCGAATGGCTCAAACTAAAGAACTTGGCAATGGTAACAGAGACTGAAAAATCCTATGTCAAGCTGGGAAAAAATGGAATGATTGCAAAACAGGAAGGATTTCCAGAGCGCAAACTGGTAAATCTGATTGCAAATCAGCCAATGCAATTTTCTGAATTACAAAAAAAATTAGGTGACGAGATTAGCATTGCAATAGCAAACGCAAAGAAAAACGACTGGATCACCATTCAAAAAACAGAATCTGGAAGTGTGGTGTCATTAAAACAAAAACCTGCACCGACCCGCGAGGAAAAAATGATTTCGTTTATTGCAGAAAACAATGTGGCGTTAGAACAAATCAAGGATCAGGCCACACTCGAGTCGCTAAGAAAGAGACCTGATTTTATTGTGATCGGTACAACAAAATCAAGAACGGTTTCACTCTCAGAAGCAGCAAAGTCAATCGACACAGAAAAAGAAGACACCGGTGCAATCGATGTAGAGGCCGAAGTCCCACGAGTTTATGCCGCAAGGACGCATCCGCTCAAAGATATAATCAACGAAATAAGGGATGTTTTTGTCAGCTTGGGCTTCACCGAGGTGATGGGAAATCTGGCACAGCCGAGTTTTTGGAACTTTGACGCGCTCTTTACACCACAAGACCACCCAGCAAGAGAGATGCAGGATACATTTTACATACGTGGCAAGGAGGCATCTGGGTTTGCAGACCAAGAGCAAATCAAGCGGGTTGCCCAAGTTCACAAAAAAGGCTGGAGGTATGATTGGAACCAAGACACTGCAAAGAAAATGGTTCTAAGGACGCATACCACGTGCGTTACTGTCAAGTACTTGGCAGACAACAAACCACGAGATGCAAGAATCTTCTCACTTGGCCGCGTATTTAGAAACGAGAAGGTCAGCTACAAACACCTAGTTGAGTTCAATCAAGTTGAAGGGATAGTGGTTGGAAAAAATGTTTCACTACGCGACCTCATGGGAATACAAACAGAGTTTTACAAAAAAATGGGCCTCCACAAGATCAAGTTCTGGCCGACGTTCTTTCCGTACACTGAGCCATCGTTGCAGACTATGGTGTACAACGAAAGGCTGGGAAAATGGGTTGAGCTCTTCGGCATGGGGATATTTCGACCTGAGGTGACAAGGCCGCTTGGAATCACAAACCATGTTCTCGCATGGGGTGGGGGGATAGAAAGAATAGCCATGCTCAAGTATGGACTAGATGACGTCAGAGAATTTTACAACAACAACCTTGGTTGGTTGAGGACTGCTACAAAATGCCAGTAGTGACTCTGTATCTGCAAAGATTGGAAAAACTCGTTGGAAAGGCAAACCGGTCCAAGATAATTGAAGCCCTGCCGTTTCTTGGGCTCGACATAGAGGAAGAAACCAAGGAGTATGTCAAAGTAGAATACAGCCCAAACAGGCCTGATTATGCTACGGATGTGGGGATCGCTGCAGCACTACAGGGCTTGTTTGGAATAAAAAAAGGCGCAGAAAAGTTTGTCATAAAAAAATCAGACAAATGCTGTTACATCAAAACAGAACCACCAGTCAAAAAAATCCGCCCATATGTTTGCGCAATAATTGCAAGGAGGGGCAAGCTTGACAATGAGGCAATAAAGCAACTCATTACGTTACAAGAAGATCTCCACTTTGGAATCGGGAGGCGCCGCAAAAAGGCATCTGTGGGAATCCATGATCTGGACAAGCTAGCTTTGCCTCTCACATATACAGCAGTGGAAAGAAGTCACAGCTTTGTTCCACTGGGCATGACTGAAGGCATGAGTGTTGAAGGAATACTTGAGAACACTGAGGTTGGAACTACTTATGGGGGATTGCTGCATGAGCATGACAAAGTACCTGTAATAGTTGACGCAAAAAACAACACAATATCTCTTCCACCAATAATCAATTCTGCACTAACTACAGTAACCACAAAGACTGTAAATCTGCTGGTCGAAGTAACGGGAACTGACAAAAACGCCACTGAAGACACTCTTGCGGTAGTTGCGACAACACTACATGGGCTCGGATTTACTTTGTGTGACTTTAAGACTGATTCTGCGGTTGCATCAAAGATCTTCAAAACAAAATCAATGCGCCTTGACGCCGCATTGGTAAATCAAACACTTGGTTTATCCATGACCGCGACTGCAATCTCAAATTGTTTGAAAAAATCTAGAATTGATGCGCGACCAAGTGGAAAAAAAATTCTCTGCAAAATACCTAGATTCAGATTTGACATCTTTGGGCCGATGGATCTTGTCGAGGAAGTAGCGCTTGGATATGGAATACAAAATTTAGTGCCAACACTTCCAGCATCTACGTCGATTGGCCAAAAACACACACTCACAAAAAAATTGGATCACTTGTCACAAATAATGATAGGACTTGGGTTTACTGAAGCACTTAACCCAAGTCTTACAAGCAAGCGAGTTCTGTGTGATGAAACAAAAAGGATAACAGACACAATCGAAGTAGCTGAATCAAAAAGCCAAGAATACACAATCCTGCGAGACTCGTTGCTCCCAGGACTTTTGGAAAATCTCTCAAGAAACATCCATGAATCGTACCCACAGAAATTGTTTGAGATTGGAACCGTTTTTTCAGCAGACTCGCCAATAAAAGAATCAATCAGCCTTGCATGCGTTAGTGCCCACAAAGACGCAAGTTTCACCGAAGTCAAATCAGTATTGCAGTCGCTACTCAAAACTGCTTCAAATTTGGACAGCATCACAAAGACTGCCGAAGAGCCAATGTTTGCTAAAGGAAAGACGGCACGCGTAATAATTGGAGACAAAAATGTCGGCACAATAGGACAGATCGACTCACAAGTGGTTGATAGCTTCAAAGTCAGGGTTCCAGTCTGCGGATTTGAAATCGTATTGTCAGAATTTATTTAGACTGAGTTAATATTTGACCAATTCCATTATTGATTGCCCTAAGAAGACACACAGACGGACTGGAATGAATATGATGCTAAAACATGATTTCTGGTTTCACCCAGGTGTGCGACATGGGGCTACCCCGGTTACAGAGCATATTTGAGGATTAGGCTAAAACCTTTGATAATATGTGAGTCAGTGCCGGGGTACAATCTTAAAACAAATATTGGATTTACAGAAAGCGAGCGGGAAAGCTAGCCCTTTAGGGCAGGAATGAAAGCGAGCACACCACAGGTCAATATCCAGCACACCAAAAACCATACAACAATCTGTATCTAATCCAAACATATGGAACCCAGTATGGAGATCGCCGGCGTCGCACCGGAAACGGTCTTCTGGGGATCGTTTGCACATCGGCTGGG
>JAWCQC010000033.1:0-14726 GCA_038869975.1 Candidatus Nitrosotenuis sp.
GCAGACGACTGTAACCGTAAAACTCGACTGTGTGTTGGTTCTGCAAAAACCCGCTTGATGGCGACAGATGAGACGGAAAAACAGCAAAAGCAGAACCCCGAACCCTTTAGGGTCGGGAGTGTGTCAGGTTCTAACGCGACAAGAAAGCTGGTATCGGCACAAACCATCTAGAGATCAACTTTTTGCAGTTTCAGATTTTTGCGCAGCTCCTTGCTTGCTTTTTCTACACTGTCCGCAAGATCGGGGTTTGGTCCAATTTCTCTTAGATAAGCTAGTATGACGGATGGGTTACCTTTGCCAAACTTTCGTAATATCAAATCTGAGAAAGATTCTCCCTCTAATTTTTGAGCTTTGAGTATTCTGTACGCTTCGTCGCTCAATGAGATCGTCGTGGTGCCCATACATACATATGCATGTACATGCATTTAAGCATGACCAAAAAGAACAAACGTCGCTAATCCAAGACAACACCATGAAACCAGCAGTTATTGTATCGACGTACCCGGACAAAAAATCAATCTCAAAAATTGCAAACAAATTGGTAAAGGACAAAGTAGCTGCATGTGTCAACATCACAAAAATATCATCTGTTTATGCCTGGCAGGGAAAAATAGAAAACGCAGACGAATTCCTGGCATTTTTCAAGACAACGCAGAAAAACAAAGCCAAGCTCAAATCCCTGATAAAAAAGACGCACCCATACAAGGTGCCAGAAATAGCAGAACTGGATGTAAAAGACATCAATAAATCGTACATGCAGTGGCTGGCGGACTCGACCAGCTAGGACTCGACAGGAAACCGAAGCAGTGAGACCATGCCGCCAAGGCCGGATACCTGCAGGCCGATGTCTGTAGTGGAGTCAAGGGCGTAGATTTGGGCCCCCTTGGATTCGGCGTCATTGAGGAACTCGATTACCTCGTCCTCATTGTGCGTCTGGATGATTTTTTCTGAGAAGATAATTGACTCTACAGCTCCAAACTGGTTTGCCCTTTTTGTCTCCTCAAAACCCATCGTGAACTTTCTGCTTTTTGTGTTTGCCTTTATCATGACTTGTTCCAGAATTGAGGCCACCTTTGCGAGCTTGCTTTGGCCTAGTATCTGCCGCATGGCCTTGGATCTTATGAAAGAATAGATGCCGTCCTCACCACCGGAATCGATTCCGTCGACCAGCTGAATTTTGTGTTTTTTTGCAATTGGTGTTTTCTGCAGGAAATTGTTAAGCTGCCTCTTTGTTTCGCCTGGGCCAAAGATTATGATGGAATCGTTTTCTCGCAGCGTTATGTCCAGCGCTTTTGCAACGCTCTCAAAGAATGACTCGATGTTAAAGCTCGTCTTGTACTGCTTGCCACTTGAGCCGGAATACATGTTTTGCATTAACTGGAGGTGTGTTCCTTTGAGCTTGCCAATGCCGCAGTCTCCTCTGTCTATTGCAACTAGGACAAAGCCAAACTCTCCATCCCTTCTTTTGGTGAGGCTTAGCTCAAAGGGCTGCCACTTTTTTTTAACTACGTTAAATGAGTCGCCAATTCTGATCAAAAGAGAATGGTGTACGCCTTTTGAGACTGCCTCATTGGATGACTCTATTATGGTTCCATGAATCCTCAGCTTGTCAAAGGCTGTGTCAAGGGATATCTTTTGGACCTGCAGTGATATTCTGATTTTAACTCGTTCCCCTCTGTCTGGGCGTGAATAGTCTTTTTCTTGCTTTATCACACGCGTGGTATCAGATATTATCTTGTCTTCCTTTTTTATCACCCTTCGAAGTGTGAGTAGGTCGTCTGGCTCCTCGACTAGAAATGAAATGGTTGAATCGTCGATGACTTTGGTGATCATATGGCCCTAATTGCTGTACCTCTCAAAAATCGCAGTCTGTTTTTTGTCAAATGTCTTCAATTCAACTCAAGCTCTCTTGCAAGCGCAACAATCCCACGTCATAAATGGGCATTTTTGTTTTTGCCGCAAGATTGTACGCCTTCCTAATCGTTTCCTCCCTTAATGTCAGGAACTGAATGCACTGCGCAGATATCAAATCAAAAAGTGCATCAATAATTATCCTGTTATCTTTGATGCGTTTTAAGGTTCTCTTAACTTGTCGGGTGTTCGACAGCCAACTTGCTTCCATCGACTCGAAGGATTAGTGTTCCTTGGGCAATCGGAGACATGTTCCCCTTCATCACTTCATTTGGAAGCCCTCCAGGATGGATAAACCTAGCCCACCCCTTGTAAGCGATGTTCATGGATGCGACCACGTCACGGTCCATCGATCGCCCACAATTACTGCACCACAATTTTCGTCTGTGTTGCCTGTCCTCTTGGAGTGACCCCCCGCATACCGGACAGAGCTTGCTGGTGCGTTTCGGGTCTATGTAGCAGACGGGAATACCTTCCCATGCTGCCTTGTATTCTACCTGTCTTTGAAACTCGTAGAATGACCATGAGTTTAATTTACGTCTAAAGTTGTTACCTTGGCCGTTTCCTTTTTTGTACAGCTTTCTGATTCCTTTCAAATCCTCAAGGATGATTGCCGATTTGGTTTCTTTTGCCTTTTGTATGATGTCCTTTGAGATTTTGTGCAAATACTGGTTGACTCGCCTTGTCTGTCTGCCCCTGATTTTGGTATAGAATCGGTTTTTGACACGCCTGTCGTTTCGCCTAAATGACGCCTTGACAAACTGGGAGTTTTCCTTGATGGAAAGAATCTTGTTTGTCCTGTACATGATTGGCTGGGTTGGTGTTGATATGGTGATGTTTCGTAGGTTCCTATCAATTCCAATTACAGATTCTGGCTTGATTTCTTTTACTTGCTTTCTGACAGAGATGGATAATGCAGTAGGCGTGATTGTAAAGGATCTTGGCTCTAGAGTTTTATTCGAAAGAATCTTTTCTGTATGTCTGTTGAGCAGAATGTTTGCATAGTTTCTGCCTGATATCGGAAATGACAGCAGCATGCCGTTGATCTTGAATCCATAGCAAGAAACAAGGTACGGCTTTCTGACAAAAGGCGAAGTGGCTTTTCTGCCTCTTTTGATGTCTTTTTTCATCTGGGCCAGTCTGCCTGCCGCCTGCGATATGGCGGTGAGTTTGTATTTTGATTGGATTGGATAGTTTTCTAGTTGATGATACGACAGCATTGAGAGCTTTTTCATTGTGGAACAATTGTTTTCAAGGCCGATCCTGATGCAGTGGTTTACCATGTCTTTGAAGGTATTCATCATTTGCAGCTGTTCTGGATTTGGCGAAAAGTTTTGCTTTATTGATTTGACGACAAACAACTTGATTCAATAGTGATTTTCTTATTTAAGAAGTTTAGGTCTCGATGATTACACAGAACCTCGGATTCATTTTCTTATCATAGGCAAAACAATTACCGAGACGAATTAATTTGGTTTGACGGTTTCTGTGCCCTCAAGACTTTTCTTTTTGAGATAGCTGTCGACCCATTCAGGAGTAATGACGCCGCCTTCTGCCAGGTTGACAAGGGAGTTTGGGGACGCCTCGCCTGTTACCTTGCCGCCCTTTCTCCTTATTTGTCTCCACTTTAGAGTGGTGTTGCCGCTTTTAGAATTGTAAATTATGCCAAGAACGTCCCGGGCGTTAACAAATGTGATATCTCGGATCTTCTTTAGGGTGACTTTGTCTGCTGCCTCTACATATATTGAGCCAAGCGACTCTTCCCGCTCCGGAAAGACCTCCGGGTCCTCGACGTAGCCGCGCGGGATGTAGGAGCTGCAGGTGCTTGCAATTATGAATCTCCTGAAACTTTCAAGTGAGGCTGGGACGTCTATTGCCACCATTTCTCTTATGCGGTATTTTTACCAATATCAAGGTTGTTTTAAAAATCCCTCCTGCCAATTATGATAGAGGCGTTGATGAGACTATCCCTTTGATCTTGATGATGAAGATCTTGAGTTCTGAGCCTTGAATATTTATGGGATGGCGTGGCTTTCCAAAACAATGAAGTCCCTCACAGAATATCTCACCTTTAACACAAAAACTAGGATCGCTTTTGTCAACATCACGCCCCAGGTGCGGCAGCTGGTCAAAAAAAGCGGAATAAGGAACGGCCTTTGTCTTGTAAACGCGATGCACATTACTGCAAGCGTCTTCATAAACGACAACGAGTCTGGTTTGCACAACGACTTTGCAAAGTGGCTTGAAAAGCTTGCGCCGCACGAGCCGACAAGCCAGTACCAACACAACGACACAGGAGAGGACAACGCAGACGCGCACCTAAAAAGGCAGGTAATGGGGCGCGAAGTGGTGGTAGCTATAACAGACGGCGATCTGGACTTTGGGCCCTGGGAGCAGATCTTTTACGGCGAGTTTGACGGGCAGAGGCCAAAAAGGGTCCTAGTCAAAATAATCGGCGAGTGAGTCAACCAAAGTCTGCGTCGCGTTTTTGGCTCTGGGACTCGTTCTTTCTTGCTGCCAGCCTAAAGTCGTCTTGGTGGTTCTGCGGGCCGTGGCTGCACTTGACGCAGCCCACCTTGAAGCCGTTTTCATCCTTGACATAGGTCTGACAGCCGCAAAAACATGCCATGTCTAGTCCAGCTCATGCAGTGATATATTCGATACGACACCAATTACCCAAGTTACACGCACTGTTTTCACTGACAGGTATCCTGTTGCAGTTTAACATCATTCCATCAATTGAATGATTGTTACCATTGTCTTCGTATTTTTTTCTGGAATTTTGTACTGTGAATATCCCAAGGTTTTTGGCCACGCAGGATTTCAGAGATCCTGTTACCAGATATTTTTGTTGATTGCAAAAATTATCTCCTTCTAATTGGTGCAGCATGCGCCGCGGGGGATGTTGTGGCCGTGGGGGCACTTTCTTGGGTGCTTGAGCATGGTGCACAGCGCGTCGGTGAACTGCTGGTTCATGTGGTGCTCTATTCCGCAGACCATCTCCTCGTCTATCTCTACTTTGAGGGCAGAGTCCATCAGCACCTCAAGGAGCCTGCTGTTGCGCATCATGCTTGCTCCGACTTTTTCGCCGCTTTCGGTAAGTGTGACTCCTGCCTTGCTGTAGTTGACTAGGTTCTGCTCGTTCAGCTTTTTTAGCATCTGCACGACGCTTGGCTGCCTCACGTTGAGCATCTTTGCAATGGTGGATATCTTGACTGGCTCGTTTTTTTCCTTGATGTGCCAGATTGCCTTGAGGTACATCTCAACATGCTCTGCCTCGGCGGTTCCAACAAAAAGCACTTCGTCGTTTAGCGAATCCATTATTCTACACCCTTTGCATCTTTGAGCAAATATTCAAAGTATTCCCTTGCAAATACGGCAAGGCCTGCGTGGTCTGCCCAGATTGCTACCGCCTCGCCTTCTGTGGAGTCGTTGATTGGGCCCAAGAGTATGACTACGTACCTTTTGTCAGAGATGATGCCGCCACCAAAGAGGCCTTTTTTGACCTTGACTGTGGCAACTCGGGTGAGGCTCTTTAGTGCGTCTTTTTCCATCTGGTCTGACATCAAAATTGTGATGGTGACGCCCCTGTCGTGGAGCTGGCGCAGCTTCGGCAGAGCCTGCTTTATGAGGGCCTCGTTTGCCTTTGGGAGGGCGATCAAAACCTCGCTTCTGCAGGTCTCGACTATCTCAAGAATTTTTGATGCGATGTTCATTATTCCGGAAAGAACCCAGATGTCCGGCCTCTCACTCACTCCACTTTTCTCATAAAGGGGCACAAGCTCGCGCAGCACGACGCTTTCGTTTTCCTTGAAATCGGATTCCATCTTTTGTTTTGTGATTTCTAGTGCGGTTGCAGGAGATTTTGCAAAATATTTTGTGGGGCGTGAGTCGTCTGAGCCGATCCAGCCTTTTTCCTCAAGGGAGCCAAGAACCTCGTATATCTTTGAGTAGGGCACGCCTGATTTCTGGCTGAGGTCTGATGCTGTCAGCTCGCCGCCCTTGAGAAGAGATGAATACGTCCTGATCTCGTAGCTTGTGAGGCCTATTCTTTCGAGGGACTTGCGGGTGTTGTCTGAGATGCTCATCGATCTAATCGGAGTTTTTTGGTATTTAAATCACTAAGGCGTGAATCTCCTAAATCACACGGGGTTGGGTGTGAAATACGTTATATAGCATATCGGAAGAGTGCAATTTGATAAGGTAAATGTCACTGATTCAGCTTTCAAAGAGTACAACTAAGAGCCTGGGCAAGAAGTCCACTATTAGATTTACTCAAAGCATATGCCCGGACTGCAACATGATTCTTGATGCGGAGGTCTTTGAGCGCGACGGGCGCGTCTTTATGAGCAAGACATGCCCCACCCACGGCGAATGCGAGGAATTGTATTTTGGTTCTTATGAAATGTACAAGAAATTTAGCACATACTGGGCTGACGGAAAGGGCGCACACGCACCAAACGTAATGATTGAGAAATGTGCTTGCCCCAACAACTGCGGTTTGTGCTCGAATCATCTGTCGCACAGCGGCCTTGCAAACATGATAGTTACAAACAGGTGTGATCTCACATGCTGGTACTGCTTCTTTTATGTAAAGAAGGGCCTAGAGGGCGCATACATGTATGAGCCTGACCTGACTCAGGTTCGCGCCATGATGAAGACGCTCAAGGCAGAAAGGCCAATCCCTGGCAACTCTATTCAAATTACAGGAGGCGAGCCGATGCTGCGAGACGACATCACCGAAGTAATCAAGATAATGAAAGAAGAGGGTGTCGACCACGTCCAGATGAACACAAACGGAATAAGGCACGCAATGGACCCAGAGGCGGCGCGCGAGGTAAGGCTTGCCGGATGCAACAACTTGTATTTGAGCTTTGATGGTGTGACTGCAAGAACTAATCCAAAGAACCACTGGGAGATTCCGTATGCACTTGATTCCTGCAGAAAGACTGGAACCACGGTGGTTTTCGTTCCAACTGTAATCAAATCAATCAATGATCACGAATTAGGTGGAATTATCAGATATGCCCAAAAGAATATGGATGTGGTCCATGCGGTAAACTTCCAGCCTGTGTCCCTGACGGGAAGAATGGGCAAAGCGGAGCGCGAAAAATACAGAATCACCATTCCTGACTGCATACAGAGAATCGAAGAGCAGACAAATGGCGAAGTGACTGTGGACGACTGGTTCCCAGTTCCAAGCTGCATGCCGCTGACAAACGTAATTGAGGCGTTCTCAAGCAAGCCAAAATACGAGCTGTCAATTCACTTTGCGTGTGGCGCAGGAACATACGTCTTTGAGGACGCAGAGACCAAAAAGTTCGTGCCGCTGCCAAGGTTTGCAGACATCCAGGGAATGCTGGAGTTGTTTGAAGATAAAGCTGAAGAGATCCGCTCAGGCAAAAACAAGTACTTTACCATGCTCGAAGTGGTAAGAAAATTATCCAGTTTCATTGACAAAAAGAAGCAGCCGGCAGGACTAGACCTAGCAAAGATGTTTGGCAATATATTGATGAAGAGGTCCTTTGATGCGGTGGGCTCTTGGCACGTCAAGGGGTTGTTCTTGGGCATGATGCACTTTCAGGACAAGTACAACGAGGACCTAGAAAGGCTGCAAAGATGCGACATCCACTATCTGACTCCTGATCTTAGAATCATTCCGTTTTGCGCATTCAATGTCATTCCAGAATGGTACCGGGACAGAATCCAAAAGAAATACTCTATATCTGTTGAGGAATGGGAAAAGCGCGAAGGCGTCAAGCTGGAAGATGGCCTGTACCGTGGTTTGATGAGAAGGGGAGCAGGCGACGAGCTTGCAGCAGGATGCGCAAAAAGCCAGATGTTCCACCAGGCATCGCAGGCCTTGATGTAAGATTTCATCCAAGACCTTTTAAGATCTCTAATTCAATTTTGAATCGTTGAAGATTCTTTTTGTCTCTCCACGGTATGAGGGAGGAATAGGGGGTCATGCATTCAGGGTGGCAGAAAAACTCAGAGAGCACGGCTTTGATGTAAAGCTAATGCACGTGCCACACATACCAATCAAAAATCTCAAAAATCCAAGCTTTGCAGCATTTGGGATAATCAAGGCGTTACTTGATAAGGAAAAATATGATGTTGCACACGCATGGAATGTTCCGTCCGCATTTATTATGAGGTATGTCAAGGCAAAGAAAAAGATCCTCTCTGTTCATGGCATGTACTCAGAGCAGATAGGCGTTTTACACTCAAAGACGGCAAGTGTGGCTGTCAACATGAGTGAATTCAAAGTACTTACTTGGGCAGACAAACTAACTACCGACTCAAAGCTGGTCAAACAGGCCTACAAAGAAAAATACAACCTTGACTTCTTGTATCTTGCAGCACCATTAGATCCAAGCAAATTCGAAAACATACCAGATCTACCAAAAAAAGAAAATCAGGTCGCATATGTAGGTAGGGACAGCTTTGAGAAAGGCACTGATATCCTACGCAGTATAGAACCACAAATCAGAGGTAATGTGATATACTGCACAAACATACAATGGCAAGAAGCCATGGTCAGATTAAAAGAATCCACTCTCCTTGCAGTGCCATCAAGAATGGAAAGTCTGCCCCAAGCTATCAAAGAAGCATTTTATCTTAAAACACCGGTGGTGGCTACAAGCGTCGGTGGAATTCCGGAAATCGTCACCCACAACGAAAATGGGGTCTTGGTACCACCAGATGATCCGCGTAGACTCGTTGAAGCAATCAATGATTTACTTGCAGATAAGACAAAAAGAGAAAGACTTGCTGCGAATGCTTATGATTACATCGTCAAAAACTTCAGCTGGGACGTACTTTTACCCCAGTATATCGAGTTGTACGAAAAATAATCAATTTTTGATTATTGGTTTTTATTAAACGGTTAAAACTGCAAGATCATGAAATCAAACCTCATGTCGTACTTGGTGTGCCCTCTATGCAAGACAGATTTCACGATCAAAAACATAAAAAAAAAGGCTGATGAGATCAAGGAAGGAACTCTTGTCTGTTCTAACAAGCACAGGTTTGTAGTTTCAGACGGCATTCCTAGATTTGTAGTAGACACGACAAAAGACTTTGTGAGAACAGAAGAGGCATTTTCTGCAAAATGGCGACATCACCATAAAAATCATCATGCCAAGGACTGGATTGAGTTTCAGACAAATTGGTTTTTGGAAAGATATGAATGGGAGTCTCTTGCCAAATTTAAGGATTTTCTGAACACGAAGACAAGAATTCTTGATGCAGGCACAGGAATTGGAAACAGCGCAAAGCTTCTTTCTGCTAATCCTGACTCTGAAGTGTTTGCACTTGACGCAAGTCAGAGCATCGAATTTGCATACAAAAAATATGGAAAACTACCAAACGTACATTTTCTACAAGCAGATCTGAGACAGCTTCCATTTAAGAAGAGATTCTTTGATTTCATCTACTCGGATCAAGTATTACACCACACAAAAAATACCGGAACATCATTCAAATATCTGACAAAATTTCTCACAAACGGGGGGCACATCTCCATCTATGTCTACAAGAAGAAAGCCCCGATTCGAGAATACGTAGATGATTTTGTCAGAAGGGTAACAACCAACATGACGGTAAATGAGTGCTTGGAGTTCTCAAAGGACATGACTTATCTTGGCAAAGCTCTCGCTGAAATAAAAAAGAAAATCGTCATTCCAAGGGACATTCCGATTCTTGGTGTCAAGGCAGGAACCTACGATGTGCAACGTTTTGTTTACTGGCATTTTCTAAAATGCTTTTGGGACGAATCTGGTAACTTTGAGAGAAGCGTAGGCGTCAATTTCGATTGGTACTACCCAAAATTTGCTTATCGGCACACTCCAACTGAAGTAAGAAAATGGTTCAAGGATGCAAAAATCAAGATACTTACTTTTAAAGAAATAGAAAGTGGTATAAGCGTGACTGGGAAAAAATCTGCTTAGAATCCATACTTTTTGACAGTCCGCAGAAACTTTTTCGTTATTACATCCCAGCTGAAATTCTCTGTCACAAATTTTCTACCTTGCTTGCCCATCTCGGTTGCTTTTTTTCTGTCGCCAAGAAGAATCTCTAGTTTATCAGCAAGGTTCTTTGGATCGCCCTTTTCAATCAAATAGCCTGTCTGGCCGTCTTGGATTAATTCAGGTATTCCTCCTACCTTTGTTGCAACCGCCGGTTTTTCCATAAGCTGAGCCTCAAGCAAGGTAAGAGGTGACATATCTATCCCACTCACAAGGGCGTAAACATCTATTTCGCTTAGGTATTCTCTGACTTTGTTCGGATAGGACATGGCGCCAAGCCACACAAAATTGTCATGTTTTTTCAACGCAGTTAAAACATAATCGCGGTACGGCCCATCCCCAACCCAGTAAAAAGTCACTTGAGGAAATGATCTGAGCACATTCTCTAGTGTTAGCATTTCTCTTGCTTTCTCAAAAATTACTGCGCCTTGCAGTAATCCGACGCAGGGATGCTTTAGACTCATTCCTTCAACATGATACCAGTTTGACGGGTTTATTCCCTGGTATAGTGTGGCGACGTCTTTTGTGGGGTATCTCTGTCTTATGATGTCTTCAAGATATCTGCAGATTGGAAGCATCAGAGTAGACTTTAGAAAACATTGTTCTGCCATCTCCTCCCACTTGGAAAGCACGTACCTTTTTGGAAATGATTTGTACAAAGTTTGCCTTGCCATTTCTATTTCCTTCCAGTGATCACCTCTGATATGAACAAATAATGGGAGGCCTGTCTTGGCTGCGGCAACTCCAAAATGCCTGTGTCTGTCTATGAATATGGCATCTGGCCTGAACTGTTTTATCAGTTCGTTGAATTTAGATTTGGTTTGAAACCAGTTTCGGATCTTTCTGCTTGGAAAACCATCGTAGATGTCTGAATCAAGTACTACTTTACACTCAACACCGTTTTTGCCAAGTGTGTCTGCAAACTCGTTTAGGTGAAATAATTTCGAAGGGGAGCCTCCAATTAATAGCCGCTTCATAACTTGCTTGCCTATTATCAAAAGAAATTAGTTACTAATCTGCCATGGGGTCAAGATTTGTTCTTGGGTTAATTGTTATTTTGATATGTTTGTTCGAAGAGCGTTTTCAAGCCATCCTTTAGAGTTGTCTGGTATCTCCAGTTGAGCACTCTGGTAGCAAGTGTTGTGTCTGCCTGACTTGACTGGACATCGCCTTGAAGTGGCTTTTCATAGATCGGTTTCAGATTCAAGCCGGAAAGTCGAATCATGATCTCGGCCAATTCTTTAATCGAAGTAGCAACGCCTGTGCCCACATTATAAAACCCACTTTTTACATTGCAATGCATTGCTGCAAGGTTTGCCTGTGTAACATCGTTGACAAAAATAAAATCTCTTAGCTGTGTGCCGTCTCCGAAGATTACCGGTGGTTTCTTTTCTTGCAATCTGTTGATGAATTTTGTAATTACTCCTGCATAAGAGCCGGTCTGGCCTTTCCCGTAGACATTAAAATATCTAAGACCAATAATTGAGGAGCCATCTCTAGTAAATTTTTCTGCCAAGAACTCATCTTCTAATTTGGTGTTTCCGTATGGGTTGATTGGTTTTCTTTGAGAATCTTCAGATATGGGAACTTTTTTTGGATTCCCGTAAACACTTGAGCTACTGGCATATACTACTTTTAATTCTAGTTTTTTTGCAATTTTAAAGATGTTTTCAGTCCCTCTTACATTCACATCAAAATACTCGTCCTGTTTTGAAAAAGATTCTTGGACATCTGTTAGGGCGGCTTGATGAAAAATTCCATCCGTGTTTTTTAATACCGATTCAATAGATCTGTCTCTTATGTCTATTTTGTGGAATTCAACATCAGGAGGTAGATTTTCAAGCTTTCCTCTATATAGCGTATCTATTACTACTGGTGTGTGATTCTGTTCAAGCAGGTGATTTACCAAATGGTGTCCGATAAAGCCGGCACCACCGGTGACTGCAAATCTCATACCACCGGTGACTACACCGCATCTTTAAGTTTTGCAGAACCAGACAAAGCTAAATAAAGAATCAGATTGGAACATCACCAACTAGATGATGAAACAATGAGTGAAAAAATTTTTGAGATGAGCGCAGCCGAGCTTGCTCAATCAATTCAAGCAGAAAAGCTGAGGGTGTGTGTAATTGGAATTGGTAGAATCGGTCTGCCTACTGCCCTGTCATTCGCAAACTCGGGACTACCAACGATAGGAGTCGATATCAATGCTCAACTTGTCTCTATGATTAATTCCGGTGTATTTCCACTAAAGGATGAGCCCGGATATGATGCAATATTTGAAAACGTGATTCGTGACAAAAAGTTCTCAGCTACAACAAAGATCGAGGAGGCAGTTCCAAATTCAGACGTGATCTTACTTTCATTGCCCACACCTATGGATGACCGCAAAACACCAAGTTATTCCGCATTAAAGTCGGTCGCAGGACAACTATGTGATCTGTTGGTTCCCGGCTCGCTAGTTATAGTTGAAAGTACGGTGGAGCCGGGCTTTGTGGAAGATGAATTAATACCAATAATCGAAGAAAAAGGAAGACTAAAGGCGGGACAGAATTTTGGAATCGGCGTGTGTCCCGAGACTGCAAATCCGGGGCAGATATTAAATGACTTTGAGAGGCTTCCACGACTTGTTGGGGCTACGGACGAAAAAACGGCAAACATTATAACAAAAATCTACAGGCATGTTTTTACAGTCGATCTTATTCCAATGCCAGATTGCAAGACAGCAAATGCGGTAAAGCTGACAACTAATGTGTTTCGTGACATCAACATCGCATTTGTCAACGAGCTTGCTATGTTATTTGAAAAGCTAAACATAGACATAATGAGGGTTCTGGAGGCTGCAAAGACAAAATACAATTTTCAGGTTCATTATCCTGGAGCAGGAGTTGGTGGGCCTTGCCTTCCTGTTAATTCCTACCAGATGCTCAATCTTGCAAAAAAAGTGGATCAAAACCTGCTTAAAATAGTCCAAGTCAGTCGACAGGTAAATGAGTCCATGCCTGAGCATGTGGTAGACTTGCTCAAGGAAGCATTCAAAGAATCTAAAAAAAGCATCGAAGGTTCTCAAGTGCTGATTCTTGGAATATCATACAAGCCGGATGTAAAAGACATACAGCTGACTCCGGCAGAGCCGATTATCAACATGCTAAAAAATCTCAAAGCTGAAGTGAAGATCTATGATCCATACTTTAAATCAGTTGAGGCATTCGGTGCAAAGACAGAAAGCAGTCTTGTAGGAGCACTGACAAATACTGATGCGGTAATACTTGTCACGGCACACAAGGAGTTTCATGATCTGGAACCGACATTTCTTGCAGCAAGGATGCGAACGCCGATCCTAGTTGATTCTAGAGGTATTATAGACCAGCATGCAGCAAAAAAAGCAGGCTTGATATTCAGGGGAGTAGGGCGTGGTAGATTATAAGACAACCGCACTAGATCCCACAACCATAAAAAACATACTTACACTACGTTACAATCCTACAGGAAAATCACCTCTTCCGAAATTGTCTTGGAAGAACTTTACAGAAAAAAAATATGATAAGCCTCAAGAAACGGTAGAGAATCTCATTCAATCAAACATACACAGTATGGTAAAGAATCCAAAACAACGAGTCTCAGTTGCACTAAGTAGTGGTGTAGATTCCACTTTGGTTTTGTTGATGCTAAGGAAGGCACACCCACAAATCCCTGTGACTGCACTATCAGTCAAGTTCGCAGACAGCATAGATGAATCAAAGCATGCTGCCAGAATTGCTGACAGATTTGATGCTGACCACCGAATTGTGCACGTGGATAACTATCTTGAGGAGCTGCCAAAGGCAATAAGCATAATCAAGCTGCCATTTTGGGATCTGCACTGGTACTATCTTGTCAAGGCTGCAAAAAAATCATCGAGATTTCTTGTGTCTGGAGACGGGGGTGACGAATTGTTTGGAGGCTATACTTTTAGGTATGAAAAATTTCTATCCCAAGTAAACCACAACTCCTCACCTCTGACAAAAACAAAGGCATACCTGAACTGCCATGAAAGAGACTGGGTGCCAGACCAAGAAAAATTGTTTGGGAAAAAAGCAAGATTTTGTTGGGATCAGATATATCGTATATTGCTGCCGTATTTTGGCAACAAGCTAGACCCACTCTCACAGGTATTTCTGGCTGATTTCAACGGCAAACTACTATACAACTGGATGCCGCTTAATTCTAAATTTCACAGATATTTTGGAGTAAAATCAATAACTCCCATTTTGTCTAGTAGATTAATCTCATATGCTACACACATTCCTGTAGATCTCAAATACGACAGAACGAGCAGAATAGGCAAGCTATTACTTTGGAAAATTTTGCAAAAATATTCTGCTGACAAATTACTGATAAAAAGAAAGCAGGGATTCTCAGCGGATACAGCCAATTTATGGAATTCGTATGGATACAAGCTGTGCTCATATTATCTGGATGATGCTAGAGTAGTCAAAGATGGGTGGATAAATCAAGAATGGTTACAAAAGCATTTTAGGAAAAAAAATCTAGACGTTCGATATGTCAACAAATTCCTGGGAATACTGGCTCTGGAAATTTGGTACAGGATGTTTTACACAAGGGAACTAAAGCATACAGAAAAGATGGTCATTTAATATAATCTAATTTGTAGAACTTGCTTTGTCGCACAAATCCCAACAATTCCGTACTGTCCAGTAGTTACGAATTCGTCCTATGCCGTCACAAACCAGTTGTACAGCGAGATTTTCAGCATCAGTTCCTGTATCATGTTACGTCTTTTCT
>JAWCQC010000034.1:0-14718 GCA_038869975.1 Candidatus Nitrosotenuis sp.
TCGACTGTGTTGGTTCTGCAAAAACCCGCTTGATGGCGACAGATGAGACGGAAAAACAGCAAAAGCAGAACCCCGAACCCTTTAGGGTCGGGAGTGTGTCAGAAAATAGCTCAAAAAAGAGAAAGGAGCTGGGGCAGCGCATTAGCCGAGGTCTCCCTTACTGACAAATCCATCTCAGAAGACATGACGGTTCTTTCCGGATTTACCTCGACTAGCACGGCCCCGTTCTGCTTTGCATAAATTGGGAGGTGATTTGCGGGAGAGACAACAAGCGAGGTGCCTGCAATCACCATCACATCGCAGCTTTGTGCGTGCTTTATTGCCTCCATCCATACATCCTGGGGCAGAGGCTCACCAAACCAGACAACATCCGGTCTTAGCATGTTGCCACATCTGCATTTTGGGGGCAGCACATCAAAACTTGAAGTAATGTCGTCCTTGTAATCACACACTGTGCATTTGATCCTGATTATGCTTCCGTGCAGCTCGTAGACCTTTTTACTCCCTGCGCGCTGGTGCAGCCCATCAATGTTTTGTGTCAGCACAACGACGTCTTTGTACTTGGCAAGCTCAGCAATAGCAAGGTGGCCTTTGTTTGGACGCGCCGCCAGTATGTTCTTGCGCCGATCCTCGTACCACTCCCAAACAAGCTTCGGGTTTTCATAGAACGCGTCTATTGTGGCAAGCTGCATGGGGTCATACTTTCTCCAGTATCCATCTTTGCCCCTAAAAGTGGGAATGCCGCTTTCTTGCGATATTCCTGCGCCTGTAACAAAAACTATCTTTTGTGCGTCTTTTATCTGCCTTGCAAGAGACTCGAACATCTTACCTGATCTCTATTTCCAGAAGGTCTTTTGCAGCAATGACAGAATTATGTACCTGCCTTGCTTCTTGTAGCAGCTCTGTTTCATCCTTGTATCTTGCGGAAAAATGCGTCAAAATCAGATTCGCAACATTTGCATTTTTTGCCAGCGTTGCAGCTTCTCTTGCGGTGGAGTGGTGTGACTCAAGAGCCTTGTCCTTTAGCTTGTCAGAAAAAGTACAATCAAACGAAAGATAATCACAGTTTTTGAAAAACTCCTCGAGCTTCTTTGTAGGCCTGGTGTCTCCAGATATGCCGATCTTTTTGCCCGCCCGCTTTTGGCCCAGCACGTCGGACGGTCTGATTGTTTTATTTCCCAGATTGATCTCTTTTCCAAGCTGCAGGTCATGCCATAGGCTACCCTCCGGGATGCCGAGGCTCCTTGCCCGCTCTACATCAAATCTGCCAGGCCTGTCCTTCTCTACGAACAGAAACGAGTATGCTGGTACGGAGTGCTCCGCCTCCTCGGCGTACACATAGTACGTCCTTTCCTCGCAGACCAAGCCCGGCTTTATGGCGGAGATCATCACAGGAAACGACAGGCCAAAACTCAAAATCCTGATGTTCTCCCCGATAAACTCCTCTATTCCATCAGGACCGTAAATCTCAATTGGCTCAGTTCTATGCTGCAGGGTCATTGTCTGCAAAAGCCCCAAAATCCCTATGCAATGATC
The DNA here is from genome assembly GCA_038869975.1 of Candidatus Nitrosotenuis sp. Taxonomy (GTDB): domain Archaea; phylum Thermoproteota; class Nitrososphaeria; order Nitrososphaerales; family Nitrosopumilaceae; genus Nitrosotenuis. Next base: position 1,537 of record JAWCQC010000034.1, read on the forward strand.
CCCGTGAAGATGTGTTACAAAGATCTTCATCTTCTTGTTCCAGCCCAGGCCAGACTTGAGGTACGCTACCTGCGCCCCCTCGCCCGCATCAAACATGAGGATCTCGCCTTCCTTTTCAAGGCATGTGCACGACATTGCCCGATGCTCTGTGGGCTGCGCAGCAGAAGTTCCCAGGAACACCAATTTCATTTGACCAAAATCACCCGTGTTAGACTCTTGTGCCTGTAGATTTCATATTTCTTTGTTGGTTTTATCTTGAGGTTTCTCTCCAGTCCCTTCTTGCACATGATGGCGTATTTTGCCCTCCGCGGGATCTTCGAAGCGAAATTCTGGAGAAGCCTTTCTGGGCGCTCTGAAATCTTGGAGGCCGTACCATACGGCAAGTCAGTCACAATACCATCAAAGCCTGGCTTTAACTGCAACATGTAGTCGTAATTTTCATTGAAGACGCATGTGTCGTCAAAGCCGTTTTCCTTCAGATTCTTTTTTGCTATCTGGCACATCTTTTCGTCAAAATCAATGCCCACCGATCTGATTCCCATGGATCCTGCTTCCAAAAGCGTGCTTCCAGTACCGCAGAAAGGATCACAGACTGTTTCATCGTCGCCTATCTTTGCCAAATTGATCATGGCCCGCGTCAGCTTCCAATCCAGCTCATGGTGGTACTTGACAGCCTTTTTTGGGCGCATGGGGGGCTCCATTTTTGTCGAAAATCCAAAGAAATTCCCCTCATCAGTAAAAATAAGATAGATCACCACATCGGGGTCTTCAAGCGATACTTGGGCATTACAGAACGTGGAAACCATGCTGCCAAGCGACCGCTCTATCTCCTGAATGTCTACATGTCTTTCCGACAGGTTGATTGCCTTGCACATAAACGATTTGGCGCCAAAAAGAAGCGAGTAGTTTTTTTCATCGAAAAACACATTCGACATCTTCCTGATCAGCTGTCCGGCAGTCCTCACAAAAGTGGCCCTCCTAGCAATCTTCTCCCACGGCGTGGCAGTCTGTATTATAACCAAGTTTGAGACAACCCTGATCTTTGAAAATCTGTCATACATTTTTGCCAAAGCCACCACCTCATCCACTGCCAGCTCGGGGTATTCTTTTGAAACTATGAAAAAACTCTCTGGCATCTAGATTGCCTTTGCAATTACACCAGACACGTCAACAACGGATGTCCTGCCAGGTATGGTGTTTGCTGATACAATCTTTGATACACCGGCATTTCTAATCTTCTTTTCCGCACAACCGATCAAGAGTGCGTGCGTGCATGCAACGAACACCCTCCCACATTTCTGCTTTTTTAGAAACTCCGTCGCCTTGATTATGCTTCCTCCGGTGCTGATCATGTCGTCTACTAGAATCAAGTCGCGCCCTTTGACCTGATCCAAGTCTGCAGTCTTGATCTCCACCTTGCCCGTCCTCCTATCTCTTTGTTTTTGTAGTGCAATAAAAGACGTGCCAAACAAGTCCGCAAACTCTTTTGCCCTCCCTGCACCCCCAGCATCAGGAGAAACAACTAGTGGATTTTTAAGTCGCATCTTTTTGAAGTATCTTGCAAGCTCTCTTACTGCGGAGACGTTGGTGATCGGAATGCGAAAATGCTTCAGTCCGAGCTTGCTGTGAATGTCGACAACTACCACTTTTGAAGCGCCGGCAGCTTGGATGAGCTTTGCAATGACTGACAACGTGACTACTTCGCCTGGCAAAAACTCTCGGTCTTGTCTTGCGTATCCCATGTACGGAACGACGCAGATCACATGCTTTGAAAACTCTCTTGCCTTTGAAACTAGTGAAAGGGTCTGCATGAGATTCGAGTCAACCGGAGGATGGGTCGAGCTTACAACTACGATCTTGCCGTTTGCTGGTTTTGCAGAAATCGTTATCTTGCCTTCTCCGTCTGGGAAAACCCTCAGCTCAGACGAGACATATCTGGCTTTGAGCTTTTTTGCAAGCTTTTTTGCCAAATCTTCTGATGCCTTTCCCCCAATCACGGTGAGCGCTGACAACAATTCAACGATCTAGGAGGGTCTCTTAAATTTTGATGAAGGCGAGTGATGCCTATTATTGTGATTTTGCCTCTTTTGGCTTTTCAGATTTTTTGTTTGTATATGTCTCAATAAAGTTGATCTTGTCCAAAGTAGGAACAAACTTGAAGATGTCGGCCTGAATGAAATATTTGATCACGCGCAAGCCCTCCGCGGCAAAAATCTCTTCAGGTATTGTAACGTCGAGTGTGTTTCCGTTTAATTTTGATACTATCTTAGAGTCCTCAACAGGCATGTGCCGCTTGAGTATGGCAGCTATCTTGTCCTCGTTTGTCTCCAAAGCCTTGATGACATTAACATCGTAGACGATAGTCTTTCCTGCAAATCTGTGGTTGAAGTCGACTTGGACTCGACCAGAACCTACGAATCTGACAACGCCCGTCCTCTGGTCAACTTCGATGGTGTCGCCAACTGAGACTTTTTCCGCATCCTCGCCCAGCTTGCGGAGTGGAATCATCCTCACTTTGCCTGGGTCTCGTTCGCCAAAGCCCTTGTCTGGGGTCACATCTACTGTGAGCTTGTCTCCAGGCTTTGCATTGGCAAGCGCCTCATCAAGTCCCTTAATCACCCATGACTCGCCAACTGAGACAAGTTTTGGCTGGTACTTGATGTTTTCCTGGTAGAGGTTGTGCTTTTTTGCTTCTTCCGCAATTGTGGTCTCAAAGACTTCGTTAGTGTCCTTTACTTTTGCAGTGTAGTCAATTAAGATCAGCGAACCCTTATTGAAAGTCAACGCGATCCGTCCCAGAAATTCCTAATATTAATTTAGAGGCTTTTGAGTTTGTTTTCGGCCGTCTTGAGCGCATCCATCGAGTTTGTCTTGTAGCCCATCATCTCCAGTGTGGAGCCTATGGCAGAAATCGTCCTCATCACGTGGTATCTGTGCACCTCACCCATGCATCCAACTCGGAATACCTTTCCCTTCAAGTTGCCAAAACCTCCAGCAACAAGAACTCGGAACTTTTCAGCCAAAGTGTTTCTAAAGGTCTTGTCCTCGAGGCCTTGCAGATAGTTCAACGCAACAACTACTGTGGAGCGTGACTCTTCCTTTGCAAACGGTGTCAGGCCCAAGGCGCTCAATCCGGAGTAGAGAGCATCGGAGCAAATCCTGTGTCTCCTTATTCTGTTGTCCAGTCCTTCTTCTAGTATGATGTTCATTGCCTCTCTGTACGCGTACAAAAGAGGCAGCGCAGGTGTAAATGGGGTGTGCTTTGATTCTTCGTAATACTTGAAGTATCTCGCTAAATTGAAGTACATCGTCTTTGGCGGGTTCTCGTTCATGTATTTTTTAGCACGAGCATTGACTACAATAGGTGAGATTCCGGGCGGAGCCGCAAAGGCCTTTTGAGCGCCAGTCATTGCCACGTCGATTCCCCACTTGTCCATTTTCAGCTCTTCACCGCCCACTATGGACACGCCGTCTACTACGTAGTACGCGTCGTTTCTTGAGGTCAGGTCTTTTACCTTGTCAAGATACTTTATCATGGTTCCAGTGGATGTCTCGTTCCAGACGCAATAGAACGCCTTCACGTCCTTGTTGTTGTCAAAGGCCTCCTTTACCTGCTCAAAGGTCGCATTTTGCCCTGGTGGAGTTTCCAGTCTTACGACGTTTGCGCCAGCCCACTCCAGCATCTGCGCCAGCCTTCCGCTGAACTCGCCGTTGGTGGGGATTATGACCTTGTCTCCTTTCTTAATTAGATTGACAACGCTTGCTTCAACGGCGCCAGTTCCGGATGCTGAAAGAAGCACCGCTTCACCGTTGCTCTGGAAGACCTGTTTTGTTTTTTCGACGGCGTCCTCGTAAAGCTCAACAAAATCGTCACTTCTGTGGTTTATCATCGGGGTGATCATGGCCCGCATCACTCTTTCTGGGACATTGGTTGGCCCCGGCAGCATGACTAGGTATTCCAAATAATTTCGCCTGAAGGACTGTTTTGACGGCTTTATTTATAACTACAGGTCTTCAATCTCTCTTTTGCATTTATTTTCAGCAAAACCTTCCGAGTTCCCTCCGGCACAAAATCACTCCAGTTTTGATCGCTTTCAATTTTAGCTCGAATCTCGGTGCCAGAGAGAACTTCCCTTTGTTCCAGCGGTACGGCAACTACCCTGATTCCACGCTTTCTGAATAGTTCATGCGTAAAATCGTCATTTGAAAATACCACGTCGTATTTTGGCACGATTGAATCTACATGGTACGTCCATTTCTCGTGATCGTCAACATCTGGAATGTAGTAAATCTCGATCTTGCTTTTTGCATCATCATCAAGTGATGAAAGGATCATCTCCTTTCTTTCGTCTGCAGTAAACGGGTTTCTTTTTTCATTGGAACGGTTGGAACTCCCAATCCCAATAGAAAGCCTTTCCACATTTTGCAAGGCAAACTTTACGGCTGAAAGGTGTCCTAGGTGGAACGGCTGAAATCTACCGATGAGGAGGCCGCGCATGTTTTTTGTTTCCACAGTTGATTTAAAAACTAAACAATTGCTGTGAGATTACAACATGGAGACACTGAAAATTGATGGCTCGTTTGGGGAGGGTGGAGGCCAGATACTCCGCAGCGCACTGACGCTTTCATGCATAACAAAAAAACCAATTCAAATAGAAAACATCAGATACAACAGAAAGCCGCCAGGCCTAAAGCCAAGCCATCTTGCAACAGTCAGGCTTCTCGCAAAAATTTGCAAAGCACAGGTCGAAGGCATGAATGTGGGCTCTACATCACTCAAATTCCTGCCTGGAAAAATAGAAGACGTACGCCTCAAAGAAAATGTCGGCACCGCAGGAAGCATTCCGCTCATCTTGCAGGCACTGATCCCGGCAGTGTCTCTTGCAAACAAGCATCTGGAACTCTCAATCACGGGAGGAACAGACGTACCGTGGAGCCCAACATCAAACTACACAAAATTCGTCTTGGGCGAGGCTTATTCCAGGATCGGAATCGACTTTGCAATCGACATAAAAAAACGCGGCTACTATCCAAAAGGTGGCGGCCTGGTGGAGCTGACTGTAAAGCCGGCGCAAAAGACAAAACCAATCTCTTTGACAAAAAGAAACCAAAGAAACGCCAAGATCCTCTGCAATTACTCCAAATTGCCGCAAACCAAGATCGCAGAATCACTTGACACCGTCAGAAGTACATTGGAAAAAAATCAATTTGCAGCGCAAACGGAAATCACTCAACAAGACGCGCCAAACAGCGGCGCATCTGTCCTAATTTACTCATTTGACTCTGGTTCTATAGTCGGTGCAGACGAACTGTTTGACTACAAAGCCGAGTTTGGAAAACATGCAGCAGCAAACTTTGTCAGCTCTCTTGCCGTCGACGTAAACCTATCAGACATGCTTGTAACGCCATTGAGCCTCACAAAAGGCCTCTCGACGTTCACCGTCCAGAGAATCTCAAAGCACTTGGAGACAAACCTCTACATCACCTCAAAGATCACTGGCTGTAAATATGGTGTGGGCAAAATTGAAGGCGGCTTTGAGGTAAGAATCGAAGGCTCAGACACCGGTATCCAGTAGGGCGGCAAAAAACAGAACTGCTACAGAAAGAACAACGGTAATTTCACCTAATATGATAATCTTTTTTCGTAGCTTCAAGACCTGGGTCTCCGTAAGCTGTTTTTCCATTATCTTCTGTTCTACGTCTTTTCTGATTATTCTCACATGGATCGCAAACGAAACAAGCAGCGCTGCGACCAGAATCATCTTTATGGTGAGCACGACGCCGTATCCAGTGGAAATTAAAAAGTCAGGCCGGATCAAAATCTGATGCGCGTTATAGATCCCAGTCCCAATCAAAATCACAAGCGATGGAATTGCAATCTTGTTGAATCTTCTTCCCACCTTGATCATGATCTGCAGCCTTTCCTCTACGGAAGTGGACATTGTCTTTAGTACGGGGGCAATCACAGCAGCAATAAACAGCGAGCCCCCAACCCAGATAGCTGAGCTTATGAGGTGGATCCACGTGATGAATGCTTGCTCCAGTGCCATCAAATAATCGCGTCTGTGTTCAAATATTATCTTGTCTGAAAGAACGTTTTTTAGTTGTGAAATTTGTGTACAGATAATTGATCAGCCAAGGAAAGAGCATACTCTACATCGCAATAGCAGCACTCTTAGCACTACTTGGCGGAATCACGTGGTATGCAAGCCTTGACAACCCACAGCTTGCTATGGCAGAAATCGAGTTGGCAGATGTAACGGTCCAAAGCGTAAATAGTATAGAAGGTCGTGCTAATCTAGAAGTAGATTTTCTTGTGAAAAACCCAGGAGAGAAAACATTTACCGTCTCCCTCATAGATTATGAGCTATTTGCCGACGGTACTTTACTTGGCAAAGGCCAGTATTCCACTGAGGACATCCCGCTGCCAGGCCGCGCAGCCTTCTACCCAGGTGCGGAGATTGCTCTGCCTACTACATTCCAACTGATCCACTCTGATGCAAACTCTGATGCATACCAGGCCATCGTGGGCGAACAGCCAGTCAAATTCAGCGCAAAAGGAAAGATTGTAGTGGAATCGGCCTGGAGCTTGGTGGAAAAAGAGTTTGAAATATCACAGTAAAGTCAAATCTGGTGAATAAAAGTGGGCCGAGAGAGATTCGAACTCTCGATCACCGCCGTGTCGAGGCGGTATCCTAACCAACTAGACTACCGGCCCAGTAACGTACAAGACTTGAACCCTACATTATTAATCTTGGTTTGCCCAACTTAGAGTAAAATGACTGAATTTTCAAGTCAAGAAAAATCTGGATTGTACAAGGCAATTTACACAAGAAGAGACGTAAGATCGCACTTCAAACCAAATCCAATATCAGACGACGTACTGGCAAGAATACTGAATGCAGCGCACCATGCTCCGTCTGTTGGATTCTCACAACCTTGGAACTTTATTTTGATCCGCGACAGAAAAACCAAAGAAAAAGTCAGGGACTCTTTTGCAAAAGAAAGAGAGCGCTCTTCAAACCAGGTAGATGAGCCAAAAAAGACAAAATACCTCTCACTCAAACTCGAGGGGATTTTAGAATCTGATGTCAACATATGTGTGACTTATGATCCTAGCAGGTTCGGCCCCTTTGTGATTGGCCGCTCCAGCATACCAGAAACCGGAATATACAGTGTTTGCTGCGCGGTGCAAAACCTGTGGCTTGCGGCACGCTCAGAAGAAATAGGTGTCGGCTGGGTGAGCATTTTATCAAACGAGACACTGCGTCAGGTTCTCGAGCTCCCAGAACACATAGTTCCTGTAGCTTACCTGTGTCTTGGACATGTGGAAGAATTTGCCGAAAAACCAGACTTGGAGACTGCCAAATGGCTTCCGCGGCTTGAGCTAAAAGACGTCGTATATTTTGAAAAATGGGGACGTACGGAAAACATTCCCAACTGGAATCAGATCTATGATCTGATTCGAAGCAACCTCGATTACCCTTTTAAATGAACGCCTATTGAATTTTTTCAAGGGCTTGTAGCGCAGAGTCAATTTTGACGCGCAACATGGATAGCGCGGCAGCCTCCTAAGTTGCAGGTCGAGGGATCGAAGCCCTCCAAGCCCGCTTTCTCTATACGAAACATGTCTCGACGATGACTCTGTACTTAGAAAATTCTTCGACGTAAACAAAAATGGGAGCGGTTTCGTTACCCGAGTGGCGAAGCCCTTTGTGCCCATAAAATTTTCTTTGATGATGAAAAATTCACTAATCTTTCGTTTCAATTGATAATGTAATGAAGGGTGATTACGTGCCAATGCGGGTTTTCTTGGTTCTCTTGTTACTCGGTCTAATCTTCTCATGTTCCTTTGATTGTGTCATAAAATTGATTTTATAGACACCATGCGAAATCTTTCTGATTCCACCACCAACCAGCAGACCGTGCTTTTCTACGATCGAAACAATGGTATCAACCATTTCGTCAGCAAATTTGTCAGTGTGAGGGGATCTAGTCTTGGCCATCCTTAAAGTACCACAATATGTGTTAAAAAGTTTCAACCATTCTCTCAATGAATGCGGGAAAGTTCAATTAGATACTATGGCCAGCCCAATGATTTTTTCTAGAACAAAGAAACCTTTAATGTAAAGTTAGGTGCAAATAAAACGATGACGGCAGCACAAACAGAATTAAACAAGTTGGAAAAAAAGGTGGAGCTGCTGTCCAAGGCTATGCACCTGCTACTTTTTGAGGAAAAAGAGACATTGTCAAAAAACGAATCTAAGGAAATAGAGAAGAGATTGTCTGCTTACCTTAAAGGAAAAAAGAATGATTTTGTGAATCTGGAAGATGTATCTAATGCTGGCAGTAAAAATACACAAAAGCGCGCTAAAAGAGCTTAACTCGCTGCCAGCTAATATGAGAAACAAGATTCTGAACGCTTGCAAATCTATGGCAAATGATCCTTTTGAAGGAAATGTAAAACCGCTTACTGGGCTATCAGGAATATTTAGGAAACGTGTCGGTGATTACAGAATTGCATTTAGCGTAAATTTTGTAGCAAATGAAGTCTTGATAATCAAGATTGGCAAAAGAGAAAAATTTTATGAAGAGTTGTGATTAGGTGGATCTGTACAAGCGTCTTTACAAATACTGAATATTTCTTCATGATTTTATTGGAAAAACGATCTTATATATCAGAAAACACGTGAGTAAATTACGAACCTAGATAACAAAAAAGAACTGGAAACATTTGTTGAAAAATTTGTAAACGAGAACGATCCTCAAATAATTCATCGTGGTTCGGAAAAAAAAGACGATCTCTACAAACAATAAAACTGCGAACAAATTTTTGTTCTAATTTCTTTTGATGTTGTTCTGTGTTGATTCTAAATATGTCAATCTAACGCTTTCATTAAAGAGGATTCTTTTACGGTTTTTTCTTTCTTTTTAATTGCTGATTTATCGCGTAGTGTTGGTTCTTCAAGTGGTATGATCTTGTCGCTCATTTGATATCATGTGTGACAGTAAAACAGTTTAAAGGCTTTGTTTTCTGAGCGTGAAATTCAAAAAATAAAGTAGGTATATTCTAAGCATACCAATTCGCTTTCTGCCGTTATCTGGGCTTCGATAAGCTGGGTATAGTGGAACCTTTTGAGCCTGTTTTCTTCGCTAAATTCACATATTGTAAAAAATAGAGATGGGCTTCGTACAGCCAGACTCTACGGGAACCTCCAAGCCCGCTTATCTCATCTTCTAAATTTCAGCTACAGTTTTCAATTTAAATAAAGTCTGCACAGACAAGGCTTGTGAAAATAGTTGTGATTTCCGGTAGCCCAAGAAAGGCTGCAAACACCCAGATAATGATGAAGTTTGTCTACGATTATGCAAAATCAAAAAACGCGGACACCAAATTTATCAACCTCTCAGATGGCGGCATAGATTACTACCGCGGCCCAAACGAAATTTACAGCCAGTCCACGACGCAGGCGGCAAAAGACATCACAGAGGCAGACATCTGGCTTGTTGGAACGCCAATCTACAACTCGTTTTTCAGCTCTGCACTCAAAAACCTCTTCGAGTTCATCAACTACAAAAATACAGAGGGAAAGACTGCCGGCCTTGCAATCCTTGCGTCAGGTAACATAGGATTCACAAATGTACAGACTCTACTCACACAGCTTATGAGCTACTTTAGAGTGGTGACAAACCCAAAGGCCGTCTTTATGACCGTAGACATGCTAAAAGACGGCGCAATCATTGACGAAAACGCAAAAACAAGACTGAAAGAAATGGTTGATGAAACTATCCGACTTGCTTCTAGATCGAAGTAGAGTCTCTGTCGATGTAAACTACTTTGAAGATCTTCACTGTGTAGTCACCTTCGAAGATTCTTGTTACCTTGCCGTTTGTCACATCTCTAACTCTGAACTTGTACTCATACGTGCCGTCCTCCTTGACGTCGGTCTGGGCAAAGTGAACCGGCTCACCATTTTTGAAGATCTGAATTATCACAGGATGGCCCTCAACTGGATTTGCAATCTTTCCCTCAACAAAACCCCATGGAAGCTTGTTATTCTTTGGTGCATGGAAGGGTATTACCGTTTTTTCAAGGCCTGTTGATGCATCCAGCGGAGTTATGGTTGTCTCGGCAAATGCGTAATTAATCGAAGTTGCAATTGCAAAAACCACGGCCGCAACAATTAGCTTTTGTAACATTAGGTGAACTCGCCTTACAGTCAAATATTAAGATGACGTAGTAATTATCTATATCGTGGCTGAAGAGCTTTTAAACGACAACTGCAACTGCAAATGCCATTTTGGAGGAGCCGTGAGCTGCCCTGGTTGCAAACAAAACCACAGAGGCTGCGGCTGCAAGCACTGCAGCTAGTCTTTTTTCCTTCGTGCGCGCTCCTTTGACGCTAGTGCCTTGAGATTGGCCAGCTCTGCTTTGAGCGCCTCGATCTGCACCTGGGTCTCCAAGTTCGCGATCTGCTGCTTGAGCTTGCTTATCTCGTCGTCCTTGAGCCTCACTTCGTCCTTTATGCCGTTTAACTCTGCCGTAAACATATCACGAAGCCTTGCCAGCTCATTCACACTCTGAGTTGAGTGCGCAGCTAGGCTACTCGAGCTTTTTTTTTCGGTGTGCCCGTGCGTGTGGCCGTGCTTGGTCACATAATCAGCGCTCTTTTGCGCGATCCAGCAGATAAACACCAAAAACCATGTCACGCCTGCTGAAACAAGAAGCAAAGAATGCAATACTGGAGGCATGTAAAAGTACATGCCGGTCAAAAATGCCGCAAAACAACCAACAACGACCGTTGCTAGGTGGTTTCGCAAATATCCCATGTTTTAAACCAAAAAAAGTCGAATATAACGTTAATGCTGTTTTTTGGTGGTGGGAATAAAAGAAAAGATAAACGAAGTTTATTCGTCTTCTTGTCTTGCAGATGAATCTGCTTGTGGGCTTTCGGACTGTAAAATCTTAATCTTTGCCAGCAACTCATTTCTGAGATCGCGTGCAACCCTTCGCACTGTTGGTCTTGGAACTCCCAGCTCCTCGACAACTCTACTGTAAATGTCCTGCTTGTCAGTCAGCCCTTTTTCAAGATAAGAATTGATTGCTTGTTTAATGACGGTGCTTTGATTTGTGCGATTCACAACTTGTAATTTTTCTCGTTCTATATAAGACTATAACTTTTTCAGAAAACAATGTTGTTCTGTATGGCCCACAAAAAATTATTATAATATCACATAAGGTTACTGTCCCCAAAAATAGTAAACAAATTTTGAAAACTCCTGCAGCTGGCCAAAAACAAAAATTTGAAATAATTACAAATTAGTTTCAAAATAATTCAATAGCAAGACTCTTATGCCAAGGGGCAGTTTAGGCTGTAATTGACTACGGCAACAATAGAAACCAAATTCGGCAAAATCATATTTAAATTACTGCCTGACATAGCACCCGAAACTGTCAGAAACTTTGTCAAGCTTGCGCAAGACGGCTTTTACGATGGCACACTGTTCCACAGAGTCATCCCAGGCTTTATGATCCAAGGTGGCGACCCAAACACCAAGACCGCGGACAAGTCAAAATGGGGCTTTGGAGGTCCAGGCTACACAATCAAGGCAGAATTCAACTCCAAATCGCATCTCCGAGGCGTAGTCTCAATGGCCAGGGCCATGGATCCAAACAGCGCCGGCTCACAGTTTTTCATAGTTACAACAGACAGCCCGTTTCTTGACAGGCAGTACACCGCATTCGGAGAAGTAATCGAAGGAATCGAGGTGGCCGACGCCATAGTCAACCAGCCAAGAGATAGAAACGACTGCCCTCTAGAGCAGGTCAAGATGCTCAAAGTCTCAATTTCGGAATAGGTGATAAGTTGCAAAAAATCCTGCTAGGCGCAATAACTCTCGCACTGCTTGCAGTACCAGCAACCGCTTTTTCCCAAGAGATCTCTTTTGGAACGCCGGCAGTGCAGATAGTCAAAATCACCATTAGTGAGAACGGCGACGCCCACGTAACGCACGTAGTCGAGCCAAGCAAGCAGTCAAGACAGCTTAACCTGATCAGAGACGACTTTGCAAATCTTCAGGTAACTGACGAGAATGGTGGCTCGCCGCAATATGCAGAAACAGGCACTGAAAGGTATGGACTGCTCATCTTTCCTACTGATGACAAGGTGTTTGTCGATTATGATGTTGCCGGCGCAGTGACCCAAAAAGACGGCATGTGGACATGGAACTATATGTATCTGGCAACCACGCAGTTCTATCTGCCAAAGCAGGTTGAGCTGGTATTCTTAAACGAAAACCCCCTACACTTTGTAGATCAAAAAGGAATAAGCTGCCACGGCTGCCAAGTCAAACTCGAATACGAATTAGAAACTACACAGACCACAAGGCAGATCCAATGGGAAGACAAAAAATTCGATCTCACGATAATCTCTCAGGCAAAAATCCCGCAGATCGAGTTCGACCAGCCAGCCAAGTCGCTCAGCTTTGAGGTCACAGAGACGGACGAGTACATAACACTAATCATCCCACTAGAACTGCTCTGGAACCCATACGAAGTGTTTCTGGACGGCGAGAAAATCCACAAGGCCGAGTTCTTCTCAGATGGGACCAACGTTTGGCTCAACTTCAAGCCGACCAAGGCTGGTACAATAGAAATCGTCGGCGTCTCGGCAGTACCAGAATTTCCTCTCATGGGTGTAATGGTTCTAGGCGTTGCGATGATCCTCGCAGCAAAATTTGGCAAATTCAATCGCCGCTAGAGCCGCACGAACAAAAACCGTACTCATCTATCCTCACATTGCACATGGGACATTTTTCGCCGTAATCGACTTCCCAAGGCTCCTTACCAAACAACCTGTAATGATCATCTATCTCAAGCGGAATGATGCGTTTTTTAGTCAACAAAACCGGTTTGTTTCTTTGGTATATAATTGAGGGTTGGGCATTATTCGAGTTGAGAAAATTAACTTAGTTGACACATTCTTCAGACTAATTGATATGGAAGGATTTGAAGCGGGCTGAAAGCCAATAGCTGAGGCTCTACTGCACTCATCTTTTTCATAATTAAGATGAGTGTTTAGAATTACAAAAGCGAGCGTGAAAGCCCTAGCCCTTTAGGGCAGGGATGAAAGCGAGCACACCACAGGTCAATATCCAGCACACCAAAAACCATACAACAAT
>JAWCQC010000035.1:0-14704 GCA_038869975.1 Candidatus Nitrosotenuis sp.
TGGGTTCCATATGTTTGGATTAGATACAGATTGTTGTATGGTTTTTGGTGTGCTGGATATTGACCTGTGGTGTGCTCGCTTTCATCCCTGCCCTAAAGGGCTAGGGCTTTCACGCTCGCTTTTGTAAGTTTTTTATTGTCTGGTGCAAACTGAATCTCGTGCTCACCAGAACAACAGCAATTGGAATCGGTGTCGGCGCAGCAATCATCGCCATAGGGTTGTACGCCCTTGTGACCTCGATTGGGCTTCAGAAAATCAATTTTGACGAAAAAGTTCCGGTGGGGGATTCTATAACCTACCAGTTCGTTGCACCAAAAAGCGCGCACCAGTACTTTAACGTGACAGGTGACTCGTTCCACATCAAGCTGCAAACTCCTGGAGGGGGCATCCAGGCAGATGACGAATTCAAAAAACAGATCTCATTTGACTGGTACGTTCTAGAGGAGGGCACAAACAGAATTCAAATACAAAACACAGGACAATCGGAGCTTTCCGTCAGAGGCACATTTGAAAAAAACACGGACCCAATACTGTTCACTTATCATATAATGGTGCTCACGGCAGGAGTGGTGATAATTGGATTTAGCGCGGGCTTTAGCGCGCGCAAGCCAAAGGGTTTCTAGGGGAGCCTTGCTTTTTTGTAAGAGCCAAGAACCTTGAGAAAGAGCGAATTTTCACCGACCTTTTTTAGGAGAGCTGCGATTTTTGGGTCTTCTTGGGTTCCGTCGAAATCCACGTAAAAGTTGTATTCCCAGGGGGTGCTCTTGTTGGGCCTCGATTCTATCTTTGTGAGGTTTATCTTGTATTCATTGAACTCTCTGAGTATGTTGTAGAGGGTGCCTGACTCGTGTTTTACGGAGAAGATGATTGATGTCTTGTCGCCGTTGGATGTAGCCGTCTTTGAGAGGACCAGGAAGCGGGTGTAGTTGTTTGCGTTGTCCTCTATTCCCTCCATGATGACGGGGACGCCGTAGATCTCAGAGGCCCTCTTGCTTGCAATGCAGCTGATGTTTTTTTTGTTGAGCTCTTTTATCATCTTGACGCTGCCTGCGGTATCATAGGCAGGAACCGTCTTCAGCTTGTATTTCTGGATGAATCTTCTGCACTGCCCCAGAGCTTGGGGGTGGGAATACACCGTGTCTATGTTCTGGATTTTGTCAAAACCGATGAGGCAGTGCCTGACCCTGTAGTATATCTCGCCTACCACACTAAGAGTTGTTGAGAGCAGCAGGTCGTAGCTTTCGCCAACACTTCCTTCAAGCGAGTTCTCAACGGGCAACACGGCGTAATCGGCTCTTCCGTTTTCAGCTGCTTCCACAACTTCTGTGAAGGTGGACAGCGGTACGGTTTCAACTGCATTTCCAAAAAACGAGATTGCCGCGTCCTCGCTGTACGCACCTCGTTCTCCCTGGAACGATATCTTTTGCATCTTAATCTCGCAGTTTTATGAAATCGGCTTTTTCGTAGTTGGTTGAAATCTTTCTATCTTCAACAAATCCGCAGTTTGGGCATTTCACCCTGTCTCGTAGCGGCACAACGCTGCCGCCGCAAACGTTGCATTTTGTAAACAGCACGCCAAGCTCCGGCTCGTCTATGGTGGCATGAATGGTGCCGTTTTTGTGGGCCTCAACTCTTAGCGCGATGATGTCGTTTACTCTGGCAATGACCCGCCTTCTGTCAGGGTTTTGGCATATGCATTCGACGCCCGAAGAGTTTGGTTTTCCGTTCACGTACTGGATAGAAACTGCAATCATTGAGGAAAGAACCGCTGCAACGGTACCTATGACAATGTCGCCTTTCTTTGGGATGGACAGCTGTTTTCCATTTTTGACGTCCACCCTTCTATTTTTTTTGTCAACGTTTGCTATTCCAATTGTAGCCGATCGTATGGTGTCTCCGTCGTCAAAGGTGTTGTCGCCTGCCTCCATCTCTTCAATAAACCCAAGCCTGTCTCCAGGCATGACAAATTCACTCATTTCTCTTCGTGTTAGCTAGCATCTGGCCAAATAAAACGCTTCAGATCTCAGAGTCACAGACAGGCATGTCTTTGAGGATGTCTTTGCCGTCCTCGTCGACAATTGATGGGGCCACAAGGCAAATCTTCCCATTTTTTCTTTTGCAGTAAACCTCGGACTCGTTGTTCTCCTTGTCTCTTGCCCAAAAAGAATGCGTCTGAGAAAAGTTGGGGTTTTGGCCGCTTTTTTCGTAAATTTCTTCCGCGGTCCAGACTTGGTCTCGCACAACGGAGCTGCTTCCAAGCTTCAAGCCCTTGATTGCGACGACGTCGCCATCCTCATCCTTAATCACGCAACTGACGTGGATCCTGGCCTTGGGATACCTGATGAAATTCTTTTTTGCGTGGGAAAAATTGTTTTTGCGTGCCATCTACATCAATTAAGAACGAAAAACGGTTTTTGATATCAAGTTACTTTCCTTGTCAAAATTCATCTCAGATTGTTCAATATTAAGATTTTTGTCGTCACAGCCAGTGGGAAATCTGCAGGTATCCTTCCGGATTTTGGCCCCGCAGTATCTTCAGCAGGGCGTTGGCCTGCGGAGTAGACAACACCGGCTTGTCAAACTGGTTGTCAGTTGAGATGCGCGGACAGGCCACCTGGATGAATGCGTCTATACCCTTCAAGTTGCGGAGGCGGTCGTTTGTGATGTCTGTCAGCGCGAACAACTGGACCACCCTGCCTTCCTTTTCCAGCTCGCGCTTGAATTTGAGTGCGGCAGTCTTTGATATTTGGCCTTCCTTTAGGCCCACTATGATTCCAAACGTCTTTGCCTCGGCTGCCTTGTAGATGGCAAGAGTTGCCTTTTTTTGCAACTTCTGGGCAAACTCGGTCACCTCTCTTACCTCGTTGAAATACGGATCTAGGACATACGTCGGCTTGTTTGTGGCAAGTGCAAGGCCTGCCGCATGGAAATTGCTTTGGCCCATGAAGACGTTTGCATCGACTATATCTTTTACCTCCATGGCAGGGTAGAACTCGCAGCCAAAGACCTGGCCGTCATTTAGCTGGCCTGCCCCCCTGCCCACCTTTACGGTGACTCCGTTTAGTTCAAGAATTTTTCTTACGGACTCGATTTGATTTAGATGCTGGCTGTCGGTGACAAGGGACACGGTCTTGCCTTTCAGAATGCCGGCAATTTTTTGCGCAACACCGTCGAAGCTGACGTCATCGAACGCATCCACAAACACTACGTTGTCCAGAGACTGCATACTGATTGTGTGGCCTATGTTGAACAAAATCTCAGCAGAAAGAACTTTGGCTCCATTTGAGTTTAGATCGCAAGAACCCCAAGTAGTGTCCGCAAGCACATAGGCAGGAATCCCAAACCTGTTCATTATTCTCAAAGCAGTTTCCTGCACGTACGGCAAAATCCCGTCAGGGCCGTTCAATGCAACGGAAACAGGCCTGCGCCTCTCGATTACCTCGAAGATCCTCTCCTCGTCTATTCTTATCAATGTGGAGCTCTTCTTTTGCATTTTCAATTTAAATCCAGCTGTGTGCAGTAAATCACAAATTGCCGCCTTGTATCTGGTGAGTATGCGCAAGACAGTGCTGAACGTGGGCTTTGATGATACCGATTCGCCAAAGGGAATGTGCACCACCTATCTTGCATACAGGCTCGTCGACTCGCTAAGAAAAGAAGGAGTCAGGTTTTTGGACTATCCGAAACTGGTGCGGTTCAATCCGAACATACCTTGGAAGACGCGTGGGAACGGGGCCGTCTCATTTAGGATCGAAACGCCAAATCCGGACAAAATCAAAAAAAAGATAATCAAGTTTGTGACCAAGTTCTCGGATCTCAAAAATGGCGCAAACCCAGGCGTGGTGTTTTATGAGAGCGATGCCATCCCAAAACATTTTGTTGAATTCAGCAGGGAGGCCCTTTGGAGGCTAATAAGCAGAAAGGACGCAAAAAAGTTCGTCGTCAAGAACAAATTGGAGTCGTTTTTCATCGGCAACGGCCAAGGCCTCGTCGGCGCAATAGGTGCAATCGGGTACCGATTCGACGACCACACCTATGAGCTTCTGACATATAGAAAAAAATCGCAGTTCGGAAAAAAAAGAAAGATTGCAAGCTCAAGCGTCAGACAGATGCAGGAACTCACATACCCGCACACCTTTAACAGCTACGATGCGAAAAGACAGCGCGTACTTTTTGCGCCACACGGCCCAGATCCGGTATTTTTTGGAATCAGGGGTGAAGACGCAGACACACTCGTCTTTGCCACAAAACTGATCAGGTCAGCTGAAAAGCCGGTGGGCCACCTGATCTTCAAATCAAACCAGGGAACAGGTGACCACCTCAGAAATGAACTCGACGTGTCTTCGTTGCGGCCGTATCTGTCTGGCACCATCACAGGGACTGTTTCTGAGGAACCGCAAATGCAAAAGGGGGGGCATGTGAGGTTTGCCCTAACAAAGGACGGAGTCATGGTGAACTGTTACGTCTACAGGCCCACTGGAATAACAAAGCAGGCAATGGGCCTGATCCGCGGCGACCTGGTACGAGTCGGCGGCGGCATCAGGAGGTCATCGCCAACACACGGAAGGGCACTGAACGTCGAATTCTTTGAGGTCCTCAAACTACAACCAATGTCTGTCCAGGTCAACCCATTGTGCAAATCATGCAACAAAAGGATGAAGTCGAAGGGGCGTGGGCAGGGATACGAATGCATCAAGTGCGGCAAAAAGGCGTCAAAAAAGACAGTCCTGCAAATCCCAAGGCAGATCAAAAGGCAGCTGTACATTCCGGAACCGTCTGCGCACAGGCACCTGACTAGGCCGTACCAGAGGATAGGCTTGACCAACAAAAATTCAGAGTTTGCGGCAAACTGGTTTGCTCAATACAAAAACTAGCGGGGGGTGGACTTTCAGGAGTTGTACTCCACTTGAACCACCGATCTGCGGGTTTCACATCAGAATGATTATGAGCCCGCCGGGATGACTTAGTCCGCAGAGACTGACTTCCCCACCCCGCTGATCAAAGGTTGAATACAGGTGATATATACGCTCTTGGATCTGCAAATCATTAATTAGCATTTCAAAATTTTCCACAGTGTGAACAAAAAATTCAGAATAGCTGGCATTGCAGCTGCATTAGCTGTCTCTGCAATAATTCTAAGCTCGCCGTCGCAACCGCCGCCGCTGCCGCCGCCGACAGCGCAACAAAACGAGGCAATCAAGATACTTGCAACCAACCTGCAAAGGCCATGGGCTGTCGCCTTTGCGCAAGACAGGATCTTTGTCACAGAAAAAGGCGGCGATATACGCGTCATAGAGTCGGACACGCTGCTTGAGGAGCCTCTTGCCACCCTGCGCGTAGCCAAGGTGTTCGGCGGGGGGTTGTTGGGTATAGCAACGCATCCTGACTTTGAGAACAATCATTTTTTGTATGTGTATTACACTTATTCTGAGAACGACACACTCTGGAACAAAGTTCTTCGCATCACAGAATCAGACAACAAGATAACAGACGCAACAACAATCATTGACAGGATTCCCGGCTCGCAGTTCTACAACGGAGGCGTGCTCAAATTCGGCCCTGACGGAAAACTCTATGTGGCAACAGGACTCTCATCAGAATTTTCACACAACGCCCAGGATCCAGGCTCCCTTGAGGGAAAGATCCTCCGGCTAAATGATGACGGCACAATACCTTCAGACAATCCGTTTGCCGGCTCGCCCGTGTTCTCTTTGGGACACAGGGATCCGCAGGGAATGGCATGGGACAAAAACGGAAATCTCTTTGTCACTGAATTCGGCCCAACAAAAAACGACGAAATCAATCTGGTCAGAGCGGGACAAAATTATGGGTGGCCTGAGCAAGAGTGCGGCGGAAAGTTTGCAGGCCCCATCATGTGCTACGACCCAAGCATCGAGCCTGGGGGAATTGTGTTTTATAGTGGTGACAAGCTAGGATACACGGACAGCTTGATCATGGCAACTTTGCGTGGTGCTAATCTCTACAAATTGGAGGTATCCGAGGAGGGCGTCCTCTCACAAAAAAGCATACTTAGCGGCCTTGGCAGAATAAGGGACGCAAGCCAGGGGCCTGACGGTTATCTTTATGTAATTACCTCGAACACGGACGGAAAAGGGTTTCCTGACAAAACAGACGACAAACTGATAAGAATTCTGAAGTAAGTTGGATTCGGCAATCTCGGGCTTTTTTGAAAAAAACAGGAAGGAGCGACTGGACATTGTAGCCGAGTTTGCAGGCCTCACACAAGAAGAAAGAAAGATCATCGAAAGTGGAGGCGGCATCGGCTTTGAGGAAGCAGACAAGATGGTCGAAAACGCAGTTGGCACATTTTCATTTCCGCTTGGGATTGCAACCAACTTTGTCATCAACAAAAAGCAGTATTTGGTGCCGATGGTAACCGAGGAGCCTTCGGTGATCGCGGCAGCATCAAAGGCGGCCAAAATTGCAAGGGCCCATGGCGGGTTCACAATGCAAAACGACGAATCATACAGCATAGGGCAGATCCAAGTGATGGACGTAGATGTCAAGTCGGCAATCCAGCAAATCCTCAAATCATCAAAGGAGATACTCGAGCTGGCAAACTCGAAGAGCTCTACTCTGTCCAAGATGGGCAAGGGGGCAAAGGAGGTTTCCTGCAGAGAAATAAAGACTGATTCCGGCCCAATGCTGATTGTGGAGCTTTTAATCGACGTGGGGGATGCGATGGGTGCAAACGTGACAAACACCATGTGCGAGGGAGTCGCACCATTAATTGAAAAAATCACAGGAGGCAAAGTAATTCTCAGGATACTCTCAAATTATTCGACGCGAAGACTTGTGCGCGGCACAGCGGTATTTGACAAAGACCAAGTAGGTGGACAAGAGACAGTCGACAACATAGTGCTGGCGTACCAGTTTGCTGCGCACGACCAATACAGGGCAGTCACCCACAACAAAGGAATCATGAACGGCATAATTGCAGTTGCCAATGCCACCGGCCAAGACACGAGGGCAATAGAAGCGGCAGCCCACGCGTACGCTGCAAGAAGCGGCAGGTACGGCTCGCTTACGGAATGGAGCAAAGACAGAGACGGCAACCTGGTGGGCAAAATAGAGATGCCAATGTCTGTCGGCGTGGTGGGCGGCGTCATCGGCACACATCCAATGGCCAAAGTCTGCACAAAAATTCTGGGCATCAAGTCAGCCAGTGAGCTTGCGTGCGTAATATGTGCGGTCGGCCTTGCACAGAACTTTGGCGCATTGCGAGCCTTGGCCTCGGAGGGGATCCAGAAAGGCCACATGAGGCTGCATGCAAGAAAGCAGGCAAAATAAACATCAAAAATAATAGAGGTAGCAGATTTCACAATACCATGACAAAAGTCAAGTTTGCCATACCAAAGGGAAGCCTTGAGGAAGCAGTCTTTGGCCTCTTGGAAAAATCATGGACCAAGGTGCAAAGAAAAAGCCGCACATACCGCGTCACACTGGACGACCCTGACATATCAGTCAAAATGCTAAGGCCGCAGGAGATCCCGACATTTGTCTCAGATGGGATTTACGACGTCGGCATTACCGGCAAGGACTGGATCGCAGAAACAAAATCCGACGTAGAGGCGCTCCTGGATCTGGAAATCGGCAAAATAAAACTTGTAGTTGCAATTCCTGATAATTACAAATTCAAATCACTTGATGAAATGATTGTGGCGTATTCCAAACAAAAAAAGATCCTCCGCATCTCATCAGAGTATCTTACCACCGCATCAAAATACATCAAGCAGCTAAATTCCTACAAAAAGATCTACGGGACAAAAGATCCTCAAATAGTCACACCATGGCTCAGAGTTGGCGCAAACAAAAACGTGCAAATCCATCTCTCCTTTGGAGCAACTGAGGCCAAGCCCCCTGATGCAGTAGACGCAATAATGGACGTCACAGAGACCGGCACCACCCTGGGCCAAAACCAGCTCAAAATAGTGGATGTCGTAATGGAGTCAAGCGCCCACCTAATTGCAAACAAAAATGCGCTGCGCGACAAATCAAAAAGAGAAAAGATCTACGACATCCTGACTGTGATAAGAGGCGCAGTACAGGGAAGAAAGTACCTGCACATCTATCTCAACGTGGAAGAAAAAAATATGCAAAAGCTGCTGAGCAGCCTGCCGTCGCTGAAGAGGCCCACAGTGAGCCCACTTAGCGCCAAGGGCTGGTACGGTGTAAACACCATAGTGCCAAAATCAGAGTTCCACAAAATGATCCCAAAGCTGCGCAAAATAGCTCAAGGGCTGGTAGTGCACGAGCCAAGACAGATACTGGAGCTTGAGGAGATAAAGCGTGATGAAGAAAATTGATGCGAATCATTCCGATCAAAAATGTGGATGCGTTCACCCCACCTGCGGCGCGCAAACTCGACAAAAAGCTAGTTGAAAAAATCATATCTGATGTGGCAACAAAAGGCGATTCTGCGCTCAGGCGATTTGAAAAAAGATTCAACAACGCAGACATCAGGACGCTGGCTGTTTCAAAAAAAGAAATCGCAAACGCGTACAAGGCAGTATCAAAAGAGCAGCTTGACGCAATAAAGCTGGCACAAGACAGACTTGCAAAGACGGAGCTTGCGGCAAAAAAGCAGCTAAAAGAAATCAAATTTACGTCAGATGGGATAAAAATCACAAAATCATTTTTGCCGCTTCAAAGCGTGGGCTGCTACGTGCCTGGCGGCCTTGCCCGCTATCCGAGCTCCGCAGTGATGTCGATTGTGCCGGCCAAAGTCGCCGGAGTAAAAAATGTCACAGTGGTCACACCGCCCAACAAACAAGGCCTAGTAGACCCACTGGTGCTGGTTGCAGCAGATGTTTGCGGCGCAGATGCGGTCTTCAAGGTGGGCGGGGCTCACGCCATCGCGGCACTTGCATTTGGAACTGAATCAATTCCACGGGTGGACAAAATTGTGGGACCTGGCGGCTCATTTGTTACCGCGGCAAAATATCTTGTCTCAGATAGTGTGGCAATCGACATGCTTGCGGGACCCACAGAACTTGCAGTGCTTGCAGACGATTCGTCGGATCCAAAAATGATAGCACTGGACATGATCTCCCAGGCAGAGCACAGCTCGGACACACGGTGCTGCCTGATAACCACCTCGAAAAAGCTTGCACACAGTGTATTAGATGAAATCAACAAAACGATTCCCGGCCTGCAAAGAAAGGAAATTGTAAAATCCAGCCTCAAAGAAAACGGCTTTGTGGCGCTCTGCAAAAAAACCTCGGATGCAATATATGTCGCAAACAAGCTTGCGCCGGAACACTTGGAGGTACTGACAAAAGACCCAGAGGGCATCTCAAAAAAGATCTATTCCGCAGGATTGGTACTGCTTGGCAAAGACACGCCGTCTGCTGCAAGCGACTATCTTCTTGGCACGAACCACATACTTCCCACCAACGGGTTTGGCCGCTCGCGTGGCTCGCTTTCTGTACTGGACTTTCTAAAAATACAAACCACTGTGCAGGCATCAAAGAAGGCACTGCAAAAAATCCAAAGGCCGCTCAAGACGCTAACCAGCTCTGAAAGCCTGCCAAACCACTACAATGCAGTAAGGAGCAGGATATGAGGCAGTGGTACGACAAAAGGCTTGCCGAGCTTGCAAAGCTTCAGGGCTACCAAAAACCAGAATACCACCACGGCGCACTCAAACTAGACTCCAACGAAAACTTTGTCATCAGCAAGCAGCTGCAGCAGGAGATCATCGACCTTGCCAAAAAAAATTCCGATGTGCGCGAATACCCACTTGGGAAGGCAGAAAATCTAATTGACTCACTATCAAAGTACCTGCAAATTCCGGCCTCTATGATAGGTGTTGGCAACGGCTCAGATCAAATCCTGGACCTGTTTTTGTCAAATTTCGCATCAAGAAAAACGAGGATCCTGACTTCGAATCCGACATTTGGATTCTTTGAGGAGCGATGCAAGCTGTACTCCATACCTACCATAAAAGTTCCTTTCTCAAAGAACATGACGCTGAACTTTGACGACTTTGCGTCTAGGGCAAAAAATGCCGACATCCTGTACATAGACTCGCCCAACAATCCTACCGGATTCCAATTCAAAAAGGAGGAGCTTCTGGAACTCATAAAAAAATTCGGAGGCGTCGTCATAGTGGACGAGGCATATGGCGAGTTCTCGGATTACTCTGTGGCAAGCTTTACTAAAAAATTCGACAACCTTATCGTAGTCAGGACATTCTCAAAGACGTTTGGCCTGGCAGGACTCAGGCTTGGATACGTGGTGGCAAACAAGAGATTCATAGATGTGTTCTCGCGCGTGCTGCAATACCCATATCCGCTCAATACGTTGGCAATCGAGGCAGGCATCATTGCACTCCAAAGAATAAGGCAGATCCAAGAAACAGTAAAGATAGTCAAACAAGAGCGCGCCAGAATCATAAAAAATCTGCGCCAAAGCGGCGCATTTGATGTCTTTGACTCTAAAGCAAACTTTGTGCTGTTTGACGCAAGGGGTGCAGACAAGAGAATCTACACTGCCCTGCTTGAACAAGGAATCTCTGTCCGCAAACTGGGAAAAATAGGCAAACATGAGGGCTGCCTGAGGGTCACTGTGGGCACCAAGGAGATGAACTCCAGATTTTTGCTTGCAATACGCGATCTTTTAAAGTAAATTGACAGCTTGTATGCCAAGCGGCATATATGACATCGAGCATATATGCCAGTTTTCATAGGGGAATACCATCAGTGAGAACGACTAAATGAACACATTGATCGAATGCGACATCGCAAATATAGACGGTAAATATTCAATAACAGATGATACGGTCCGCGAGTTTTTTCATTTTAATTACCTTGAGTGAATCAAACATATGAAATACACAAACAAAGGAAACGGCATCTACCTGGCAAAAAACACCATCAAACTGGTTGACAAAATAGACGGCATAATATTTGACTGCGACGGCGTCCTAGTTGACGTATCTAGTTCGTATGATCTGGCAATCAAGCAGACTACTGCCTTTGTCTTAAAAAAATTCGCGAACATCATCTCAATTCCGGTCACAGAACAGATAATCTGCGGCTTTAAAGAAACCGGTGGATTCAACGACGAAGTTGACCTGACATATGCTGCAATTCTGTCTCTTGCTGCGGCAAAAAAAATCGGCGCCAATCCGCGCAAATTCATCTCCAAGGTAATCAAAAACGCAGACGAGACGGGAATCTGCTCAGTTGAAAGATATCTTGAGAAGCTAAACATAGATCTGTCCAAGCTGAAAAAAGAGCTTGACTATCCAGGGCCGCACTCGACAAACCCGCTCTACAAGATTTTTGATCAAATCTTTTATGGCCCAAAACTTTATGAAAAGATCTCTGGAAGAAAATCAGAGTTCACAAAGAAAGGATTGATAGAAAACGACAAGGTGCTCCTCACAAAAAAACTACTTGACACACTGGAGAAAAAGTACAAGGATAGACTCGCCATCGTGACAGGACGCGGAAAAGAATCAATCAGGTATTCCCTAGGGAGCTTGCTGGAACGATTCAACCTTCAAAGCTCCTTCTTTTTAGAAGACGAGCCAAGAAGACTTGCAAAGCCAAACCCTAAACCGCTGGTCAGCTCATTTAAGAGACTCGGAGTCAAGTGCTGTCTGTATGTGGGCGACTCTATGGAGGACCTGATGATGGCAAAAAAGGCAAACCGCCTAGGCTGCCAAATCGTATTCTGCGGAATCTACGGAACGGGTGCAAGACCTGACGCCAAAAGGAAATTCTTTGCACAAATGGGGGCGCCGGTTATTCTTGAATCGATCAAAATTCTTCCAAAGGCATTAAATTTAGCAAACCGGACTTGAACTGTGTGGCAAGGACAGGCACAATCAAAAGGCAAACAAAAGAAACCTCGATCACCGTTTCTGTGAATCTGGACGGAACCGGCAAGACCGCAGTCAGCACCGGCATAGATTTCTTTGATCACCTGGTAAGCTCCTTTGGCAAGCACGCCATGCTTGACCTCACAGTGAGGGCAAAGTCAAATGACCGAATCGTGCACCACCTCATAGAGGACACCGGAATCGCCATAGGCGCCGCAATAGACAAGGCGCTGTCCAACAGGGCCGGCATCACAAGATTCAGCTACGCGTCTGTGCCAATGGACGAATCGCTTGCAGAAGCATCGGTGGATCTGGTGAGGCGGCCATACAACAAGATAAATCTCTCAATTAAAAGAGCGCAAATCGAAGGGGTCTCAAAGGAAGACATTGAGCACTTTTTCTCATCGCTTGCGCAAAACATCAACAGCTGCATACACATAAACGTCAGATACGGGGAAAACGACCACCACAAAGTCGAGGCCGCAATCAAGTCGCTTGCGGTAGCATTCAGGATTGCAGCAAGCAAAGACACAAGACAGAAGGGAATCCCAAGCACGAAAGGTTCAATGTAGATGAAGGTAGCAATTTTCGATTACGGAGCAGGAAACATATTCAGCCTCAAAGTGGCGCTTGAAAAACAGGGCGCCCAGGTGGACGTAATAACAAACTTTGATGCGCCAAACAGCTACTCGGGGCTCTTGCTTCCCGGAGTTGGAAACTTTGATCCAGCAATCAGGAGCATACGGGATTATTCCAGCAAGTCATTTAGCGATTATGTCAAGGATGTGCCGGTGCTTGGAATCTGCCTTGGAATGGAGATGTTCTTTGAAAAAAGCGAGGAAGGAAAGGAAAAAGGCCTTGCAGTAATGGAGGGCGAAGTCGTTCTTTTGCCAAACAAGTTCAAGATCCCCCACATGGGCTGGAACAGCCTCAAGATAAAAAAGCAGAATCCTCTGCTGGATGGAGTGCCGGACTCGTCGTGGGTCTACTTTGTCCACTCATACAGAGTCAAGCCGAAAAATCCGGACATCATAGTTGCAGACTCTGACTACGACATTGCGGTTCCGGCGGTGGTCAACAAGGGGAACCTCTTTGGGACGCAGTTTCACCCAGAAAAATCAGGAAAGGTGGGCTCCCTCATGCTCAAAAACTTTCTGCGAGAGTGCAAAAAGTGAAAGTGATTCCCGCAATCGATCTCATGGAGGGCCGAGTGGTACGGCTGATCCAAGGCAAGCCCCAAAACAAGACAGTCTACAGCGACAAGCCCGAGGAGGTGGCCAAAAAATGGGAAAAAGACGGAGCCGACATGCTGCATGTGGTGGACCTTGACGCTACATTACAAAGAGGCTCCAACTTTGAGCTGATGCGCAGGATCTCCAACCAGGTGAGCATCCCAGTCCAGGTGGCGGGGGGCCTGCGCACAGAATCTCTAATAAACGACGCACTGGAGTTTGCAGACAGGGCAGTAATTGGGACCATTGCGTTCAAAAACGAGGATCTCGCAAAATCTCTCATGAAAAAATTCGGAAGCAATAGAATTGTGGTATCTGTGGACCACGACGACGGAACGGTAGTAATAAACGGCTGGCAGCAGCAAACCACGACAAGGCTGCTGGACGCAATCTCCAGTTTTGCCGGAAATGGCTTTACAGAGTTTTTGGTGACAAGCGTGTCGCGCGACGGCACCCTTTTGGGCCCAGACACAAAGACACTTGCAGCTGCATGCAAAATAGCAAAGAACGTAATTGCAAGCGGCGGGATATCTGGGCCGCAAGACATCAGCAAAGTAAAAGAATGCAACGCATACGGCGTCATACTGGGCAAGGCGCTCTATGACGGGAAGATATCAATCCAGGAGGCAAAAAGGCTGGCTTGACTCTCACAAAAAGAATAATTCCGTGCCTTGATGTGGCAAATGGCCGCGTAGTCAAGGGATTACACTTTGAGTCAATCAAGGACGCAGGGGACCCGGTGCTTTTGGCAAAAAAATACAGCGAGGAGGGAGCAGACGAGCTTGTGTTTTTGGACATTACAGCGTCCGAGGAACAAAGGGAGACAATCCGCTCGCTTGTCTCAAAAGTTGCACAGGTAATAGACATCCCGTTTACTGTGGGTGGTGGAGTCAAAACGCTGCAGCATGCGCGAGACATCCTGCTTTGCGGCGCAGACAAGGTGGCAATCAACACAGGCGCAGTCAAAAATCCGCAGATAATCACCGAACTGATGGAGCTGTTCGGCAAGCAATGTGTGGTTGTCGCAATCGACGCAAAAAGAAACTACAATGTATCTGCAGGAAAGAACATCTTCTCGGAGGGTGGCAAGAAATTTTGGTTTGAGGTGTTTGTGTATGGGGGCAAAAAGGGAACCGGCCTTGACGCAATAGAGTGGGCAAAAAAGGTCCAGGAGCTTGGGGCAGGTGAGATCCTCCTCACCAGCATAGACAAAGACGGCACAAAGGACGGCTACGACCTGGTTCTGACAAAGGCGATCGTGGACTCGGTGCGCATTCCAGTCATTGCGTCGGGCGGATGCGGCCAGCCAAAACACATGCTTGATGTCTTCAAGGAGACAGATGTGGACGCCGCACTGGCAGCCTCGATATTCCACTACGAGTCCCACTCTGTGGATAGGGTCAAGCAGTACCTAAAGGAGAACAAAATCCAGGTCAGGCTGGATGGGACAAAGCAATAACTTTGTAGGCTATAAAGTTATAGTTTTTGTTGCGTTGTATTCTGAAATTACAAAAGCGAGCGTGAAAGCCCTTAGCCCTTTAGGGCAGGGATGAAAGCGAGCACACCACAGGTCAACATTCCACACACCAAAAACCATACAACAATCTGTATCTAATCCAAA
>JAWCQC010000036.1:0-13246 GCA_038869975.1 Candidatus Nitrosotenuis sp.
AAAACTCGACTGTGTGTTGGTTCTGCAAAAACCCGCTTGATGGCGACAGATGAGACGGAAAAACAGCAAAAGCAGAACCCCGAACCCTTTAGGGTCGTGAGTATGTCAGTCCTACTATCCTACTAGAATAAAAGGCGCGCTCAGCCCTGCAAGACTCTTGGAGGAATGAGCAAACTATTTTAACATCTAGCAGAGAGTGTTGTTTTTTATTAGCGAATCAGATTCGCCAGTTTGATTCATCTTTCTCTTATAAAATGAGATGCCGTTGTAGGTCAATCCCAATAATTCATGGCCTTCTTCACCAGTTTCTCGTTTTACAAAGTCCATTATCTCAAGAAGTTCAAGATAGAGAACACAGTTATCATATGACATTTTTGAGTTTCTTGCTATGATGGACTTTTTTTCCATTCCACTTTGATAGAGGTTGGCGATTAGACGTTCCAGTATGTCCAAATCCACTCTTTTCAGCTGTTTTTTATATTTGATCAACCCTGCTTCAATTCCAGATATGAAAGGCCTCATCCACCCTAGTTATAAAACGCTGCTGATGTTTTCTACTTTGACACCAAGTTTATATCAATTAAAGGTACGATGTTAGAACGATATGCAGATCGCGTGTATTTAGTGTTTGAATTATGATAAAGGTAATTTTTGTGATCGTTTAAGCGGATTCGAGGCCCTTTGCGGAGGTGAAATCCTAGATTTCAATCCCCAAGTTTTGCCAAAATTTAGGCACAAATTTGATGAAATTTTTCCAGGAAAATTTTAGAGGCCCTCGAGGGGCGTTGTCTAATTAGTTTGATTCCCCCAGGTTTTGTTTAAAAAGAAATTTGATTTGGTTAAGATGCCGCAAACAATCGTCTGACTCTACTTTCCTCTAAATCTAACATTAGTTTTATTTGATCCTTGTTCCTACTCTGACTTTTGTCTGAGGTGTGTTTTTGTCTCAATCCATCTAAACTCGCAAGAGATTCATTTAGGGTTTTTTCTCTAATCGCATTTAATTTATCAGCAAAGAGATTATTGATTATACTTTCAACATTGCCAAGCTGAATTACCAATCCAGGTAGATCATTTTTGGGTTTATCAATAATACTACCTCTCACAAGATCAGCATCGTCAAGAACTTCATGATTTACAACATTAGATCCCATGATAGTTAGAGTTTCCAATCTTTCCGCTGGAACATTCAACTTGTTCCATTCAGATAAAACAGATTTAGTCACAGATTGTGCGTGCAATAATACTTCGTTAGTTTTTCGTATTTGTTCTCTTATTCTTGCAAGTGTTATGACCATCATCTTTGTTAGATAGGTTTTCTTTTCTTCTTCTTTTTCTCTTTCACGATATTGACGTTTAGCATAAACAAAACTATCGAAGATAGCTACTCCGCCAATAATTAGACCAATTCCAATTCCTATAAGAGATAACCCCTCTGCTCTAAAATTCGATTTTTGTTGTTCTTCAACAATAGTAGATATTGACTCCATTTTATCTGCCACAGCTACTTCAAATGGATCTTTTAACGAGAATATTGTAGCTTGTTCGAGATATCCAGCTCTCGTTCCATTTTCAAGCTCTGTTACAAATAACACATAGTATTTTCCAGAATTAGAGAAAGTATGCGCATTAAGTGCATTATAGTCGAAAAGGCAACCATCCTGTCGTGTAATAGATTTATCAACTTCATTCACAACATCGCATTTTTTAGGATCATTCATCGTGAGAGGAGCGTATGTAGCCCATTCATTTTTTAATTTTGAGATTCCTATGCCGCTATTAAGATATGAGTTGAATGCAGTAGAATAGACATTAAGGAGATCTTCATGGAAGACGTAAACAACAAAGTTCTTCATTACCTGATTCGAATTTACATAAAAATGGAAGTTAACCTGTTTACCTGCTTGAATATGTTTGGATGCATACGGGGATAAATCGATGCCATATGTCGTAAGCCAAAAGACACCTGGATAACTTCCAATGCTCTTATTTTCCATCTCTTCTGATTTTGTTTCTTGTTTTATGTTATTATAGTACGACAGATCATGAAAACCATCATTCAATACCAGAGCACCAATGAATAAAAAAATAGAAGCTAATGCAAGGCGTCCGCCTAGAAAAAACCATTTCTGGACTTCATATCTAAGATTTGGGTTTGTTAAATAATCATTTGTCATTATGAACTAAATTAGATATTTGTTATATTTTAGACGTTAGTAATTATTAGCATGCTAGATTTTATAATAAAGCTAGTTTTAGGTGTCGAAATTTCAAAAGAAAATTTTCGATGGGGCGGATTGATTGCTTCTGCAATTGTGATCTTATTTGGCTATTTGTTAATTGCAGTGGGTAATTTTTTTGGAATAATTGACAATCTTTTGACAGTCTCTCAGCAACCATGGTATTCGTTTTATCTGGCAAAATTTTCATTTTTGATGATAATTATCAAGATTATTTCTCTATCACTATTTACCACCAAGAACAACACAGCTGGTCGTTTTGTTGCAGCATTCGTAGTTCAGTTTATCAGCTTGGTTGGGATCGTAGTGTTACATATGATTTCAAATAGTTTTGAAAATCTCGTGACTGACACACAGATGAAAACAGCTATGGTAATCCTTCCTTATGTTTTGAGCATTGCATCATTCCTCATAATCAGAGGGATATACGAAGTTGAGTATTTTGATTCAAAGAAATTTTTCAATTCAAAATAACAAAACAGTGTTGGCCTCATCCATACTGCGTCAAACGTTCTATTTCTTTTTGATATTCTTCAATAGATGGTTGTTCGGCGTTATGCATTATGTCAACCAATGTGTGCGTATCTGGCTGGCATGTTGGATGTCCGTGTCCAGCCATGACGCTTTTTCATCTCTGCGTCTGTCAGGAATTTTGCCATGTTGGTAGCCGCAGTGTGCCTGAACAGCTTCAAGTTGACCCGCTTTGGCAGGTTGGCCATCTTGCACCTTCTCTCCACCATTGCTTTTGCCGCCACATACGTCATGGACTTCCCGTAATTTTCAGAATCAAGTAAAATCCAGAGCGGGGCTTCCGGATTCTTGCGAAATGGGTGTGCGTTTATCCAGGCTGCGAGATTGGGAGTCGATCTGATGAGCCTTATGGGCCTGGCTCCAGTTTTGCCGTCCACATGAATTCTTGACCCGATTTTGTCAAATTCGACATGTTTTATCTGGAGTGACAGGATTTCTCCTGGCCTGGTTCCAGCCTCCAGATGTACATCGATGAACGCCCTGTCACGCATGTTTTCTCCACACGCATTAAGGAGCTTTGTCCTGTCGTCCTCTACGAGCAGATTTTCCCTGGTTATCTTGTCCTTCGGTTTTCTGAGTCGGATTCCCTTTGTTTCCGGCGGGTCCCCGACTTCCTTGTACTCCCTTGAACCAAGCTTGAGCCACCTGAAGAACAATTTCAGGATCTTTTTGAAGTCCCTGGACGACTCGGTTTCGTCCCCGTTTCTGTCACCGTATTGATTCATGACGTCTTTGACCAGCTTGTCGATGTCGGGTTTTGTGACGTCTGGCCATTTCTTGTTGATTTTCCTTGTAATCGTGAGCATGATCTGGAGATGTTTTATCCTCGTTGCTTTGGCTATGCCGAGGTTTATCATCTCCGTTTCATATCGTTCCAGAAGCTCGACATTTTCCGGCGAGAGCTCGCTCTTGATCAGTCTCCAGACCCTAACGGCCCGGTCGTCCAGCTTGTAGATGTCCCGGATCTCCTGATCTAGGTTTTGCCTCATGGCAAACCCTTACGGACCCGGGGGAATTAAACTAGATTGTAAAGGCCCTCGAGGGGAATCGAACCCCTGTCCGGGGATCCACAGTCCCCTATACTAGCCACTGTACTACGAAGGCCGCAAAAAACCATTGCAGCAAATACACTATTAACCTAACCATTGGATTGAAGGTTTATTATCGCCCTCAAAAAACCACAAAACATGCAAGGCGCACGATGGTTTATCGCCATGGCAATAACTACCGCTTTGGTCTGGTGGGGAGCAAACTACCTATTTCCGTGGTACCACTAGCCTAGTCGACTAGCCATTTTTTCTTGTAGAAATACACATACATTAGAAACGACGGCACAAACGAGAGTATCATCATTACTATGAAGGTGGTGTACTCGCCCCAAAATGTCCAGCTCCCAGTCTCTATTCCGCCCGGCAGATTTATGTTCATGCCATATATTGCCGCCACGACGGCAGGAGGGATTGTCAGGGTGAATATTATCGTCAGGACAGCAAGTATCTTGTTTGATTTTTCAGTTGACAGCATAAAGTCCGTGTCTTTGTAGATCTCCATTGTCTCTTTTGCTTCATCAAGTGTTTCTGCCACCTTGTCTATGTGGTCGATTACGTCGTCAAAGTGAATCACCAGATCCTCGTCTGGATTTGAGAATCTCTGCGTGTTCTTTGATGTCTCCAGCACTATTTTGCGCAGGGGGTGCACTATTCTTCGCAAAATCGTGATTTCGCGTCTGAGAAGCGAGATCTTTTTTGGCGTGGATTTGTTTTCATCAAAGACGTCGTCTTCTATTTCGTCCAGGTTTGCCACTATTCGTCGCAGCGTGTGCAGCAGGTCGTCAACTAGCGCGTCGATTATTTTGTAGAGCAAAAATCCTGGAGACTTGCCGACCAACTCGTTTCTGTATTGTGTGTTTTCCTTGCAATGTGTTACCATGTCCACCAGAGGCTTGAGCTCACCGTTGTGGATGGTGACCAGGAACTCTTTGCCGATGAATACGGCCAGCTGGTTGAATTTTGACATGCCGCGCTTTAGGATCATCGGCGGAAAGTGCAGGATGATAAAAGAATGATCATCATAGTTGTCTATTTTTGCAAGCTGGATCTTCGATATCGAGTCGTCAAGGTTTAGCGTATTGAAGTTGTACATTTGTCCAAGCTTGTCAATTTCCTCTCGAACTGGGTTTTGTATGTCGGTCCACAAAAAGCCATTTCCCTGTATGGTTTCCACTCTGCTTTGGATTACCTCGTCAGGCCTCGGCTGCCTTCTAAGGTGTGGAAGCTTGGAGATTATGGTCTCTTTTTTCAACTCAACCATTGGCCTTTAATTAGAAATTTATATTTTGATTATGCTATCGTGAACAAACTTTGCACCAATTACATAATTTTGTGCACATAATTCGGGGCGTGGCCACAACCGTAGAACGCTGAGAGAACACCTCTCGTGCCATCCTCACGCCTAAGCGTTGATGTGCCCCAATTTGTTCTACTAGGCCACGCGCGGTTATTTGTTAGGAACTACGTCCTTCCGCATCACACATTATGGGAGATTTTCGTATTTAAGAATTAGTTTGTTTTTGCGAAATTCCCCCATATATCGAGTTCCCAGTAGCTGGCAGAAGACAAAAAATTACATATTTGATGCCGCCGACCCCAATCTATGAGCTGTTCAGGCGAGACCCTTGATGGGGACGATCTTATCCAGATAAGGCCGGGCATCCTCAAGCAGCTAAAAAAGGCAAAGTATGGCGTTGCAGACCACGCAACGGTGGAGTTGTGCCACTGGACAAAAAAGTCCTTCAAGGGGGACGAGAGCTGCTACAAGCACAAGTTCTATGGGATTTCCACGCACCAGTGCATGGAGTTTTCCCCTGCCGGAATGCACTGTGAAAACAGATGCGTCTACTGCTGGCGCCCAATGGAATTCTATGATTCTCTCAAAATGGACGAAAACAGGGTTGCCGAGCCACAAGAAATGATGGCAAAGCTGATGGAGGAAAGAAGAAAGCTCATCATGGGCCACTACGGCGACCCCAAGTCCATACCAGAAAAGCTCGACGAGTCGCTCCTTCCGGCGCATTACGCAATCTCACTTTCAGGCGAGCCCACCATGTATCCCAAGCTCCCTCAGCTGATAAAGTACCTCAAGACACTTCCTGCCACCAAGTCCATCTTTTTGGTGACAAACGGCCAAGAACCTGAGATGCTGCAAAGACTCCAAGATGAGGACGCGCTGCCGACTCAGGTCTACCTCTCAACTAACGCATCAGACTATGACTCTTTTATCAAGATAAACAAGCCAAAGTACGGTGATTCCTGGGAACGGTGGAACCGCTCCCTTGAGCTCCTCTCAAAGATGAATACGAGGACGGTGCTGAGAATGACTTTGATTCGAGGCCACAACGACTCGCCCAAGTACATCCCCGGCTTTGTCGAGTTGTTCAAAAAAGGCAATGCGCATTTTATCGAGGTAAAATCCTACATGCATATTGGGCGCTCAATAAACAGGTTGGAGCGCGACGACATGCTGGAGTTTGGCGAGGTAAAGCAGTTTGCGGCCGAGCTTGCAAGGCAAAGCGGCATGTATCAAATCATGGACGAAAGCTATGTGTCCAGAATCGTAGTTTTGCAGAACCAAAAAAGGTTCACCGACCGCTGGATTGCCGCCTATTTTGATACCAAGTAGCAAATTTTTTCAAGGCACGATACCTGTGTGAGATGGTGTTTTTTTCCGTCATCTCCCCATAGGTTTTTGTCTTTCCCTCCGGGACAAAGATTGGGTCATACCCCCACCCTCTTCCACGAGGTTTTTTTGAGATTGTGCCTTTTGTGACACCTCGGAATTGTTTTGGCCGTTTCGTTTTGTCGCAGTAAGATATTATGGCGCAAAACTCGGCCCTTCTGTCTTTTTTGACCAGCTTGATGATGCCCGAGTTCCCGATTGTTTTAAAGACGTATGACGAGTACGGCCCTGGAAATCCGCCAAGCGAGTTTATGAAAAGGCCGTCATCCTCGATTATTACCGGTTTTTTGCATTTTGAGTATGCATCAAGCGCCTTTTGTCTGGCAATCTCAAAAAGAGAATCAGATTGGATCTCGACTGCCTCTAGCTTTAGGAAGCTGAGTCTGATGCCAAAAGAAGACAGGATCTCCTTTGCCTCGGCAAATTTGTGCCGATTCGTCGATGCAAAGAAAAGCTCAGACGACCGTCGCATACCTTCCACGCCCCTCGATCACTGCAACATAAGAAAGCACCTTGTTGAATCGCTCTGAGCCTACTGCTGATTTGTAGCCTGCCAAAAAGCTCGGCCAGAGTTTTTCCATTAGTTCCACGTGGGCGCTGTTTAGAATCTCCTTGAACAGCCTCAGATCCACTGCGTGATCCTCGATTCTTGAGGTTCTTTGAGCTAGACCAAAGTCAAGTGCATAGACTTTGCCGTTTTGTGAGATAAAGTTGGAGGTGGTAAGGTCGCCGTGCATTATTCCGTTTTTGTGCATCATTCCGGCGATCTTGCCTATTTGCCTGCATGCGGCAATCAGTTTTTTTCCTTTGAGCTCCCATACTGGTATGCCCTCTAGGTGTTGCATCAGGATGCTGCATTCGTTGATGTCCACCCCGTAGACAAGTGGCGAGGAGACCCCAAACGACTTGATCTGCGAGAGGATGGTTGCCTCCCGGATGGTTCTATGTCTTCTTATTCTTTCATCGAGATCTGCGTTTCTGTATGACTTTTTCTTGCGCGTCTTGAGTATTGCATTGTTTCCGTCGTATTTTGTTAGATAAAGATCGCCTTCGGCGCCTTTTTTGAGCAGTTTCACTAGTTTGCCTTCAATGAGCTCTAATAACAGATTTTCTAAAATGACGCCTCACAAGGCAGTAAATTAATAACTAAATCAGGCACGATCACAGCGTGGAAGAAGAAAAACGCCTCAAGCAGGAAGACTGCAACGAGGACACGCTTGGCCCGGGAATCCTCACACTTACCAACAAGCGACTGGTCTTTGAGAAAACTCGGGGAAGGATAGCCGATTTTTCAAAAAAATTCGGCGAGACCCTGCTTGATGTTCCGCTGTCTAATGTCACCAAGGTCTGGAAGGAAGGGCTATTCATCAAAAAGGCATGCTTTACCGCAAAGACTCAGGAAGGCGAAAAAACCTTCAAGTTTGGCGTCTTCAACACAGGAAGCTGGGAAAAAGACATCAAAAAGGCAATCGATGCTTCAAAGATCAGTAACTGATTTCTACCGTGTCCAGTCTCCATGACTGTCTGACAAATGTGTCCGAAAGCTTTGCCCCTTTTTTGACTGTGGCCTCAAGCAGGCCTGTCCAGGCAATCTGGGAGCCGCAGTCCCCTGCGTATTCAATTGGTGACACAAAAAACCTGGCACCCTGCCTTTTGCAGACAAGACGTAGCATCTCAGATAGCCGCCTGTTTGCCGCAACACCGCCCACTATCATGAGCTCTTTTTTTTGCGTAAACGACAGCGCCCTTTCTGTAGCTTCGGCAATCATCGCAAACGCGGTTTCCTGAAGCGAAAAGCATGCATCTTCTTTGTTTTTTGAGAGTTTTTTTGCTGCAGACAGCAATCCTGAAAATGATACGTCGTTTCCTTTGACCACGTATGGCAGTGCGACATATTTTTCTGACTTGAGTGCAAGCTGTTCTATTATTTTGCCGCAGGGCGATGCAAATCCAAGGGAGCGCCCGAACTGATCAAGCAGCTGTCCAAGTGTGATGTCCAGTGTCTCCCCAAAGACGCGCCATTTTTTCTGCTTGAATGCTGCAAGCATGGTGTGACCCCCAGAGACCAAAAGCACGAGCGGATCTTTGGCGCCCGTGAGAAGCTTGCCCAGCTCGATGTGCCCTATTGCGTGATTCACTGGATATATTGGGATTTTGTGGTACGATGCCAGAGCGCGAGCAATCACGCCCGCAACACGCAAACATGGTCCAAGTCCCGGTCCTGCGGCATACGATATTATATCCACATCAGAGATCCGCAGCTTTGCATTTTGCAGACATTGTGCCAACACCTCGGAGCTTGCCTCGATGTGGTGCCTTGATGCCTCCCTTGGGTGTATTCCCTGCCCTTCCGGCGGGCGGTAGACCCTTCTCATATCTGAGAGAATTTTTCCTTTGTTTGCCCTTTTTTCCACTATGGCGCACGCAAATGTGTGTGCTGTGCTCTCAAAACCAAGGCAGATCATCTCATCCACGGCTCATGCTCGACACTATCTTGATTACGTCCCCGTCTTTGAGTGTGTGGTCCGCACTTATTCGTTGCTTTGACTTTGCGTCGACTGCAAACAAAAATCCCCTTGCCAGATCTGCGTGAATTGTGGCTGCCAGATCTTTTGCGGTGGCGCCACTTGGGAGCAGCCTTGCGTCTGGCAGCACTACTCCGTCCTTGTTGGTGAGCTTGGTCTCATCCTCCACGGGGTACACCGTAATGAACTTGAGAAGATCAAAGACTGCGTAGTTTAGCGCCTGCTGGACGCCTGTTGTGTGGATTTTTGACATGACTGTCTTTACCAGATCTAGTGCTTGCTTTTGTTGAGGATTGAGGGCTGCCGGGTTTACTATCTCAAAGGAGGAATCGCCCGGCACGTATTTTGTGAGGCCCGCCTTTGTTGCCCTGCGCAGCAGCAATTCAGATTCGGCGCTGCATGCAACCACATGGTTTTTCTTTTTCATTTCATCAATTATGGAAAGATCCTTGCAGAGGTCAGCCTTGTTTGCCGCAATCAAAAGCGGTCGTGTCTTTTTTCGAAGCTTTCTGACAAACTCAAAGATGTCAGAGTCGGTCCACTCTGCCGGCTTTTTTGCGTCAAGGTGCATCTCTTTTATGACATCAGATATGATATAGTCCTTGATCCCAAGGCCGCTGAATCTTTTTGTGATTCCCTCCACCAGCGTGGTTGTCTTTTGTGTTATTTCGCGCAATAATTTTTCCCATTCGCGCCCAAGTATCTGCTTGAACCACTGGTCAAACTCGTTTTCGACAAACTCCACGTCTTCAAGGGGGTTGTGAGTTCCTGGCGGCACTGGCTGGCCTTGGATGTCGGTGGTTCCTGCCGCATCCACCACGTGAATCAGCACCTCTGCCTGCCGCGCGTCATCTAGGAACTTGTTGCCAAGGCCCCTACCTTCGTGTGCGCCCGGGACGAGGCCTGCCACGTCGATTATCTTTACTGGCACGAGCCTTGTGCCGTTGACGCACAGCGGATTTTGGTGAGTTATCCCAAAATGCTTGCAGGCGCACCTGGTCCTGACATGGGTGATTCCGACGTTTGGCTCTATGGTGGTGAACGGATAGTTCCCAATTGGCACCGACGTCTCAGTCGCTGCAGCAAAAAAAGTCGACTTGCCCACATTTGCCTTTCCCAACAACCCTATTTGCATTCAAGGTCTGGAAATTTTCCACACCATATTAGGATTCAGAAATGAAATCTTCATTTAGCGAGCCTTTTGATTGAGTTTGTGTTAGTCGTAACAGGGAACCCTGGTGTTGGAAAGCACACAGTAACAAAGGTTCTTGCAGAAAAGCTTGGCTACCACATCTTGGACATAAACCAGATAGCCATAAAGAATCGGGTCTACCAGAAAAGCGGCTCGACTCTTGATGTGGACACAAAAAAGCTCGAAAAAAAAATCAAAAAACTTCTAAAGCCGAACACAATAGTGGTAGGCCATCTGGCGCCCTATGTCATACCAAAATCACAGGTTAAATTTGCCATCATACTCAGAAAAAATCCGTACAAGTTGGTCCCAATTTACAAAAAAAGAAAATACTCGCAAAAAAAGATCTATGAGAATCTAGGTAGCGAGATCCTGGGAGTCATTGCGTACGATGCCAGATCAAGATTCGGCAAAAAGGCACTGCAGGTGGACACCACAGGCCTCTCCGTTTCAAAGCTGCTCAAGAAGATTCTTCTTGCCATGAAGACAAAAAAACAAGACGACGTGGACTGGCTCGGCCTGGTTTCAAAAAAAGGCGATCTTGCCAGATTCTTTCCCAAGTGATCACATGTTTGAGATCCTCAAGTCCGATCTTGCAGGCAGAATCGGATGCATATACACCAACCACGGCAAGGTAGAGACGCCTGCATTTGTGCCTGTGATCCACCCGGTGAACCAGAGCATCCCGGCAACCAAGATCAAAGAAATGGGATTCGAGCTGGTCATCACAAACGCCTACATCACGATGAACCGGTACGGCGAGGAGGCTGCAAGGCGCGGAATCCACGACATCATCAAGTTCGACGGGGCAGTCATGACCGACTCTGGGGGGTACCAGGTTCTCGAGTACGGCAAGGTGGACGTCGAGCCAAAAAAGATGGCAGACTTTGAGCAAAAGATAATGACTGATTTTGCCATTCCACTTGACAGGCCAACCGGGTACGGCCTGCCAAGGAAAAAGGCCCAAAGCTACGTGGAGCACACACTCCAGGTCTCAAAGGAGACCATCCAGAACAAAAAAGACAACGGCCAGATCTGGGTTGGGCCCATCCAGGGCGCAGAGCACCACGACTTGGTGAGAAGATCCACAACAGAGCTGCTCAGGTACGGATACCAGATGCTTGCCTTTGGCAGCCCAGTAGAGGTGATGGAGGCATACGAGTACAGGCTGCTTGCAGAGATGGTAGTAGAGGCAAAAAAGCTCATGCCGGCCTCCGTTCCGCTCCACCTCTTTGGAGCGGGGCACCCACTCACGATACCTGTTGCCATAGCCCTTGGCTGCGACACCTTTGATTCTGCCTCCTACATGCTGTACGCAAAGCACGACAGGTACATCTCCGAAGACAGAACCAGCCGTTTGTCCGAGATGCAGTACTTTGCCTGTAGCTGCGAGGTATGCTCAAAGAACACCCCCAAGTCGCTCCTTGAGATGCCGCAGGACCAAAAGGTGCATGCCCTGGCGCTTCACAACCTGTATGCGATCAAGGCCGAAGTCGACCGCACAAAGGAGGCAATTTATGAGGGCAGGCTGTGGGAATATGTGATCAAAAAACTCAGGGCGCACCCAAAGCTCTTCGAAACCATAGGTGTGTTCACCAAAAACTCTGCCTGGCTTGCCAAGATGACGCCCAAATTCAAAGAAAGGGCCATGTTCCTGTATGGTGCAGAAGACAGGCACAGGCCGGAGGTAGTATCATACCAGGAAATTGTAAAATCCTTCAAATCCGACAAAGACGAGCTTGTCATAGTGTCTGATTCCCAGGACAAGCCGTTCTATCTGTCCGCAAGCTACAACCTCCTCAAAAAGAGATTCAAAGACTCCAAGTTCCAGTTCTGCCAGTTCAACCCCATAATTGGCTTGATTCCGCTTGAGATCTCCGACGTATATCCTGCGGCGCATTATGTGATGGCCGACACCGCAGACGCCACAGAATATGCAGAGCTTGCAAACATAGTTAGGGCATTTCTGACAAAAAACAAATTCAAACGAGTCCACGTGGAGGAGAGATTTGCCGAGTTTTTCAAAAAGCAGCTACCAAGATCCAAAATCAAAATAATAAAAAGAAAAAAGACTAGATCGGTCTTTTAGAGACCTGCGTCTTCTGCCCAGCCTTTTACGAATACTCCGTTCTTGTGAAGAGGTACTGGTTGACCAGCGGTGTAATTCATTGGTCTCATCCAAAAGATTGCCTTTGTCGGGCAAACTCCGATGCATGCTCCGTCGGAGATGCATCTCTCTGGATAAAATACAAATGCTTTACCTCTCTTCCAGCCTTCAACCGGCTTGACACGAAGTACGTCTGGGCCAAGAGATGTACAGATTTCTACGCATAGAGCGCAGCCGATACATCTTTGTTCGTCAACGTCTGGAAGTATTGCTATTGGCATTTATTTCACTGAATTTGATCACTCCAAGTAACTATTTAAACCATGATCAAAAAAATTAACAGTGTTATAGAATTTTTAGATCGGTTCGATCAAATGTGAAAGAAATTTGCAAAAGATAAAAAAGGTAACTTGATGGTGCACTTACTTGCGCATTGCATCGATTTGACCACTTGTTACCCAGTCCAGCAGCTCTGCTGCGGTTGGATTCAAGTCAGCCCTTTTGTCCATCAGATTCTTTACCCAAACCCAATTAATTTGGTTTAACAGTGGTTTGTTTCCTTCGTCACCTGCGCGAACTTTGTTGCGTAGGTCGGCCGGAATTGAATTCCACCATTGGTCAAAAGTTCTACCCATATGAGGGGATCTTAGGTTTGACTAATTAAAGCTTTTGAAGATTGCAATAATTACGGAATGATCCGGAGATCCTGACATACTCACGACCCTAAAGGGTTCGGGGTTCTGCTTTTGCTGTTTTTCCGTCTCATCTGTCGCCATCAAGCGGGTTTTTGCAGAACCAACATAGTCGAGTTTTACGGTTACAGTCGTCTGCTGCATTGCCGTTTTGGGGGGCATCAGTGCTCCCCTTGCATGCATCTCTGTCTGCATACAATTGGAATATGTCATGTGGCCTCCTA
>JAWCQC010000037.1:0-12663 GCA_038869975.1 Candidatus Nitrosotenuis sp.
CGTGATAGATCTCCATACTGGGTTCCATATGTTTGGATTAGATACAGATTGTTGTATGGTTTTTGGTGTGCTGGATATTGATCTGTGGTGTGCTCGCTTTCATCCCTGCCCTAAAGGGCTAGGGCTTTCACGCTCGCTTTTGTAAATAAACATTTTGTTAGTCCATAATTCACAAAAAATTAGATTAAAATATTTAAAGAGAAATTTTAGGTCGCAGGGTAAGAACTTAAAGTTAGCGTATCGGCTCCATGATTTTTCAATGTTGTATAAAATTTACAATGACGAATCTAGTGGGAACCAGTCATTATTTTGGAGCTAAATTCAGACCCAAGCAAGACAAGCAGTCAAAAGATTCAAACTCTCAAGATGAACTCATCCCACGCCGATAAGGTAATCGGTTCTTGTAGGTATTGTAGAATGGATTCGGCAAGCTCACGAAACTCGCTTCTTCGACTAACCAAAAGTATGTCCAATGCAACCCTTGATCGTTTTGTGTCTGCAAAGCCAATTTCTTGCAGTAAGTATAGGTTTTTTTGAACTGCTTCCATCGTTAATGATCTTCCCTCAAATTATTTAGAAGGTATGTTTACAATGCAATGTTTTGCAAGAATATGTGTAAGTTTTTTCGTACTACCTATTTATTGCAGAAAAGAGATCATCACTTTTCTTTCGAAACTAGGCAATCATCATCTTTGTTCCCTTTTTTATCAACATTGGGGCAAAGACGGTTGTCAGTACAACTACCATGCCAACTATTGGGAACAAGAACGCACTCGTTGCACCAAGGTCTTGGCCAACCTTGAGTACGATAAAGGAAAATTCACCTAGTTGGGCCATGGAAAAACCTATTCCGA
The DNA here is from genome assembly GCA_038869975.1 of Candidatus Nitrosotenuis sp. GTDB lineage: Archaea > Thermoproteota > Nitrososphaeria > Nitrososphaerales > Nitrosopumilaceae > Nitrosotenuis. The sequence goes on from JAWCQC010000037.1 coordinate 855, forward strand.
GCGCATTATGGTTTCCAAGGCTAAACAGCCGGACACCAGCATATGTTGCAACAGTTTTCCCTACTATGGTCACAACTGTAATGATTATGATTGGAAGCCAGTACTGGGCAATTATCTGAATGTCCATCAGTGCACCAATTGTTACAAAAAATATTGCGACAAAGATTTCCCTTGTTGGAGTGATGAGTGTCGAAATGTCTTCTGAGAACCTAGAACCCGCGATTATCACTCCTGCCAAAAACGCACCAGTTGCAGCAGAAAATCCAAGACTGTATGACAAAAACGACAACCCAAACGCCACGCCAAGTGCTACAAGTATTGTGAATTCGTATCGCTCAAATTGTGAAAGTGCAGAAAATATCTTTGGCATTCCAAGGCAGCCAAGCACTATGGTGCCGCCAATAAACATGCCAATTTGTGCCAGTTTCCACAACATGTCATCAAAGCTGAATGCGCCCATCAGAACTGTAGAGTGGAGTGTGGAGATGAGCACTGCCGCAATCAAGTCTTCAATTATCAATATCCCGATTATGAGAATCGATGTGGGCTCTTGTATGACATCCATGTCTTCTAGAACTTTGACAATTATCGCAGTGGAGCTGATTGAAAGAGCAGCTGCCAAAAACATTGCATCTGTTGTAGACCAGCCAAATGCTGAGGCCACCGCAAATCCGATTCCAAGCATCACCAGTACTTCGATTACGGCAATCGTTGCGCCGACCTTGCCGATTGCCCTAAGATGTGATATTGGAAAGGTCAGTCCAACCCCAAACAGAAGCAGTACAATTGCAATGTCTGAGAAATTATTCAAAATCGAAACATCTTTTATCAGACTAAAGGGGCCAAAGGGGCCGATTAGTATCCCAGCTACCAAAAACCCAAGAACCAGTGGCTGTCTTAGTATGTATGCAATAATTCCTACAGCCGCAGAAACAAGCAACAAATAGCCTAAATCCCCAATTACCTCTATTCCCGCAACCAAATTTCCTCTTGAGTTTGTTTTTGCAGGATGTTATTCTGGACTCAAGTCAAACTTACTTTGCTATGTGGAATATTTTGTTTGGTAAATTAGTCGCTTTTTTGTTCTTTTCTAGCTATTCTGTCTGTCAGCTTCCAGCCGTATTTGATCACATACGGGGAAAGAAAAGTGGTGATTATTGTCATTGCTCCAACCATCGGCAACACAAATGAGCTTGTAACGTCAACATCCGCACCCCCCCACCCCCCTTGCGGAAACTAGTGCCAGCTCGCCTCCGGACGATGAAAGTCCTATTCCGGTTTTAAGGGATGTGACTTTGCCAAACTTTTGCGCTCTGGTTGCAGCCCATACAGTGGCAAATTTTGCAATAAATGATACGACAATCAAAATCACAACAGGTACAAGAAACAGCGGAATCAGTGAAATATCCATCAGCGCTCCAACTGAAATAAAAAACAATGCGGCAAACATGTCCCTAATTGGTGTGGCAATTACCTTTGTTGCAACCCTCATCTTGGATCCTGCAACAAGCACGCCAGCAAAGAATGCACCAGTTTCCGTAGATTTTTGCCACGTTTCCAAGCCTTTTGCTATATTCGGTCAGAGCAGTATGTCTGAATAAATACGGCCAGACCCGCTTTTTAATTCCAGCAGCACGTTTTGCCTTTCTAAGAAAAATGGATAATCTTTGGTATTGGATCAAGCCATTTACATTATCGTGATAAAAAAGAAATGCCTCAGGGTCATCACCGTAGGAATGTTCTGCGAGCCATTCTTTTATTGGTCCATAGCTTGCTACAAGAGTCAGTGACTTTGGTCCTGTCTTTCCTGTGGTATGAACACGTACAAAGTTTTCCTCAAATTCAATACCGCCTATTTGGATATTGAGAAGATCTCCTGGACGATACGCCCCTTCAAGCATAACAAAAATGATTGCAATATTTCTTTTTACGTACTTGTCTCCTAGCTTTTTTGCAGCTTGAATTAGTCCAAGTACTTCTTCGTCAGTTAGAAGATCCTTTGGTTGTATCTTGCTGTATCTGTCTTGGAATGATCCCGGTGTTATCCATTCTGCAAGAGGATCATATGGTTTGCCTTTTTCTGTGTCAGCTATCTCATCGTGAACTGCATAGTGATACAGTCTTTTTAGCGCCAAAAGAGTATCTTTTTTGACCGAGTTTGCGTAATCAGCATCAGCAATTGTTTTGTGGATTTGTTCGATGTCTTCTTTTGACCAGTCCTGGATTTTTTGTCATCTTTGATTTCCAAGATTCTACGTATGCATTCTGCATAGTTTGCTATTCTTACATGCGATTTGTTATCAAGTCTCCACCTGTCCAAAAACCTACAGGCTGTTTTTGCATTATCTTCTGAAAATCTTTTTTGAATATTTATTATGGCACATTCGATTCTCTTTCTTGCGTTATGAATATCGATTGTTTTCATTATTTCAAAATGATGGTATCCGGCTTAAGGTGCCAAAATTTTGTTTATCATGGATTGTCATTATAATGTGAAGCGCAGAGAGAGGGATTTGAACCCTCGGGTGCTTGCGCACACAGGCTCTCAAGGCCCGCGCCCTACCGAGCTAGGCGACCTCTGCGGCATTCGATGGCAAACACCACTTAAAATTTGTTAGTTCAGCTTTGAATTCAAAAATTAAAAGAAAAGAAAAGAAGTTTTAGTCGTGTGCGTGTGGGTTTTCTCCAGCTTCAAGTTTGGTATATGTTCCTGCTGCCTTCTCGTGGTGCTCCAAGTTTGATTGATCAACCTTGATAGCTTGAGGCGGGCAGACAGATACGCAAGCCATACACCAGATGCAATCGTGTTCTCTGATTGGATCTGCTTTGTCTGTGTAGTCTTTACGCTCTTCTTTTACTGAAGAACCAGTGCCTGCAAAGGTCTTTCCGACTACCTCGGTTGCCGGAATATCCATCTCAGTTCTATACCACTGGAACACTTGGACCGGACAAGCTTCAATGCATGCACCGTCTGCTACACAAGAATCCCAGTCAACTGCAACCATTGTGCCGCTGACACCCAGAGGAACTTGTTTTTCGCCGCGTGCTTTGTAAGCCTCTATGACTTTTTCGTCATGGAATGCTTCTGCATCGCTTCTGCCAGGCCCCCATCTGAAGTGAAAGTGCTCACCGTCAGCGTGGAAAATTTTTCCCAATGGTTTTAGTCCTTGTGGGAAATGTTCGTCTATTGGCATAGGACTACTCTTAGTGAGATATTATTTAAAGCTAGGTGAAATTAGTGCAAACTAAATTTTCCTTGTGGCCAGATCACCAAATTATAACACTGTTTTTACTTGATCGCTCCTTACGTTCATATTTTTTGGTTAAGAAATCGGATAGTGGATATTTACAAGTATGACGTGTATCGTGGCCCTAACATAGGTATCTACACCAAAGTAAACGACAGTTTTGTTTTTGTGCCAAACGGTTTTGCGCAAACAAAAGCAAATACGCTGTCAGAATACCTGCAGGTTTCATACTTGTTTGCTTCTATTGCCAACACAAGGCTGCTTGGCACTATGATGGTGGTAAACAATTACGGCATGCTTCTTCCCGCCACGTGCTCAGAGTACGAGATATCTTATTTAAAAAAGTCAACAGGCCTCAACGTCGGAGTCCTTGACGTCAAGATGACAGCTCTTGGAAATTTGATTTGCGCAAATGACAAAGGTGGTGTTGTCTCACCCAAGATGCCAAAGGAATCCCTCAAAAGCATCCAGGACACCCTTGGAATAGAAATAATACAAAAGAAAGTGGCCGGCTACCACCAGGCTGGAGTTATGGTGTGTGCAAACAACACAGGGGGCATAGTGCACCCTGAAATAGACGATGATGACATTAGGACGATTTCCGATGTTTTAAGAGTGAAGCTAGAGCCTGCGACCATCAATGGCGGCGTGCCATACATATCGTCGGGTATTTTGGTGAACAATAAGGCAGTGGTGGTGGGAAATCTCACCAACGGCCCAGAAATCATGATGCTGACAAGAGCTTTTACAAATTAAAGAGCGATTTTGCGTCAGAAAGCAACTGGTTTAATCCAACTGACTGCTCCTTGCCGCTCGACATGTTTTTTATCACCACTTGGTTTGACGAGTATTCTTTTGGCGCCACGATCACTGTGTATTTTGATGCCGAAGCGTTTTCCATTTGTTTTTTGAACTGCTTGCCTACAAGATCAACGTCAACTGCAAAACCTTGGTCTCTCAGATTTGACGCAATCTGGATCGCAGGCCTTGCAAGCTCATCGTTGACATACAGAACAGAGATCGTATCACCAGAGTCGTCCATTGCAAGGCCTTGACCCTGCATTGAGAAGACTATTCTCTCTACGCCGCCTGCAACTCCTGTAGCCCCAAGATCGTCCCTACCAAAGGCCTTTGGCAGACTGTCGTATCTTCCGCCGCCAACCAGTGCGCCCACATCGGACGATGCATCAAAGGCTTCAAAAACGACCCCAGAGTAGTAATCCAGGCCGCGAACTATTCCAAAATTAATTCTGGTGTTTGTGACGCCGCGGTTTTTGAGGGAAGAAAACAAATCTTTGAGCTCGCCCCACGCACCAATTTCTGTTACAGAGTAGAGTTTTTCGACCTCGTCTGGCTGCCCCTTTATTCTTGAGAACTCGAGGATTTGCTCCATTTTTTCTGTGGCGTAGCCTTTTTGGCCGTATTCTTTGAGTATCTCATCTTTTTTCTTTTTTTGAATTTTGTCTATTGCCCTGAATATGTCAGAAATCACTTGAGGGTCTGCTGTGCCAAATATTTTGCTGACTATAGCTTCAACCAGTTTGCGGTGCGAGATGTCTATTGTGATGTTTTTGAGCCCCAGTTTTGAGAAAAATTTCGACGTAAACTCGATTATCTCTGCATCAGATTCAAGGCTCGGCTTGCCGTAAATTTCCAGATCCCATTGATGAAAGTATCTGTATCTTCCCTTTTGCGGCTCGTCGTACCGCCACACGCCGCCAAATGCAGCAATCTTTGCAGGCAGTCTCAGAGATTTTTGTGAGACAACATACCTTGTGAGGCCCACCGTGAAATCAAATCTGAGGGCCACCTCCCTGTCCCCCTTGTCTTTGAAAAAGTAGATCTCGTCTCTTATGCCGGGCCCGCTTTTTGCTTCAATGACTGAGACAAGCTCGATGGGGGACGGTTCCATGAATTTGAATGTGAATGTCTTGCAAGTTTCAAGGAATTTTTGCCTGACGAACTCGATTTGGGATTGCTCGCTGCTCTCAAAATCTTTCATTCCTCTTGGCAGATTCAACTTGCAAAAGATTTCTATGCAATGGATTTAGGTGTTGCTACGTCTTGGATGAAAATCTTCTTGCATTAAATAACAGCTAAGCGCAGTCTTACCAATTGAGTTACAGATATCTTGACCATGCAACAGATGCCTTCATCGAAGTTGAGGCCGCCAATCTGGAGGAGGCGTTTGAGGTGGCGGCAAGGTCTGTGGTCGAGACCATCCTGGACGTGAACACCGTGGAAGAAAAAACGGCGCGCAAGATAACAGTTAACGGCAAGGACCTCAACTATTTGCTGTACAACTGGCTGGAAGAAATAATCATACTCACCATCACTGAGGGGTTTGCAGCTAGGTCCATCAAAGTCACATTGCAAAAGAATTCCGAGTACAAGATACTGGCCGACGCCAAAGGTGAAGAGATCGACATCAAAAAGCACCGCTTCAAAGTAGAGATAAAATCTCCCACCTTTCACCTAATGGAGATAAAGCAAAACAGCGCAGTCTTAATGCGCTACCTGCTCGACTTGTAGAAAATAAATACGGCAAAGAGATTTTTGTCCTCATGGAGGATCCCGAGATAGAAAAGATAAAGCAAAAAAAGCTTGCAGAGATGCTAAGACAGCGGCAGGAGGCAGCAGCTCAGCCAGACATAGTGGATTTGAGCTCCATGAATTTCGATCATGTCGTCTCCAAAGGCCTCGTGCTGGTTGATTTTTGGGCTGAGTGGTGTGGGCCATGCAGATTGATGCACCCTGTTTTTGAGCGGATGGCAAAAAAATACCGCCACATCAGATTTGCCAGAGTCAACGTGGATCTAAACCAGGACATCGCGATGCGGTTTGGCGTCCAGGCAATACCTACTTTCATCATGTTCAAAGACGGCCAGCCGGTAGAAAGGATGACTGGGGCAGTTGGCGAACCTGGCATACACATGATTGCCAAAAAATATCAGATGTAGCCGTAAGCAGGGTCTTGCTTTCTTTGAATCTCCAGAATCTCATTTAACACTGCTTGCTCTTCCGGCGTGAGTTTGTGCGAGAACCGCTCGACGAGCTTTTTTGCATCACTTGAGCTGGGCAGAGAGTAAAACACGTCCTCTTCGTTGATTTGCCTGCCAATGGTCACGTCCTGGATGGAGCATGCTACTTCTTGTCCTTGTGTCGCAAACTCGATCGACTTTTTGCCGTCCTGGAGCTGGTGAATCACCCCTATTCTTTTGCCGTTTTTGTTCATGACAGGCATTTTTTGTCTCACCTTGCCTACGTCCACCCTGATTCCAAACACTGCAGGGTTGCTGTTCCTAAACACGTAACCTTTGAGGAAGGTAAACTTGGCAATCGGTGTTATCTCCGAGAACACCGCGTTTTCCTCATTTGCGGTGTCTTCGTCGACCCAGAGTGTGTAGGAGTCAAGCAGGCTGTAGATCACCTTGTCGGAAAAGATCTTCACATGGCTTATTTCTGCCTCTTCTTGTGCGTCGGGCAGGATCTTTACGTTGAATGCAAGGACAACTCCCAGGTGTCTGTCATTTTCCTTGATGACTTTGGCCTCAAGGACGTCGCGCCTGTTTACGTGTCCGATGTCTGCTTTGGCAATTGGGATCTGCTGTCGCCTCAGCATCTCGGTGAGCGCCTCAAGTGAGCCGATCGTGTCACATTTGAGGATCACGCCGTTTGTTTGCGTGTCCACAAAGACTGATTTCATTTCAGACTCGATTATTTTTTTGAACTCTTCTACTTTGGAGTCGTCGTCAGTCACGTACACAGTGCTTCCGGGGAGCACACCCTCCAGGTCGGGCGAGGCGATCTTGATGCCAGCTGCAGCTTCGACCAGCTCGACTGGCTTGAATTTGTCTCTTGGATCACGCATCTCGTCAAGCGGTTTTGGAAGAAGCATGGCTTTTGGTTTTGTAACTATTACAGAGTCGCGTTTTGCGACGATTACAGAGTCGCCTTTTTTGATCCGGCCGTCAATTAGGATCATGTTTGCAGTTGTGCCAAGGCCTACCTCGTCGTTTACTTCGAGAATTATTCCGCGGCTTGGCTTTTCTTCTTGGGCGAGCCTTTTTTGCATGTATTGCTGCGTGAGGCCCACAAGGACCGTCAGCAGCTCCGGAATTCCGACGCCGGTTCTTGCGCTGACTGGAACTATGGCAACCTCCCTTGAAAAGTCCTTTACCCTGTAGAAGGCTTCCGATTGGAATCCGAGAATGGAGAGTGTGCCGACCACATTGTAGATCTGCTCATCGAGTGTGGTCTGGGTGAACTGGTCCTGCTGCTTTATTGCTTCTGAAATGTATGGAGTGTCTGTCTTTTTCCAGCCGGAGATCATATCCACTTTGTTTAGTGCAATTACGAACGGCACCTTTCTTGCTTGGAGTATCTTGAGGCTCTCGTTTGTCTGCGGCTGAAAGCCGCGATTTGTGTCCACCACCAGGATGGCAATGTCTGCTGCCGAGCCTCCTCTTGTGCGCAGATTCGTAAATACTTCGTGTCCTGGCGTGTCAATCACAAGCAGTCCTGGGACCTCGTGCTCCGATTTTGCCAGTTTTTGATACAGTCGCCCGCACATCTTCTGTATCGTTTCTGTGGGCAGAAAGCTTGCCCCTATGTGCTGCGTGATTCCGCCTGCCTCCCTGCCCTGGACGCCGGTTCCGCGGATCTTGTCTAGTAGCGATGTCTTACCGGAATCTACATGGCCTAAGACGGCCACAATTGGCTGTCGAATTCGCAAGGCAGATCACTGAAATACTACCCTCGCTTCCTTTTCAAAACTTTCCTTAGAGTCTGACGCATGAATGATGTTGTCTGATATCCCAAGGCCAAAGTCGCCGCGAATTGAGCCTGGTGCTGCCTCGTACGATTTGGTTGCCCCAACAAGCAGGCGGGTCGTAGCAATAGCGTTGTTGCCCTCAATTATTGCGGCCACAACTGGGCCCGACGTTATGAAGTCAACAAGCTCGCCAAAGAAGGGTTTTGTGTTGTGGACCGAGTAGAACTCTTGAGCTTGTGCCTTTGTGAAGGTGAACATCTTGAGCTTGATTATTTTGAATCCCTTGCTTTCAAATCTTGAGATGATTTGTCCTACCAGCTTTCTTGCTACTGCGTCCGGTTTTACTATGAAGAGTGTTTGTTCGGTCAATTTCGTAAATCTACTTTTTGATGATTCCGCCTTTCTGGTACTTTTTTGTCCACTTGAGTGTGCGCGGGTCGCGTTTTAGCACCAGCATGTTCTTTTTGCATTTTGGAGAGCAGAACCACAGCACTGTGCCGTCATTTTTGACAAGCATGGTTCCAGAACCTTTTGCCACTGGTCTGTCACAAAAACTGCACGGTTTTACAATTAAGCTCAATGTGTCATCACTTTATCTTCTTGGCCTCGCGTTCCGTTTCGCGCAGCATCAAAATGTCGGACATGCGCACGGAGCCCTTGACGTTTCTTGTCAGGATGCGGCCCTTGTCACGTCCGCCCAAAATCTTAACCCTGACTTGAGTTATCTCTCCGGCAATGCCGGTCTTTCCCACAAGCTGTATTACTTCTGCAGGTACTGCCTCTTCTGTTTGTGGGGCGCTCATCGCTACTTGCCACCTTTAAGCTTCTTTATTGAGGAAACGACTTCTTCGACGATGTGGTTGGCGTCGCCTGCATCGATTATCGCAGCAGCAGCTGAGGTGACATCGATTCCAAGTGCTTTGCCGAGTTCCTGCTTGCTTGGGACAAAAGCATATGCGGCGTTCTGCTCCTCGCATATGATTGGAAGATGGGCAACTACTTCAGGTGGTTCGACGTCCTCTGCAATGACTACTAGTTTGCTTATTCCGCGCTCGATTGCCTTTGTGGCCTCGTTTGTGCCCTTGCGGACTTTGCCGCTCTGAGACGCAACTCGTACCGCCTCCAGGATTGGATTGACCAAGTCCCCTGGCGTCTCGAATTTTACATAGTAAGCCTTACCCAACTAAATCACCCTTCGGGATCATCTTCATTCCTTGAGTTTTTGCGCATCTCTTTATTAGTGTTAGCGTAAAAGAGTCCTTGCTTTTGCGAGGTACTCTCTCATCAAGTCATCGAGCTTTTCTTGCGAGTCGGCCTCTGCATATATTCTTGCAATCGGCTCGGTGCCGCTGGGCCGAACCATCACCCAGATTTTTTTGCCAAGCGTGATCTTGATTCCGTCCCTGTCGTCGTAGTTTTTGTGATGTTTTTTTAGGGAGTCAATCAGCTTTTTTGCCTGCTGCGGCGTGCATCTTATTTTGTCCTTTGTTGTGTAGGATTTTGGCACCAAATCCAGTGCGGCACTCAGCGTGTTGCCGGTTTCGGCGAGAAGATCAAGTAGAAGGCCAAGTGTCATGCAGCCGTCGCGCACTGCGTTGTGTCTTCCGTACATAAAGCCGCCGTTTTCCTCGAATCCTATCAACGCTTTTTGCGGAACCATGGTTCTTGAGACCTCGACTGAGCCGACCTTGGTGCGTATCACCTGCGCCTTTGCATTTTGCGCGATTTGCTCTGTCACTGAGCTGGAGTTAAGGCAGGTCACAAGCTTGGAGTGCGGGTTTTTTTGCAGGATGTGGCTTGCCAAAAGGAGAGCTGAGCGGTCTCCTGTGAGGATGGTGCCATTTTCGTCACAAAAAAGGCTCCTGTCCCCGTCTCCGTCGAACGCAACACCAAGATCTGCTTTTTTTCTTATTACTTCACTTGAAAGTTTTTGCAGGTTTTGTGGTGTGGGCTCCGAGCCTCTCCCTGGAAAGTTTCCGTCTATTTTCTGGTTTACTAGATAGGTTTTGCAGCCAAGCTCCTCGCACAGCTTCGGTGCAGTTACTGCTTGGGCACCGTTGCCAAGGTCAAGGACTATTTTGAATTTTTTTTGCCTGATTTTTTTTGTGTTAATGTGTGACTTGATGCCTGCGATGTACGTGTCTGTGACTCGACTTTCCTGGCTTGTCTTTCCGAGTTTTCTTGCAGCTCGGATCCATTTTTTTCCAAAATAGATTTCTTCAATTACTGATTCGTCTTCCCTTGGTATCTCGACTCCGTCTGCTGCAACAGGTTTTAGGCCGTTGTACTCCGGAGGATTGTGTGATGCGGTGATCATTATTCCTCCTGCATACCTGAGCTTTTTTGTTGCGAACTCCAGTGCAGGTGTAGGCACGAGTCCTGCGTTTGCGCAGTCTAGGCCTGCCTCGTTCAGAGTGGAGCAGACAAGCTTTGCAATCGGCGGGCTGGAGACTCTGCCATCATATCCTACCAGTATTGGGCCTTTCCCAAAATAGGTGGCAATGGAAAGCGTGATGTCGTGTATGAACTGCAAGCTGAGTGTGTCTGGGAATACTCCCCGGATGCCGTTTGTGCCAAACAGTTTGCCCATGTGTTGATACCTCTACGAGTTGGATTTGTGTTTTGCAGGTATTTGCAGCGTCTTTTTTGCAATCAAGGAGGCCGTGCCGACTATTGCTACAGCAGCTGCTAAAAACACTATCCAGTAGGCTCCTTGTATTGATACCATGCTGTTTTGGAACGGTATGAGAAACGGGAACTTGGAGCCGCTTTCCAGCAACACGTCAAATGAGATGTGTGAAAGGACTGCGGAAAATGAGACGGCGCCAAGAATTATGTCTTTTTTACCTGTCAGTGCCATCATTGCGGGCGCTGCCAGCAGGCCGAACGCAACAGAGTGGCCAAGTCTAGGCACCGCCTCCATATTGAGGAACTGGATTAGGTGGTCTGCGTCGAGTGCGATTGGAAGAAGGCCTGCAACTGTGATGTATCTCAGCTTTAGTGCTACAAGGCCTGCGATTAGGCCAAACGAGATGTGTCCCATTATGTGCTCTGGCGAGATGCCGCTCACCTCAAGGGGGTTGCCGATCACATATCTTTGCGGAAGAATCTCGCCAAAAAATGGTGCCAGTCCTATTGTGGAAAATGCCGCAGAAAGCGCGGCGTACAAAAAGCTTGATTTTAGAATGAGTTTGAGCTGCTCCATTTTATCTGAGTATGGTCGATTCATGGTAAACAATAAGTTTGTGTTGAATTGGAGCATGTCTGCGGGAGTTGCCAAGCCCGGTCAAAGGCGTAAGGTTTAGGCCCTTATCTCTTAGGGGTTCGTGGGTTCAAATCCCACCTCCCGCATTAACCCATAGGGGAGTATAGTTGAGGCATTAGATTTTGCACTAAAAGTGGGGTTTTTTTTGGTCTTTAATTATGGTCTAGGTATGATTTTCATCCTTTTTACAAAGGTAATAGAACGATAGTAGAAAATAGAAACTCATTTAATTATTTTTAAGTGTAAACCAAATCATCAATACTAAGTATTTTTAATCTAGATTGTTGTGATCTTCTTATCTCTTGACTGATAATATTTCAAATAGTGACGAAAAAATTGATGAACTTAACAACATAGAAATTTTTTCTAACACTGATGAAAGACTCAGGTTTTTAGCTGACACACTCCCGACCCTAAAGGGTTCGGGGTTCTGCTTTTGCTGTTTTTCCGTCTCATCTGTCGCCATCAAGCGGGTTTTTGCAGAACCAACACACAGTCGAGTTTTACGGTTACAGTCGTCTG
>JAWCQC010000038.1:0-12177 GCA_038869975.1 Candidatus Nitrosotenuis sp.
TGAGGGAATAGCCTCGAATGAGTAATTGCCCGCCCCTATTCTGAAAGGATCAGAGTCTAGCTTGGGCTATTCCCATATGCACAAAACATCAAACAAACTTTAAAAACTATTCACATGAGTATGTCAGCCATGGCTTGTCGGCGAGCACTATTCTGGCGGCATCGATGGCGGTGACTTTTTTTGCTATGTGGTCTGATACAAGCCCGCCGACTCGACCCATGTCGGGGAGGGATGAGATTAAGATTACCTCATTCAGCTTAAAATCCGCAAAAAACTCGACTTTCATTTATGGTTCTTGGCGGTGCATAGTATATCCACTTTGCTTATGAATTATAGGGTTCTAGATTGACGGTAGCCGAACCAGAATGTTTACGCAGAACCAATTATGGCAAAAAATAAAGTCTAATCGTAAATCATTAGACCCTTTTCTTCAAGTAATGAATGAAGGTTGTTTACGGACCTGTATACGTCTGGCTCTTTTTTTGCACCAGTGCATACAAGCTTTCCTGACGAGAAAAGCAAGATGACTGTCTTTGGGTCAAGCATCCGGTGAATTAGCCCTGGAAACTGCTCCGGCTCGTACATGCTTCTTGGCAATGTTCTTGCAGCCTGCTCTAGGTGAATCTTGCCTCCTAAATTGATGGAGGCCACTATGTTTTGGATGTCTACTACGGCATCTTTTTTTATCTTGATCCCGCCCTTGCGCAGCTTTTGAACCACGGATTTTACAGCGCTTCTTGCCATTTCTTCGGACTTGGCTCCAGTACAAACCATCTTACCAGACGTGAAAATCAAAGTCGCGGTTTTGGGGCTCTTTAGTCTGAAGACTAGACCTGGAAACTGGTCTGGGTGATACTCTACGTCTGGGAAATTACGAGTAATCTCATTTAGATCCATTTTCTGATCCACTGAAGCAGAAGCAACCACATTCTCTATGCTGACTATTGGCTTTGTTTGCGGCATACGTTACCCCTTGATTTAAGTAGGCTATATAAAAAGCACTTTCTAATTGTTTACCCAGCGGACAATTTATTTGAAATTTAAGCGCCCGAAAACCATACAAATCATTTAATTTGGTAGTTTGAGGCTTTGATTAACTTGAACTTTACAGAACTCTTTGCTACGGACAATCTCTTTGGGGAGGATACTTCAAATCCCCTGATGTGGCTTGTCTGGATCGTACCGATCGTCATCTTCATGTTCTACGGCCAGAGGATCCAGCTTCAGATAACTTCTGGTGAGATCGCAAAAAACATTGAAAAGCTAAAAAAATACAAAGAGGACTCGAAATTAGAACTCGTTAATTATCTCCAAAAAAATCTCAAGGTGGGAAACGACGTATCAAAAAAAGTTGATACATTCTTGGAATACTTTGCCATAATGCCTGTGGATATAGATCCAAATGGCATCATGCCAAAAATAAAACACCTTCTAAGATCAAAGGAGAACTATATACGCCAGCAGGTTAAATCGCTTTCTTCTACAATGGGCTATGTCGAGCAAAGCAAGGTGCAAAATATGTTGGAGGTGGTAACTGCGCTCAACATACTGCACAAGATTGTGAGACATCTTTACCTGACTGCAAAAAAACAAAACAACTTCCCATTGATACTGCCATTGCAGATGATGATGCCGTTCATCATGGAGCAATCTACGGCGTTAAAAGACGCAATGTCAGCGCTTAGACAAGGACAACCAATAGGAGACGGAATAGGTCCGATGGTGGTTGGAAAAATGATGCTCAATACGCAAAAAAAGACAGTCGCACTTGAAACCGTATGTGGGGAAACTGAATTTGAGCAAAGACATCTTTGTCTCCTAAAGGCAGAAGGTCCAGCCGCAACCGTGGGAAGGCCTGGCGATGCAGTCGAGATACTTGTGGCAGAAAAGCAACCAAAGATAATCATCATGGTTGATGCGGCTCTAAAGATGGAAGGTGAGGATTCTGGTTCCGTTGCGCAAGGATTTGGTGCGGCAATCGGCGGAATTGGTACGGATCGATTCCAAATAGAAGAAATAGCTACAAAAAACAATATCCCAATCTATGCGATTGTGATCAAGCAATCAGTAAAAGAGGCAATCACGCTTATGACAAAAGAGATCGCAGACAAGGCCGATGAAGTAGAGTCACAAATACATCGGATCATTTTGGAAAATACAGCACCAGGCCAGACCGTTTTGGTGGTGGGTGTTGGAAACACATTGGGTGTGCCGCAATGATACTCAGAAAAAAAGAAAAACCTATAGTCGCATACACAGTTGAACGATGCCTCTCTTGCAAAAACGAAATAAAAAGAAAATTCAAAGAGGGCGACTATCTTTTTGCTACAGCGTCAGAATGCACAAAATGCAAGGCCACCATGAGCATAGCAAAGATCTTTGGACAGCCTACAGAGTAGTGACCAGTGCGCCGGTAGGAGTCGGGATAAATGTGTGTTCTGCCTGAGCAACGCGCTGCTGATTTGCTTCAATCAAAACAGGATATGCCCTGACTATTTTATTCTTGATAAGATCATCAAGTAGTGGCCGTATCTCTTTTTCGTCATGTTCCTTTGTTATCCATCTGAGTGCAAATGGCAGCGAGTTGTAATTTTCCCAGATAAAGTCTACGAGTTTGTTCGCTTTCTCATTTTTTGTCTTTTTTCTGGATACGAGGCCAAAGATGTTTCTTGTTTTACCTTCTCGCACAAAACCTAGTCCGTTGGAGGTGGTCACGAAGGGCTCGCAAGCATACGCCTCTTTTGTGGATAATGTAAATGACCCAATCGACCACATGTTTGGAATTGATTTGCCAGCATGTATGGTGTATTGCTCAAGTGAGTGGCCTGAAAGATTTGCAATCGGTTTGAAGCCATACTGTTTTACTGTTTTTTCTATGGTCTTGCCGATGTCACTTGATTTCGTCCCTTCTCTTACCATGGCCATTGCGTTTCTGAGCGCTTCTTCTGCAGTTTGCACCAGTGCCTCAAATTCTGGATCATATGAAATACTCACTGCAGTGTCTGCAATGAAGCCGTTTATCTGCACTCCAAGATCTATTTTGATGAGATCTGAGCTTGTCAGGACTTTGGGGTCGTTTGGTTCTGCGGTGTAGTGTGCTGCCAACTCGTTGAGGCTTGCGTTTACTGGGAAGGCGCATTTGCCACCACGGTTTTTGATCTCGCTTTCAACCGACTCACAAATCTCGTAAAGAGTTTTTCCAACCCAGTCTTTTTTCCTTGCAATCTCGCGCACCTCGGCAGCTATCTTGCCGGCCTTGACGTAATCATCGATTTGCAATGGTTGCAGTGATTCTACATATTATTAAAATCATGATGATCGGTGCGGCATCTTTTTCGCATGAGGCTTAAATTGGGGAGAAAAATCTGCAACACATTGGGATTGTGGTCTAGCTTGGTATGATTCGGGTCTTGGGCGCCTGAGGTCGCAGGTTCGAGTCCTGCCAATCCCATACTTAATACTTTTAATCTGCAACACAAATCCAAACGTCATTGAAAAATCAAAAACGCGACCTCCTCCTAGTTGGCGGGGTTCTCTTGTTCATGATCGGACTTTTGGGCGCAGGACTTCCGCTGATTTACTCTGTAATAATTGCAGTGGGAATCTACGTTGGAATCAAAGTCTACGTTGGTCGAAGAGAGGCAGCTATTTCAAAGGAGCTCCCGGAAGGCATATGTGCCCAGTGTGGTGCCAAAATAATGGAAGGAAAGTGCCCGAACTGTGACAAATGATACGTATCATTTTTTAATGAAAAAGCGCATCTTTATGTAAAATGCACCTCAAGCTCACAACTTGCTCAACTTTTCCTCAATTTAGTTCTAAAATGACATATGGAACCACAAAAATTAGGTAAAATGAGGACTCTGCCCCTAGTCAGTGTATTTGCAGCTTTGCTTTTTGTCGGTGTTCTTAGCGCACACGCCCAGCTTGCGGACTATGTCGTAATCAACGAAATTGATACAAACCCCCCAGGTGACGACGCAAAGTCGATTACAGAATGGGTGGAACTATACAATCCGACAAGCAAATCTGTAGATATCGGTGGCTGGAAGATTGCTTCCACCACAGTTACAAAAAAGACATTTACGATTCCTGCTGGCACCACCATAAAACCTGATCAATTTTTGATCTATTCTTATACCAGCTTGTGGTTCACCGATGTCTCGGAGAAAGTACAATTAAGAGATGGCACAGGTAAAGTAATCGACGAGACGCCAGTTATTACAGACCAAAAAAATGACTTTTCATCATGGCAACGAAAGTTTGACGGCGTAGATTCCAACACGTCAAGTGACTGGGTTTTTAGAACATCTTCTGCTGGATCTTCAAATGGAAAGCTTGATTCAGGTGGAGCAGCATCCGGTGCACTTGCGATCTTTGTAGATTCAGACAAAAGAAACTACATCTTTGGTGAGACTGCGATAATTTCTGGTAATGTATCAGAACGTGTCTATCAAGAAAAGCCATACTTTACACAACAGCAAATAACAATTCATGTTGACGGCCCAGGAAATTATGACAAGAAATTCACACTGTATCCAGATCTAAACTTACAATTTAAGACCCAGATAAAACTCGACAAAGTCTTGGGGATCGAGGCAGGTAATTACGTCGTAACTGCAACATACGGTGAGGCAGATGACACCGCCTTGTTCATAGTAGGGGACCAGGTGGTGGTCTCAGAGGAGCAACAGGAATCAGAACTTGTTGTATCGACTGATAAGACATCATACATCCCAGGACAGCGAGTAGAGATTTCTGCCACTACAAACAAGATAATCCCGCTTGCCGGACTTGACTATGCAGTATACGATCCAAAAGGCAAACAGGTATTTTCTGGCAAGCTATTCCCGACACCTTCTGGCAAGTTTTCAGGCGTGATCTTTATGACTACGGTCAAGCCAGTATATGGCACTTACAACATAATTGCCGACTATGGGAAGCAGCACGCAGAAACTACATTCGATCTTCTCAAAGACATCAAGGATGAAAAAAACATAGTTTTAAACACAGACAAGAAAGTATATGGCCTTGGCGACACAGTGCTGATAACTGGCAGAAGTAACAAACACGTAGTCGCACTAGATGTGGAAATACTGCAGACTGGACTTGCAGCAACAGGAAAAGACACTGCCAAGAATGCACTCAAAATTAGAGATCAGGTAAAGCTTGCAGGAGACAGCAGCTTCAAGTACGAGCTAAAGATTCCAAACGACCAGCTGAGACTTGGTGACTATCGTGTTACAGTCTCAAAGGAATTTGGAAACGCTGTATTGTATTTCAAAGTAGTAGAGAACCCAAATGAATTCATCCCACTAAAGGCCGATACATACGTCTTGACTGATAAACCAGACTATGTCACCGGAGAAAAGCTGATTATAACAGGCCATGTGATCCCAAAGACACGAACCTCGTATGAAGCAATCCCAGTCAAGGTCTCGATCACAGACCAAAGTGGAAAGCCACTCTCGATAATCTCGCTTGACAAAAAACAGAGATTGGGAAGTGAAAGCACGCTGGCCACGTACAGCTTTTCGGCAATACCTGACACAGCAGGAAACTACAAAATCGAGACTGTTCTAAATCCATCTGCCTTCAAGACTGGTACATACATCGTCAAGGCGACATACGACGATAAAACGACCTCGACAACATTCACGGTTACCAGCGTGTTAGACCCTACGAATACGAAATTGATTGCAAGCACCGACAAGACAATATACGGGCTTGGTGAAAAAGTCGTGCTTACCGGAAAGCTGCTCTCAGGGGAATCTGCAGTCAAGATAATTTTGACCAAACCGGACGGAAAGACAGTCAACGCAGGAGCCAAGATTGACTCTTCTACATTCTCTTGGAGCTGGGATATACCGCAAAAAGACTTTGACCTTGCGGATATTAGAGACCCACGACAGCCGCGGCCAAGCGTATTTGGCAACTACAAGATATCGGTAATAACCTCATCGCAAACATTGGAGCTTGTATTCAAAGTATCAAAGAATCCGGCCACAGACACGCTTGAAATAAAACCACTCGTGGTGAGAACCGACAGAGAACAATATGCAGCCGGAGAAAAACTCACGGTGTCAGGTGAAGCAATAAGAAGACAACAAGGCTCGACTTCCACAGGAGGCGTGGTGCCAGACCGGGTCAGCGTACAAATAAAGACGTTAACTAACAAAGAAATCTATTCTTCCCAGCTAGACTTTGACAGCGCGGGACACTTTGAGTCTACATATGACCTGCCACTGACAATATTCAAAGACGGCAAATACAGAGTCACAGCAGTATACAAGGGCATCAGGGCAGACACCACGTTTGAAGTAAAAAACAATCTGCCATCTGGTGACACAGGAAAGCTTACACTCACGCTGCTGACAGACAAAGAAGAATATTCGCCTGGGGAGACAATTCATATCTCTGGCTCTACAAACAAGGTGATATTTTTGAATTCACTTGACTTGGTGGTGATTCCAGAAGAAGACACGAAAATAAACTGCGGCAACTTTTACTGCGGGCTTGGTGGAAAAAAAATCGATATTGCTAGGAGCTACAATAATGGAATCTACTCATACGACTACAAGATACCTGCGAACGCAGCACTCGGAAACTATGTGGTAAAAGCGGACACCGAATTTGGCACATTCACAAAACCATTTAAGATTGTAGAAAAAAAGGTGTTGCCGGTAAAACCGCAACAAATCACTGAAAAGTTCAACCGAATCACAGACACAGTAGTGGATGTGCCATTGTTTGCACAAACAAAGGATCAACAAACAATGGCACCAGTGACACTCCAAGGCTCAGTATTTACATCGAAGGGCTCAGAAGCTTCTGTTAATCTTAAGGTAACAAACGAAGAGGGACAATGCATAATAGGTCAAGACGCCGGCTGTCTTGTCACCGAGTCGACTGGAGGCAAATACAAAGTGGTCACAATCGGGATACACAACTATAAGGTAATGTATTCTGGCCCACTGGCAATTCTTGAAAAATTCTCAATCTCACCAGAGTCTGAAGGCGAAGCAATTCCCGACTCGGTGTGGACACTAGAGATGGTAAACGGAGACAGCAAGTCGAGACTTTATTACGAGATAGTATACACATCGTTCCAGTAAGCACATATTTCGAAGCATTGTTTGGTGTCTGATGCACGTTCAGGTATTGATGTTCAAGCAGGATGATCCAAAAAAATGCACAGCTGCAAGGATAGTCAGATTCGGGCTAGCGAGGCCCGTAAGAAAGACAAGGTCTGATACCATCATACTTGATCCGTTTGCAAAACAAACTCTGTTAAAGCATGATTCAAAAATAGCTGGCTCGATTACGGGGATCGACTGTTCGTGGAACATGGCAGAAAATACCTTTGAGAGGAGATTCTCAGGCATGCCAAGAAAGCTCCCGCCTTTGCTGGCAGGTAACCCTGTGAATTACTCAAAGCTCGGCAAACTCACCACGGTTGAGGCAATTTCTGCCGCACTCGTGATTTTGGGTTACAAAGATCAAGGGTTGGCTCTTTTGTCAAAATTCGCGTGGGGACACACATTCTATGAACTCAACGAGGATCTCTTAAAGGATTATTCGGAGCTGGAATCTGAAGAGCAAGTAGGGCCGCTCTTGGAAGAATATGGCATTATAACAAATGTTGACTCAAACACTAACAACTAATCTCGGGTAAGGATTTATTCAAATCCGCTTTGGGAGCGGTAGATACAGATGGCATCGGAGTCACAAAATACAGGATTTGCTAGGAATCTAACACTACTCGATGTGGTGATGGTGGGTGTGGCTGCCATGATAGGTGGTGCCATATTTGTTCTTGTGGGACCAGGCATGGGTGAAGCAGGTCCTGCTCTGATGATTGCTTTTCTAATAAACGGCATAATTACGATCTTTACTGCGTTTACATACGCTGAGCTGAGCTCCGCATTGCCAGACACAGGTGGAGGGTACCGATGGGTTCGTGAAGGTCTTCCAAGACCTAATGCATTTTTGAGCGGCTGGATGTCTTGGTTTGCGCATACGATAGCAGGCAGTCTCTACGCCGTAGCTTTTGCATCGTTTTTCACACACCTGTTGGAATCTGCCAACATACTACAGTCATCTGCTGAGCTAGAAAAGGCGTTTGCAGCAATGGCTATCGTCATATTTACCTTCATCAACGTCAGAGGAACGTCGCCTACAAGCAAGGTTGGAAACGCAATCACAATAACTCAGATTTCAATAATTGGGTTGCTGATTGTCGCAGCGCTTTATGCAATGGCCTTTACGAACTCTACATGGCCTGCCAACTTTGAAGACTTTTTCCCACATGGGGTTTCAGGACTTGTCATTGCGATGGGTCTTACCTTCATTGCGTTTGAAGGGTACGAAGTGATTGCACAGACTGGCAACGAGCTAAAAAACCCAAAAAAGAACATACCGCGAGCCATCTTCATATCACTTTTAGTGGTGGTCGCAATCTACATACTCTTTACGTTCGCATTCATCGGAGGGCTGTCGCCTGAGATTGTGGGACAACCATCTTGGGAATTCATAGGAAGCTTTGGCGAGCTTGGGATAATAGAGGCGGCAAAATATCTTCTGCCATTTGGGGCTTTGATTGTTCTTGCAGGAGGTTTTGTTTCAACACTTGCTGCATTGAACGCCACTACATATTCGTCAAGTCGCGTCTCATACGCAATGGGAACACACTACAACCTTCCGCACTTTTTTGGCAGGATAAACCCAAAATACAAGACACCTGTGGTGTCAACTGTAGCGTCAGGACTCATAATGTTAGTGATGGCAGTATCGCTTGATCTTACTGGACTTGCATTTGCAGCAAGCGTGATGTTCCTGTTTTTGTTCACTCAAGTCAATTATGCCGCAATAACAATCAGGCGATTGTACGGCGACAAACTTGATTACACATTCAAGACGCCATTTTTCCCACTCATCCCAACATTGGGTGTGCTGTCGGCGCTTGGATTGTCAGTGTACCTGCTTTTCACGCAACCACAATCGTGGGCAATTGCAATAATCTGGATAATAATCGGATTCATGATTTACAAATTCTATACTTCCAAGAAAGAAATAGAGCACTATGCACCGCTGGTGTACAATCAGGGCCCAAAAGAAAGAAAAGAATACAGAATTCTGATAATCTATGATCCAAAATATGTAGCAGATTTTTTCAAGATTGCAAATGCCCTTGCACAGGAAAAAGAAGGCGAGATCTCCTTTCTGAGTGTGGTGAAAATACCTGTTCATTTGCCGCTCAGCACATCAAGCAAGATTGCAGAATCTGATATTGAGGAATTCAACAAGCTCAAAAAATCCATCCCGCAATCAATTCGACATAGGTATCTGGTGAGGATATCACACGACGAGACGGAGGCAATTTTGGCTACTGTAGAAGAGCAGGGCATCAACATAGTCATAATCGATTTTGCGTATCTGAGAAACAATAGAAAGCTTTTGTCCCTTTCAACCTGTGATTTTGTTGGCGTTAGGCTGGGAAAAAACTTTCAAGAGGATCTTGCAAGTGTGGTGGTATCGTACGACAAAGGGCGCCATGCCGATCTCGGCTTACGAATTGCCAACTCGGTGGCAAAGGAGTACAACAGCAAAATACGCGTAGTGAGGGGAGTAGTCGAATCACCGGAAACAGAGCTTGAGGTGATGAACAGGATAAACGAGATGATGTTTGATCTCAACATGAAGAAAGTATTTTTTGAAAAGATATATCCAAAATCAAAGAACGTCGTCACAAGTCTACTTGAGAATTTTGCCAAGGTCGAAAATGAGCTGATCGTGCTTGGAGCCGGAAACCAGGCAGACCAGGCGTTTAGTCCAAAGACCCTTGAGATCGTGGACAAGACAAAAAAGAGTGTGTTTGTAGTGCGTGATCACAGGTTTTCAGAGTTCCATGTTAGAAGGTTTTGGAAGGCAATGACGTCAAGACTCAGGGAGAATCGTCACATCTACAAAATCTACGTTGACATAATGCACCTAGGTTACTCAGTTAAGGCACGACGTGTGCGTGAACGATACGATGAAGAATACTTTGACTCAAAATTAAACCGATAACGTAAATATCTGAAGAACATAACATGTGTGCGAGCTGGTGGACGATTACTGCCAAAAGCAGAGGAAACTCCTCCCTCGATGCAGGAGCGTGTTGCAGCGATGCAAAGCCAGAGATGGTTGGCAACAGAACAGAAAAGATCCGGACTGGAGCACAATGATGGAAACCCCTGAGATTTCCAGCAGGACGGAATGAAAAATCTGACCCGCGCAGAGCAAAGCCAAATCGAACTACGAGGCCTGCACTCGGTTCAGGTAGGCTGCAAAGCGGAATGTCGTCTAGAACAGAAGGAGGGTTACTGCCAGCACGCAATTTTCAATTTAAGGCGCCACTACAACTGAATCTATATCTAAACCTGTCAAGTCAGATTCCAACTATGTCTCTGATCTTTTTTGCTAGATCTGGTTTCTCAATATTGTCCATAATGAACTTGATGTCATGTCTGTCATCGACATCCCACATTATTCGGTTTATGAGAACAAAATAGGTTGGGATGTTTCTTGACTTGCCTGTACTTAGATGTATTTTGTAGCTATCCTCGTCGTAATGCGTTTCAATCACATTGACAGGACTTCGAAGAAGCGCATTTGTTCCATCAAATCTTCTTGAAGGTACGACAAGAAGAGATCTTGGGTTTCTGTGAAAGCCCAAAAGGCTCGAGATGTCTTGCGGCCTTATTAGCGGTATGTCTTGCGGCAGCACGATAGAGGCCTCAAAGTCGTTCTCAAGCAGATATTTCTCCGACAGTGCAACTGCTGCGTTTACCCCGTTCTCCGTGCTCTCAAATATCTGTTCGACACCATACTTTTTGCCTATTTTTAATGCACACTCGTCTTTTGAGACAAGCACAATTTTGTCGATTTGTGACTGTGAGACTGACTCAAGAACCGAATCCAACATGGTCTTACACAGTTCTACTGTCTTGTCTTCAGAAAGGCAAAGGCGGGTTTTTGCCTTTGAGAATGTCTTAACTGGAATTACTGCTGCTACTTTCAATCTACACGCGAATGTTCTTGAGCACGAAAGATGCTAGCGCATCCTCCGTGGCCTTGTTGATCATCTTGATGCTGGTGTCGTATACCTTCATGTCCAAATTCTGGATCTTTTTTGTAAGCAACCTGTCCTTTGAGTCAATTACTATGTTGCCACAAACATCCGAGTACATCTGGGCTATGCCATAGGGAGATACCTCTATTCCGGCAGCGGCCATGTATTCTGCAGCGGGGCCTGAAAACGCCTTGTTGCCCAAGAGAGGGCTTATGGCAACGACTTTTTTTCTGTTTTTGCCAAGTTCTTTTCTTATGCCTTTGATCTGAAGCATTGGTCCTATGCTGGTCAACGGGTTGCCTGGCGCAATTATGACCAACTCTGAATCATGAATGGCGTTTACTGCCTCGGGATTTGGCCTAGCCTTGTCCGCACCCACATACTGGATCCCTTCCACCTTGTCTTTTCCTTTGTACTTTACCCAGAACTCTTGTAGGTGCATCTCTCCTTTGTTTGTTGTAATCCTGGTCTCAATTGTGTTGTCTGTGACTGGCATTACCTTTGCTTCAACTGCAAACTTTTCGCACAGCCATTTGGTTATGTCTGCGAGGTTTTTTCCATTCTTTAGCATATTTGTCCTAATTAGGTGAGTCGCCACATCCCTGTCTCCGACCCTAAACCATGTCTCCTCGCCAAAAATCTCCATCTGTCGCAAAAACCCAAAGGTGTCCTTTCTGATACCCCAGCCTCTGTCGTAATCCAAGATGTCTGCCAGTCCGTAAATTATGGTGTCGATGTCTGGGCACACGTACAACCCGTAGAGCCAATAGTTGTCCCCCACATTGCAAATCACGTTGACGTCGCGAGTTTGTGATATCAGCCCACGGACGAGTTTAACAGAACCTGTACCTCCAGCCAAGATTGTTATCATAAAACCAGTTTTGTATGGAGTCGGGGTTCCATATTACCTTTTCAATAAAGTCAAAAAGTTACAAAAGCGAGCGGAAAAGCCCTAGCCCTTTAGGGCAGGGATGAAAGCGAGCACACCACAGGTCAATATCCAGCACACCAAAAACCATACAACAATCTGTATCTAATCCAAACATATGGAACCCAGTATGGAG
>JAWCQC010000039.1:0-11658 GCA_038869975.1 Candidatus Nitrosotenuis sp.
CTACTGCCCTGGCCTTTTTCAGCTCGTCTGAAAAATCACGGCCGTGTTTTACGTTGTAGGTCAGGATCATTTTTGATCCTAGCTGGTGTTTTAGTTTAGTATAGTTTTTGGTGTGTGGAATGTTGATTCATGGTGTGCTCGCTTTCATCCCTGCCCTAAAGGGCTAGGGCTTTTTCGCTCGCCTTTGTAAAGGCAATCGCATACGCAAAGGTCAAAACCGGTTGATGCAAGAGTGTATGAGGGCAATCTATGTCATGCTAAAGGAAGACAGATCCTTTAGACTGGATGGATAGTGGCAGAGGGTCTGCATGGTTCTTGCGTTAAAAGACGCCACCGACAGGTTAGACCAGAACAGGCCACATAGCGAAAGCCACGGTGCACTATTGGTGCGTATGGGAGAATGCTCATCCAGGAAATGATATCAGATGGGCCGTAGTCGACATGGGAGAACCATAATTGAGCTTTGGGCATAATACTCGATCAGATCAATAAAATTCTGAGAAAATGCACAACACTCAATTCTCTACATGGTTTTACTTAGGTGGTCTATCCAGATACCTACACCAGCAATTGCCATGCCGCAAGCCATTATCGCATATCCATAGTCGACCCACTCTTCACTTTTGTACATGAACGATGATTCTGGCCCAATCTGGCCCTTGCCCTGAAACTGAAAGACAATCCCAAATAAAACGACGGCCATTCCAACAATTATGAGTATCTTGGAGTATCTCACACCTAGATTTAATGCAAAGCAGCTAAACTAGATTGCGCAAGTCAGCAAAACTGCCTTATCTTCTGCAGCGCATCCTTGATAGACTTCAAATCAGTATCTGCAAAATTACTGCCTTGCAGAGCCTTGACATAAAATGCGTCTCCATGTAGGGCTTTTTGTATGTCCGCTTGGTAGCAAGCCAAGGCCTTTTCGATAAACGAAATCTCGTTTTCCAGCTTACCAAGAAACTCAGGCTCACCCAGACCGCGCTGGATCTTTTCCACTATGCCATCAACTACTGACACATTCTTGATGGCTTCGTGTTGGACTAGCTGGGCAAACATCGGCGCATCCCTTAGCTGGGGCGACGAGCCTATGTCTCTTAGCCGTTTTTTGTAGTGGTCCAAAGCCCGTAAAACGAGTTCGTAGCCGCCTTCCTCCCTCAAGTAAATTCTGCCAAGCCAGATCTTGCTAGACATATCAAGTTGCAGTTACAAGCTCCGGTTTTTGCTGGTTTATCATCTTTGACAAACCTCGCATGTAGTTGTGCGCAAAGGTGGTCACCGGCTGAGAGGAATACCAGATGCAGCCAAGCACCTGGCAGTCATGGCAGGTCTTTGCTATCTCCCACTGTGGCGCCTCCCATATTTCGTCGATGCCTTTCTCAAGTATGTTGTATGTATTGGCAGGGCTGTTGAATTTCCAGCAAGGCACCATCACGGTGCCGTTTGCGTTCACAAAGACACTTTTCCAGACACCACACTCCTCAAAGATGCCACGGCCGTGCTCAAGTATCTGCTCAAAGTACTGCGGCGGAATCATCACTTTAGGATATCTTTGTGACCTGATGTGCTCAAGCACGCTCTTGCAGACCTCGTTGATTGTGTTTCTGTCCGGCAAAAGAGTATAGTCTACATCGGATCTGTCCTCAACAAAGGTAAGGGAAACAGAGCTCACGCCAAGCTCTCTGGCGCGCTCAAAATACGTCTTGTCTATGAATTCCTGCGTGTTGTATTTTGTGATTACGCTGTTAAAGTAATGGGGAATATTTTTTTGTGCCAACAACTGCAGGTTCTCCATTACTTTTTGGTACATTGATGGTGTCACACCGCGTACCTTGCAGTACGGTTCCTCAAAGACAGAATCTATGCTGCATGTAATGAACTGGATGTATTTTTTGAGCTCATCAAGATCTATTTTGTGCAGCAACGAACAGTTGGTGATTAGTGTGATTGGAAGCCGCAGCGAGTAAAGATGCCTCACAAGCTCCATAAAGTCCGGCCTGCTTGTGGGCTCGCCGCCCTCAATTATCGACCAAATGCAGTATCTGGCAGTCTTCTCAAACACTGCCTTCCATTGCTCTGTGGTCAGGTCGTGTCTCTTTACAGTCTTGAGCTGGCCTTCTTTGTCAGAATCGCCAAATGGGCACATCGGGCAGTAATAATTACAGTAATGGGTCAGGCTGAATACCGCAATAAGGGGCCGTCTTTTTCCGATCACTCTGTTTGCGGACCACTTGCCGACACGATTTATTGTGCGGATCAGATCCACTGGCATCACAACTATGCAAACTGGAATTCTTAAAAATGATTCTGCTTAATTTTTGCCTCGATCTTTGAAATGAATTCATCAATCTGCACATTTTTTGAGTCATTCTTTCGTAGCAGGTAGTACAGCTCTTCTGTTGCAGCATGATAATCCACGCCTATTGTCTGGGCAATATACAAAGACAGATACGCCAAAAGCAGCTTTCTAATCAACACTTGGTGTGAAAAATGATTCAGGTCGGAGCCTAGCTCCTCTAGGACGTTTGCAAAATACGTGTCAAGATATGCATCCTTTGACTCACGCTGGCGCAACGCAAAGGAGCCGCCAAGATGGCGCTCGACCATATGGATCTGCTCTACTGTTTGCACAAACTCCTCGTTGAGTGCTGAATCCTCGCTGAGCAGCTCAGAGACCAAGTCAGCACAGTCCTGCTCGGAAATGCCGAGCTTTTCTTTGAGCGAAAACATCACATGACAAGCAGCGCAGCCCTGCTGCAACTCGGTCCGATGAGTGCGGATCTTTTCCAGCTCTTCTTTTATGAGGCTTGTAATTCTTGATTTTTCGTACATCTTGATAGCACCGTTTTTAATATCCCAAAGAGACTGGTAAATTGTTGTCTTTAAGGACTATCCTAATTGCGTTGTTTGCAGCGTTTTTCTCGTTTAATCTGGCTTTTGCACAGCACCACGGCGGCGAGGCAGCTCCGCCGATAAGCTTTGGCAACAAACAGGTCACAGTCGCAACCTGGCTTGAGCCCGCGGATTTTGATCCCACCAAGCATTCTTTTGCGACACTCAAGGCCAGATTCTACGATAGCCAAACAAACACCAACATAGAAAAGGTGACGTACCGCATACAGATCTTTTCAGGCCAATCACTGTTGGCATCGCAGATGTTCTACGACAGCGACGGCGAGCTCCAAGTCAAGGTGCAGCCAAACTCCCAGTGTGCAGAAAAAGAGCTGTGGCGCTGCACCAAATACGACGGAGACAAGGATCCGGTCGTGCCAAGCGCACTTACCTCATCTGCTACCAGCATCCCAGTGATGAGGGGACCAGTCTTTGACAAAAGCGGTTCCTACACAGTCAAAGTCTCAATCATTGGAGCAACTAACCCAAAAACCCAGACTGCGCAAGACATAGATTTTGAAACAAACATAAACATAGCACACGAGCAAAAATTCTCACTTGCTGCATCCTCCGGCCAAACACCTGTCACGGTCAGGGCATTTTCCGACAAGCTGACGTCTTTGCAGTTCTCTGAATCAACAAAGACTATTTCATTTGAGATGCCGTTCCACTGGGAACATGCAGAGCACACACAGCTTGTCAGAAACGACATAGAAATTCCAAAAAACTTTGCGCCACTTGCAGGCGTGACCAGCTTCAAGGGAACGGTCAACGGGGTACCTATCTTCCCAAAAGACATTCAATTTGATCCGTACTCGAACAAAGATACCAACATCATCCGTTTTCTTGTCACAAATGAAGAGCTCAAAATGCTCAAAGCCAAGATCGGAAACAAACACACAATGCTTGTGGAGATAACGCCTGACACAAGTACTGCAATAAAATCTACAGACATCACATTTGCAAACGGCTACAAGGCAACAGTCTCATACGATTCAAGATATGGTCAAAGCAAAGACGTCCAGTTCACGATCGCATTCTTTGAGCCGTCAGGCGCGCTTGCAAAAGATATCAGGTACGCGTATAGCGTCAAGAACCCGTCAGGCGATGAATTCATCATAAATACAGGTAATAGTGCAAGCATCCTTGGCATCATGGTCCCAAGCGGCGTTGACTCGAGATTGATCACAATCCCGTCGACTGGAAGCTACACACTACAACTTATTCTGGTAGGCAGGGGCCTTGTCGACTTTGACCAGTTTGTTCCGGCAAGCATGCAGTTTGAGATAAGCGAGAAAACACAAGCTGCGCCGCAAAAAGCGGCAATCCCAAGCTGGATTAGAAACAACGCCAAGTGGTGGGCAGACGGCACAATAAGTGATACCGACTTTGTCCAAGGAATCCAGTTTCTGATAAAGGAGGGCATCCTGAAGATACCTCCTACAGAGGCAGGCAAGGCAGCAGGAACGCAAATCCCGCCGTGGGTAAAAAACAACGCCAAGTGGTGGTCCGAGGGAACAATCACGGACGACGACTTTGTCAAGGGCATCCAGTTCTTGATAAGCCAGGGAATAATACGAGTCTAGCCAAAATCTGTTTTCTAAAAAACACAAACAACCAATTTTTAATCTGATCAAAAAACCTCGTATATGCTATCACAAAAAGCCACACATGAAACTTGGGTTACATGCAGAAAATGCAAAGAACAGATGAGCCTTTCGTCGCTCAATGCGACACTGTACAGGCAGAACTGGTATCATCTGTCTTGCTGGAAAAGTCTGGTGGGCAAGTTCTAATCCAAACCAACACTCAATTTTTTATTCTCAGCCCTGAAAATCGTCGTTTGCCCTAAATCCTAAGGCGGAACACCAGATACCGTGTCCTGCGGAAATATTGAAGGTATAAAAAAGGGGGCCATGGGGTAAGCAACGTTGAAAAAAATCGAGGCCATAATCCGCAGGTCTAATTTGCCGTCGGTGATCGCAAGGCTGCAAAATCTTGGGTGCATCATAGTTGACAAGCGCAACCTCGAAGACGGGACCGTGCTCGACTCGCAAAAAGGCTCAAAGGCAGGCTCCACTGGAATCAAGGCAGTCCCACTTTCAAAAATCGAGCTTGTCGTCCAAGACAAGGACGCGCGAAGCGTAATCGATGTGATCTCAAACGAAGCCGGGGTTTCATCAAAACCTGTGGGCAAGATCTTTGTCTCCGAGATGACCGAAGTTGTTGATATGAGGACGTTTGAATCAGAAAAGGATCTCGAGTCGGACTCGTTCATCGCAAGCATGCCGCCAAGGCCCACCAGAAACAGGCTCGTGTCGCTGCAAAAACACACGCTGGCGCGAATTGAAAAAGTCTACGAGGAAAACAAGGAAACTCTGATGATAAACTACAGAATCAGGTCGTTTAACGATTTCGTGAACCATTGCGTCACAGCACATCTGAAAACGCTTGAGCGGCAGCTCAGACACCCAGAAGTAATCTACGAAGACAGGTTCTAAATTACGGACTCACCCTCATTCCCAGAAGCAATATCGATAGCTCTCAAAATAGGCGAGACAAAGATCTTGCCAATTGTGGCATTCTGTTTGATTAAATTTATGACTTCTTCTTCCTTTGTCTCTGGTATGATTACCTGCAGGACATACTTGTCCGAAAACTGGGGAACAAAGATCTCCGTTCCCTTTGAAGCATGAATCTCTGGAGGCGGATTTTTGCCACGACCTCTCATCTTTGTGACTGTCAGGCCTCCTACTTTGATCCTCTTTAACGCCTCGCTGATCGGCATGACGTCGTTTTTCCCAAGTATGGCCTCGACTCTGATCATTTACCTGTCTTATTTGACTCTCACAAATATTGTTTTCATAAAATGTATGTCATTTGTATAACAAACTGCTAGCTGATCCAGTTAGTATTATTAATAATTAGCCAGTCTACCTGACTAATGGCAATAGACTCCGGAGACACAGCATGGATTCTAATTGCTGGAAGCCTCGTACTGCTGATGATTCCGGCACTTGGGCTCTTTGAGGCTGGGTTGTTGCGAAGAAAGAACACAGTCTCGATTTTTATGCAGATCTTCACGGGACTGGCGCTGCTGAGTGTCATGTGGTTCATTTTCGGCTTTAGCCTCGTTTTCGGGCCGGACACGGGAGGCATTGCGGGAAATCTTGACTATGTCTTCCTAAAGGGAGTCCCTTGGAATGACTCGCTGCCGTTTGCCCCAACAATTCCGGGCGTGCTGTTTGCAAAATTCCAGCTAATGTTTGCCGCAATCACACCGTTGCTGCTCACAGGAACAATTGCGGAGAGGATGAAGTTTTCGTCGTTTTTGTTATTCATTGGCGCCTGGTCGGTTTTGATCTATTACCCTTTGACCCACTGGATATGGGGAGGAGGATGGCTTGGCCAGATGGGAGTGTTTGACTTTGCAGGAGGAATCGTAATTCACACAAGCGTGGGAATGGGCGCGCTTGCGGCCGCACTTGTTTTGGGAAGAAGGAAAAACTACGGGCCTGCAATCATGGTGCCGCACAGCATCCCAATAGCAGTACTGGGCTCATCGCTTCTATGGCTTGGCTGGTTTGGCTTCAATGCAGGCAGCGCGCTGTCGTCTGGCGGCGTTGCCGGAAACACAGTGATTGTGACCCACATGGCGTCCTCAATATCGGCACTCATATGGGTTGGGCTGTCTTGGATGAGGACAGGAAAACCAAGCGTTGTGGCTGCAATAAATGGGGCAATAGCAGGGCTTGCTGGAATCACACCTGCATCTGGTTATGTGAGCGTGGAGCATTCCTTTATCATAGGTATAGCAATAGGCCTTGCCTCTTACTGCGGCGTCTTGCTGATCAAAGACAGGTTCAAAATAGATGATGCTTTAGATGTGAGCTCAGTCCACGGAATTGCAGGAATAATCGGCTCTCTGTCTATTGGAATCTTTGCCTCGTCAGCAATCAACCCGACAGGGCCTGACGGTTTGTTGTTTGGCAACCCAGCACAGCTAGCAATCCAGGCATTTGGTGTGGCAGTAGCAGCAGGACTGGGCTTTGGAGGCACGTACGCCATACTAAAGGTGATCAAGTTCCTAATTGGAATCCGGGTCTCAAAGGAAATAGAAGAGATGGGCTTGGATATTGGCGAACATGCAGAACAGGCATATGCGGACGAAGAAGAGTTCAAGCTGGACGAAGAAGAGTACTCAAAGACGCACAAATCGTGACTGGTTCGCTTGGATTTATCAAATCGAGACGGATCAAGTGATTAGCTAAACAACTGATTGATTTCAGCGTGTCGGTTCAACAAAGATTAAACAGATTTACAGTTTGCAAGGACGACATCTTATATTTTCATCAACGTATTGTCGGGCAATGTCTGAAACACGAATACACAGCAAAGTGTATTCCAGAAACAGAATATACGCTCTATTACTTGTGGTAGCAGTTGCCGCAACAGCTACAGGCGTGCTGTCCACTGCCTACGCACAGCAAATCGAAGATGGCATGGATGGCTATGTAACAAGGGGAACCGGAATCGACACCGGCAACCCCAATGAATGTTGGTATGAAACCGAACCAGGTTCAGGAACATTTGCACCCTGCATGATTGACACAGGTGACACCGCATGGATGTTGGCTGCAACATCTCTGGTCTTGTTTATGACTCCGGGTGTTGCCTTCTTCTATGGGGGACTTGCCAGATCAAAGAATGCAGTAAACGTAATCGGCATGACTTTTGTTGTCATGGGCCTAATCTCGGTCCAGTGGGTACTGTGGGGGTATTCTCTGGCGTTTGGTCCAAACACATCCGAAGCCAACAAGTTCATGGGGGCGCTAGACTATGTCGGATTCAACAAGGTGTCCCACGTGGCTCCGCTTGGCTCGCCAAGCCCATGTACAGACCAGGTCTACTATACCCTCAGGTCGCCGTACGTGGTAAGCACAGACGTCAAATGCAGCGCCAGCTGGCCTGGAACAATACCGCACCAGCTATTTGCAATGTTCCAAGCAACCTTCGCAATCATCACACCGGCACTCATCGTCGGAGGCCTGATCGACAGAATCAAGTTCAGCGCCTTTGTGGTCTTTATTCTCTTGTGGGCCACCTTCGTCTACGACCCCATAGCTCACTGGGTCTGGGGAGGAGGCTTCATCGGAGGAGGATCACTCGATCTGAACCCAGATCTGGCACCGACCGCAGCACTTGACTTTGCAGGAGGAACCGTCGTACATGTGTCATCAGGATTCTCAGCACTCGCAGGCGCTCTGATCCTTGGACGAAGACTCGGATATGGCAAGGTTCCAATGGAGCCTCACAACATTCCGATGGTAGTCCTTGGAGCAAGCATGCTCTGGTTTGGCTGGTTCGGATTCAACGCAGGCTCGGAGGTAGCAGCAGACGGAGTCGCAGTATCGGCATGGGTTGTCACAAACACAGCAACCGGTATGGCAGCACTCACATGGATGCTCATGGCGTGGGCCCACACGGGCAAGCCAAGCATCGTCGGCGCAGCCTCTGGCGCAGTGGCCGGATTGGTTTGCATCACTCCGGCTTCAGGTTTCGTAGGCCCGATGGCATCGATCATAATCGGCATAGCGGCAGGAACCGTCTGCTACGGATGCGTTGCATTCAAGAACTCCCGCAAATGGGACGACGCACTCGATGTCTGGGGAGTCCACGGAATGGGAGGCTTTACAGGCGCAGTTCTCACTGGCACGCTGGCAAGCCCGCACATCTGGGACACCGGTAACGGAATCGGTGCATGGACCGGAACACCGGAAGGCTACGAGCAACAAGCTATCAACGTAATCGGGGCGTGTATTTCAGTGGCCTATGCATTTGGAATCACCATAGTGATTCTCAAAGTAATGGATGCAGTATGGCCTGGAGGAATCAGAGTTACTCCAAAGGAAGAAGAGGTAGGACTCGACCTAGCTCAGCACGGCGAAAGGTCGTACGTCAACGAGTAACTCCCTTATTTTTTCAATTTGTGATTGAACAGATTTTGATATTTGCAGATGGATTCTTTGAATAACTAAACAGCCGTTTAATCTCACATCGACAAATCTTATACTTTCTTGATGTATTACACTCCCATTGCGAATCTAATTGCTCAAAAAAACCAGCGGCTCCACACAAACCTGCTTTTATTGCTAGCCATTCCTCTAATCGCATACCTTGCGCAAACGTTCAGCGTACCAATAATTAGACTCCCAGTAGTAGCTGTGATTGTGTTTTTTTCTTTTTGTTTTGTAATGTCTATCAAAAAAGAAGGATTTGCGGCAGGATTCTGTGTCTTTTTGGGCTGCGCCACCATCATAGGAGGATTGCTGATAACAAATGATATCACAGTTCTAGGAAAATCCCCGATCAAATTCCAACTATTCCATGAAACTGCATCAGATCAGATTCAACGTATACACATATCCAAAGATTTTTTGCATCTATACAGTCTATTTACAGGAGTATCTTGCATGGCTCTTGGTATGATTTTTGCGTACAAACCATCGTTTATCCAAGTGAAAAACTTTGTTCCGTATGAATATCCGTATCCAATATGGAATAGTAAAACACAGCCAATGACCAAATTCAGTAATCTGATGAGCACAAGGGATCTGCTCACTCATAAAGAGAGAATGCTTTTGTGTAGATACAAGTACTTGCTTGTCTCAATTAATGGCAAATTGTATCTAGTTCCTCCAAATGAGCTCATCCCAGAAGATTCTATCGTGATGCGCACAAAATCAGGCAACACTCTATGCGGCATATCGCGCTTTTAGTATGAATCCTGCGTGTTCCTTTAATTGTTGTAATGGATTATATCGTGTGGCGGGCGGGAGGATCTCTTGCCGGGCGCGTGCCTGACATCATGTGAACCTGCTTGCCTGACACATTTTCAAATTCTGTACTAAGAATTTGAAACCATCATCAGTCTCATGACCACACAACTAGGACTCTGCAAATTCTACTAGCCTGTGTTGTTGGCATCGTGGCTCTGTCAGTGATGTCTTGTTTTATTTCACCAAATAAAAAAGTAGATGGTCAGTCCGTACGCTAACTCGATTCTTTTTCTCATCTCTTAATAATTTAGTTTATTCGATTTATCGTAATGCGGAATCTACCATGAGCGCAATAAACAAGACGGCAAGGTAGGGACTTGAGAACTTGAAGAGCATCCATGAAGCTTTTTCAGATGGTTTTGCAATGACCCAAAATGACAAGGCAAGCATTAGGGCACCTGACGCAACAGCTGTGTACAGATAAATTTCGCGCATAACTGGCTCCTTTCCATCCACAGTCAAAAAGAAGGGCACAACAGAGAACAAGACCATCACCAGTGTGGAGGCTGCAATGATTCTGGCAGATGTCTTTTCGGACTGGACTGCAGTGAGCATCGGCACGTTTACCTTGTTGTAGTCGTCCTTAAAGTGCAAAGTCAGCGCCCAGATGTGCATTGGGATCCAGATGAATACGAGGCCTGCCATGACGAGGCCGAAATCCCACAAGCCTTGCAGGGTCACTGCCGAATAACCGATCATGACTGGGGCGCCGCCACAGAATCCGCCAAGTATGATGTTTGCCCTGCTCCTTCTTTTCAGAGTAAGCGAGTACACCACGACATTGTTTACCAGTCCAAACGCCATGAAGATTCCTGCCCATATCCCATTCCAGAATCCTGCAGTGTAAGAGATGGCAAATGCGCATGCCATTGAAATCGCAGCCAAAACAAGGCCAAAATCTCTTGCTTTTTCGGGCGGTGAGATCCTTCCACTTGGGATGGGACGCCCCTTAGTTCGCTCCATTATTGCGTCGATGTCTCTGTCGTGATAGTTTGTCAGGGTGTTTGCAGACGCAGAACCTGCAGCGACTCCCAACAGCATTAACGCCCATGTTGCTGGGGAAACGGAAACTCCATACACGTTTGATGCAGTAATTGCCGCTCCAAAGGCAGTAAATACAAGAAGATACCAGATCTTGGGTTTGGTAAGCTCATAGTAGGTCTTTATTTTTGAGCTACCTTGTACCTTTTGCATCATTTTTCCCTTCCTCATCAAAACAGACATCGAAAATTAAATGTAACATGCGAATCAGGCTTGGTGGTTATAAGGCATGGTCTTTGTCCGCCTCTTCATCTCAATAAAGCTCTCAGATGCCAAAACGCCCTGAATTCGGCCTATCCCTTCTGCTATGAGCTTGTGCATTTCCGCAAGGTTCATGGCATACATTGTCACAATTATGTCGAATCTGCCGGTGACCTCGGAGATCTCGCGGACCCCTCTTATCTTGAAGAGCTCCTCGATTATGCTGTCTCTGTATTTTGAGTCCATGTTGATGCCGGTGAGCGACTTTACTCCGTACCCGAGCTCCTTGTCATTTACAACTATGGTGAACCGCTCGATCAGCTTTCTTTTTGTGAGCCTTTTGATTCTGCTGTATACGACGGAGGGGTTTACTTTGATTTTCTCTGAAAGTCTTGGAATCGATATTGAGGCGTCTTCGCTCAGCTCAGACAATATGGTGAGATCCAGATCATCAATTTTTGCCGTCTAAAACACCTGCCATGTCCAACTCTTTCGGGTTTTATAAGCTTACAAAGGCGAGCGAAAAAGCCCTAGCCCTTTAGGGCAGGGATGAAAGCAAGCACACCACAGATCAACATTCCACACACCAAAAACTATACTAAACTAAAACACCAGCTAGGATCAAAAATGATCCTGACCTACAACGTAAAACACGGCCGTGATTTTTCAGACGAGCTGAAAAAGG
>JAWCQC010000040.1:0-11638 GCA_038869975.1 Candidatus Nitrosotenuis sp.
GTATCGCATTGTGCCATTGTACCTTCGGTACGTTTAGTGCCTGAGGCGCAACACATGGATCGGTTGCATGCAGACAGAGATGCATGCAAGGGGAGCACTGATACCCCCGCTGTCGCTTTTGCGACTATACAAAAGGCAACGCCAAGGATGCTGGCGACCTTAGAACCCCGAACCCTTTAGGGTCGGGAGTGTGTCAGGATCAAAAAATTGCAAAAGATGCTTAGATCTTTCCTTTCTTGTAAAGCATCTCGGCCAAAAGAACTGCGCCCTTTGCGGAGCCCATCTTTTTGTTGTGCGAGAAGAGAACATACTTGACGCCGTTGTCGAATATGGTGTCTTCTTCAAGTCTGCCAATGGACGTGGTCATGCCGTCGTTGAGCTCCCTGTCGATTCTTGGCTGCGGCCTCGTTGGGTCCTGATGGACCACTAAGTAGTCTTTTGGCGCCGATGGTAAACCTTGGACGCTTACATGATGCGAAAATTCCTCAATTGTATTTTTTACTTGGTCTACCTTGGCAGGCTTGGAAGTCTCTACGAACACAGATTCAGTATGTCCGTCAATTACTGGCACGCGCGTGCAGGTGCAGCTCACCTTGATGTCTGCCGGCTCTATCTTGCCGTCCTTGAGCTTGCCTAGGATTTTTGCTGTCTCTATTCTGACTTTGTTTTCCTCTTTTGGGATGTACGGGATTAGGTTGTCTGTTACGTCCAAGGCCGAGACGCCAGGCGACCTGCCTGCGCCGGATATTGCCTGCATCGAAGTCATGATGACCCGCTTTGCTCCAAAGTTTTCATAGAGTGGCTTCATTGTTATTGCAAGGCCGGTTGTGGTGCAGTTTGGGAGGGGCAGAACAAAGCCTTTCCAGCCGCGCTTCTTTCTCTGAGTCTCTACAAGCTCTAGGTGATCATCGTTTATTCCAGGAATCAAAATGGGAACATCTTCTTCATATCTGTAGGCAGACGAAGTGCTTATTACCGGAACCTCCTTTGCAAACTTGGATTCTATCTCCCTTGCCGCGTCGGATTCGACTGCTGAAAAGACCAGGTCAAGCTCAGATGTCTTTACTTGGTCTATTGAGACTACCATCATGTCTCTTGCGTACTTGGGCACGTCTCCGCCTACCTGCCATTTGACTATTCCGGAGTTGGGGTCGCGTATGGCCTCGATGTATTTTTTGCCAGCTGACCTTTCAGAGGCTGCAAGCTGGGTTACCTCAAACCAGGGGTGATCTTCAAGTGAGACTAGGAACTCTTGGCCTACTGCGCCAGTTGCGCCCAATATGGCTACTCGCTTCTTCACAAGGGAAATTTTCGTGCGTTCAATTAATAATCCTTAGCCCACAAAAAACGTAACAACTAAACCCGCGTTTGCTTTTCTGAATGTGTGAAGTTTGCCAAAAACATAGCTACGCACGCACAGATCCCGCACGGCGGCTTGTACTCAATTAAAAACCCAAGCCCCAGAATTGTTGATTTCAGCTCAAACATCAACCCCCTTGGCTGCCCAAAATCGGTAAAAAAGCTGGAATGGACCTCAAAAATACCAGTATATCCTGATCCTGCCTCGCTTGAGCTCAAAGCCCGCCTTGCAAAATACCTCGGGGTGAATGCTGGGAATCTGGTTGTCGGAAATGGCGCCACTGAGATAATATACAATTTCTGCAGAGCCACAATCACAAAAAACACGCCGGTTCTAATTGCCGTTCCGACGTTTGGGGAATACGAGGCGGCATCTCGTCTATGCGGCGCAAAATTGTCGTTTTTCAAAACTATGAACCTTGAGGAGGATCTGCCAGACTATCTAAAAAAAATCCCAAAAAAAGGGATTGTCTTTGTCTGCAACCCGAACAACCCGACAGGAACCTTGATGAAAAAAAACACTCTGCTGAAAATAATGGAACACGCAAGAGCAAGAAGCACAGCTGTCTTTGTTGATGAGTGCTTTATTGAGCTGTCAGAGCTTCCGGATCAGTCGATCGTCAATCTACCAGCTAAATTTGACAACCTGTTTGTTCTGAGGTCGCTGACAAAGTCGTTTGGGCTTGCAGGACTGAGAGTAGGATATGGGATGGGGAACAAAAAGCTGGCCGCCACACTAAACAAAATCAAGATCCCGTGGAGCGTGAGCTGGCCGGCACAACAGGCCGCAATTGCAGCACTCGCAGACAAGACGTTTCTTGCAAAAAGCCGGAAACTAATAAAAACAGAATCTATCTTTCTTAGAAAAACCATCTCGAAAATCGGCGGGTTTTCTTGTTTTGAGACGTCAACTAACTTTATGCTGATAAAAACAAAAATGGACTCGCGTCTTTTACAAAAAAAATTACTAAGCAAAAACATCTTGGTGCGCGACTGCAGCACATTTAGGGGTCTTGGGAAAAGCTACATCAGAATCGCAGTCAAGACGCACAAGGAAAACCTAAAACTGATCCGAGCTCTGGAGGCGCTTTCTTGACAAACACGCTGATGATTCAGGGTACGTCCTCCGGAGTCGGAAAGACCACACTCGTAACTGCGCTGTGCAGAATTTTTGCAGACAAGGGATACACAGTGGCGCCCTTCAAATCACAGAACATGTCCAATTACTCCTACAGAGAGAACGGATTTGAGATATCTCAGGCACAGGCAATCCAGGCAATTGCGGCAAGGACCGATATCTCGCCACACATGAACCCGATCCTGCTCAAGCCGCTTGGGAGCTACAAAAGCGCCGTCGTAGTTCAAGGCAGGCCATACAAAAACATGACTGCAGACGATTACTACAAAAAATTTGCACTCACAATGGGCCTCAAGCTGTCCCTTGAGTCATTCCAAGCTCTAAAGAAAAGATACGACCTTGTCATAATTGAAGGGGCAGGCTCGCCCTCGGAAATCAACTTGCAAAAATACGACATTGCAAACATGCTGCTTGCACAAAAAACAAACTCCCCTGTACTTCTTGTGTCAGACATTGAAAAAGGCGGCTCTTTTGCAAGCATCGTGGGGACAATGTCGCTCCTGCAGGCACGCCACCAAAAGCTGGTCAGGGGATTCATAATAAACAAGTTCAGAGGGGACATCAAAATCCTGCAGCCGGGATTTGCCAAGCTTAAGCAGATAACATCTAAATCTGTTTTCGGTGTAATCCCGCTGGTAGACTTGGACCTGCCAAATGAGGACTCGCTTGACAGCAAGATACATCTTCTCAGAAAAGAAAACAAACGGAAACTCGATCACCGAATAGACAAGCTCGCAAAAACAGTCAAAGCTAACCTGTGCATCAAAAAGATAGAGGAGCTGCTAAGATGATCCTGGTTCCGATTCTGATTGTAGTCGGGGCATTGGCACTGGACTTTGCGTTTGGCGACCCAAGAAACAAGCTTCATCCTACGGCATGGGTTGGAAGGCTGGTGGCGTGGCTTGTTCCATTTACTAAATCGCCAAGCGCCGCAAAAGAAAAGATTGGTGGAGTTTTTGTCACGCTGACGGTGACAGGACTTGTTGCATCTTTGATTTTTTTGTTCACCATGACCGCAAAGCTGCAGACTGAACTGGTACACACGATTGCAGTCGGGGTGGCTGGTGCAATGTTGCTCAAGACAACAATCGCAGTCAAGGGCCTGCAAAGACACGGTGAGCTTGTAATCAAGTCACTTTCAGAAAACAACTTGGACGAGGCACGTGCAAGACTGTCTTTGCTAGTCAAGCGAAACACAAAGGATCTTGATAGGAACCACGTCGTCTCTGGGGTTCTTGAAAGCACAAGCGAAAACATAGTTGACGGCATAACTGGGCCGTTGTTCTATTACGGCCTTTTCGGCCTTGTTGGCGCATTTGTGTATCGCACAGTAAACACAATCGACTCTATGGTGGGATACAAAAACACCTTGTTTGCAAACGTGGGATGGTTTGGCGCAAACTGTGACAAGGTGCTAAACTACGTTCCGGCAAGAATCACGGCATATGTCATCGTTGTTGCGGCTTTTCTGATTGGGGCAGACTGGAAGAACTCGCTGCAAACCATGAGGCGTGATGGAAGAAAAACAGTCAGCCCCAATGCTGGGTATCCGATGGCCGCAGTGGCTGGCGCACTGCAAACAAAATTTGAAAAAATTGATCACTATGTTCTTGGAGACGGAACGACTCAACTGGATATAGAACACTTTAGATCCGCGATCTTGTTAATGAAAGTGACTTGCATTCTGTTTTGCGCACTGATCACCATACCGTTGGTGACTCTGCTTTGCTATTTTGGCTGGTGGTTGCATGTTTAAGCAGGCAGCCTCCGTGCTTTCTTTTCTTACCATAATTCCGGCAGGGAATTACGACCTTCGGAGCGTTGCCAGACACATGTACCTGTTCCCGCTGGTAGGGCTCGCAATAGGACTGGCGGTGGGCTCTGCCGGATACGGGCTATCGTTGTTTTTGGATCCGCTCATAGTGGGCCTGCTTGTTACCGCAGGCCTTGTCTTGATTACAGGAATCCACCACACCGACGGTCTGTCTGATTTTGCGGATGGGCTAATGGTTCGTGGCACAAGAGAAAAAAAACTTCAGGTGATGCGTGATCCCTCCGTGGGCTCTGCAGGAATAGTCGCAATAATTTTGTATGTTGCAGCTGCGATAATTGGGCTGTCCTCGCTCAAAGGTTTCGAGTTGTTCTATGCTATTTTGGCAGGAGAAATAATTGCCAAGTTCTCCATGGTGCTCATAACTAGCATTGGGCCTTCCGCGTGGCAGGGCTCAAACACGCCATTTGTGGATTCGATGAAAGACAGAAAAAAGCTTGCAGCTGCGGCAGCAATCACGGTGGCACTGCTTGCCGTTTTGCAAAACAATGCTGCTTTTGTGGCGCTGGGCGTCGGGGCTGCTCTGAGCATAATGATTGCCATGGTTTCAAGGAGGAGCTTTGGCGGGGTCTCTGGCGACGTAATGGGTGCCGCAAACGAGATCGCCAGGGTTTCTACATTTCTGGTGTTTGCATCTGCATGATCGGTCTTGTGATGGCAGGGGGT
This sequence comes from Candidatus Nitrosotenuis sp., assembly GCA_038869975.1. GTDB lineage: Archaea > Thermoproteota > Nitrososphaeria > Nitrososphaerales > Nitrosopumilaceae > Nitrosotenuis. The sequence goes on from JAWCQC010000040.1 coordinate 4,995, forward strand.
AGAGGAACTAGGATGGATATGCCAGGGGAAAAGCTTCTCTTGGAATACAAAAAACCGATAATTCTGCATGTCTTGGATGCCTTGCGCGACTCTGGCTGCTTCTCAAAAATAATTGCGGCAACAAGCAGGAACTCGCCGCGCACAAGCGAGCTCTTGCTGTACGAGGGAATAGACACCATCCAGACAGACGGCGAAGGTTACGTATCTGACCTAAGGTCGGTTCTATCTAAGCTTGATGACCTTGTCTTTGTTGTGTCAGGTGATCTACCTTTACTTGATGCAAAGACGGTAAGGGAAATGGTCTCAAGGCACAAAAAAGACGCGGCATGGCACAGCTTTGTCTTGACAAAAAAATTCCTTGACCTGCTAAACATCAAACTGGAGTTTGCCGTAAATTTTGACGGCACAGAGTGCTACTATAGCGGAATCTCCATTGTTGATCCGCAAAGAATCTCTGGCGGTGAAATCAAGGAAACGCTTAGCGTTTTTGACGACGAAAAGATCGCAGTTAACATAAACACAAAAGAGGACTATGAATCACTCAAGAATTCCTGAGACGGTGCCAAATATCTTTGCCACGGAACCGGTTGGCTCTGCGATTACGTTGCCGCATGATTTGCAGGTGACGGTGGTGGTGACATGTGAGTACAGGATGTTCTCGGCGCTGCATTCTTTGCATTGTACCTTCTGAAACTTGCTTTTTGGTTTTGGAACGAGTATGTGGCTTTTCTTCATTGTGCAACCAACTCTAGCTTTCTGAGCCTGATTCCTCTTTTATTTGATTTCTTTTTGCACTGCGGACAGGTGAAGATCAAGGTTTGTTTTTTTGTTGTCTTTGCAGGTTTTGCCAATTTGGGGAATTTCTGTCCTCCGTATCCCTTTTTGTCCTCTTCGTGCCTTCGCTCGCCAATAGCAGAGCCTCTTCTTTTTCCAGCCTTGTACAGGGCTACCTTCTGCAAGGTGTGGGTCTTGCATTTTGGACAGTACCTGTTCATTTCCTTGGGCACGTTCATAGAATGCAACGCCCCACATGGTAATTTAAAACATGCAGCTTTTAAGGTAAATAAGGTCGCTTTACAAACTCATTTTGTGCCATCAGAGCTTGCCACCATGATTTCACAGCTGAGTGCGGTTGCGATGGGTGACAAAAAGGCAGACATGGTTCTAAAAAACTGCAGGCTTGTCAATGTTTACACAAGGGAAATAATTCCAAACACCCAGGTCGCCATCACAAAGGACAGAATCGCCTACGTGGGAGACGATGCCTCGCATACGGTCGGCTCGGCCACTACGATAATCGACCTTGAGGGAAAATACCTCTCTCCTTCATTTGCTGATCCGCACATCCACATAGACCAGTTTGTGTTGCCATCGGAGCTTGCAAAACACTCGCTGCTTTGCGGCACAACCACCTTGTTTTCAGATCCTATTGATATTGTGAGTGCTTGCGGATATGCGGGCTTCAAAGAGTTTCTGAGGGCATCAAGCGGACTGCCAGTCAGGATATTCTCTGTGGTGCCTGGAGGCCTCCCAGTAGACCCCATGTTCAGCCACGCAAGGACGCTGTCTTTGGCACAGCAGAAATCCGCAATAAAGCTTGATGGCGTGGTGGGGCTGGGCGAAGTATTCTCGTGGACAAGGGTCACTTTGCGTCATGCCGACACGATGAAGACGATCTCTCAGATGCTGCAAAATGACTGCATCATAAACGGACACACCGCAGGCGCGTCAGACAAAAAACTAAACGCGTACATATCATCTGGAATTCTCTCATGCCACGAACCAATAGATTATGATCAAGTAATGGAAAGACTCAGGCTTGGCATGTGGGTAATGATGAGGGAGGGCTCGATTCGCCGCGACCTCAAAAACATGGTGCCGCAAATTCTCCTCAACAAGCCGTACACCGGAAGGCTCATGTTTTGCTCAGACGGGCTGGATCCGGCAGAGATAGCAAGGCACGGCCACATTGATCACTGCGTAAGGGAAGCTGTACGCTTGGGCATGGACCCAGTGGACGCAATATGTGCGGCATCAAAGAACTGTTTTGATTATTACAACATGGGAAAGGATCTTGGAGGAATCGCCCCAGGCAAGCTTGCAGACATGCTAGTGCTTGACAACTTGGAGCAGATCAAGCCACGCAAGGTCTTCGTGGGAGGGCATCTTGTGGTCTCAAACGGAAGTGTGGTGACAAAAATACGCAAGCCGCTCATGCCAGGCTGGATAAAGAAAACGGTAAAACCTGCAAGGAGGTTTGATGAAAATGACTTTGCAATAAAGAGCAAAAAACCCACAGTTGTTGCAAATGTGATTGAGATGGAAAGTGAGATAATAACAAAGCTTGCCACCTCGGAGCTGGCAACAAAGGACGGCAATGTAGTTCCGTCGCCAGATAAGGATGTCTGGAAGGTGGCGGCAATCGAGAGAACCACTGGCTCAAGGAGGCAGGCCGTGGGATTTTTGAAGAACTTTGGCGCAAATGTGGGGGCTTTGGCGTCCACATGGAGCTTTCATGAAAACGACATGATTGTAATCGGCTCCAATGAAAAAGACATGGCTGCTGCTGCAAACCACCTTGTCAAGTCACAGGGCGGCATCGTCGTGGTAAGGGACTGCAAGGTGCTTGCTTTTCTGCCTCTGCGCGTCGGCGGCATCATATCTGAGGAGAGATTCGATGATGTGTTACAAAAATTCGTTGCTGTGAATTCAGCACTAGTCGACAACGGATGCAAATTCAAAAGACCGCACCTCGTGCCGCTCTTTTTGCCGTTTCTTGCACTGCCATCAGTTAGAATACTGTCCACAGGAATAGTGGATGTAAAGAAAAGATCGGCACTTTTACCTCTAGCAAACTTTTAAAGACGGGTCAAGAAGAGCTTTTTCATTATGGCATCAATCCAGCAGACACCAAGCGGGCCGGTTCTGGTTTTAAAGGAAAGCGCGCTGCAGCAAAAAGGCAGGGACGCGCAAAAAAACAACATAATGGCAGCCAAACTCGTAGCAGATCTGGTACGAACAAGCCTTGGGCCAAGGGGGCTGGACAAGATGCTAGTTGACTCTATTGGCGATGTCACAATTACAAACGACGGGGCCACCATACTAAAGGAAATCGACGTGCAGCACCCAGCAGCAAAGATGATGGTGGAGATTTCAAAAACTCTGGACAACGAGGTCGGCGACGGCACTACATCCTCTGTTGTGTTTGCAGGCGCACTCTTGGAAAAAGCAGAAGAACTGCTTGCAAAGGACGTCCACTCCTCGGTGATTGTGGAGGGCTACCAGGCTGCCCAAGAAAAGGTAATGGAACTATTATCACAGCTGGCAAAGAAGATAGAGCCAACAGACGAAGAATCTCTACTCAAAATTGCAACTACCAGCATGCAGTCAAAACTAATCTCGGAGGACAGCGGCACCCTCTCAAAACTTGTGGTGGACGCAGTGTTGCGCGTAGCAGAAAAAAAAGGCGAAAAATACATTGTTGATCTTGACAATATCAAAGTGGAAAAAAAGGCGGGAGGCTCAATCCAGTCCACGGAATTGGTAAAAGGAATCATACTTGACAAAGAAGTAGTGCACAGCGGCATGCCGACAAAGATAGAGAAGGCAAAGATCGCGCTTTTGAACGCAGCACTCGAAGTCGAAAAAACAGAGATGAGCGCGGAAATTAGAATCACAGACCCAACACAAATGCAGATGTTTTTGGAAGAAGAAAACAGGATGCTCAAATCAATGGTGGACAAGCTTCACCGCGTCGGCGCAAACGTACTCATCTGTCAAAAAGGAATCGACGACATTGCGCAGCATTATCTGGCAAAATACGGAATACTTGCGGTGAGGCGCGTAAAGGAAAGCGACATGACCAAGCTTGCAAAGGCAACTGGCGGCCGCATCACTACAAACCTCGATGACATCACAGAGCACGACCTGGGACACGCCGAACTGGTGCATCAAAAGAAGGTCGAATCAGACAAGTGGGTCTTCATTGAAGGATGCAAGAATCCAAAATCCGTTTCTATTTTGGTGCGTGGTGGCTCCCAAAGGGTAGTCGACGAAGTAGACAGATCACTTCATGACGCATTAATGGTTGTCAAAGATGTCATAGAAAAACCAGCCATCGTGGCAGGCGGGGGAGCCCCAGAGGCATACCTGGCATCCCAGCTGAAGGACTGGTCTGACAACTTTGAGGGGCGAGAACAGCTTGCAATAAGAAAGTACGCCGAGGCATTGGAGGTAATTCCGCTCACAATTGCAGAAAACGCCGGAATGGACCCAATTGACACCATGGCAAACCTCAGGGCAAGGCAAAGCAACGGCAGAAAATGGGCAGGAATCAACGCAAAGGAGGGCAAAATTGATGACATGCTGACGCTAAACATAGTGGAGCCCGTTGCAGTAAAAGAACAGATAGCAAAATCTGCTACAGAGGCCGCATGCATGATTCTCAGAATTGACGACGTGATTGCTATCTCTGGCGCACCAGGCAGCGGGCCCAAAAAGTAATTGCTGAAAAACTTCAAAACGTATCTTTTTGTTAGATTTTTGTGTATAGGATAGGCATCGATCTGGGTGGCACAAAGATAGAAGGGATCTGTCTTGATGAGAATCTTCATACCATAAAGAGGAAACGAATTGCCACAAACCAGCAAAATGGCTACCATTCCATTGTCAAGTCGATCGTCTCGCTGGTGGAGGAGCTCTCAAAAGGTATTTCCGACTATAAAATCGGAATCTGCGCCCCAGGAGCAATTTCCAAAAAGAGCGGGCTTGTCAAGAACAGCAACACCCAGTGCCTCATAGGGATGCCGCTAAAAGAAGACCTGCAAAAATCACTCAATCGCAAAATAGCAATGGACAACGACGCAAACTGTTTTGCCATGGCAGAGGCCACAATGGGTGCGGCCGCAGGATGTGGAGTCGTGTTTGGCGTCATAATGGGAACCGGGGTCGGCGGCGGCATCGTAATAAATGGCAAAGTGCACAGGGGCCGAACATACATTGCAGGAGAGTGGGGCCACCACACACTGCATCAAAACGGCAACAGGTGTTACTGCGGCAGGCTTGGCTGCGTTGAGACATACATAAGCGGGCCTGCACTTGAGAGAAGATGGAGCGAATTAACGGGCAGGTCGGGGCGGCTTTCAGACATAGTCAAGGATCTAAATTCTGATGCTGCGCAGCATTGGAAGCGCGAATTTTTGGAGAATTTCGGAGTGGGGCTTGCAAACGTCATAGATATTTTGGATCCAGACGCAATTGTTCTTGGCGGTGGCGTATCGAACATAGATTTTCTTTACACTGAAGGACGTGATGCAGTATACAGGAATGTCTTTAGCGATCTGGTTGACACGCCTATTCTGAAAAACAAACTTGGTGATTCAGGGGGGGTCTTTGGTGCAGCACTGCTTGATGATGGCACCTCGTAATTTGTGCAACGCCTTTTGATTAAGACATCAAACCAGCCTGATTCTGGTTTGCTGACTAGTTTCGCATCTAGAAATTTTCGTATGCGTAAAACACAACAGATTTTGTCTCTTTTAACAAATTGGAGCACGTTCGAACAATGTCGCCCTCGGTGCCAGTAGGCATCTCTTTATCCAGGAGATGACCAAATTCCGGATTGTCTCTGAGTTTTTTATACTCTTTTTCATACCAGATGAGGAAGTTTATCGCGTTAAGGTTGCCGGTCTTTTTTGCCTTGGCTTTGAATTTCTCCAACCCGATTCGATCAGCACTGCACCCAAATTTGATGCTGTATTCATCTAAAAGATGGGAAAAAACATCATGAATGACTCCAAGAAAACTAACTGATTCTGAACCAATCTTTTCAGATCTCTCCATCTTGGCAAGTATGCTCTCAGCTTCAAAAATTTTTCTTGCAGCTGTCATAAACTGATCCTTTCTTAAATCGTGAACTACTGCAGTCCAATCCAGTGGTTCCTTAACATCATTTCTATAAATTGGCTGTCTTTTTTGCGGTTTAGCTGAGTTTTGCAAGCTCCAGATCTATTTTGGCTTTTTCAAGTGCCTTCTTTGCATCTTCATAAGCTTTGGCCTTGACTGTGTTTGTCCTGTCTGCATTGTACGCTTTCTCTGAAGCTCTTAATGCTTCTTTTGCAGAGTCAACAGCTGCTTTGGCGTCTTTGATCTTTTTTATTTTTGCAGAATTTGTGGAATCGACTGCGGATTTGCCTTTTGGCTCTTTTAATTTCGTTTCTTTTGTTACTTGTTCTAGTGCTTTTTTCTCAGCCTCCAGCTCTTTTTTCTTTTTCTTGAGCTTGGATCAATTTTTCCCTTTCAGCAGCTTTCTTTCTTGCCTCACTGTCTTTTGCATATGCTTCTGTGGCCTGAGTGAGCAGTAGTACACACGCAAATAGTGCAAACAAAACCAAAAATGAGTCACTCTGTCTGTTCTGCAAACAGTCATGCTTGTTTGCCATGCTGTGTATTTTCAGGAATTTTCTATATGCATCTGTTTTTTCGCTTTAAACAAACATCGGATGTACTTCATACAAAATCTGACATACTCACGACCCTGAAGGGTTCGGGGTTCTGCTTTTGCTGTTTTTCCGTCTCATCTGTCGCCATCAAGCGGGTTTTTGCAGAACCAACACACAGTCGAGTTTTACGGTTACAGTCGTCTG
>JAWCQC010000041.1:0-10761 GCA_038869975.1 Candidatus Nitrosotenuis sp.
TGTGTTGGTTCTGCAAAAACCCGCTTGATGGCGACAGATGAGACGGAAAAACAGCAAAAGCAGAAACCCGAACCCTTTAGGGTCGGGAGTGTGTCAGCAAAGAAAGGTCGCACACCTCTTCTACAAAAGACTTGGATTCGAACAACGAGCCCTAACTTATACGCTAAAGATCTGAACACAGAAAATGCTCCCGCCGGGATTTGAACCCGGGATCCTTGCCTTGAGAGGGCAATATGCTTAACCGGACTACACCACAGGAGCTTAAAAAATGCGAGACGTTCTAGCAATTTAAAGGAATAGTTATGTTTCATTATTGGTTGATTAGTTAAAAATTAATCAGTGGAACGCTTAAGAAAATTAAAAAGCGAACTTTGGTGTGCAAACAAAAGATCTGGTAGATAAACTCACGCTGGCGGACTGTCCTGTTGCGCTTGGGGGTTGCAAAGCACACAAAACGACGCTTGATTGCTGCGAACACAACATTACTGTATTTGACGGAACAAATCAGAAAGACCTGATTTGCTGTGTAGATGACATCATGGTGAGGATCCATCACGGTACACTAGGTGAATCAAATTCAAACATTTTGCAAAAATACGAAAACATGGTAATACTGACGGACAATGACTGGAGCCTTAGAATATTTCAGTCAAAATTAAAAGAAAAAAAGGAAAAAATCCGATCCTCAACTATCAAAGAATGTCTAGTGGACGCAGTATATTACACAACAAAGGCAAAACAAGGACTCGGCACGGATCCATTTGCAGCAGTCTGGCTCAAGTGTGCTGCATATCTTGTGTGTGATGCTCTGGTTCTCCTCAATTCAAAAATGCGTAGCCCCACACACATGCTTGAGTTCATCCGCAAATCGGAGAAAAGCAGGGTCAACGAATCTTTTTCTAAGGTCGCAGAAATAATTGGCCTTGAGCGTGCTACCACATCACTTCTTGAACGCATGGTCAAATCAACAATCGGCTTTTCTGACATGATCGAGGAAAATGGACACTCTAAAATCATACAGAAGAAATACGAGTACCTTGTGAACAACTCGTTATTGTCAGATTGTTACTTTTACCTAGGATATGTCAACAAAACAAATGTACTCACAATATCAAAAACCATCCACAAGCGACCGGATCTCACTCACATACTCAAGATAGGGCTCGATCTGGAACACGACCAGACAAAAATCGAGCAGCAGACTAGGAATCTTCACAAGCTTGCAAATGAGATGAGTGCAACCATTCAAAACTACGCCTAGAATCTGTTTTTAGCGCAATCTAGAGAACCTTTAAAACCATGTTAGATGATCCATTTCCTATGGTAGATCAAGCTTGCGGTTGCGAAGCAGATAGCGGTGATCCTGAATTTCAATGCGATTGCGAAATGCAGGGCCATTGCCTTTGCAGCGTAGATTGTAAATGCAAGTCTTCCATTTGCAAGGAAGCTGTAGCTGAGTTAAGATAAAAAAGCTTAACCTACTTTTTGTTTTATTTTTTAAAGCAACTAAATGGGGCTTTCGTCTTCGGGATCCAAGCCCCAAGATTTTACTAACTCTTTTTGGAACTTGTCAAGCTGGGTTTCGTTCAGTGCGTTTCCACAGTTTTTGTGGGTCGGCACCACAATCATTCCAGATAGCTTGTATTCTACTTCGTACATGTGAACTTTGGCGCAGTCGCACATTATATCTAAAAATTCAGAACGCCTCTATATTTGCGTAGCTTATATGAATAACCTTTAACTAGGGATCAACGAGAATTATATCTAGTTGAAGACAGTTCTAGTGGCAATTCTTGCAATTTCAATCATTACGTCCACATTTTCGCAGACTGCGTTTGCGCAATTTCAGGGTGGCGGAGTCAACAAACCAGGTTCCTGGTATGTGGGCGAAGGACTCAAAATAGGTGATTTTTTTAGCTATTCTCTATGTCACATCGATTACAAAGACTGTTCTACATTTAGGATGGATTTTTGGGTCGAATCTGATCAGAAAGTAGGAACAGAAGATCAGTGGAGGCTCCAAGTCGTAGTGTATGATGGGCCAAAAATTGTCAAGGGTACCATGAATGTAGGCAAAGTAGCGCCAGAACCGACAAGCAGCACACAAAATCTTTCACCATACAGGGGCCCATTCAAATCATCAATAGCTTGGCTTTCGGCATATGCAACAGCTGATACTGGGAGTCTGACAGGGAAGGGGCCAAAACAGTTTAGCATGCCGTCTTGGGGCAAAATAGGAAACATAGGAGGCGAACAGATCATACCAACTTCAGAAGAAAAAATTGCAGTGCCTGATGGCATATACGATACAGTTTTGATAACATGGAAGACTGGAGGGAAACTCAACAGGGTTTGGATCGTAGACAACTTTCCATTCCCAGTAAAAGCAGACACCTATGCTCATGTGGCAGAAGGCGTTCCGCCACAAGAGTACAGATTTGAGCTATTGGATTATCAGCAAAATGTAAAGACCAATCCATTTGCAAACGTCAAGAGCACAGAAGAGGCCCAAGCTGCGTTAAACTGTCCAACTAATACAGACGAGTTTGTTCCAGTCTCCAAGGGCACAAACACCAACTCTATGATCGTAAACGTCAAGTATGCCCCACCAAAACCAAAGCAAGGCTGTAACATGGCTGTCATTATTGACTTTAAGAGGATGGTCAATCAAGAAGAGTTCGAAAACGAGATTCACTATGACTTTTTAGTGGTTCAACAGACATCAGAGGGGCTTCAGCCCACAAGGTCTCTTGCAGATGAAGAAAAACGAAACGCACTATTCACAACATCAGGGCAGGTGCGACGTGACATCTTGATAAAAGAATCTGGTATGACCAAGTATGCAATATTTGTATATGGAACTGGGCCGGAGACGGCGTCACCAAACCCGGCAAAGGCAGGCTACATCACCTTCGATGTGGACGTGCAGCCAGGAAACGGCGCAACAACGCCACCAAAACCACCAACTCAGATAGTGATTCCAGACTGGATCAAAAGAAACGCAGGCTGGTGGGCAGACGGAACAATAGGCGACAATGACTTTGTACAAGGATTGCAGTATCTGATCAACCAGAAAATCATCAAGATACCACCAACCTCGTCTGGCGCAGGAAGCGGAAGCAATGTGATTCCAGACTGGATCAAAAGAAACGCAGGCTGGTGGGCAGACGGAACAATAGGCGACAATGACTTTGTTGGTGGTATTCAGTATTTGATTTCAAACGGAATTATCAAATTAAGGTCCTAAAATCACTTATCTGTCTTGGTTCGCAAAATAATTGTAGTACCATTGGCAGTCATGCTTGGGGCCGCGGCCATAGGACTTGCATATCCATTGCTGACGGGTCTTCCAGGTTCAGAACAAAACGTGATTCCACGATTCGCAAGCCAATGGCATGTCGGAAAAGGTGCTGAAACAAAACCAACGCTGCAATATGACATCAAGACCGCTGACATGGACTTTACAGTAAAGATGAAATTTTTAGAACAGGCTGGCGATGAACAGCAGGTACGACTAATAATTGATGACAGTGAAGGGCAGCATTTTGATGAAACACTCAAAATAGGAAAAGCATATGTGTTCATCGATGTGTCAGAGAGAATCAAACACTATGTCGACACTCTAGATAAAACAGTTCTGTCCGTGCGTGATACAGTAGTAGAGCCAAAATATCTTGTGGTGGGTGCAGAATGGGGCACCACATACATAGGCAAATTCACACCAAAGATGAAAGTAACTGACTACCAAGACGTGACATTTGAATTTGGTCAGTTGAAAGCATACAAAATATCATACAAAGTAAATGATGTTGAGAATTATTTTCTAGTTACAGACAATGTGCCGTTGCCATTGAAGTCGGAATACCGCAATCTTGATGGCGTACTGGAATATTCTTATGAACTTACTGGCTTTGAGCCAAGCTGATAGACGTTTGCTAAAAGCCAATCGCAATAACTAGTGACCTTATCATCAAATACACACCAAATATGAAGTGAGTGCGGCAGAATGTCTATTCGCCCATTCTCAAACGTAACTCTCACTCCTTCTTTTCCCTCATACATGTAGGCGTCATCGACTTGGACATTGCCTAAAATTTGTTTTGCTTTTTCTTTGATGGTGGCACGTGGAATCGGAAAGTTCTTTTTTTGTCTGTCTATGATTATGGAAAGATCTCGTTTCCCGTAAAACTCGAACTCGTTTATCTTGTTTTGCTGTGGAAAGTTGACCAGCAGCTGTATGTTGTACTTTTTTCCTACGTCAAATCCTATCTCGGTAATCTTCGTGTATGCCATAGCAGGGTTTCTCTTCAGCAAAAGTCGGATCTGTGGCAAATTGGATTTTAGCTCTTCTTGTAGCCTTGTTGTAATGTCGGAAAAACTCACACTGATTTTTATTTTTTTTAGAGTTATATTTCATTGATTTTCAAATCAAGCAGGTTTTTTACAGGCATTCCGTAACTGTGAGCATGGCAATGCCTGCTGACTATGACGGAACAAGGATAGATGAGAGTTCTGAGCGTGCAAGCAGTGTTGATGACTACAAGGTTACGTGCATAAACTTCATCGAGGATATCTCAAAGGATTACTTGGCATGGGTTGACAGATATCAGCTTCCGCCAGATGAAGACAAAAAAAGACGGCAAAGAATCGCTGCCGTAGTCAAGAGAACAAACGAATGGATTGCAAAGATTGCTCAGACCATCAAAGGAGTTGACGTCGTAATGAATGATGGTATACAAAAAATGGCTGAATCTACCGCAGGACAGCCCTTTCAGCTGGGAGTGTTTGTAAACAAACAAGCAGGATATACAAGCTCAAAACCTGAAATTATTGACATCAATGTAAAGGCGGTAGGGAGAAATGGAAGAAGAACCAAACTAATTGAGCATTATAAAGGTCAACAGTTTAGAATTGAATCAACCTCCAAGGTGTTCATCGATGAAACGGCGTTACCGCAAGAAGAATTTGAAATGATGGACATACATCTTTATCTAGACGCAACAAACACGCAGCAACGCGACCTCATATCATTTACCATATCCGTCGCAGAGATGGAAAACGGGGTGGAAACAGAAAAGCGTGGAGTTACCACCATAATTCACATAGTGTGACTGGCATCTAGTTCCACCCGCAATACGATGCGAGCGTCTCTGGCACGTTCCTCTCCGGGATATTTCAACTCAGAGATCTTTTTTGCGAGTGTTTGGTCTGTTACAAGCGATGCGATACCTGAGTACGTTTTATCATCAAATGATACTGTGACTTTAGGGTTTGCAATGGCATTCTTTAGCCAGTCTGAATTTAGGTTCCTTCGTGAAAAATAGACTCTTCCATCATGCACTACTGCCCGAAGCGTCACAATGTGCTCCTTGCTTGTTTTTCTACCTGTTGTGGTCAGGGAAGCCTTAAAGACTCCATCTTTCACGCAACTTCAAAAAAAAGTCAAGTAATTTAACCCCATTGATTGAAAATTGTAATTTTCACCTCCCATAAACCGCTCCAGAAAAACAACTCATGGCAACAACCCTAGAAGGAATGGCACCAAATCTGTGCACAGCCGACGAGTTCAGAGGCAAAAAGGTAGTGGATAGAGAGGGAATTGAGTATGGTAAAGTGAAACACATCCACATCAACTCAAAAACCCTCAGTGTTGCAGGAGTCACAATACACCAGGGGTTCCACAAAGATTACTATTTGACAACTGAATACATAGACAAATTCACAGAAGAAACTCTCTTGTTAAGTAGGCCGCCAATCAGAACCGACGTTGAAGTAGTAGACATAGACGGCCACAAGATAGGAAAAGTAAAGAGACTTGTCAAGGATAATGAGACAAACGAACTCCAGTCAATCGAGATTGCAGATGGCATAATGCATACAAGAATTTTGCCAAAATCTGAGATTTGGGGCATAGGAGAAAAAGTCATACTAAAGATGACTAAAGAGCAATACAAAAAACTCCATTAATTTTTTAATTTCATAAAAATAAAAATTATTTTGTCTTTGCACACATCAAGCAAACAGGAATGCCATTGTTTAATGTGGTCTCTACATTAGAGCTGTAACAGACATGACAAAGACCTTTCATGTACGACAAAAATTTTTCCCATCTTAAATTTTTTATGCAGACGTTGATCGCAAAGACAGCAATTTATAATCAGCCACTGGCTTGATTGTATTGCATTCAATAGAAACTAGAGCGCTTACAAAGATCTATAACTCTAATGTGGTTGCAGTAGACAAGATTTCGTTTTCAGTAGAGGAAGGAGAGGTCTTCGGATTTTTGGGGCCAAATGGAGCAGGTAAAAGCACCACTATGATGATTTTAACTACGCTACTCAAGCCCACGTCAGGTCAGGCATTTGTGGCCGGGCTAGATGTATCGTCACAACAAAAGAAGGTACGTGAAAAGATTGGCTACGTTCAACAAGACATCACAATAGACGAGTATCTCTCAGGAAGAGAAAACCTGCTTCTTCAGGCTAGGTTGAGCCACCTGCCAAAGGAGTCGATGGATTCAAGAATAGATGAACTCTTAGAACTGGTAGAACTCAAAGAAAAACAGAATGATTCGGCAATCACCTATTCTGGAGGAATGAGAAAGCGCCTTGAGATTGCAGGGGGTCTGTTGCACAGGCCACACGTTCTCTTTTTGGACGAACCGACGGTGGGATTGGATATACAAACTCGACAAAAGATCTGGGAATATATAAAAAAAATCCATCACGAGTACAAGATGACCATATTTCTGACCACTCACTATATGGAAGAGGCAGACAGGCTCTGTGATAGAATCGGGATAATTGATTATGGCAAGATTCAGGCAATTGATACGCCACAAGCACTCAAAAACGCTCTCGGCGGGGGAGTAATCACGTTTTCAATAGACAGTCACTCGTCAAAATCACAACTAGTTTCTGAAATAGAGAAAATAAAGTTTGTAAAGGAAGTTACAGAAAGCGAGGACAAAATTACAGTGTTTTCGTCCAAGGGAACAGAAGTGGCACCAATGATATTCTCACTCTCCTCGAAGCTTGGCATTACAATCAAATCAATCTCAATCACACAACCAACACTTGATGACGTTTTCCTCTCGTACACCGGCAGAGACCTGCGTGACAACGGTGCAACATACGATCGAAGAAAAGAATACCAAAAAAAGAAGAGAATGCTATGATGCTATACGATACGTACACTGTATTTTGGCGCGAGCTGAAAAGATACAGGAAATCACGCAGCGGCGTGCTCATCAGGCTGATTCAACCTGCAATCTGGATAATTGTGATAGGTCACACATTTGCTGGAACCAAGCCACTGATCCAGTCTGTAGGATTTAATGGAAGCTACTTGGAATTTATGGCGCCAGGCGTCATAATTCTCACTGCCATATTTACGAGCATCTTTGGCGGTGTAAACACTTTGTGGGACAGAAGATATGGATTTATGAACAAGGCTCTGACTTCGCCAATTTCAAGGTCGTCGATTGCGCTTGGCAAAATGCTTGCAATATCTCTTATCTCGGCACTCCAGTCAGCACTCATAATTGGAATAGCTGTAATAATTGGAGTGAGTTTCCCAAATCTACTAGTGATTGGGCCAATAATGGCTCTTGTGATCTTGTTCTCGCTTGGGTTTTCTGGCATATCAATAATAGTCGCAGCTACAGCCAAGTCGCAAGAAACATTCTGGGGAATAATCAATTTTTTGGGGATGCCACTCTTCATGCTCAGCCCGGCACTTTTCCCACTGGAGCTTTTGCCTGATTGGCTTGCCACCACAGCTAAATTCAATCCTGTGACATACACAGTCCTCTTGGTTCGCGGCCTCATGACTGGGGTGACAGAAGGGGTATCGACTGCAGTGAGCCTTGGAATAATTGGGGCCTTCGTAGTGGCAATGCTTTGTCTGGCAAGCTACGTTTTTACGCGTGAGGTTAACAAGCCATTCTGAGTCAAATTTGACTAAAACTACAAGAAATACTCACTTTTGAGATCTTTTTTAAACCTAGAAACTTATGCCTAGATGCAGCATAAATTAGCTATACTCAGTGCGTGCTTTGTTTTTACCATAGCCGTGCACCCTGCAATGGCAGCCACAAACTACCCGTTTGTGTCAAGCTTTGGAGGACAAGGACTAGTAAAGACTGGCGCATTCTCATTTCCACAGTATGTGGCAGTAGACGAGGCTGGAAACGTGTACGTGACAGACCTTGGCAATTTTAGAGTACAAAAATTTGACAACGAGGGCGTATACTTGCATTCTTGGGGCTCAAAAGGGACGGATTCAAAGAACTTCCAGTCGCCTGCAGGAATCGCCGTCAGAAATAATTTTGTCTATGTTGTAGACCATGAATTAAACGTAGTAAAGAAATTCGACACCACTGGAAACTTTATTTTGTCGTGGGGATCGACTGGCACTGAGCCTGGCAAATTCAAACTTCCAAACGGGATTGCAGTCTCAAAAGATGATTTTGTGTATGTGGTTGACACGGCAAACAGCCGGGTTCAAAAATTTGACTCGGAAGGAAAATATCTCAAGACAATCGGATCAAGCGGAACTGAGCATGGAAAATTCCTCAATCCACTCGGAATAGCGGTTGACAATGATGGGAATATCTATGTGGGCGATGCCGGAAACAAACGTGTACAAAAATTCACAGCTGAGGGTGTTTTTGTAAAAAGCTATACTGCATCATCTGGTGGTATACAGATCTCGCCAGATGGCGTTGCAGTCGATTCATCTGGAAATATAATGATTGCAGATGCAGGTAACAATCGGGTGGTGGTACTAAACAAGGAAGGTTCCGTACTGTCTACCTTCGGAACAACCGGGACATCTAACGGACAATTCAAGCTGTCAAAGGATGTGGCGGTAGACTCTGATGGCGATCTGTTCGTGGTTGACTCGAGCAATCACAGAATACAAAAATTCGGTTCAAAAGATACAGTAGAAACTACACAAGTCCAGCCGGAAATACAGATGACAAAACCGATCACAAACGACTTTAAAAAACCAGACGTAATTCCACCAAAAGACCTCTATGTGGAAGCTACTGGTGGACTTACTAAAGTCTCGATTGGTATGGCAATAGCAACTGACGAAAGTGGAATCAAATCCCTTACCAATAACGCCCCTGCCGAGTTTCCACTTGGCATAACTACAGTGATCTGGACTGCAATTGATAATGCAGGCAACGTAGGAATTGCAACGCAAACTGTGACTGTAGGTGATTCTACACCACCTGTATTTTCAAATCTGTCTGATATTGTGGTGGAGGCAAAGGGAACACAAAATGAGGTTGCGCTTGGCACCCCAACAGTCACCGACCTTGTGGGAGTTCTGTCTGTAACAAACGATGCTCCATCTACATTTCCGCTAGGTGAGACCACAGTGACGTGGACTGCTACAGACGTAGCAAAAAACACGGCGACTGCTATTCAAAAAGTGACAGTCAAGGACACAAAGGCCCCAAAGATTAATGCGCCTGCAGACATCACTGTTGAGGCAACAAGCCTTGATGCAAACCAAGTCAATCTGGGTGAGCCAACGGTTTCAGATAACACTGAGATTGCATCAATTACAAACGATGCACCCACGATGTTTCCACTCGGAGAAACGATAGTGACTTGGAGTGCAGTAGATGTGGCAGGAAACATCTCAACTGACACACAAAAAATCAGGATAATTGATACCACAAAGCCTGTTGTAACACAACCGCAAGAAGTGACAGTGGAAGCTGTGTCTGCAACAGCAAATCCTGTGATGCTTGAAGCACCAGAGGTTTCTGATGTGCAAGCAGTTACAATTACAAACGACGCACCAGAATTTTTCCCGCTTGGCAGCACACAAGTTACATGGGTTGCAGTAGACGGTAGTGGGAACAATGCCACTACGACTCAAAAAGTGACTGTGGTAGATACGGTGCCGCCAAACTTGATCGTTCCTGCAGATGTCACTCAGGAAGCTACGGCAAAGACAGGAAACATTGTTGTCCTTGGAGAGCCAATAGTCGATGATGTAACCGGAATCTCATCGATTAGCAATAACGCTCCATCTGATTACCCATTAGGAACAACTGTAATCACATGGACTGCAACCGATAATTATGGGAATAGCGTATCGAAGAATCAAACTGTAACTATAGTGGACACCACAAAGCCACAGATTACTCCACCAAAAGATGTGATAGCAGAAGCATCAGGCATATCAGAAAACATAGTGGCACTTGGAGAGCCAAAAGTATCTGATTTAGTGGAAATAAATTCCATCACACACGATGCACCATCTGCCTTCCCTCTAGGACAAACAACCGTAACTTGGACTGTGGCTGACTCCTCAGGAAACACTGCTACTGCAACACAGCTAGTTTCAATAATAGATACTACGGCACCCACAATCACAGTTCCAGAAAACATTGTGGTAGAGGCAACTGGTAGCTTGACTAATGTCTCGATAGGTGAGGCTAAAGCAACTGACGCGATAGGAGTTGAATCTATCACAAATGATTCGCCAGGAGTCTTTGGCCTTGGAACAACCATAATTACTTGGAGTGCAGTAGACACATCAGGAAATATCGCAACCGCAATTCAAAATGTCACAGTAGTCGACACCACGCCACCCACAATAACCCCACCGGCAGACATCACAATTGAGGCAACATCAGCTGATGACAATTCTGTTTCTTTGGGCTCGCCGTCAGCAAGTGATACAGTAAGCGATGTATTAGTTGCAAACGACGCCCCGGCCACATTCGCTCTAGGC
>JAWCQC010000042.1:0-9981 GCA_038869975.1 Candidatus Nitrosotenuis sp.
GATGTCTTGTCAAATCGAATGGACTGCCCTGGTATGGTAAGCTTGACATTTGATGCCTTTTTGATTCCTTTTCTGCGGTATTTTCGCAGGATCTGGTTTGATATGGCCGATTTTAGGCCGATGTGTTGGACGTCTTTTGGTGATTGGGATTTGGTGCGGATTGCAAACCTGGCTACTGACATGGCCTTTTTCAGCTCGTCTGAAAAATCACGGCCGTGTTTTACGTTGTAGGTCAGGATCATTTTTGAGCCTAGCTGGTGTTTTAGTTTAGTATAGTTTTTGGTGTGTGGAATGTTGATCTGTGGTGTGCTTGCTTTCATCCCTGCCCTAAAGGGCTAGGGCTTTCCCGCTCGCCTTTGTAATCTAATCAGAAATTAAGGGAAAGCAACAGCCTTAGCTAAAACCGAATCAAGCTCAGAGATCTTGATCCTGTCCTGCTGCATGGAATCACGATGCCTCAAAGTCACCGTGTCGTCCTCCAAAGTCTGGTGGTCTACAGTTATGGCAAAAGGCGCCCCAATCTCATCGAGTCTTCTGTACCTTCTACCTATTGCGCCTGAATGATCCAAAAACGCATCATACTTTCTCTTCAACTTGAGAAAAATCTCATCGGTTTTTTCTCTCAGTCCGTCTTTTTTCACCAAAGACAACACACCCACATGAACCGGAGCCAAGTACGGCTTGATGGAAAGGACAACCCTCTCATTTTGGGCGTCCTCGCGCAAGCCGTGCTCCAAAATGGTGTACAAGCTCCTGTCTATTCCCATAGATATCTCAAAGACATGAGGCAGGACCTTCTGTTCGTCGTCTATGACCTCAAATTTCTCCTTGCTCTTGTTTGCATGACTTGTGAGATCATAGTCTGAGCGATAGTTACAAGCAACAAGCTCAAGCCAGCCAATGGTTGTGTTGACCTCAAAGTCAAACGCCACGCTAGCATAGAAGGCCTTTTCTTTTTCTCCCAGCCTTCTGAACCTGCTTTTTGTCATGTCGATTCCCGTCTTTTCGTAAAACTCGGCAAGCAGTCCTAAATAATACGCGACAAACTTGTTTGGCAGTACCTTGGCGTCGACTGCCTCCTTGCAGCTCATTGACTTTAGCTCGTCATTTACCCACAGGCGGATTGTCGTATCCTGGACTTCAGAAAACCTGTCCAGCTCGTCCAGCTTGGCAGGATTGCAAAACACCTCGATTTCGGCCTGGTAGAATTCGCGCAGCCTCAAAAGACTCTGCCGGGGCGAGATCTCGTTTCTGAAACTCTTTCCAATCTGGGCAATGCCAAGGGGGAGCTTGCCGCGCATGGTCTTAAACAATCTCGGAAAATCGACAAAAATCGACTGGCATGTTTCAGGCCTCAAGTATGCAGGCTCCGCCTCCGGCCCTATCTCGACTTTGAACATCATGTTGAACTTTCGCGTCCTGTCGAATTCGCCCTTGCATTTTGGGCACCTGATGGATTTTTCAGAGATCACCTTGTCAAACTCTGCAAGCTCTGCGCTTTCCGGAATCTCCACTTTGGAGACCTCAAAGATGAGCTTGTCTGCCCTGTAATTGAGGCCGCACTGCTTGCATCTGACCACAGGGTCTGCAAAGCTTGCCAGGTGCCCAGATGCCTCAAAGACCGACTTGGACATTATCTGTGAGCCGTCTATCTCCAGCATGCCGTCGCGTCGCACAAGCTCGCGCCTCCACAGCTCGATGAACTTGGTCTTCATGCTGACTCCGGAGGGGCCGTATTCCCAAAAGCCAGCCTGTGCGTCAGAGTAGATCTCGCAGCTTGGAAAGTAAAATCCGCGCTCAAGTGCCAACTGCATCACGGAATCGTAATTCATCGAGACATCACCAAACCATGAGAATAAATTTCAAGCTATGCAAGCTCTTTTACCTTCTTTATGTTGCCAAAGTCGTCCCGTGTGTTGTCTATTGGAGTCTCCAGAATTATCGGTATGTTCCTTTTGTTTGCAAGCCTGATTACTGCCTTCATACCCGCTTCGCCAATCCTGCCCAGGCCAATGTGCTCGTGCCTGTCCAAATTGGAGCCAATCTCGCCTTTAGAGTCGTTGAGGTGCAGTATCTTCAGATGCTCAAATCCCACAGTTTCTTCGAATTTCTTAAAAGTCTCAGCTACGTCTTTTTCTGTTCTGAGGTCGTAGCCGTATGCAAACGCATGACACGTATCAAAACAGACACCGAACCTGTTTTTCGGCTTTAGCTGTGAAAATATCTCGGCCCACTGCGCAAAATCGGAACCAACCGAGTTTTTCTGGCCGGCAGTATTCTCAAGCAAAATAATTACATCGTTTTTCACTGATGCGGCCTTTGTAAAGGCGTTCACAAGCTGCTTTATTCCCTTTTGCTCGCCCTCTCCCATGTGGCTTCCAAGGTGTGCCACAAGGTACGGTATGCCAAGCTGGCCGCATCTTTCCACCTCCTTGATCAACACACCTACAGACCTTGACCATGTCGCAGTGTTTGGCGACGCAAGGTTTGGCAGATATGGCATGTGGGCAACCGTTGCGAGGCGGTCTATCTTGCTTGCCGCAAGTCTTTCTTTGAACTCGTCAGAGTCCTTTTTTGGGATCTCCTTTGCGGTCCACATGCGGGGGCTGCGGGTAAAGATCTGAAAGGCGGTGCACTGGCGCTCAAGGGCGTTGTCGACTGCAGCCGCCAGCGACCCTGAAATCGACACGTGGAGGCCTACACGCATACACACCGGCCACATCCAGATAATTTAAACCACTTCCAACACAAGCCAAATTTTTAATGTCAAGCAATACGATTACTTGTGTGAAGCTGGGAACCGAGGAGATAGCCAAGTACCCTTTTCTGACTGAGGCAGGAAACTATCTGCGGGAAAAAGGATTCACGCTTGAGCAGTTTGACAAAGACGAAGACCTCAAGCCGATTCTGAATCTGGCAGTCTTACGCATCAAGACTGCCGCCGACGGTAAGATCTTCAACTCTGACTTTGGCATAAAGACACTTGACATCGAGGTATTCTCATTTCTTATCGCGGTGATTCTTCTAAGACAAAGCGGCATGTCTGCTCTGACTAGGAGGTTCTCCTTGGCAGAAGCGCGCCGTGCAGAAAAGTTCCTCGAAAAAGATCTCGTAAGTGACAAATCAAACGAGCAGCTGGCAATCAAAATAATCAGAGACCTGTTCGGAATGGAGATCCAAAAATCGGATGACTATTTCGTCATCCCGGTTCCTGACTATCTCAAACATTCAACACATTTTCATGAACAGGAGTGGAAGCTCGTCAACAGAGTGGTGGACGGCGGAAACGTCTTCCTTTCTGCGCACGAAACCGTCAGGCTGATAAGAAAGGAGCTTGACAATCACATCTACTCAAAGATCCAGTCTGCAAATATACCAAAGCTGCCTGAATCCTTCAGAAGGCCTGTGGAGGAGCTCGTGGCTCTTGCAAAAAAATTCACAGTACAGTTTGTGCAGACAACCGAGTACCCTCCATGCATCAAGCATGCCATCGAGGTCCTCAACAAAGGCGAAAACCTGCCGCACTCTGGAAGATTCATGCTTGCAACCTATCTTTTAAACAAGGGCCAAACAATCGAGGAGATTGCACCACTTTTCAAAAATGCACCCGACTACAATGAAAAGATAACACTATACCAGCTAAAACACCTGGCAGGAAATTTCGGAAGCGGCACCAAGTATGCCTGTCCCTCATGCGAAAAGCTGAAAACCGAAAATCTCTGCTTTGCCATCCCGGAATGCGCCGGCATCATCAACCCACTACAATTTGGAAGGAAAAAAATAACCAATGCTTGAAAAAGACGCAAAATTCCTAGAGGATGTCTTCAAAAAATACTATTTCGAACACTTTGATCTGATCCGCACGCCGCGGAATCCGGAGATGCGTGAGTTCGGATACCAAAAATTCAACGGCGGGATGAACAGGCACATCGCACTCAAGTCAGACAAGGAACTCCACCTACTCTTGATGACACAGGTGCCATCGGACGTGTACTGCTCAAACGCACGCTACTCCTTTCCGAACCTTCCCATGGCAGAAAAAGACTGGCAGGACGCAGAGCTTATCTTTGACATTGACGCCAAGGATCTCAACCTTCCTTGCAGACAAAACCATACCTGCAAAAAATGCGCAAACTGTTCGCACATATTTGCAAACTCGGACATATGTCCGTCCTGTAACGCAGCAAAATTCGAAACCACGTCAGTGCTTTGCAACGAGTGCATCTCGGCCGCAAAAAATGAGGTAAAAAAGCTGACCAACGTGCTTACTGTGGACCTTGGAATAAAAAAAGAAGACATCTCTGTATTTTTTTCAGGCAACGAGGGATTCCACGTCTATGCGTCAAACACAAACTACGAAAAGCTAGACTCAAAACAAAGGGCAGAGCTTGTGGACTATGTGATGCTCAAGGGGGCACTGCCGGAGACCTTTGGGGCCAAATACAACTTTGCCAAGTCCCAGTTTGCGGACCTCGACGACAAGGGCTGGCCTGGGCGCGTCTCAAAATACATCTTTGGCTCCAAGTCAAACAAGCCCAAAATCTCAAAGCAGCTCATCTCAGAAGGCTACACGGCCTTCAAAAAACGACTGGAGGACGCTCAAAGAGATCTAGGAGCCAAAGTAGACCCAAACGTGACAATCGACGTTCACAGGATCTTCAGGCTCGGGGGCACGCTGAACAGCAAAAGCGGCCTCGCAAAGACCCTATGCCGAGATCTGGCAAAATTCAACCCGGCTACCGATGCATGCTACATCGACGACGACCAAGTCACCGTGACTGCAAACTGTCCAGTCGAATTCAAGCTAAGGCACAAAAAATTCGGGCCGTACAAAAACGAGCAGCTCACAGTGCCAAAATATGCCGCAGTTTATATGATCTGCAAAGGATACGCCACAATTGCCTAGAACACCATCCTAAGACATTAATTTATCCACAAAGGAAGAACCTTGAATTTGTATAGTTCCTCGACCGAAGCCAGCTCACCACAGCCAGGAGCAGGCAAACTCATCAGGCTTGGTATAATAGCCATCATCGGCATAATAGTGCTGGCAATAGTGGGCAACCAGGGCGTCATACTCTCTATGAACATGACGGAATTTGGGGACCAGTTCACCAAACCCCTCCAGTACTCGATCATCTCCGCCCTCGTCCTCTCTGCCATTGCGCTCCTCAATGTGGACATTAAAAACCGCTCCTCGATTGTGTGGTATTCAATACACGTAATGATCACGTTTTTGAATCGTGCAACCCACGACCCCCTTGCAAAAAATATTCCCAGTTTCAGGGAGTATAAGCTGAGCGTACCTCAGTTCGTAATTTGGCAGATAACAAAGATCTTCCTGTTTGGCGCATTTTTTGTCAACATCATGTTCGGCCTTGGCCTAGTCTACATGCTCGATGGCAACGACTTGGGGATAGGCAACATTCCGACCATCTTCACGCTGCCGTTTATCACACCCACATCGTCAGAGCCAGCGCAGGCAGTCATCGAACTAATACCTGCTCTCACTCTTGTGGTGCCGCCGCTACTCGGAGTAATAGGAATGAGGCTTGCAATATACGTCGGGCTCCACTCCATAGTAAGAGTAATCACATCGTACATTTCAGATTCCTCGCAGGGCAAACCCAAGTTTCTAAGCTACGTCTCCACAATAGAAGGAATAATCGGAATAGGAGTGATCTGGGCAGGAATCAACCTCTTCTTTACGGAACAAATCGACTACAACACAAAATACGTAATTGGCGGCACCCTTGCAGCCGGATTTGCGCTTATTGCGTTTGCCATACTCGACAGATTCCGCTCAAGAGTGCTGACACACCCAGTAAAACGCGACCTCTACATCAGAATCTTCACACTTGTTGCCATAGGAATAATCGCCGGCTCTATAATGGCAGTCAACAACAGCATAGCTGACACCCGCAAGATAGAGTACCTAGGCCCCTACACGCAACAGCAAATAGCTGTAAACCGGTACCTGGGAGAGCTTGACAAGATCAAGACGACTACCACAAACGTGAATCTGGTTTCTGTTTCACCAAACAACATCAAAAGCTACATGGACAGAAACCGCGACGTCCTCGACTCGATCCGAATCTGGGACTGGGAGGCAGCGTTTGCCAAGCTAAAGCCTGAGATAGGCCTCATACCGTATGTTGACTTTGAAGACAATGACATTCTCAGATTCAACAACACGCTGTATTGGACCGCATCGATGAAACCGGTTCTTCCGTCCACCGTGAGCCTCGAGAACCGCTGGTACAACGAACACCTCGTATATACTCACGTTCCAAACGGATTTCTCACACTACAGGCAACCACAGGCCAATCAGTAGATAGCAGCAAGCTGTTCGCGCAGAGGGCTATTTACTATGGAGAAGGCGGACTGTTTAGCGAAACATGGTCTGCATACCCAACAACACGGGGCGGCACAAGCGCGGAGCTTAACAATGCACTGTACTCGGGAAGGGGCGGAATAGACGTAGCGCCGCCGCTAAGCTGGGTCTTTGAGCCGAATTTTCTTTTGTCTTATCCTGGCACCCCAGTGCATGTGATGAGATACAAGGACATCTACGACAGAATGGAGACGCTGTACCCGTATTTTCTGTATAGTCTGTTTGGGCAGAAACTTGACTTTTACCCCGTAACCGACGGCAAAAACACATACTGGCTCATACCATTAATTGTCGGATTTGATACTCATGCGGTGCCCTGGTCTATGGGCAACCCATACCTGCGTCTGGTCGGATTCGCCCTTGTGGACACCTACCACGGCGACATCACATTACTCAAGTACGGCGACGACTATTTTGCAAGGATCCTGTATAGCCAGTACCAGGACAAGTTCCAGCCAATACCCTCATGGCTAAATGAGCAGATAAGGTACCCACAAGAGCTCTTCACCTGGAAGACGGAGATGTTCAACATATACCACGTCACAAACACAGAGACCTTCATCCAGGCAAACTCATTTTATGAGATCCCGGCCAGACTGGAGGCATATTATATAACTGCAAAACCGCCAGGTCACGACAAGATCAAATTCTTGGGCCTGCTGTCGCTGGAGCTCAGAGGGTCACAGGGAAAGAACCTCTCAGGATACATGATAGTGGAAAACGATCTGCCGACTCTTGGCAACATGCAGTTCTACCAGGTGCCGCTAAACTCCACTACAAAACTGATCGGACCAACAGCAGTAAGGGAGGCACTTGACAAGGACAACGACTTTGCGCAGCTAAAAACGCTGCTTAGGACTCCACGCATAGGTGACAACATCTTGTACCGAGTGGGAGAACACGACGTCTACTTTATACCTGTGTACACTGCCGGCTCTGGAGGGGGCGTAGTCGCCGAACTTGGCACCATTGCGGCAGTGGGTGCTGCATTCAATGGCGAGTACTATGTCGGACTTGGGAACACCCAACACGCCGCCTTTGATGCGTATCTGCGCAAGCTTTCAGGCGTACCTCTTACTTCGACATCACAGGTGGAGCCGGGATTTGACAAGACCGGCAGGATCCAGGCAATCAGGTCCGTGTTTGAGGAAAAAGGCATCGAGGTTGTGACGCCTACTGCGCTGTCAGTGCCGCTATCGTTCAAAGAGGGCGAAGTCTCGTTCTTCTCCCAGTTAGATCTCGACACAACAAACGAGTTGCTTGACAAGTTCATCAACGAGTTCGTAACTCCAAGAGGAAAACGCGTCCTGATGTGGCAACAAGATGACACCGTAAACATTGGAACTGTAATAGTGATTGACAGCATACCTGAGCTGCACTATGTCTCAATCGAAGTGGGCAAGTAATCGATTCGAATGCTGCTCTTAGTGGACAACGGCTCGGTGTTTACAAAAAACATCGTGGATTTTCTTCACAGGACAGAGTTTGTTGCAGAGACGTTTGATAAAATACTGACATCCAAGATGGACGAGTACGACTCTTTTATCCTGTCTGGCAGAAGACAAAACAACCAGCAAATGAACGCAATAAACTCCAAAATAATCTGCCACGCCATATCTGCAGGAAAACCGCTGCTTGGGATCTGCTACGGGGCGGAGATCCTGGCTCTTACAACTGGCGGCACAATCAGAAAGATGAGCTCGGCCCAAAAGGGGGAAGGCACTGTGACAGTAATAAAAGAAAATCCGCTGTGCAGCGGTACCATACGCGTCTACCAAAGCCACAGCTTTGAGATATCCCAGCTTGGCAGCTCGCTTGTGCCTCTTGCATACTCGGCAAGCTGCAAATACGAGATGGTTCGGTACAAAGACACAAAAATCTTTGGCACGCAGTTCCATCCCGAAATGACTCAGGACGGGCTCTTGTTAATAGAACGATTTGTCTCGCTTTGAACGGTTTTAATATCAAAATAGAAGACTCTAAACATGAGTGAACATGAGCTTCTAGTTCCGCCTGTGACAGAGGAAAACATCTGCCTGCCTCTTGCCGTAAGTGCGGTATCAAAATACTGGGATGTCAACCTGCCTCTTGCAGAGGCAAAAGAGATAGCAAAAAAGTACCAGAACGTCCGCGGAAGCATTCTCATTGAAGGAATAGAGCTTGCTGAGCGACACGGCCTATCAAGTCTCATTTTGCACTCGTCACTGCGAGATCTCAAAAAGGTGATCGACATGGGAATACCGCCCATCGTGATACTGCCAGGCCTGTACGAAGTGGTGCAACATGCATCGGTAATCTCCGGCTATGACCAAAAGGAAAACTCGATCATCCACTACATGCCGCAGCCAGACCAGATCGGGATGATCCCGCAAAAACAGTTTGACGACCTATGGGAGGAGGACGGGAGGCTGGCAATACTTGTGGCGCCAGCAGACATAATATCTGCCATCAAAGTTGAAAACAAAAACAAGGAAAAATCAAATCGACTCTGCTTTGTCTCAGAAAAGCTGAACCTGCAGGGAAAAGCAGATGACGCAATCAAGACACTAAAGGAAGCTATAGCGCTGGATGGGACAAACTCGACTGCGCTGTGCCTGTTGGGCGGTATATACAACGAAAGAAATTCGCCCGAATGCATCCAGTATTACGAGCAAAGCCTGACGCACAACAAAAGATGCTATCTTGCGTACAGGGGCTTGGGGAATTATTACCTAAAAACAAGACAGTTTGAGAAGGCCGAATCATACTACACCAATGCGATCAAAATCAACCCAACCAGATTTGGGCCGATTTACAAAAATCGCGGAATTGCAAGGCTTGAGCTAAAGAAAAACAAGGAAGCAAGGCAGGACTTTGAAAGTTATCTGAAGCACACTCCAGGCGCAAAAGACCGGGCGCAGATCTTGCAGGCAATAAAAGAGTTGTAGGCATTACCATTAGAAGAAAAAATATCTGCCGCAAAACCATTCAATAATGAATTTAGTGTAATAAATGATCGCCACAAAGTTCTGGAGGCAATGTAGAACTTGTGCCTTATAACCACGCCCTCGTCTGTATCAAGATTATTTAACATATTTTAGCAAACACAGATTAAAGTATATTTAAAAACAGAATCAATCTACTTACAAATGGGAAATGCATATGGTTGAACCAACAAACGACAAAGACCAACAAATTGAACTAGACATTGTTAGGTCTATCGCAGAAAAAGCAATAGATGACAACAAAGATGTATTTGACCAACTCGCAGAACTTTAATGCAACACCTTAGTGAAGCTGCTCTTTTAGAACTCCACAAAATCATAGAAAGAAAATATCAATCATCTATTGTTTCTGGTGTAAAGGATGCTGGCCTGATTAAATCAATAGTTGAAAGGCCAGAATTAAAGCTGTATAATGGTTATGAACCATATAATACAGTTTTCAAAAAAGCAGCAAGTTTGATGGAAGCAATAATTCGGTTACAAAAGCGAGCGTGAAAGCCCTAGCCCTTTAGGGCAGGGATGAAAGCGAGCACACCACAGGTCAACATTCCACACACCAAAAACCATACAACAATCTGTATCTAATCCAAACATATGGAACC
>JAWCQC010000043.1:0-9022 GCA_038869975.1 Candidatus Nitrosotenuis sp.
CTGCGGTATTTTCGCAGGATCTGGTTTGATATGGCCGATTTTAGGCCGATGTGTTGGACGTCTTTTGATGATTGGGATTTGGTGCGGATTGCAAACCTGGCTACTGTCCTGGCCTTTTTCAGCTCGTCTGAAAAATCACGGCCGTGTTTTACGTTGTAGGTCAGGATCATTTTTGATCCTAGCTGGTGTTTTAGTTTAGTATAGTTTTTGGTGTGTGGAATGTTGAGCTGTGGTGTGCTCGCTTTCATCCCTGCCCTAAAGGGCTAGGGCTTTCCCGCTCGCCTTTGTAATGACAAATTTCTTGACGTTGATGAAGGCGGAAACATAATGGGCTTTGAGATCCTAATCACTGCAAAACAAATTCCACCGGAGTTTGATGAGATTATCAACAGAACCGAAGAAATAGAAATCACGTGATCTATTCTGGAATGAATGCCTGCTATCATGGATTATTTCCAAGGTTTGGATAGCATATTTAATCAAGCTGAAATCAAAAAGATCACCACAAAAACAAGTTAACGTACAAAATGTGCGCTTTCAATAATGCCAGCTAGTGACTTTTTTTGGCGTGATTTCTATTACGCAGTCTGTGTCATCAAGCAACTGTTTTGCAGACTTGTCTTGAAGGCTCTTAAAATACCGAAGCAGTATTGCGGCTGCAATTCTTTTAACATCGGATGATTTTGTGATGAGTCTTGCCTTGCCTGTTCCCATCACCCCATAGATTGGGTGCCACACGCCGGCATCAACACAAAAGCACACCGTCTTGTTTTTTTGAATGTTTTTTGCCTTTGCAGTCTTCGAATTTGTGCCCACATAGAATTTTTTTGCAGAATATCTATACCAAACCGGAACAAGATGCGGCATTCCATTTTTGTCCAGCGTTGCCAAGTGGAGTATCTTTTGCCTTTTTAGGAACCTTTCCCTACTGAACAACCCTCTTTCTCAACCCCAAAGCCAATAAAAATCCTCCAAACGCAAACATGCCAGCTGAGATCTTTTCATTTGTGATCTCAGAATTCAGCAAAAAATCAAGCACAAATTCCGGGCTCCACAAGAAAATATCTCTTACCAATACTATTGCTCCACCCACCATGAACAACACCCCCATGGCAGAGTACCAGTTTCCTTTTTTTGGTTGAATTGAGCTCAAACTATCTTGATGCCCGGATTCTTCAGCTTGTTTCTTATCATGGCATTCAAAAGAAGCGGCGTCGCAATCTCTGCCATGTATGCAAGCGAGCCTGGGCCCAAAAATATTGGCCGCAGCCCCTTGATCTCCAAGATAAGGCCGTTGACCAAATCAATTGATTCCTTGTCGTCGCCGCACACAAAAATGTCGTAATCAAGTGTGAGCTTGGGGTCGACAAGCTTTTTTTCCGAAATGACGTGAAACGCAGAGACCAGCTTTGATCTGTTTTTCATGTATTTTTGCACCAATTGGTGTGAAAACGGCCTGTTCTCCTTGATTGGTATGAACTCAAAACCTGTATCTGTTTTTACCATTGGGACAATCGGCGATATCACGGTGCAGCCATCCTTTATCTTGCCAAGAAGCTCAGAGCAGACAGAATCAATATTCTCATACGGAATGGATAAAATCAGAATGTCGCTTTCTTGCGCAACCGAGGCGTTGTCCTTTCCCGAAATCGTTCCGCCAACATTACCGTAGACTTGTTTTGCCTCTGCAAGATACTCTGAAGCGGCAGCCGCAGCTCTCTGCGCGTCTCTTGACCCGATCAGAATTTCGTGTTTTTGGCACCATCGAAGCGCAAACCCCTTGCCCATGCCCCCAGTGCCGCCGATTATTCCTATCTTCAACAAAAAACGGCAGGCAATGTTATTATTATCTTTACTGAGAAGCTCACCAAGTGCATGGGTTTGATCATATTTTTACGCCACGGCCAAGCACAAAACAACACAGCACGAGTTCTGGCAGGGAGGGCACCTGGCGTATCGTTGACGCAAAAAGGCATCAAGCAGGCAGACGACATAGGAAGATACCTAAAATCATTGGACATATCGCACATCTACACAAGCCCAATTGAGCGCGCAAAAAAAACCGCAGAGATAGTCGGGCGCCACCTGAACCTAGAGCCAACAGAAGACGAAAGACTCTACGAGCTTGAGATGGGCAGATTCTCTGGAATGGCCTACGACGAGCTGTTTGCCAAGCACGGAAACGTCTTTTTAAAGTTCTACCAAGGCGATCCCACCATTGCAGAAAACGGCGTCGAGACATTTGCCCAGGTGAAAAAGCGAGTCTTGGACATGGTGGACCACATTTGCAAAAATCACGCAGGCAAAAACGTGCTGTGCGTGACCCACATGGATCCAATAAAGGCAATGATCTCAAACATACTCAACCTGAGCCCCCAATCACTCTTTGAGCTGATAATCGCAAACGCCTCCTTGACAATAGTGAGGGAGGATCAGGGAAAATTCTCGCTTGGCGCAATCAACGCGATGAACTCAGAAAGATACAACCAGGGCCCATTCTAAAAATCAAAACACTAACTGTCGCCCCGGTCGTTACATTCAATCTAAAATTATATAGTATGATCTTTTTCAAGAAAAAACATTGAAAACAAAAAACTTGTTGCCTTGTCTGCAGTATTTGTTCTCCTAAATGCCGCCACTTTGCCGGCGTGGGGTCAGGACCAGTCGCCTGCGGCAAAATACGAAATAGGCATCTACCTCCTAAATGTTGGCAAGGTAGACCTGCAGACAGGTGCGTATGATCTTTGTGGACAAGATCCGATGAGGCCGACTTTATCCAACCAAAGCCCAATTTTGAATTCATGAACGGCAGGGTCACTATGGAAACCATAACCGTTGAACCCCACTATGAAATCCCTGTAAAGGGAACCTTTCTGAAGAACATGAACTTTCAAAAATATCCCTTTGAGCAGCTGTTTTTGACAGTCGAAGTGGAGGGAATAGATGACATAAACTCGATTGTGTTTGTTCCAGACCTGGAGGCATCTGGCATAGACAGCCTCGTCAACATACCCGGCTGGCGCCTTGTCTCCAACGACTCACAAATAACGGAGCACCGATACCCTGACGGCAAGTCGTACTCAAGATACGTGTTTTCTATCACAATTGAGAGGTATTTTCTCTCCTCCTTTCTGAAGACCATATTTCCCGTACTGATAATCACAACGATCGCAATGCTGGCGTTCTGGATGAGCCCAACCAACTTGCCTCAAGAATCGGACTTGGCGCATCAACACTTTTGGCAGCAGTCGCGGCCCATCTCAATGCCGCAAACCAACTGCCCCCAATAGGCTACCTCACGCTGTTTGACAAAATCATGATAATTGCGTACGCGCTTTTCCTCAACAACCTTTTGTCCATGGTCATCCAGATGAGATTCATCGACCATGACAAAAAAGACGACGCAATAAGGATCAACGCAAGAATGCGAAGACTCATGCCGGCAATAATAATCATAATCTTCTTTGCTTTGTTTCTGATTTGATCGTGGGATGCACGACGATCGACAAAGTATCGTTTACAGGACTGGCAAAGCACAAAACCCTTAAATAGAATTCGAAGTCCACGAGCTATAATTGGTCATGGTTAGGAAGCTAGTGTTATTTTCAGTTTTGACCGTTTTGATTATCTTGCCTACATTGCAGCTTGTCTTTGCAGCCGAGGGCTCAGAGCCTGGCCAGTACGTGCAGCGCAAAGTGGAGATCTGGAATTTGTTCTTCAAGATGATGACGATTGCGTTCACTGTGGGCGCAGTGGTCTCCGGCACACTGATATGGCTTGTGTGGAGGTTCAGAGAGTCCCACCCAAAGGCAAAGCCGACCAAATACGAAGAAAAAGGTGAATGGTAAATGGGCGAGCACCACTCAAACTGGCCTGAATGGATCTACATCGGTGTTGTGGTAGCTCTTCTGGCGTACGTAGGCGCAGAGGCCTGGAACGTAGAAAGAATCGTTGAGCACGCGCCAGCAGAGGCCGAAGTCATCAAGGTCACAGGACAGCAGTGGTTTTGGACCTTTGAGCACGCAGACGGAACAAAGGAGGTAGGCGAGCTGCACGTAAAGAAGGGCAAGCCGTACAAATTTGAGATAACCGCCAAAGACGTCAACCACGCATTCAACATTCATGATTACGTGGTGCTGCAGGACGCCATAGTCGGCAGAGTAAACACGGTATGGTTTGCGCCAGACAAGGCAGGAGAATACACAATCCAGTGCAGAGAATACTGCGGATTGCTTCACTACAACATGAGGGCGACACTATATGTGGAGGAATGAATTGATAACTTTAATAAAAGATGCACAGGTGAGCAGCTAATATGGTACTGGAGCTTGCCAAGCCGCGTCCAATCTGGCAGATAATGTTTTCGACCCACCACACGGATGTGGGCCTGCTGTACCTGATATCGTCACTGACGTTCTTCTTTATGGGCGGGGCGCTTGCACTTGGCATCAGAGCAGAATTGTTCCTGCCAGGCTCCCAGATAATTGCCGATTCCATGACGTTTAACAGAATGTTTACTGTTCATGGAACCACCCTGATCTTCTTGTTCCTTTTGCCATTTGCCTCTGCGGTTGGCAACTATTTTGTTCCGATCATGGTAAGATACAAGGACATGGCGTATCCAAAGCTCAACGCCGTCGCATTCTGGATGATCCCGCCAGCAGGGGCACTCATCTGGCTTGGCTTTGCAGACTTTACATGGTACGCAACACCGCCGTACTCTGCCATCAGGGCACCGGGTCCTGCGGCAGACATGTGGATCTTTGCCCAAAAGATACTTGGGGTGTCATCGATTCTTGGCGCAATCAACTTTATAGTGACCATTCTCAAGTGCAAGCACCCTGACCTGCCCCTAAGCAAAGTCCCACTTTTGGCATGGTCGTTTCTTACTGCCTCACTGATTGTTCTAGTCGCAGTGCCTACATTTGCAGCAGCCCTTGTGATGTTGCTGACAGACAGGCTTGGAGTGACAGGATTCTTTGATCCCGCAAAGGGAGGAGACCCCATTGCGTACCAGCATCTATTTTGGTTTACGTTCCACCCCGAAGTCTACGTGCTTGTGATTCCTGCAATCGGAATGATGTATGAGATAATTCCAAGATTCTCAAGAAAGCCTATCTTTTCACAATCTTCAGGAATCTTTGCCTTTGTGATGCTGAGCATAGTGGGATTTTCCTCGTGGGCGCACCACATGTACTCGACTGGAATGTCGTTTACGGAAAAAACCGTCTTCATGATAGGGACCCTTGCGGCGGTGCCATCATCTGCTATGCACGTCTTCAACTTTTTGGCCACAATGTGGGGCGGGCGAATCAAATTCGCAACGCCGATGATGTGGTCGGTTGGCGGAATCGCATTGTTCTTTTCGGCGGGAGCAGGAGGCGTAGCAAACTCTGCGATGCCGTTTGACTTTATCACACACGACTCGTACTGGGTGGTAGGGCACTTCCACCTGTTTGTGATGGGCACGATTGCGTTTGGCTCAATTGGGTTCCTTTACTACATGTTCCCGTTTGTCACAGGCAGAATGTACAACGAGACGATGGGCAAGATTCACTTTATCATGTCCTTCATTGGCACCGTGATGGTCTTCTTCACACAGCACGTGCTGGGACTGTACGGCATGCCAAGGCGCGTCTACGACTACATCCCGCTGCCAGAATACATCATAATGAACCAAATCGCATCGGTTGGCGCAATGATAATCGGTGTGAGCATGGGACTTTGGATATTCAACATGATATACAGCTCCGCAAAAGGCAAGGAGGCAAACATGGACGACCCGTGGGGCCTTGGCGGCAAGTACTACTTCCCATACCAGGCAAAGACGCCGCATCACTAGGTGATTACTTTGGAGCAACACGCAGAACCAATCTACAGGACAACACCGGCGCGAACGGCCAAGATGCTTGCAATAATGTGCGGTGTGTGCATTGCAGGAGGGATATTGTTTTTCAGCTTTTGGGATTACTGGATATCGTTGCCGCCAGGAAACCAGATGCTTGCAGAAAAGCCTGCTGCGGAGCAAGCAGCAGTCACAGGAAAAGAGTTCGACGTCGAGCTCACCTTTGTCGAGTCGCCAGATTTTAAAACTCTGTCATTTAACGCGCTTCCAGGCCAAGAAGGCCACAACCCAGACATTCACGCAAACGTTGGTGACAAGTTAGAGTTTATCGTCAAAAATGGAGGCAAGTCCTTTCACGCATTCGGTGTGACTGAAGCAACAGAAGGCTTTACAGGTATAATTCCGGGAACCGAGGTTGCCAGCGCAAACAACCCACTCAAACCGGGCGAGTCAGGCGAGTCGCACTTTGTACCATCAAAAGAGGGCACGTATTACTACATCTGTACTGTACCAGGCCACAGGGAGATGGGAATGGTGGGTAAAATCATAGTGGGGCCAAAAGGTGAGGCGCCACAGGCAGCGGCACCAACCGGCGTGAGCCACAACTTTGATCTCAAATTTGTCGAGTCTGCAGATTTCAAAACTCTGTCATTTAACGCGCTTCCAGGCGAGGAGGGCCACAACCCGAAATTCACAGTCAAATCAGGCGACACTGTCACATTCAAGGTGGCCAACGCAGGAAAATCGTTCCACTCCTTTGGCGTGGTGTCTGATGTGGACGATCCAAACTCTGTTGTGTGGAACTCTGCAATCAAATCACCAAACAACCCAATGAAGCCGGGCGAGTCAGGCGAAGTCACGTTCACCGCCGGCGCCCCTGGCACATATCATTATATCTGCACAGTACCAGGACACGCAGCACTGGGAATGCAAGGCGAATTCATAGTAGAGTAGCTTGCTTCTCAAATATCTGTCGTTTGCATCGCTTGCAGTTTTGTATTCGTTGATGTTCATCGGCGGGTATGTGTCTGCCGCAGGACTTGGCCTTTCCTGCCCTGACTGGCCGCTGTGCCCAAACGGACTCTTGCCAGACAACGAGTTCCTCATAGAGTGGATTCACAGATTTGTCGCAGCAACCACCGGCACGTTAGTCATTGCAACTACGATCGGAGTGTGGCTCAACAAACACACTGACAAAAAAATCAAGCTCACAAGCACGCTTGCATCGGTGTTTGTTGTAACCCAGATAACTCTTGGCGCACTGGTAATCGATCTAAAACTGCACGCGCTGCTTGTGGCAATACACCTTGGAATCGGAATCTTGCTGTTTGCAATGACTCTGCTTACTGCTATTTTTGCCTTCAGGCTGGGCAAGACCACAATTCAGACTAGCGCCTAGCTCTGAGCCGCGGCAGATAGATGTAGCCAACAATTATTGCAAGGCCTACTGCACCCGACACTATCACATAGATGAAAATATATCCAAAGGGACTTTGCGTGCTCACGTTGAATGTGTGGGTTATGACCTTGCCGTCTGCGCCATACAGGTCGACTCTGAAGATGTGGTTGCCAGGCCTCTCAAATACATAGTCGTAACTCCAGTGGCCGCCTTCGATGGATTGGGGCGGGATGCCGTCGACTTGGACGTCATCATAAAAGATCCTGATGCCGACCGTAAATCGGGGAACCTCGTTTAGGTTCAAATCGGTGACTCGCAAAAGTATCTTGGTTTTTTCGTTTATTTGGGGTATCTCTGGGTCTGTTGCGATCTGGACTCGGTTGTCGCCGATGGTGGACTCGGCAGAGTTGAACAAAGCATGACCTGCGGCCGATTGGGCATAAAAAACCAAGATCGCCACAATTGCAAACAGCGCTAGCTTCACGATCAAGATAGTCGTTAATTCAATATATGCAAACTGATTTTTTGCGAAAAAGGTCAAAAGCTTTAAATGCTGACTTGGAAAAGAGCCAAACGTTGACTACAGTTACAAAGACGATCGACATCAAAGCCCCCGTTGACACAGTTTTTACGTATTTTGCAAGGCCAGAGCACGTCTCCGACCAGATGACGGAAAAAGGCGTTGCAATGACTGTGATCCCAATGGATATCAAGGACGGCATGGGTGTCGGCACCACATTCAGAATTGTAGGTGACTTTGGCGGAAAAAGACTAGAGTGGGACTGCGAGACCACCGAGTTCGTCAGAGAAAGAAGGATCGCAGCAAAAATGATTTCAGGACCATTCAAGAAATGGGACATCACAACCGAGTTCACCCCAAAATCCGAGCGACTCACCACAGTAACCATGATGGTGAACTATGAGATGCCGTTTGGACCGATTGGCGGTTTCTTGAGCAAGATCAAGTTTGCCAAGTCTGCGGAAAGGGGGATGGAAAGCGCCCTCTACAAGGTAAAAGGCTTGCTTGAAGGAAACGGCTCCATTCCAGTGTACATCACGCTGGAGGCGTACCAAAAACTTCTCGAAGAGAAAAAGAAGATGAACAACGTTCCTGTTTCGACGGTACTGACTGCGATTTTGGAAAAATACAACCAAATCGAAGCCAAGACACCAAACTAAATTATTTCCTCACGCTATGATTTTATAACGACGCATGGGCTCTTTGCTCTAGGGTCTATGGCTCAGCCAGGTAGAGCGAAGGACTCTTAAAACTTGGAGACATCCTTATGTCGTGGGTTCGAATCCCACTAGACCCGCTTTATCTAATGTTCCAGAAAGAGAAATCAAACAAAAACATATCATTCATAACTATCCAAAAGGTCTTCAGGGTTCATGACTTTGACATCTTTATGTGGGAAATCTTTCTTGTTTCTGGTAACAATAACATCACATTTTGTTTTTGCAGAGTAATATTGTATTGCATCTTCATAATCTCTGAATTTTATGTCTTGTTTAGCTTGCTCTAATACAGATCCAGTTAATTCAATTATATGATGACCTTTGATGAATTTCCACACATTGTCTCTTGCTTCCTTGTCTGGCTCTATTCGTATTCTGCGAAAGTACAGAATAGGGATCGTGAATGCTGAAATCTGACACACTCCCGACCCTAAAGGGTTCGGGGTTCTGCTTTTGCTGTTTTTCCGTCTCATCTGTCGCCATCAAGCGGGTTTTTGCAGAACCAACACACAGTCGAGTTTTACGGTTACAGTCGTCTG
>JAWCQC010000044.1:0-8880 GCA_038869975.1 Candidatus Nitrosotenuis sp.
GAGGTATTTGTGCCGACATTTCCGACCAAGACTTGCTTGGATTTGTTGGAATGACCCAGCCGATGTACAAACGATCCCCAGAAGACCGTTTCCGGTGCGACGCTGGCGATCTCCATACTGGGTTCCACATGTTTGGATTAGATACAGATTGTTGTATGGTTTTTGGTGTGTGGAATGTTGACCTGTGGTGTGCTCGCTTTCATCCCTGCCCTAAAGGGCTAGGGCTTTCACGCTCGCTTTTGTAAAAATGCGGCCTTTTATGTCGGAATCGACATAAGCAAAATCTGTAATTGTCTAGGAAATCTTTTTTATAAAATCTGTAATTGTCGAGTCGTCAAAGTTTATAGTTTTGTTGTCGACTGACTGTAGTGTCTTTTGCCACTCTGCACGACTCATCTTCTTTGTTTGTTGCAGGCCGGCTGCAGCCAGTATGTTGAGGACTTCGGAGAGGCTCCAACTTCTGTCGGTTTTTTCTATCAGTCTGCCTTGGATTCTTCGCACCGTGGTCTCTAGCTCTTTCTCAAGGGTGATGCTTTTTTTGGATTTTATTGGCTTTGCGCCCACAAATCAACTGCGACAATCTATTATAAAAACGCATCATGCTAAAGACAGAAATGATGGCATTCATACCATCGCCATGATGACGAATTAAGGTAACGGAATTCTTACTGTCTGCGGTAATTGTTTTCCACTCAATTTGGGCAAGTCGCGATTTTACATGATAGTGAACAATCCACTCTCAAGATAATTTATAGAAAAAATAACACAAGACAAGGTACAAATTTCGTATAATGTCTACAGGGCTTAAAAGATCAAAAATTGGCAACTAATCATTAAAGAATATCGAATCTTCCGTTTTCTTTTGCCTTGTAGATGACGTCCGGCTTACGTGTAAATATGCCGACTTCGAGTACGCCTGGAATCTGCTTTACTTTTTGAGCAAGTGCATTTGGGGATTTGATTGTGCCAAAATCGCAGTCATAAATTACATTGCCGTTTTCTGTGATGAATGGATAACCGCGCTCGATCGTTCGCAGCTCAGGCCTTCCGCCAAGTCTTTCGATGAATTTCTTTACAGTGCCTCTTGCAAAGGGATGCACCTCTACCGGCACAGGCCTGTTCAAGTATTTTACAAACTTTGTCGAGTCCGCCATGATGACTACCTTGTCTGAAGATGAAATCAAGACATTTTCGCGAAGCAATGCGCCTCCGCCACCCTTGATGAGATTTTTTTGCGAGTCTATCTGGTCTGCGCCATCAAAGACGACGTCGATTTTGTGTATCTGGCCAGAATCAACGATATGAATTCCGTTTTTTTCTGCAACCAGCTTTATCTGCAGAGATGTCGGGACTGCGCGGATAGACATCTTTTTTTGCTTTATGTGCAGGCCAAGCGCATTCACAAACGCAGTTGCTGCACGACCGCTTCCCAATCCGAGAAGCTGTCCGTCTTTGACAAACTTGAGTGCGTCTTTAGACAATGCCGAAATGGCATCATCAAACGACAATTACTCTACCTCGGCCTGCTCTAGCTTTGATAACGTCTTCATTATTTCGCGCTTGATTGAATCCAGGTCGTCTTCGTCTTCTTCCACTTCGACTGGCTCCGGGATGTTCAGCTTTGGCTTTTTCTTTTCGATCTCTGGCTTTGGCTCATCTCTGAACTCTAGCTTCGGCGGCTCTGATCTAATCTGTTTTTCAATATCGATCGGCTCGACAAGTACTGGTTTTTGTGGTTGAATTGTCTCCTGCACTTTGGGGGGCACGACTTGCTGCACCGATGCAGGAACCTGCACTGGCGGTGTCTGGATCTGCGGCGTCTCGACTGGCTGCGCAATCGTATCTGGCAAAACAGCTGCAGGAATCTCAGTAAGTGTAGTCAGCTCCAGCTTCTTTGCTGGCTTTGCAAAAGACCTGATCATCTCCTCGATGCTTTCTGAGCTTACGACTTCGGGCTTTTCTACCGGCGCCGGTTTTTCTTTTTCGATCCTTGATTCTCTCTTTGGCTCCTCCTTTTCGGCTTTGGGCTTTTCAAGCTGGACCTGCGCCACCGAAATCTTGGATGATATCTCCGCAAGTCGTTTGTCAAGCGCAGACAGCTTCTGATCCATGAGGCTCATCAGGCCGTCCCCCAGTGGGCCGAGGTCAGGGTACTTGGAGGCCTCCTCGAGTTTTTCTATTTTGGCCAAAATTACGCCCAGCTGGTGCTGGTACCTTGAGAGGAGCTTGTCGCGTTGAATCTTTGTCAGATCTCCACCGTCAGAATACAACCTTGAAATCGTCTTGGTGAGAATGTCTTTTTCTATCCTGAGGGTCTCAATTTGCGCCCTTATCTGAGAGTTTGCGCCCAAAAGCGGCGTC
Source organism: Candidatus Nitrosotenuis sp. (assembly GCA_038869975.1). Lineage (GTDB taxonomy): Archaea > Thermoproteota > Nitrososphaeria > Nitrososphaerales > Nitrosopumilaceae > Nitrosotenuis. The sequence goes on from JAWCQC010000044.1 coordinate 2,362, forward strand.
TTGCCTTTCTTTGGAAATCTGTTAATTGTGGCAGCCGTTGCAGCCCCTGCAATGGAACTAAGAATTATTGCGACTTCCATTTACGCGTACCATTTGATCCAAGAATACTTGCGAATCCTTGCATCCGGAAATCCACAGCTTGCGCAGCGGTGCTGACGCTTGTGATACGAATTCTTGCCGCATCTTCTGCATCTGATGTGAGGCTTTTTCCTTGTGAAAAGCCCCATCGAGGGAGTTCCTCTACCCATGCATCATCACGCAGGAGGAGGGGAGATCATAACTACGTTGTCCCCTCGCACAACAATGGTTCCAATGCTTTTTGCCTCGCCTTCAGAAGGGATCTCCTCTGAGCCGTCGAGTAGCAGGTTCATGTGCTGGTCAAAACCTCTGAGGTTGCCCCTGATGGTCTTGCCGCCTTTGAGCTTGATTAGAACTACTTTGTCGATGCTTTCATCCAGTACTTTTACTGCCATGTCAACTGACATTTAATTCACTTATTGGCTCTCCTAACTAGGCATTATATTAAAATTTCATTGGTGAAAATTAGAGTTTTAATCACTAAGCCAACTTTGACACTGTTTTTGTTATGTTTTTCACAATTTCGGCCAAGATCTGGCGCCCGTCTCCCCTCGTCGCATTCCGCGGATCCCCCCACACGCCGTTTTTGGTAGCTTTAATAAACTGCACAGACGCAAGCTTGGAGATTCGCAACTTTTGCTGTTTTGTCATGTTTTGTGTTGTGAGGCCCTTTCTTGCAAGCTTCATGTTCGGCTTGTCTGATATGGCAAGCATCAGAGATGTCTCCACAAAGCCTGCGTGGTCAAATTCATGCCCCATAAAGTGCCAGTACGAGTACACAAAAACCTTGATCCTGCCTCTGTGCTTTTTGTCTATTTTGGACTTGAGGGCCTTGAGTGCCTTTTGGTTTCCGTGGTGCCCATTTAGTATTATTATTCTTGACATGCCGTTTTTTGCAAGCGAGACGCACACATCATACAGAAACTGCTGCAAAATTGCGGCCCTGACACTTAGGTTGAAAAAAGGTGCGTGCTCAAACGACACACCATAAGCTATGGTGGGCAAAAGCCAAAGGCCGCATCTTTTTGCCACCTGTCTTGCAATCTCGCTTACGATGTCCGAGTCAGTAGAGACTGGAAGGTGCGGACCGTGCTGCTCCAAGGAGCCAACAGGAATGAGCGCAGTCTTTTTTCCTTTGTGCCTCCTCAGGGCGGGATCGGAAAAATCCTGTAGAATCACTTTGTGTACACTTTTCTCCAGCTGACCTCGAGTCTTCCTTCCAAGTGCATCTTGACTGCCTTAAGAAGAGTCTCCGCCTCTAGCTTCTTGCCTTTCTTTTTTATCTCCTCTAGTGTGTCTGCCGAGTCCACCTTAAAGGAATCCTGAAAGATTATCGGTCCCTGATCCAATTCTTCTGTGACATAGTGGGCAGTCACGCCAACAATCTTTGTCCCCCTCTCAAATGCCTGAGCGTACGCAAAGGCACCAGGGAATGCAGGAAGCAGAGACGGATGTATGTTGATGATTCGGTGCGGGTACCGCCACACAAAATTCGGAGTCATTATTCTCATGTAGCGCGCAAGCACCACCAAGTCAATGTCGTACTTTTTTGTTATCTCGATGAGACGGTCCTCTGCCTTTTGCTGGTCTTTTTCATCAACTAGAACAAACGGGATGCCGGCTTTTTTTGCAAGGGGCTCAAGTGTTCTCTCCGTGCCGACTATGACGCTGATTCTGCCCTTTAGCTGCTTTTTGGCGTTTGCGTCAAGCAGCGTCTCTAGGCAGTGCGGCTCTTTTGTGACAAAGACGGCGATATTTTTTTGCGAATTTATCTCATGATACACGCTTACCTCCATGCCAAGTTTCTTGCCAAGGTCCTGTAACTCTCTATCAAATTCCTTTATGTCGAATTCTTTTGAAAATGAGGCCTCAAGGTGCATGCCAAAGAGGCCCTTGATTACGTTCTGGTTTACCTTTTCTATGTTCCCCTTTTTCTGGAATATGAAGTTGGTAAATGCGGCTACTATGCCCTCCCTGTCTTTTCCAACAACCGTGATGCCTATTCTGATTTTTTTCACAGAGTTGTCTTGCAAATTCACCTTATTAACCTAGTTTCGTGCACGCAATTGCTAAATCTGTGAAGAACGTGCCTGTGCACAAACCGCCAGCCAGAAAACGAACAAGGTACTTGCAGATAATTTAATATTTTAAAAAAATTTAGCCAAGTCATTGGAAAATCCTACGGCTGCGACCAAAGTAGCCGCACTCCAAAAACTTGTAAACACTAACAAGTTCGGCTCGATAATAACCGGAATAATCATAATGCAGGCAGCGGTGCTTGCCCTTGAGACCTTCTCGGAGCTTGCAGCACTATATGAGATCTTCGCAGCGATCCACTGGTTCGTAGTGGGTGCCTTTATCGTAGAGGCTGCATTGAAGATGGCCTCGCAGTACCCAAGACCGCAGGCCTACTTTAAGGACGGCTGGAACGTCTTTGACTTTGCAATAATCGTGCTTTCTTTGATTCCCTTTACGGGAAGCTTTTCTACGGTTGCAAGGCTGGTCAGGCTGCTGAGGATAACTAGGCTCACAAGTAGATCCAAAGAAATGCGAATAATGGTGACGACAATAGTGAGGTCGCTTCCAAGCATGCTAAACATAGTCCTGCTCCTCGGAATCTTGTTTTTCATCTATGGGGTGGCGGGATACCACCTGTTTTCGGAAATAGACTATGAGCACTGGGGGACTCTGCCGCGCTCACTGGTGACCCTGTTTAAGGTGATAACGCTTGAAGGGTGGGTAGACCTGATGAAGCCAGTAACTGACGTAAACATGTTCAGCGTAGCGTTCTTTGTCAGCTTTATTGTGATCGGAACTTTTGTAGTAATCAATCTCTTTGTTGCAATAATAGTCAAAAAGACAGAAGAGGCCTACAGGTATATCCAGGATCAGTCTTCTCCCTCACAACAGGAGATACTGGGCGAAATAAGAGAGATAAGGCGTATGATTGAAGACCTGGAAAGAAGGTTCTCAAAGACCTGAGTCTATTTGCCCATCACGCTTTCAAGATGTTTCACTCTAATTCTGCCAACACGAGAAAAAATATTCGAAAACACAAAACATGATTATTGATTGGTTTTACATGCGCCACAATATCCAAACAGCTCAAAACTGCTTTTTACTATCTGATACTTGGATTTTCTGGCAGCCCTTACCTGAATCTCCTTTAGGTCTTCATCAAGATCTTCTATTCTGCCACACCTCATGCAGATCAGGTTAATGTGTTCATCCACATGACCATCAAAACGGGCCTCCCCACCGATCTCAATTTGTTTTACAAGCTGTTTTTGTTTTAGCAGATCAAGTGTCTTGTATACTGTAGACAGACTTACCATCGGATATTTCTTTTTGACAACATTATGAATGTGCTCCGCACTTGGGTGTTCCTTTGTGTTTAGGACATAATCTACTATGGCTATTCGTTGTGGTGTTATCCTGAATCCTTCTTCTCGCAGTGTGGTCACGATCTGCTCTAGTTGCATGATGTGATCTGCGATGACTCAATATTTAATATTTATTATGTACTAGGAATAAAATCTAATTAATAATAAACATTAAATAAGAATAATTCCTAATAGTAACCATGAATGGAATAAACATAGGCATTGCAAACAAAAACAGAAAAGCAGTAACGGGTCTTTTGAGTAAATTATTGGCGGACGAATATGTCTTGTACACCAAGACTAGAAACTATCACTGGAATGTGGTCGGTCCTCACTTTAACGATCTACACAAGTTCTTTGAATCCCAGTACGAAGCACTAGACACAGATATTGATGAAATAGCAGAGCGAATCCGTTCCCTTGGAGAAAAGACTCCTGCCACACTTGCCGAGTTTGTCAGAAATGCCACAATAAAAGAGCATCCGGGATTTCCATCTGCAGACAAGATGGTCGCAAATCTTGTCTCAGACCATGAAAGCATAATTCAGACACTTAGGAAAGCCATTTCTACATGCGAGCAAAACAATGATGCTGGAACTGCTGACTTTCTTACTGGTCTGATGGAAAAACATGAAAAGACTGCTTGGATGTTGCGCTCTGTTTTGGAAAAATAGAGCGCCCAAACTCTTTTTCTGAGGTGAAAAAATGAACAGGCAAAAACTTGTAACAAAATGTGAGGAGCAAGCCATAGCAGATGGCATTAGGATCTGCGTTAGCTGTGGCAGTATTTGCGTCTTAATCAAAGAACATACCCTGACGTGTCAAGACTGCGGAAAACAATTCAAATTCAGGAGAAAACAAGATGGTCTCTGTTTGTAACAACATTTGTATTCGTTTCAAATCGAATCAGATTACCACTCGATTCAAATATGAAATGGGGCAAAAAAGATGCAGTCTGTGCAATGTGTTTTTAGAGTATCCTGGTTTGCGGTGTCCATGCTGTAATGTTAAACTCAGAACAAAGTCAAGAACGACTGCAAAGAAGGGGAATAAACGTAATGCCTGAGTGGCCATGTAACAAGATTTGTAGGTGTTTTGCAGCCGATTCTGGGAGAGCCAAGACTACAATCTACAAGAAATGGTGCTCAAAATGTGAGATTTATATAATTTCAAAATATTTCTCTTGCCCGTGCTGTCATAGTACGTTAGTAAAAGTGTAAGAAATACAAGCATCAACTTTCAGTAAATTTCAACATCTAATACAATAAAATCATTGATCTGCTTCAAAATAATGAGGCAGAATGGTTTCTCTTCCATACGAAATCTTTCCTATTCCACAGTCATATGTTGTGAGTATTTGCTGTATCAGACAGAATCTGATTGTTTTCCATTCCCTTATTCTTTTTGTTGATTGTCGATTCTGGCTGTTTGCCTGCCGCAGCGGAATTCTCCCATTCACCGTCACTGCGGTATTTTGTTTTCCGCTCACTACGAGTCAGTCTACAGGACGCCTTTGTGGCATCGTATGTTATACCATACCGAGGCAGTAAATCATCGACTCTCAGGCCATGCTTGAATATAGATCTAGCTTGCGCTAGAGAAAATTAGATCATTGAGTCAGAAACGGATTGAATTGTGTGACAAAGCACTCTTGCTCCTTAACAAAAAAAAGTGGTGTTTAGCCGAAGTGACCTACCGCAACTGAGAATGGACCTGAGCCGGCTGCAAAGCTGGTAGTCGCGCCAAATGAGCCTGCGCCGTTGCCAAGGAGTATTGAGACGTTGCTGGAGATGAGATTGGCCACAGCCAGATCGAGCTTCGAGTCGCCGTTAAAGTCGCCTACCGCAACTGAGCGTGGACCTGAGCCGGCTGCAAAGCTGGTAGCCGCGCCAAATGAGCCTGCGCCGTCGCCAAGGAGTATTGAGACGTCGTTGGAGTTGGTGTTGGCCACAGCCAGATCGAGCTTCGAGTCGCCGTTAAAGTCGCCTACCGCAACTGAGAATGGACCTGAGCCGGCTGCAAAGCTGGTAGCCGCGCCAAATGAGCCTGCGCCGTTGCCAAGGAGTATTGAGACGTTGCTGGAGATGAGATTGGCCACAGCCAGATCGAGCTTCGAGTCGCCGTTAAAGTCGCCTACCGCAACTGAGCGTGGAGTTGTGCCGGCTGCAAAGCTGGTAGCCGCGCCAAATGAGCCTGCGCCGTTGCCAAGGAGTATTGAGACGTCGTTGGGGACGGAGTTGGCCACAGCCAGATCGAGCTTCGAGTCGCCGTTAAAGTCGCCTACCGCAACTGAGCGTGGAGCTGAGCCGGCTGCAAAGCTGGTAGCCGCGCCAAATGAGCCTGCGCCGTCGCCAAGGAGTATTGAGACGTTGGAGACGGAGTTGGCCACAGCCAGATCGAGCTTCGAGTCGCCGTCAAAGTCGCCTACCGCAACTGAGACTGGACCTATGCCGGCTCCAAAGTTGGTAGCCGCGCCAAATGAGCTTGCGCCGGTGCCAAGGAGTATTGAGACGTTGTTGGTGTTGGCCACAGCCAGATCGAGCTTCGAGTCGCCGTTAAAGTCGCCTACCGCAACTGAGCGTGGATCTGTGCCGGCTCCAAAGCTGGTAGCCGCGCCAAATGAGCCTGCGCCGTTGCCAAGGAGTATTGAGACGTCGTTGGAGCCGGAGTTGGCGACTACAAGATCCAAGTGACCTGCACAGATTATCTGTCCTGCAGAGTTGAATCCAGTAACAAACTGTCCTGCGTGGCAAGATTGGGCCGATATGGTTCCTGGTGGGCCTTGTGGACCTGGTGGGCCTGGAGGACCTGTAGCTCCATCAGCTCCGGCTGGGCCTTGTGGACCTGGTGGACCTGGTGGGCCTGGAGGACCTGTAGCTCCATCAGCTCCGGCTGGGCCTTGTGGACCTGGTGGACCTTGGAAGGATCCTAGGTTCGTCCACGTGTTTTTAGCTGTTTTTTTGTAAATCACGAGGTTGTCGATATCTGAAGAGTCAATGTATAGATCACCTGTTTTACCAAGTCCGTTTGGTGGCGGACCGTCTCCTGTGTGCACTTT
>JAWCQC010000045.1:0-8537 GCA_038869975.1 Candidatus Nitrosotenuis sp.
TGGGTTCCACATGTTTGGATTAGATACAGATTGTTGTATGGTTTTTGGTGTGTGGAATGTTGACCTGTGGTGTGCTCGCTTTCATCCCTGCCCTAAAGGGCTAGGGCTTTCACGCTCGCTTTTGTAAGGACAATGTGCAACCAGTTCCAAGATCTTTGTTGATTTTGATTCCACCTACGAGTGGATCGCATTCTACCTGCTGGCCAGTACACGACCAATCTTGGTAGTCATCTTCTGCGTATCTAATCTCAAAATCAATATCTGAACCAATCAACTGAGATATTTTTTTCTCATATCCTTTATTCTGATTCTCTGGCAACATGTCAATGGTCAGCTTCTGGGTTAATTCATTAACCTGTAGCTGATACCATGGTATGTTACTTTTTTCAAGAATTTGTTGACCTTCACGATATTTTGAGACCTTTGCAGGACTCATAGTAAAGTACGCTTGAATGTTTTGTTGTATCTCTACCATTGTTTGTGAAGACTTGGCAATCTCTGCCTCGTTATCTCTTATCTGGGACTCTATGAGGCTTTTTGAGATCGGGTTTGATTGTTGATCAGCTTGTTTTTTCAATTCTTGATTTTTTTCAACTAGCTTGAAGTGTTTCTGGGTCTGTTCATTCAGCATTTGTTGTTTGAGATTTATTTCAGACAATGGATCTAATACTGAATCAACATTTTTTTGTAGAGCAATTGGCACTATTAATGCCAATATTGCTGTAGCAAAAATTGCTATTTTGACGTTTTTTGTAGTCATTGATGTTTCCATAATTAGAAATGTTAATAACGTTTGATGAAAATTGAATTTCATCGAAAATGCTAAAACTTAGCCAAAGGGTAGGCATTGATTTATGGAAAGATTAGACGACGATAAGAACACAATTGAGATCCTATCAACTAATAATGATAAAATAAAGCAATTTGGCGAATTACTAAGCAACGATACGGGAAGACACATTCTGAATCTCATATACGAACAGGAGATGACTGCACGTGAAATTTCAATAAAGACAGAATTTTCCTTGGAGTTGGTGCGTTATCATCTTCAAAAAATGATTGAAATTGGAGTTGTTCAGGTTAGTAAAATTGGGAAAAGCAGTAAAGAGCAAGACATGAAGTATTATAGGGTCGCAAAAACAATAGTAATAGTACTACCCCATCAGGTTTCTGAGAAAATAAAAAACGATACAACCTTTATGAAGAAAATTCGCAAGGTTTATCGATTTGCAACAATGATCATTGTAACAATTTCCACATGGCACATAACACAAAATCTCAAATTCATACAATCGATCATATCAGATTCCAATAATGATTATTCTGATTACGGTCCAGCGGATACATTGTTTGGAATTCAAGGAGATTTGTGGGTGTCAGTCATTGCGACTACGACCGTTGTGTTTTGTACTGCATTAGCAATGAATTACAAGAAATTAAGTAACAGGTTACCGTTTTGAAGCAAATTCTGCCAGATACGAAAGAGCATAGTCATGGAAATTCTGACGGCGTATCTTGCACGCCTGCTGCACGGACATCAATATGCATATGCCCCTTCCTCTGCTGCTGCCGTACGTTATCTTCCGTATGACAACGCTTGGACGGATCTGCCTCTCGGTGTACTTTTTTGATACGAGCTCTCCAATCCTTTTCTCAAAGCGCATCGTTTTGCCTCCATGCCTTGCAGATCAGCTCCTTTTCTTGTGGGGTGGCAAGGACGGGCCTTCTTGCAGGCCTTGACAGCACTGGGGTTGTGCCTGTCTTTTTGTATCTGGACCACAATGCCTGCACCCATCCCTGAGATATCTTCATGGTGCCCGCTGTTGTTTGTAAGGCTGCCCGTCTCTTTTTGCCGAATAATCCAGGATGCTTTGACTGGGCCTGGCTTTGCCATGATGTGGCATCGCCTGCCCCTGTTCCATACCCACCTTGATCTTAATCTCTTGGCAAGGGGGTGAATTAATTTCAGGATAATACATTATCTTTTCCGGGAATTATTTCACCCCCTAGTCAAAAGTATCCATACTATCGGATCTGTGATTTTGCTGGAATGTCATGGTCAAATTCAGATATAAAATGCAAAAAAGGCGGAATCTCACTGGACACCCATGGAACCGACCTGAGTTTGATTGGAGTCTGTCCTGAGTTTGATGGGAGGGGCCTGGTTTCCTTGCAGGGAACCCCGATCTTCTTCAAGTATCCTCTCAATTTTTTGCCTGGCTGTTTCAGATACCATGATGTAATCACGGAGAGAGAAGACATGTCTTTTGATTCCGGCCTCTTTGAGGTACCTGTTAAGCTGAGCAATCCCCATATCGTAGACCCGCCAGGCGGCATCAACAAGCCGTAAAGATATGTTGGCCAGTTTAGAATCAATATCTGTGATCATTTTCTCAATGGTTAGTTTTTCCTGGATTGTCGACGCTTTGTTGAGCATCTCATATAATCTGACCCTCTGGTTGTTCAGGCGCTCTTTGGTCTGCAATACTGTTATTTTCGGAGAGAAGATGGACTCACTTGTTACGATTTTTGAGTACCAGTAGTTAATATCACTGTTAACTGTATTTCTGTTGATTTTCATCATCTCGGCGATCCTTCTTGCAGAATACCCGCCCTCAAAATGCAACCTGTAGACTTCGTTGCGTCTTGCTTCCCTGTCTTTTTTGGAATACGGTCCAGTCCGTCTTGATTTTGGCATAAACTGGCCTAAATTCGCCCTGTTTTCTTCAATAAAATCCTCGGATATGTCGAACATGTTTCAATCTCACCCTGCATTTATGGAAAAGAAGATCAATGTATGAGCGGCGAATGGCGCCACATAATGAACATCTGATTTCACTCATATCTTTAGAATCTTTTTGAGGAACTGTTCGTATGTGAGTATTCCTTTTTCTTTTTTTGATGTGGTTCCTGATTTCTCTTGGTACTGGAATTTCTACAAATCTTTCTGCCATGATTTCTAATTGTACGGTGAGGGTATTAAACACAAAATATCAAGCCTCGAGCGGGATTTGGACCCACGACCTAATGCTTACGAGACATTCGCTCTACCAGGCTGAGCTATCGAGGCATGGTTGGCAGTGTTATCAGAGTTTATAAAAAGCATTTCAGACTTTGGTACCATTGAAAAAATCGATTTCGGGGATTCGTGGTATTTTTGGTGCCGATCTAACACTGGACGATGTTTTGCGATTTTGCTCCAATTTTGCGCCTCTGATTAGGTCAAAGAAATGCGTCGTGGGCAACGACACTAGGCCGTCAAGCGACGTGGTAAGAGAGGCAGCTATTGCGTCACTGATGGCTAGCGGAATAGATGTGTACAATCTTGGCATGGTGCCAACTCCCGTTGTTTTCAGAGAGGCACGCAAGTATGGTGCAGGCCTGATCATTACTTCTTCGCACAATCCAGTGCAGTGGAACGGTCTCAAGTTCATAATCAAAGGACGCGGACCAAACGAGAAGGAGTTTGATGAGATTCTCAAAGAAAAACCATTGCAAAAATCCAGAGTTGGATCCGAGGAAAAGATCACGTCTGGCTATATTGCACACGCAGTAAAAATAATTGGTAGAGCAAAAAACAGACCCAAGGTAGTTGTGGATGTGGGCGCTGGTGCAGCGGCAACAGTTGCACCATTGCTGCTAAAAAAGATAGGCTGCCGTGTGAAAGTAATAAACCAAAACTCGACTAAAAGAGGACCTGATCCCACATCAGACAAACTCGAACAGCTTGAATTGCAAAGTAAAAAGGCAGACATTGGTTTTGCATTCGATTTGGACGGAGATAGGCTAGTAGTAGTAAAAGACGGTAAAAAACAATCTCCTGACACAACACTGGCACTCGGTGTCTCAAAAGCACTCTCACTTGGTTACAAGAGGTTTTGCCTTAGCATAGACACCAGTGTTGCCGTTGAAAAATACATCAAGAACCACGATGGAATGGTGGTGCGCTCAAAGGTAGGCGAAGCAAACGTAATAGATGCGATGCTTAAGAAGAATTGTCAAGCTGGTGGCGAGGGGAGCAGTGGCGGTTTTATTCTTCCCCAATTCAACATGTGTCGCGATGGCATCCTCACAGCAGGACTTGTGGCTGCAATGAGCCCCGACAGAGTAGACAAAGTCATCGAATTTGTTTCAAGATACAATCAGCTTAGAACCAAGGTAGACGTCGAGTCGAATCTTCATGAACGTGTGCTTGCAAGATTGGAAAAAAAGATGAGATCTAGATTCAGTAAGCTGATCACACTTGATGGGATAAAAGCAATAGTGGATGAAGACACGTGGGTGCTGGTCAGAAAATCAAATACCGAAGACATCATCCGAGTCTCGGTTGAATCAGATGATTTAGCAAAGGCAAAAAAAATAGAAAGAGAAACTACCGATCTCCTAAAGGAAAGTTATGTCCAGCTTAGATGAAAGGCAGATCATACAGATTTTTCAAAATAGTTTTGGCGACAAAAAATTTGTTGCAGATGATGTAGAAACATTCAAGATTGGGAAAAAAATCGGTGTACTCAAAATAGACACACTTGTTGCAAGCACCGATGTGCTGCCACGCATGAAGCTATCAGATGTTGCAAGAAAGAGCATAGTTGCAAGTATCAGCGATTTTGCATCAAAAGGAGTCAAGCCGCTTTATTGCATAATTTCTGTTTCGTTGCCAAAAAATTTTTCCAAATCAAAAATTGGTGAGCTTGCAAGTGGATTTAGAGCTGCATCAAGAGAATTTGGATTCAGAATTCTTGGTGGAGACACAAACAAGGCAAATGACCTCGTCATATCAACGGTATTGTTTGGCTTAAGCGAGAGGATTGTGTCAAGAAAAGGTGCAAAGGAGGGAGACATTATTGTGGTTTCTGGCCCTTTCGGCCTGAGTGCTGCAGCCTTGAAGATATTTCTTGAGGGGAAAAGCGCAAGACCTGGATTCAAAAGGCGTGCAGCAAAATCTGCGGTACATCCCCTTCCCAGACTCCGCTTTGGGATTGACGCTGCCCATCTATTTTCTTCATCAATGGATTCAAGTGACGGCCTCTCAACATGCCTTGTGGAGATGGCAAGGCAAAGTAATAAGAGGTTTGTAGTAACAAAGCTGCCTGTTGCCTGTGGTGTCAAAGAGTTTGCTTCTGCAAATAAACTTGACTTGTTTGACCTTGTTCTCAATGGTGGTGAGGAATACGAGATTGTAGCTACCACTTCCTTGCAAAATTTCAGGAAATTGACAAAGATTGCAAAGAAACACAAGATAAATCTCATAAAAATTGGAACCGTCCAAAAAGGCCGCGGTGTGTTTTTGCATGACGGTAAGAAGATTATGAATGTCATGGATCGTGGCTGGTCTCACAAGTTCTGAGCCAACCGTGAAAAATGCGGCAATATCGCCAAAAATGTATTTTAAACCCTCCCATCTTTGAGTAACCAATGTCAGAAGAACAGGTAGAGAAATGGGGCATAGCACACATCTACAGTAGCTATAACAACACCATAGTTCACATGACCGATCTCACAGGCGCAGAAACTGTGGCAATCAGCTCGGGTGGGATGCACGTTACTGCTGACAGGTATGAATCTTCGCCATTTGCCGCAATGAAATCAGCTAATGCCGTAGTGGAGGCTGCAAAGGCAAAAGGCTTTACTGGGTTTCACATTAGAGTGAGGGCCGTAGGCGGAGTCGGTCCACGGGTTCCTGGGCCTGGCGCTCAAGCAGCTATCAGAGCTTTGGCAAGAGGCGGATTCAAGATAGGACGAATCGATGATGTGACTCCGATTCCTCACGACACCACAAGAAAGAAAGGCGGAAAGAGAGGACGAAGAGTCTAGACGTCAACCATTTTGATTCTCACTTTACAACCTTTAGACTGGAAATAATCAGACATAAAGTTCGTATATTTTTCTTCAGGTTTGCTCCCTTTTGATTTTCTTATCATGTCTGCAAACCTGATTTCTATTTGTGTTTGAAAGTTTGGCTTTATCCAGAGCTTGAAAAATGTCCATCCGAATTTTGATGTGGGGGAACCGAACTCAAAGTCGTTTTGCAGGCCGCACTGCGCCGCCATGTCAGATAAGGCGTTGTTGATGAGGCGCTTGTCTTCCATATAGTCAGTTGAGCTTACGTCAAAGACTTTCATTTTCGTCAGAGTCTGTTTTACTTAGTTTCTCAGAAAGCGAAACAAACTTTCCATCCTGCTCTATGTTGATTTTGGTTGCCATTCTTACGTTGATGCCTACTGCCCTGAAAAGAGCCAAGAGTTTGCCTCCATCTATCTCTTCGTTTATTTCCCCGCTGTGAATAAGCTGACCGAGTCTTTCTATTACCAGTTTGGCCTCGTTTGGGAATTGGCTTTCTGCGTTTTGAAGCACTTCCATGCCTCGGTATCCGAGGTGTGATATCACCACATCGCGGTATGAGACTGGCTTTGCAGAAGTTTTTGGCTGTTCTTTTTGTTTTTGTGAAAGAATATTCTTTTTCATTTCTGCTAGGCGCTTTGCTTTTAGTGCTTCGAGTTCCTTGTCTTCGCTCATCCCTTTATCACGCCAATTGGAACAAGCTTTGCCACTTTGGTAGCAATTCCAAGTTCATGAGATACGTTTACCACTGCATCCACATCCTTGTACGCCTCTGGAGTTTCTTCCACAACGCCGTCCCTTGTCAATGATTTTATGAAGATCCCTTTATCACTTAGTGTTTTTTTGACTTGTTCTTCTGTGTATTCGCGCCTTGCCTTTGAGCGTGACATCATTCTACCTGCACCGTGCGCGGTAGAGCCAAAGCTTAGACTCATTGAATTCGGCTTGCCCAAAAGTATCCAGGAGCCAGTACCCATGGAACCCGGTATAAGGACTGGTTGGCCCAAGTCTCTGTATTTTTGCGGGATTTCGTCTCGGTTTGCAGGAAAAGCTCTGGTTGCGCCCTTTCTGTGAACCACGACTGGTTTTTCTGTTCCATCGATTTTGTGTTTTTCCACCTTGGCGATGTTGTGGGCCACATCATATACTAGTTTCATCTCCAAGTCTGATTCTGATTTTTTAAAGACGCGCTCAAATGACTTGCGCGTCCAGTGAGTGATCATCTGTCTGTTGCTCCACGCAAAATTAAGGGCTGCAAACATTGCCTTTCTGTACGATTCACCCTCCTCGGATGTGTTTGGCACGCATGCAAGTTCTCTGTCTGGAAGTGAGATGTTGTATTTTTTGAGGGCTTGCTCTGAAACGCGCAGATAGTCACTACAGATCTGGTGGCCGAATCCTCTTGAGCCGCAGTGAATTAAGACAGTTACGCCGCCTTCTTGGATTCCCATCCTTTGTGCAGCAACTTCGTCGTATACCTTCTCCACCCTCTGTACCTCAAGAAAGTGATTGCCAGAGCCCAGGCTTCCAAGCTGCGGTGCACCCCTCTTTCTTGCAGTGTTTGAGACCTTGTTTGGATCTGCATTTCTCATCTGGCCATTTTCTTCACAAACGTCTGCATCGTCTGTGGTGCCGTAACCGTGGTCTATTGCCCAGTTGACTCCCCTTACCAGTACCTCATCCAGTTGTGAATAGTTTAGCTTGACTGCGCCGTGTGAGCCTACTCCGGACGGAATAGAGTTGAAGAGATCTGTGACAAGTTCTTTTAGTTTTGGTCGCACCTCTTTTTCGCTTAAATTCATTCGTAACAACCTCACACCGCAGTTTATGTCATATCCTACGCCGCCAGGGCTTATCATTCCCTCCTCTGCATCCATTGCAGCAACACCACCTACAGGGAAGCCGTAGCCTTCGTGGCCATCAGGCAGAACAATGGCGTGGCCTTGTATTCCCGGCAAGGTTGAAACATTGATTGCTTGGAGTATAGTCCTGTCCGTCATCATTTTTGATAGCAAACCTTCGTCTGCATAGATTGTGACTGGAACCTTCATACCTTTGTTGGAGTCTGCCTCGATACGATATTCCATATTTCTGATTTTTTTTGGAGAAAGTGATGACATTACCCCTAAGACGTCTTGCCAGATAATTTAAACTATGTATCAAAGTGGATGCTTTAATGCCATATTGAGGAATAATTTCAAAATAAAATTAGATGTATCAGCATTTAATTGAAAAAGGTTTCATGCTTGAACTGACACACTCCCGACCCTAAAGGGTTCGGGGTTCTAAGGTCACCAGCATTCTTGGCGTTGCCTTTTGTATAGTCGCAAAAGCGACAGCGGGGGTATCAGTGCTCCCCTTGCATGCATCACTGTCTGCATGCAACCGATCCATGCGTTGCATCTCAGGTACCAGACGTACCGAAGGCACAATGGCACAATGCGATACCGGATTTCCGATATTGAATGCCGCATTGACGTCCGCATGGTCTGCGTGTCCACATTTTGGACACTGAAATTCCTTTTTGTTGCGGCCGCCCACAGACCCGCACATCGAGCAGCTCTTCGATGTGTATGCGGGTGCGAGATAGGCGACCTCTATTCCACACATTCTGGCCTTGTACTCGGTGAATTTTTGGAGCTGGTAGTACGACCAGGAGTTTATGGAATATCTGAAATTGTGGTGTTTTGGGTTTT
>JAWCQC010000046.1:0-8532 GCA_038869975.1 Candidatus Nitrosotenuis sp.
TGGGTTCCATATGTTTGGATTAGATACAGATTGTTGTATGGTTTTTGGTGTGTGGAATGTTGACCTGTGGTGTGCTCGCTTTCATCCCTGCCCTAAAGGGCTAGGGCTTTCACGCTCGCTTTTGTAACCATTGTATTTTCCTTTTCTAATACCATTTATCACTTCAAAACTGTTATTCCAACCTTGACGTTTTTCAGAAATATCAACAAAGATGTTTACATCGACAAAAACGTTGGGCTTTGTATTAGCCATAACGTTCAGCCGCTATGCGTCTAACCAGCTCCTTATCTTGAGAAGAAGGATTATACGGTTCGGTACCTACTAGCGCCAACAACTCTCGATCAATTTCGATGTTTGGATTCTTACTCATTATCTCTTGCTCAAGTTTCTTGATTCTGTTTTTTTCAGGTTCTTTCTTTCTTTCAATTCGGTTTATCTTGCTATATAGATCTCGGAGATGATTCATCTCCTTCTTAATCTGTCTTTTAATGTATTGAATGTCTTCTGCCATAAGAATAATTAGATATTCGTTCTCATTTAAATAAATTTATGGCTGGATAAGCAACTCGACCAATTTTTGGAAACATTTAAAGCTGATTCTGGCGTAAGAACATCTAGAATCCTAGATTTGAACCGCTGGCGGAGTGGATACCACTAGACCCGCTTACCTGTCCCCGCGAGTCCTGTTTTTGTAGGATGATCTTTCCTGTCAGAAGAGTGCCGACGTATCGTGTCCTATTTCGCCTTACACGAGGATCGAACTCTTTTTTGTGTAAGCAATAAAACGGATTTTCTGATTTCGGATCCTTCCTTTTCAGGTTAGACCAGATGTAGGTGTCAATATCCGAATAGTCCAGATCTCTATGAGTTTCTTGGCAAATCTTGAGAATTTTCAGTACCTCGATTTGCTTCTCTGTCTGCTTCGGCTTGTTGTATTCTGTGATGGAATCAATCCTGCCGCCATAGGCGGATGATTTCTGATTGAGCTATGATAGTGAAAACTTAAGAAGCTAGCTGTTTTTAATCAAATTCTATTCAGAATATTTGCCTTTTACCTTGTCAAATCTTTTGCAACAGTCCTGCAGTCTTTTTTCTACAAGATTAAACTCATATGTGAAACTATGAGCCGGCACCTTCTTGTTCGTTTTTACACTTTGGCGCGTATGAAAACTTTCCTTGTCGTCAAGTGCTAACTCAAATTGCACATTTGAAATCAACGTGGGAATGTCTTCGAATCTCAAATTCTCCACCCTGACTTTGATTTTGTTTTTAGGATCGGCTGTTTCTGCCTCAGACAGCTCTGATATGACGCACTCTTCAACGTTTGCAGCCATCTCTGCAAGTACACTCTTCAGCACTACCAGCCAAGTCAAAGTACGGACTCTACTATCTAGTATTCAATAAGGTTTTGGGGAAAAAGAGAATTATGTCAAAAGATAATCATTTTTGTTTTTCTGTAGTCTTTCCAGATATTTTCTCTTGAACTGGTATACGATAGGGATCACCTGATTCTTTTTCACATAATCAGACGTTATCAATGGACGACTTGAGACTACTTTTGCTCTCTTTTCAAGATTGATTAGTCCAGAAACAATCTCGCCTTCTGAAAGTTTGGTCAGCTTTAGTATTTCGTCTTGACTGTGTTCGTATCCGTCTGCAAGAACTTTTCCTATAGCTATGCAAGAATCACTTGCATAGGGCTTCTTGAAGGCCAGTTCCAATGGGTCAGGTTTTCTTGTAGACATAATCTTACCTAGATCCAGTTTTTCGGGTGCGTTGGATATAACCTTTCTTTCATCTCAATCTTATAAAACTAGGTTTTTTCATAACATAAAACTTGCTACTCTTAACAGTTTTTTATCAATCATTGCTTCAAAGTTGATAATTCTGCCTGTAAAAACATGCAGCACTACGATACCAACATTGGTGAATGTAGCCAACATATTCTTCAATCTGGCAATACCTACTTGATAACGGCATAAATCCCAGTCCTGTTGCCATAATGGATTCCCTTCGAATATACTACGAACTCATCCCAAAACCCCCCAACATATCAGAAATGATGCCAGATTAAGAAATCCCATGTAGGTCACATCAAGTCTTTCGTATCTTACCGATACTCTCCGAAACCCACACTTGAGCCATGCAAAGAACCTCTCAACAGATGACCTCACCCTCATATCTTGTACCGGTTTCCTTGTTGCCTTTCTTTGCTTTCCAGATCCTCCTTGCTATCCTTGAGCGGATTCCACGTGACGCAAGATGCTTGCGTATCGCATCGGAATGGTATGCCTTGTCCGCATAGACTGCACATGGTCTTTCCCTTGGCCTGGCACCACTCTGTATGCTGATTTGCTCCATCACATCGACAAACCTGATTGAATCATGTTTCGTTTGCCGGCCAAAGAACCATCGATAATGGGAAGGGAGTTTCGGTCAACGCATACGTGTATCTTTGTGCCTAGAACCTTCTTGTTTCCATCGTAACCAATCTTGTTGCCCCTTTTTTGGCTGCAACATCGGTGCTGTCAACCGATGTCTTTTGCATCTTGATTGCACCTTTGTATGCAGCTGACCTTGCGGCATCAAGAATTTTTTTCCACGTACCGTTGCGCTGCCACCTATCCAGTCTGCGGTGTGCCGTAGAATCATCGCCGTATCTTTTTGGCATGTCCATCCACCTGCAGCCTGTGGTCAGCACATACAGGATGCCGTTTATGGTATTGCGGTCATCTGCCCTTGGCCTGCCTGTTCCTGCAGGTGGTGGAAGATGTCTTGATATGAACTCCCACTGTTTGTCCGATAATTCTTTGAATTTCATGGAATGTGTCATGGTACAATAACAAATAGATCAAGAGATCGTCAATAATTTACCGATTGGTTAGTTTTGAGATGAGTTCTATAAAAAGTTAGGCTCGCTCAAATCCGCCATTCCAGAAATTATTTCACCTAGTTCTGTAAAATCTTCGGTTTTCACCCCTGTTAAAAATATAATTGAAAACTCGTAATTTTTACAAAGTCTAAATCAGATAATCAATAACGAGTAAAGTTATCTTAAGCCTAGCCTAATCACCGCTTTTACTGCTTGCGTTTTGAATCAACATGATCCACTTGTTGTTCCTCCTACTTGATTCCCAGAGCTAATTTGTTACCTTTTTTCCAATCTTGATTAGATTGCTCACCACATTTGAGACCTGCATGACTGCTTGGCCGTCAGAAAACCCTGATTCAAACTTGTAGAGCTGCAGCCTGTCTTGGCCTCCCTCTATTGCCTTTTGCGTGCCCTTAAAGTACATCAAAGTCATCTTTGTGACGTACTTGAGTGTGGCCTCAGCAGGCAGCCGCACCCATGCAGGCAAAATCTTGAGAATCCTCGATGCCTCCCTGTTTATCAGATCGACTGAGTGTTGTGTCGCCTTCAAAATCAACTCCTGGCGCAGCGGCGTGTACTGGGGCATCCATTTTGCCGCATTCTCCCTCATTGCGCGAAGCGGCATTAGAGGAAAGACCCACACAAAGACATTGTGGTGTTTGATCCTGTCTATGAACTCGATGCTTTTGAGAACGTCGTCCTCCGTTTCTTTTGGCAGGCCGGTCATCATGGACGCCACAGTGAACCAGTGGTTGTCGTCCAGTATGCCAAGGGCGTCATCTATGACGTCCGGCCATTCCTCGATTTTGTATGGCTTTACCTTGCCAGGCATTATGTTTTTGACCAGTGTGGGACTTACAGTCTCTAAACCTGTTTCTACGTAGCCAGGGTGGTTCCTGTCAAGCTCCATTATCTCGGACATGGCCTTGAGCGTGCGGGGGCTGGACTTGATAGTAGAGCAGGCAAAAAAGTCAGTCTCTACCTCCTTTACACCTGGGGTCTTTTTGACTGCGGAGAAAAGGTCTACTATTGCGTCGTGGTTTACCTCAAAGCTTCCCATTTTTCGGCCGTAAAACAGGGCGTCCTCGGAGTGCAAAAGGATTCGATTTATGCCTGATTTCACCTCAAGTTCCACCTCACTTAGAATTTTGTCTTTTGGGATGCTCCCAAACGCCAAAAGATCCGGTGAGCAAAACTGGCATCCCCTGCCGCAACCGCGAGTTATCTCCACTATACCACCGGTGGACGGCTTTCTAATCAGCGGAACCTGGTCTGCACGAAGCGGCCTTGTCGACGCAATCCTTTGTGGCAGCTGGCCGTTTACGGCATCCTCGAAGAGCTTGCCGGCCAATCCTTCGGCCTCGCCTGTCACGATGCAGTCTATTCCCCACTGGGAAAACATCTCTGGGTGTTCCTCAAGCTGCCAAACTCCAGGCCCGCCAACTATAATCTTGGAGCCATATTTCTTCAAAATAGGATCCGCAATGAAATTCTGAAAATCTATGGCAGTGTACGAGGGGGCAGGCCACCAGTTGATGAGCCTAAAGAGGGACGCATTCAGCTGAGACACTGCAGAATAGCCCATGGGATCATGGACGGTGACACCGATTGCTTTTGTGTTTGGCCCGATGGCTTTGCGAAGCTTGCGGGGGTCTGCCACTATGACTTCGTCTTCTTTGAATCCGTACTCTAGCAAGGCGGCCTCGATTTTTCTTAGCGAGTACGGCGCGTACTTGAGTCTGCCGTTTTGGTCGCTTTGCGTGGGGAAAAACAAGCCCTCCATGAACCTCACATTAAATGGGATCTTTGGATAGTTGGAGGGGATGCAGCCCAAAAAACCAATGTAGCTGAAATGCCTAAAATCGCTTACCGCGGTCTTGCTCCCAGTCAAAACAATCTTGTAGCCATCTGCCATGGTGCCAAGACGCCCCAAGTAGTAGGCATGGTTTTTACTCTAAAACATTTCGTGGCCGCGCCTAGCTTGCAAAAAACTCTAGATAGACTATATAGATCAGCTCTAAATATGGCGACGACGATACAATATCAGCGCGTGTTTTGGGTAACGCCGGGCTGATTCTAGATGAAGGCCCAAGAACAAACCCAGCGTGGCTCTCATGGGCAAAAACCCAGAGGGGCCATATGCGATTTGTGTAACATTCAGGTGAAGGTTATTTTTGACCTCTCTGAATGTACAGCACGAATCGCTGTTTCTATGTTGTTATCTGAATCATCAACCACTATGATGACACGTGACGTCTCTTCCTGCGCATCCATGTTCAGTATGTTGAGGCCTGCCTCGCCAATTCGCGAGCTTGCCTTTGACACAATTTGCTGGACGCGCCACATCTGGTCGCCAATCAACGTGATGACTCCGCGGTTGTACTGGATTGTTGCAAGAGAGTCGAATCCAAGTATGTAGCGCTCGTTTCTTTTGACATAATCTGCATCCAAAAACAAAATCCTTGTGAACTCGATGTCGTCTTTGGTGAATGGTGACAGTATGACAAACTCGCTGTATCTGCGATCTCTTTCCAGAGATTTGAGGAGTTGTTGCGCCGCAGCACTTTCTATTTTGAGTATGGCGCAGTTTTTCTTGCCCGTCACTATTTTTAGTGGGTGCCCATTGTGATTATCTGATTTTCTAGTAATTGTAGTGGTCTTTGCAGGATCTTTCATGTTTGTAATTATGATGGGCATGTCCACGCCGTTTTCCAAGATTTCTTTGATCGCAATTGGATCCAAGATCTTCATGCCGAACATGCCAGCAAGCCTTGCCTCGTTGTAGGACAGCTGCGTTATCTCTTCTAGTTCCTGGCTGACTATGCGGGGATCTGCTGACACTACCGCGCTGTCTTTTTCAAAGTCTATTTTGGTGTCGTATTTTTTGTGAAACAGTATGCCAAGGTCTGCTGCGGTCCTGTCTGAACCGCCGCGTTCGTATGTAGTTTCTATGCCGTCTACAGTCTTTCCTATAAAGCCGCCTATTGAGACCACCTCATTATTTTGCAAGAGGCGCTCAAGGGGCTCAAGTCTGTTCATGGATTCTGAGGCAAGAAAATTGGTCGACTCTATGTTGTTGTCGGTGATTATGGGCCAATCATCGTAACTTACGACAGCAGATTTGATGCCGTTGCTTTTGAGTATATAGTCCATCACATATGACATCAGGATCTCGCCAGAAAAGGCAAGCGCCCTTGAGCGTATTTCATTGGCAAAAGCGCCCTTGATTTTTGCGTCTTTGAATGCCTGGACTGCCTTTTGCAGGAAGACATCGATTGTCTTTTGACATTCCGGCTTTAACGAATCACTGACTGCCCCAAGTATCTTCTGGTATGACTTCCTGATTGGCGATATGTCGGGGTCTGCACCCTCCTCTGCTTTTTTCCCAATGTATAGTGCCAGGTCGGTTATGGACTTTCTTTTTCCATCATGCATGGTCAGGGGCGCAGAAAACACCGCAATGACTTTGGACTGTTTTTTTAGCTCCTTTATACGGGCAACTATATCTGATACAAACTCGCCATCGATTCCGCTTGCACTTCCGCCAAATTTTGCAACAACTAGCTTTTCCAAGTCGCAGTCTTTGTGAAAGTAAAACCTCTTTTAAGCATTCGTGCCGCTCAAAGATATTTGCAAATTATCTGCCATGCTTTTTTTGCACCGTCAGAGTGGACTGCATCTCGACGTGATTCAAGCTTTTGTGGAATTAGATATTCCAGCCTGTTTATGTCTTCAAAGGAATACCCTTCTTGTTTTGCGTTGTCTTCTTGCTCAAAATGATTTTTGATCGGAATGAAGATGCCTGGAGTGCCGTATGCCCTCGCCTCGTCTATTGTGGATTTTCCCGCAAGTGAAATGACAAGGTCGGACGCATAGATTATCTCATGAAGGTTTTTCACAAAACCGAGATCTCTTATCCTGGAATCTGGCTTCAATGATGGGCCAGATACCACGACAAGATCGAAATCCCCTTTCAACTTTGATGCTGCCTCGATTGTTTTTTGTATGAGGAATCTTCCAGCATCGGTTCCTCCTACACTGATTGTGATTGTCTTTTTGCTAAAGGAGAATTTTTGTCGTAGCTGATCTCTGGTGTAATTTGTGGTTCTTACAATGGGGCCGACTCTTTTGATGTTGTCTTTGTCATCGCCAAATTCAGGTAGTATCACGACATCGCATTTTTGGATTATCTCTTTCATGGTTTTGTTCATCTTTTTTTCCAGAAAAGAGCTCACTCCTTTTGTGAATTTGGTTTCCAAAATGTCTGTGATCAAAATATTTGGAATCTTGTTTTGCTGTGCTATGACAAGTGATGCGAAATCCTCATCGCTGACAACAATTCTTGGATTTTCGTCTTTGATAAACTGCCTTGCGAGTTCTTTGCAGTCTTTGTAGTATCTGTAATATTTGAGTAGCCAGCCAAGTGGCTTTTGAAGTGTGCCGTTTGTTACCATAAAAGTAGGTGGTTTGTATGCGTCATTTACAAAAAATCCATAATCTGAAATCAGCTTGGCAGCTGGTCCTCCAGTGACAAATCTAGCAGAATCTTTCTGGAAAAGCTGCGCTATTGCTATGTCTCGTGTGGCATGTCCAAGACCGATAGGACTGCAAAAAAATCCAACGTTGAGCGAGTTCAACGATCTATGTGAAAAACCTGTCAAAGTTTAAATGGTTTCCGAAAACGACTTTTTGTTGGGCTCATAGTCCAGATCGGTTATGACGTCGCCCTTACACGGCGAAGATCCAGGGTTCAAATCCCTGTGGGCCCATTGGGTGTCCGGACATCCTGTATGTCCGGGCTCTTTTCAGGTTCAAAACTAGTTCAAATTTGAATGGGCCCATATGATGTGGGGGTATAGATAATCCCAGATCATTTGACTATAAACGAAAATTATAGCTAAAGTTGCTATGATATTATAAAAGAATTTCCGCTCGAAAAAAATTCTTCCGATTTAAAAAAACTATGGATGATTTGGTGTAAAAAAAGAGAAAATGATTACTGTAGTGATTTTGCTACAGTTATTAGATCATCAAGTGGGATTTTTCCATAGAAGGAATATCTGACTCCGTCATCACTTATGATCTTTAGTTTGCTTGGTGCTTTGTCGCACAAATCCCAACAATTCCGTACTGTCCAGTAGTTACGAATTCGTCCTATGCCGTCACAAACCAGTTGTACAGCGAGATTTTCAGCATCAATTCCTGTATCATGTTACGTCTTTTCTTGGAGCGTACCTCCTCTCCAAACATTCTTTTGATACCAGAAAACACAGATTCCACAATCCAGCGGTAACCATAGCTTACGCTAGCACTCCATGTATGATAGTCGGCCTTTTGTGATATGACTGCCAGTTTTCTTGCGTAACATACTTTCGCATTTGGTATGGCATTCTTTCTGACCCGGATCGCAGATGTAATGTTTTTCTCATCAAGATACGAAAATATCTCCCAGGAGTCGTACGCACCATCACCCAGCACCTTGGAGACGGCACCAAACCTTGCAGATTCCCTCAGAAGATGCTTGATGTGTCTGGAATCGTGCGAGTGCTCGTCTGTTATTTTTATGGCAAGGATCTGTTTTGTGGACACATCCACGCCAACATGTATCTTGAGGAATCCCTTTCTGTGCTTTTGCCATTTTTGTGCGATCCACTCTCCAC
>JAWCQC010000047.1:0-8434 GCA_038869975.1 Candidatus Nitrosotenuis sp.
AGACGACTGTAACCGTAAAACTCGACTGTGTGTTGGTTCTGCAAAAACCCGCTTGATGGCGACAGATGAGACGGAAAAACAGCAAAAGCAGAACCCCGAACCCTTTAGGGTCGGGAGTGTGTCAGATCTACACTCATGCTGTCTGAAAGACGCTAGCTGATCTTCTGATTGCATGTATTGCAATTTCAAATAAACAAATTCTTCTTACTAGGAACAAAAAACACTTCAGTCAAATTTCTGGATTAAAAATAGAAAGCTGGTAAAAACTTTAGATTACATTACTGCTTGTACTGCCTGATGGAACATCTGCTTTTTGCGCATGGTTTGATGAGAAGGGAGCAGGCGATGAACATTTTATTTCAAAACGGCAACCTGTTACTCATTTTTTAATTTTTTGTGATTTTGCTAGAGGCACGATTAGTGTTGCTAAGAATGTGGCGACAAGCAAGATCATTGCGGATTGGAATTCCGGAATGACCCGTGTGCCGATTATCTCTATTTCTTTGCTCTGAGACGGGATTAGAAATATCATGTTGGTCTTGCCTTCCTGTGCAGACGACTCGTATCCTCTTTGCTTGCCGTCTACAAGTAGTGTGAACTTGCCTCCCTGTGCAGACAGGAGCTCATTTGGGAACCTCACAGACATTATGTCTGTCTGCCCGACTCCCTCAAGCATGATCACAAGCGAGGTGCGCTCTTTGTTTATTGTCATCGATGTTATCTTTGCATCAAGGTCCTCGGCAGTGCCTTCTGCGTGTGATTTAGTGGTGCTCAACCTGTAAAAGATTGTATAGCCACCTTCGTCCACACTCAGCACATGTTTTTGCATCATGAGCTCCGCAATGTCGTATTTTTGCACCACCTTGATGTCGTCGCCTGACACACCTGTCAGTGACAAAAACAACACCATTGTGATTGGATCCATTTTTCTTACAAGCCGGACTCAATTATTTGAAGTGATTTGCAGATTATCAACCAAGAAAATCATGCTGCGGAGATCTTTTTCATGTTTGATAATTTGACAGGGCGTTTAATTATTTGAGGAGTTTTTTCAAATCCATGATAAAGACAAAATTCCAGAAAATACTGGTTCCCCTCGACGGCTCAAAGAACTCCATTCGTGGACTAAACCATGCAATATACCTGGCAAGGCAGTGCCAGGCAACAATAACTGGCATCTACGTGATCCCAAGGCCGCCTCATCCGGCGTTTCGTGCGCCATCATACCCAGAAAAGCCTCTGCTCAAGGACGCCGACAGGACAATCCAATTTGCAAAGAAGCATTGCGCCCAAAACGGCATACTCTTTGAGGGCAAGATAACTTTTGGCGACCCAGGGTACACCATAGTCAAGTTTGCAAAGGACAAGAAATTCGATGCAATAGTGATCGGGGCTCGAGGCCGCGGCGCAATAAAGGAGCTCTTCTTTGGGAGCGTCTCAAATTATGTACTGCACAAGGCTGGCCTGCCGGTGCTTGTAGTCAAGTAGTTTTTTTATAGATTTTTTTTATCCCAGATTACTGTATAAGTGATCACTTTTTTTGGTGCCTGCCTTGAGCCCCACTCGTCCTTTGTGTGGCCAGAATTCTGCTCAGAGATCATATCCCATCTGAATTTGGGGAACTGTGTTTCGACCATGTGGGCGTGTTCGTGCCTGCAAAAGATAAGCGTCAAGCTTGCAGTGCAATGCAAAGCATACCGACTCGTTATATCAAAAAACACGCTTTGTACACCATGCAAGTTCAGCTAACAGGAAAAAAAGTGGACGATGACAGAAGGGACGCACTCCTCGGAATTGTGTCCGACAGGTACTGCCGCGCCATACTGGAATCAACAATGAACGTCCCCAAGGCCGCAATAGAGATAAGTGCAGACACCAAGATCCCAATCAGCACCGTCTACCGAAGACTGCAGTTGCTCTTTGACAACAAGTTGCTTGCAATCTCCGGTTCGATCACCTCAGAGGGAAAAAAGCACTTTCTCTACAAGAGCAAGGTAAAGGCAATAACATCGCAGTTCAACGGAGGCAACTTGGAAGTAGAGATTGTTCCTAATGAGACCCATTAGGAACCCAGACATTGTTTTGGGATTTGTTTCTGAGAATCATGCTCTCCCCTTAAATCTACAGAAGGCGGTAATTCATCGTGACGGCAAAGTTGTATTCTAGCCCCGTGTTGACTCTGACTGCGTCGGCCTCGATACACGACGCGCTTGTGCTCATGAAGACAAGCTTTGTCAAAAGGGTCGTAATAGTCAGAGACAAAAGGCCGGTGGGAATCCTCACCGAGCGGGACGTCAACAGGTTCCTTGAGAAGGACACCACGAAGAGGTCGCTTTCTGAGATACCGATCAGGGAGGCGATGAGAAAAGATTTGATCACGATAGTTTCAGACCTGGAGGATTTCTTGCACCAGTGCGCAACCCGCATGGTGACATTTAAGATCGGCTCAATCATAGTTACAGACGAAAACGGGGATCTTGCAGGCATTGTAACCCAGACCGACATTGCGGATGTTTTTGCAGCCAAATACTCAGGAAGGTACAGAGTAAGGGACTACATGAGTGAAAAGACGGTCACCTGCAGAAGCTCAGACCAGCTCAAGTACGCCCTTGAGATCCTCAACAAAAACGACGTGTCAAGACTCGTAGTAACCGACAACTCAGGGCACGTCATGGGCCTAGTCACCACCAACACGTTTCTGAGGCGCAGCGAGTATTTCAAGCGCGCAGACGGCCTTGCAAGGGACTACCTTCTTGAAAAGTCAAAATACTCGCTTACAGTCGACAGCCTTCTTGAAAAAGAGATAATTGTAGTAGAGCCAGACTACGACCTGGCAAGCGCGGCCCAGCTCATGATAAAAAACAAGATAAGCGGAGTGCCTGTGATCTCACACGACACCCTTGTGGGCGTGGTGACAAAATTCGACATTGTGAGGGCGTTTTGTGACGTTCCTGTGCACAAGACTGTGCTGGAAAAATACCGGGCCCCGACTTGAGCAGTTAAATAACAGAAAGCGAGTATACCGACATTGGAAACCGATATTCCAAAAAGAAAGATGCACCTTCCCAAGAAAGAGACTACAAGGAGCATCACCTACAGGCTGCCAACAACCGTAGTGGAGGAGCTGGAGACCGAAGCTATGCAGAAAAACATCTCCCACAACGTCCTAGTGAGGCAGATACTTGAAAAGTACCTTGCCTGGGACAGATTTGCAGACAAAATTGGGATAATCCCAGTCCCGAAAAAAATTCTAGAAACGCTTGGAGTCGAGCTGGAGGGCAGCGAGATAAACGAGATAGTAGACGCAATAAAGCCGATAATCAAAGAGTCTGTCCTCTTCATGAAGGGAAAGTACGATCTGAAGAGGGCAATCGAGACGCTTGAGGACTATATGAGGGCGTCTGGGATGAACTCGGATCACCGCGTCGAAGGCGCAATACACCATTTTATCATACAGCATGACCTTGGAATCAAGTGGTCCCTGTTCACGGAGCAGCTGCTCAAGGAGATATTTGGCGAGTTTTTGCCGCAAAAAAACCTCAAGTGCCAGACAACAGAGAAAACGGTAGTTGCATCAATTGAGCTTGGGAGCGACTTTAGCGAGCACGATTACTAAAAAAAGAAAATTTACTGAACTTGTATTGTGGTGCTCTTTGGCTTTGGCGTCGGCACCGCCTTTGGCACCGTGATGTTCAGCACACCGTCGGTGAGCTTTGCCTGTGCCTTGTCTGAGACTATTTTTTCTGGAAGCGGTATAGTCCTGTAATACGAGACCTCGCTTCTCTCCTTTCTTATGTAGTTCTTTTTCTTTTCTTCCTCTTCTTCTTTGTGTTGCGCAGATATCTCAAGTGTGCTGTCGGAGACATTGAGTTTTATTTCGTCTTTTTTGACTCCTGGGATCTCTACTTTGATGGTGTACTTGTCGCCTTCGTCTGCTATGTCGCATGACATGGACGCTGCCTTTGGTGTCGGAAACGATGGAAACGCGGCAAATGATTTTTCCAGCTCCCTTCTAAAGCTGTCAAATGCCCTGTCAAGGCTTGTCCAGTTGAACGGCCACACAGGTACAAGTTCGGTTGTTTTTTGTTTGTCGTCTTTTGCCATTTGGACATAGGATGCGGTTTGTGTTTTATTAGATATGATCTCGATTTTCAGACTTGATTTTTACTCCTATTTTTGTGGTGTTTGTTTTTTAGGTTCCATGAGGAGATCCTTTCTTACCAGTATTGGCACGTTGTAAAATGTGGCAAGAGCAATTGCGTCTGATGCCCTATAGTATTTCAGAATTATTTCCTTGCGCCCCGTAAAGTAGAGGTTGGCCCTGAATATGTTGCCTGTTTCGTATATCTTTACTTTGACGAGCACTATCTCGTTTTCCTCGCACATCTGCTCAAACATGTTGTAGATTGTGGGCACCTCCTCTCTTTTGCCTTCGATGAAGTTTGCGATGTAGCGGGCCACCTCGGCAGAAAACGCAGTCATGTGGAATTCTTTGCCGTCGATTGACTTTAGCACCATGCCGCCAGTCATTGGGTCTACTAGGCCGAGCTCAGAGATCACTACTGTTTCATAGTCCTCGTCCGGCTTTTCATCGATCTTCATCGTATGTAGTCATTTATTGAACCATAAATTAAAGTCCATGATTTTCATGCGTGATAACGGGACGATTCGTTTTATCTGGGAAAGACCTTTTTGATTTGATGGAAGTCAATTACGTTTCGCTTGCAGCCCTTCTCATCTCGCTGTCTGCAGTAGGCCTTTCCGTAATCAAGTTCACAAGAGACCAAAGTCAAAATCCAGGCAGACATGGTAACCACCCTTAGCAGGATAATAGACACAGTGAGAAACGACACGGTACGGGAGTACAGAGAGCTGCTCAGAGAGAATGAAGTACTAAAGCAGCTAAACGCCCAAGGAGGCACGGCACTACCTCAGCTTGATGAAAAGACAGAAAAAGCTGCCAGGTATGTTACCGTGGCGTACGACAAGCTCGGCTTCATCATAAAGCACGATGAGGATCTCCAAAGAAAGGTTCTTGAATGGCACGGCGACGACATTACAGAGATGTGGCTTTTGCTGCAGCCCATAGTTAAGAACAAGTGGAGGCAGAGGCAGCCGCGCTATGCCATCGAGTTTGAGAGGCTAGGACAGAAGGCAGTTGCCCATGAAGAAAGCTACAAGCATCAAATTGATTTCTGATCAAGTACTTTCAATGACGACTCGGTTGTCTTTTTGACTTCGGCCAAGAGTTCTTTGAGCGTTTGTTCGTTGCCCAGACTTCCTTTTTGTTGCAGCTCGGTGTTGTAGTATTTCATCCATGAATACGTGTGCTCAAGATTCTTGATTGTATCAAAAGGTAGTAGAGTTTGTTTCCCAGACAGAGTTGTCGAGTCCCACACATCAGTGAAAAACGGCTTGTAGTCGTTGTACTGAACTGTATCGTCGATGAAACGGAGCTTTCTGGTCAAGTCTTCTTTAATGAGGAGTAGGATTTTTTTTCTTGTTGCATGGTCTTCCTTTTTTTTGCATCCTTCTGTAGGACCAGTTTTCCACAAAGACTGCACCAAAGATTATGGTGGCAAGGCCGTACGTTTTTGTGTCTTTTGAGTCAATGCTTTGCTTTATCTTTCCAATTTTCTGATGCTTAGCTTGTATCGCCTCTTTGCACGTTTTGCCAACAGTCGCAATAGCCTCTGCGAGATTTCATCGAAGACTTTGCTTAGGTCGTATCCCTGCCTTGAGAAGGCATGTCTCTGATTTGGAGTTATTATCGTGGCTGAGACTTCATAGTTGTACCTGCTTCCTGTGCCGTGGTGTTTTTTTACGTAGACTTTGGCTTCTTGCACATCAGGATATACCTTCTGGAGTCGGTCGAGTGCCTTGGTGAATTTTTGCGTGATTATGTTTGCGTTGTCGTCTTTTGGCATCCCGATTATGAAGAGCGGAACTGTGCTTTTCATCTTGGTCGTAAGCAGATTCAAGATGTCTCTGTAAGTGATGATCCCCTGCAGGCTGTTTCTCAACGAAACAAGGCAGAACGTGGTGTCTGCGTGGAGCATCGAATCGACCACCACGTTTAGGTCGTCAAGCGGGGCACAGCTGGTCATTCTGCTTGTGCCCAGATTTCCCACGCTTGATCGCAGTTGGGGAATCTTCCTTGAGCCGTAATCCTTTCTTCCTATTTTTTCCGGAGGCAGGATGATCCTAAGTATGTGAGATGAGGTGAGTACCTGAAGCACCTTGTCGCCGTCCACCACTGGAAGGTGATCCACACGTTTGGTCGTCATTATCCTTCTTGCCGTGCTCAATGGGGTCTTTTTGTCTATCACATACGGGTTTGGTGTAAAGATCTGGTTTGCGTGGATCCACTTGTTATCAAGCTTTGAGATTAGCTTTAGAATCTCCTTTGCGTGCACTATGCCTGTTATTTGCCCATCCTCAACTATTGGGGCCGCCCTGATTCTGTTGTGTGTGAGAATGTTGACTGCCTTTTCAACTGTGTCGCCCTTTTTTAAGCTGGGGACTGGATGCAGAAATGACCTTACCTTCATGTCCGTGATGTCTTTTGCCAAAAGAAGCTCCCTCATGTTGGTGTTGAGCGTAGTTCCTTTTTCGGTGCAAAATACGTCAAATGTATCATGTTTTGTCACCGTGCCGATCACGCTGGAAAGTGTTTGGGACGGATCGATTAGAACGGCCTCGCTTTTGAGCGAGTCGATCTTTGTGTTCATCACCTCATTGAAGTGATCATAAATTACATCTAAGCTCATGATGAACGGAGTTAGTGGGCTGAATTAAATAAACCGTACAATTTTCAACGATGATATTCAAGACTTGAATATCGTGATTGTATTTAAAAAGCCTGATTTAGGACTACAGACATGAAATTAAAAAATCAGAGTTTGGAACAGGTGATGAAAAACTCTATCACAGTAGATCAAAATTCCACTTTTCTTGAGGCTCGCGAGGTGCTTTTGAAGCACAGAGTGGGCCGCCTTCCGGTACTGGACAACAACAAAAAGCCAGTTGGCATAATTACTGAAAAAGATTTTGTGAGGGCAATCTACAGACTCGGTAGCAAAGCAATCGACAAGGTTTTGGTAAAAGACTTTATGTCAAAGAACCTCATCACTGTAAAAAGATCAGACACCATACGTGATTGTGCGAGGCTGATGCGCACGCACAAGATAAGCTCGGTCTTGGTGCTGGATGGAGACAAGTTGGCCGGAATAGTTACAAAAACCGACTTGGCATCAGTCTTCTTGACGCAGTCTGTAGAACCTCTGAAGGTATCCGAGATAATGACTGCCAAGGTGATAACTGTGATGCCTGCAGATTCACTTCTCTTGGTGGAAAGCCTACTTGTGAGGCACGGAATATCCAGAATAGTTGTGGAGCGAAACAAAAGGCCGGTCGGCATAATCACAAATAGGGACTTTCTTCCTGCAAAGATGCCCAGGTGGATCAGGGAGTTTGCAGACCCAAAGGAGGTTGAGGAGTACAGGCTCAGCCCACGCCCAGATGAATTTAGGATGAATCAGCTTTCCTACATTTTGTCATTTAGGGCAGAAGACATCATGACGCCAAATCCTGTGACTGTAAATGTAGATGACGATGTTTCTACTGCGGCGCTACTCATGATCAGAAATGGGGTAAGCGGCCTTCCCGTAGTAAAGAAATCTCTTTTGTGCGGCATAGTGACAAAATCAGACATTGTCAAAGCTATTGCGGCCTAGCTGACAGTGACTACCCCTATTCTCCATGGGTGTATGGTACAAAAGTAATGGTACACTCCAGCCTCGTCGAATTTGTGAACGAATCTCTCCCCAGTGTCTAGTGCCTTACTGTTAAAGAGTGGTATGACGTTTCCTTTTTCATCCTGGCTCACTATGGTGTGCTCGATGTTGTCGTCGTTGATCCAGATCACGGTGGTTCCTTTCGTTACCTCCAGATTCAACGGTATGTAGAACCCCACGTTTCCCACCTTCGAGTTGCCGTTTGGAATCACGATGTTTGCAACTTGTGGTTTTTCAGCTTTGGGTTTTTCTTCTACGATTATTATTTTGTTATCGATTAGGTACTTGATTGCGTTGAGAAATTCTTTTTCTGTGATCTTGCCTTCACCGTACCATTTAGCAGTGCTTTTTATCCAGTCTGGCACAAGCTGCGCTTGAGCTTGTCCTATAAGAGATATGACGCAAAGAACAGTCACTATCAGCGCAAGATTGTTCATCATATAATGGTGTGTGACATTGATTATAACATCTGGGCAGAAATTCAGCTCTGAGAATTACGGACATGCTAAATATGAAAAATGAGAAAAAAGGGGTTTTGCTTATGGGATGGATCTGCTGTACAGTTTGCCTTCTAGGGCCATCTTGTACATTTCAGCTACGTATGGGTTCTCGCCTGGTGTTTCTGCACCCAGTTCGAC
>JAWCQC010000048.1:0-7847 GCA_038869975.1 Candidatus Nitrosotenuis sp.
ATGCATGCAAGGGGAGCACTGATACCCCCGCTGTCGCTTTTGCGACTATACAAAAGGCAACGCCAAGAATGCTGGTGACCTTAGAACCCCGAACCCTTTAGGGTCGGGAGTGTGTCAGCGTAATTGTGTCTATTTCTTGACTATTCTTTCGTCTCCATAGGAGTCATATGAGATCTTTTTCTCTAGTGCAGGCCAGCTTCATACTGTTGTATAGCGGATCGATGGTTTACTGCCCAATATTTAGAAGGGAAAAGTGCAAAATCACCAATACTAACTATTATCTCCATCTAAAAGCGCGGGGGATGGGATTTGAACCCACGCGTCCTTACGGACATGGGATTAGCAATCCCACGCCCTACCAGGCTAGGCGACCCCCGCTCAAGTGTTGCTAAGGACGCTCCGTAAATAAATCACTCTTCAGTGGATCTTGTGTAATTGTCAACCAGACTTTGCAGCGGCATCTTTTTGCCGCCGACGATTTTCAAGTCCACGTGAATCTTCTTGTTCTTGATTGTGATAATGTTGTAGGTGTTCTCAAAAAACCCTCTCATTCTTTCAGAGGATGCAGTCCCTGCGTTTACTATGGACAGCTCCTTAAAGTTCCAAATCCACGGCCTGTGTTTGTGGCCGCACAAAACCAAGTTCACCTTTGTTGCAAGAATCGTGCGCAGCACGTCGCCTGCGTCAATTACCTCTACACGCGCAGACCCAGTATCAGGGATGCCAATCAAGTGATGATGCATTGCCAAAATTACTATTTTGTCTTTGAGCTTTTTGACTGTTCTTTCAAGCCACAAGTTCTGGCGGTAGCCGACCTCACCTTCGTCCCTGTCAGGCCTTGCAGTGCCCAAAGTGACAACAACGACATCGTTTCCAAGCTCATTTACGGTATCAAACGGAAAATACTTCTTAAAATGCAGATATCCGGTGTTGCGATAGTCGTGATTGCCAGAGATAGCAATCAGTTTCTTTGTTTCCAGCCGGGAGAGTAGCTTTTTGCACTTTTCATACTCTTTTGCCAGGCCCTCGTTTGTGAGATCTCCGGTCACTATAACCGCATCAGGCTTGAGTGAGTTCACCTCTTTTATTACCTGCTCAAATACCTCCTCCCTGAACTGCGCCCCCACGTGAATGTCTGATAACTGGACAATGATCATGGTTTTTCTGTAAAAATCTGCAGTAATTTAGTTTTCTACATTCAAAAACCAAGTAAACCGCAATATTGAATTAAATAAGCAACTCCGATTCAAATCACTGACTTGGGAAAAAAAGCAACCGTAATCAAAGGAGACGGGATCGGCCCCGAAGTAGTTGACGCAATGCTCAAGGTACTCAAAGAATGCAACACCCAAGTCGAGCTAATACTTGTTGAGGCGGGCTCTGAGCAGTGGCAAAAAAACGGAGAAAAAGACTCTTCCTACATTCCAGAAAAAACAATGAAGCTGCTAGAGAGCACGGACGCCTGCTTTAAGGGACCGACCACCACCGTGCCAAAACCGGGCGCCCCAAGAAGCGTCGCAGTCACGTTGCGCCAAAAATTCGAACTGTATTCCAACATCAGGCCGATCAAGACCTACAAGCGGGTCACGCCAAACTATGATCTCGACTTTGTCTGCTTTAGGGAGGCAACAGAAGGCCTCTACACCGGAATCGAAGTCCAGCTAACGGATGATGCGGCAATTGCCATCCGAAAGATAACAAGACAGGGCTGCAGAAGGTTCGCAAACTCGGCAGTCTCTTGGGCAAAAAAATACAACATGAACAAGCTTGTGGCAATAACAAAGCGCAACATACTCAAAGTCACAGACGGAATCTTCCTAGATGAGATGCAGACTGCAGCAAAGGCAGTGCCTGGCCTTGAGGTGCAAGAACTCTACATAGACAACATGATGCAGCAGCTGGTGGTGAATCCATCCCAGTTCAACGGCGCAGTCCTCGCAAGCACCAATCTTTTCATGGACATCGTGTCAGAGCTGGCATCCGGAATAATCGGCTCAATAGGCCTGGTGTATTCGGCAAACATGGGGGACAGATACGCAATGTTTGAGGCGGCCCACGGAAGCGCCCCATCCTTTAAGGGACAAAACAAGGTAAACCCTACGGCAGCAGTTCTGTCGGGTGCATGGATGGTAGAATATCTGGGCGAGCCGCACATCAAAGACGCCATATTTTCTGCGACCGAGCAGGTCATCAACGAAGGAAAATACGTCACATTTGACATTGGAGGTTCGGCAACTACGACTCAGATGACTGACGAAATCTGCAGAATTGCAAAAACAAAGCTACGCAAATAATCAGAACTCATCTGCCAGGTGTCTGGCTTTTTGTCGCTTCGACTAGGATCAGCTCCTCAAAAAACAGCTTTTTCTTTGCTCGTATGGTGGGCAAAAACCCAAGCGACTCTATGTATGAAATCAATTTCTGATAGTTTGCAAGAGACGACGTAAGGTACAAAATCCTGCCTCCGTCTTTTGTGCACCTGCTTGCAGACTCGATTATTCTGCGCGGAACAACCAGGCCTTCGGGGCCTCCATCCACTGTCCTGTCCACTATTCCATCTGATGGGAGATACGGCAAATTGCAGACAACCAAGTCAAATTTTGCGCCAAGGGCGGCTGCGCCATCGCAGCAGATCGTGTTTTGAGGCCTTTGTGTTTGGCTTCTGAGGGATTCAAAATCAATGTCTGTTGCAACAACGATGTCAAAGCCTTCCTCCAAAATTCTTGCCAAATAGCCGGAGCCGGTACCGATCTCCAAAGCCGCCAGGCCCCTCTCATTTTTGACGTGTTCTGCTAAAAAGAAGGTGTCCTCTGCTGGCGCGTAGGTCTCAAATTTGTTTTGCAAGCTTGATTATCTCGTCTACTGTCATCTCTTCAAGTCTTTTATCTGATTGGATTTTCTTGCCGAATTTTTTGAGTATGTTACCCACGGTTTTTCTCTTATGCGAGAACAGCTTGTTGACTGCGTCCATGAGCTGGCACGAAACTGTTTTTTTGTGTCTTAAGAGGAGCACCACCGAGTCCACCTTGGGCGGGGGCTCAAAGTTGTTCTTGTTTACCGAGAGTACTCTTTGAATATCAAAGGCGTGGTTTGCAATTACGGTGATTGGGCGCATCTTTTTGCCAACCCGGAGGATCTTTTCGGCAAACTCTTCTTGGACCATCACGGCGGCGCACCTGAACTTTTTTTGCGCAAGCCATTCTATTGCGTTTTTGCTCTCAGAGTAGGGCAGATTGGAAACAAAGACGTCAAAATCCACGTCTGACTCAAAGCCGTCGCCGTGAACCAATTTGAGATTTGGAATCTGCGAAAACTTGAGCGTGGCATCGGAGTACAACCACTCATCTTTTTCCACAGATACTACGCGACCTGCGGCATCGCACAAATATGGCACAAGGATGCCTCTGCCGGTGCCCACCTCAAGTACGGTGTCTTTTTTTGTGATGCCTGCCGAGTCGACTATTTTCTTTGCAATATTTTGTGATAAAAGAAAGTGTTGGCCGAGCCTTTGCCTTTTCATCGCTTGACAAATAGCGTTACTTTTACTTGGCCTGTGATCTCGTCCATGATGCGCTCTGCAATCTGTTTTTGCGGCTCCTTGAGGCCGACTCTTGTCTGCAGGTCGTTAAAGTCGACAAACTTTTGCCTTTCGCGCTCCTCAAGGATGGTCTTCATGTACGTCTTGCCGATTCCAGGTATCAGCTCCAGCGCGTGGATCCTGGGCGTGAGGGGCTGGGCGTTGTTGATATAGTCCACGAATCTTTTTTCGTTGTTCTTTACTATCAAATTCACAATGTTTCTAAGCTCGCTTTGGGCCGCAGCCGAGATGCTGTTGTAGTCAAGCTTGCCAAGGACCGACATTATCTTTGTGCGGCCTTCCTTTCCTATGTAGATGCGCTCGCCGATCTCAAAGGTGGTGTTTGGCATTCCGAGCACCTCAAGCAGCGTGAGCCTGTCTTCTCCAATTGCGGTGATTATGATTCCTTCGCGCCCTCGTACGGTGGTGGATTTTCCGCGCGTGACATAGTCTAGGACATATGCGTACTCTTCATACTTACGTGGCGGACTAGGGCTCCTTTCCAAGAAAAATCACTTTTTGATCTAAGAGTTCCCCTTGAGAATCTGCAGAATTTTTTCTAGCGTTTCAGCAAGGATCAGCTTTTTCCATCCGAAGGTGAATGCCCTCAGCTCTGCAAGGGAGCTTGGCATTATGTTTATGATCTCGACTGCCTCTTCCTCTGTCAGGCCGCACTCTTTTTTGAGCTCCTGTTTCATTTTTTTTGCAGCTTTTGCATCTATTTTTGCAAACTTGGTGACATAATCATAAGTCCATCTCTGGATCTGGTCCATCTTTTCGGGATCTTCTTTTTCCAGAATCTCTTTTACCTCAGCCAAAGATATCGGCTGGCTCTTTTTTACTTGTTCCATCTACTTTACCCCAAACGGTTTGATATGGTCTAACCTAGTGATTAAGGTTTTCGTCTTGTTGCCTAGTTTGACGTGCATTGTGACTGCGCGTCTGCCCACTGCCGCAATGGTCCCAACCTTTCCGTGGTACCTTCTGTGGGGAATGGATTTGTGCTGTCTTGGATCTATGATTACCAGAGCCTGGTCTCCTACCTTGTACTCTCTCATCAGAAATGCCACTCCGCGCGGCGCGTCCTTTGTCAAGGCCGCCCTGGACTTGTGCCTAAAACCATGAGAGTGTCCAGACGGCTTCTTGGTAGTCATAAAAAGAAGGGTTTTGAGCCCTTATTTTAAACTACCAGCTATTCCTCTTCGGATTTTTTCTTCTTTTTTGTCTCGTCCTCAGGATCGGCAATTCCAGCCTCGGTGACAGTGAAGATGACCTCTTCTTCGGGGTGGTGCGGGCTGTCTACCATTCTGGCAATTCTCTTTTTGCCGGACTTTTTGAAGTAAATCCTGTAGGTGCTGGTGTGCGCAACGACGTTGCCGCCAATCGGTTTTGTCGGATCGCCAAAGAATATGTCTGGCGACGCCATGACTTGGTTTGTCGCAACTGCTGCACAGTTGTAAGTCTCAGCAGTTCTGACCAAAAGGTGCATGAACCTGTTGAGTCTCTGCTGTCTGTCGGACAGTGTGCCTCGTCCTAGATACTCTGATCTGAACAAGCCGACTGCCGAGTCTGCAATTATGAGCTTGATGTTGTGTTGTTCGATTATGGGTCCGGCTTCCTCCAAAATCAGAGTCTGGTGCGCGCTGTTGTACGCCCTTGCTACTATGATGTTGTCGAGGACTTTTTCTGGGTCCATCCCCTTTGCTTTTGCAATGGAGACTATTCTTTCCGGCCTGAATGTGTTTTCGGTGTCTATGTACAGCACGCCTCCTGCAAGGCCGCCTTCTTCCTTTGGCTTTTGGACCGTGACACAAATAGTGTGACAAAACTGGGTCTTGCCTGACCCAAACTCGCCATACACTTCTGTGAGGGCCTGCGTCTCGACTCCTCCATCAAGTAACTGGTCAAGACACTGGGTCGCAGTGGTGATCTTGCCGATGTCTTGTCTTCGTTTGTAGATCTCAGTGGCTGTGACAAAGTCTTTTGTGATGAGGCCCTGCTCAATCAAAGTCTGCCGCGCCTTGGTCACGATCTTTTCTGCTGTCTCCCTATCCATGCCAGTAACTTCAGATACGTCAACTGGACCTCTGACAACTAGGTCCATTATACTGTGTATTCCTGCATCCATCAGTTTTTTTGTGGTTACAGGACCTACTCCATCAAGGCTGTCTAGCCTTAAATCATCAATCATACCGTATGGTACCGTACTTTACTTTATAAAGTTGTTGATTAACGAATCTTTGCTCAATTCCGCACTGTGGGTCAACATTTAATGAAATTCTGCTTAAATGACGCATGATTCTTCTACGGTGTGACCCAATTTAAGCACACATATGAGATCAAGCCGACAAACTTTGCCACTCTGCCAGACGACAAAAAACTCGCGGCCCTGACAAAGTTCTACAGACTGCTTTCCTCGATCCAAAAACCAATCCGAATCATCACACAAAAAGAATACCTCCAGCTTGAGATAGGAGAAGGAAAAAAACTATTGCCGCTGCCAAGAACCTTCCTTGTGTCTGCAGAGCCCTTGGAGCAGGTCCTAGAGCAGGTAGGCCTAGAATACTCGCTGGTCGCAAGCGCACCAACATGGAAGATAAAATCAGAGCAGCTCAGCTATCTTGCACTTGATGATTCGCTTGCGAGGTGCTACTCGTTATACCGGGTGCCGTCCACGCTTCCGGCTGCCTGGCTGAACTCGATTCTGTCCCACTCTGAGATGGTCTCTGTTTGGATAAAGCCGATTGAGGCACACAAGGCAGTTGCGCAGATGCAGCGCTACCTGAGCCTGGTCTCGGCAGGGGCCAACACCTCCCACGACCTAAGATACAGGACGGAAAAAGGGCTTGCCGTCCTTGAGGGCCTCTCAAGGCATCAGACCAAATTGTTCTTGGTCTCTGCCACGGCCATGGTGAAATCAGAGTCCATGGGCACGCTCAAAATCAAAGACAGGGGATTTAAGGCCGCAATGCGCACCATGATGGTCTCTTTTGATCCTGCGTTTGCAATGCAAAAACAAATGCTGCTTGACGGCCTCGGAAAGGCGCTTTACTTTGACCTTGTCTCGTGCGCCGCCTTCTATCCATTTGTGAGCTCAGACATGATAGAGGTGCCAAACGGCGTGGTCCTGGGGGTGAATCTTGGAACTGGTGCGCCGATCATATACGACTATGCCCAGAGGGAAAACTACAACATCCTGATTTTGGCCTCCTCTGGTGCAGGCAAGTCGGTCACCGCAAAGACGCTACTCAAAAGGCTGACAGAAAGGTTCCCCGGTGCAAAGATCTTTGTAATTGATCCGAACGGTGAATACGAAAAGGTGGGCCAACTTTTGGGCCTCGACGTCCTCAAAGTGACACAGGAGAAAAATCTGGGCCTTGACCCTTTCAAGCTCTTTGAGGCAACCGACGCCGCAGACATTCTGGCAGACATAAAAAACACAAACGAAATAATTCGCACCGAGTTCAGGGCGCAGGCAGCAGACTGCAAATCAGTAAAAGAGTTCTACATTCGGGTCAACCAAAAGGCAAAGGAATACCTCAGTGACCTAGTGCACGGGGGCCTGTCTGCGGTACTGGAAGGTGATCCAAAGATCTCAGACAGGCTGGTGATATCTCTTCGAGGCACAGACGGCCAGGACAGGATATTTTTGTTGTTGCTCCTTGCACTTGGGAAGGTCTGGAAGAAGGTAAACGCCATAGAGCCGCACGTGCCAAAGATAATTCTCATCGACGAGGGCTGGATGCTGTTCATGAAGAATGCGTCCGGCAGGTTCCTCAACACGATTGCGCGCGTCGGCAGAAAATTCAACGTCATCTTTATGTTTGTCACGCAGAGGCCGGAGGACGTAATTGAAAACGAGTACGGCCGCGCAATTGCTGACAATGCAGCAACCAAGATATTTTTGCAAAACACAGAGCAGGCAGCAGACAAGATAAAATCCGCCATGTCGCTCTCAGACGAAGAATGCGAGCTGATCAAGTCTCTTTCCAGGGGGCAGTGCCTGATTCTCACAAAGGACTATAGGCTGTATGCGCAGATAGTTCCGTCCAGAGAAGAGCTCCAGTTGTTTTCTACGACGCCGACTTGAGTCTTGGCGCCTAAGTGTTGTTTTTGCAAAAACCGGTCTAGTCTATAGGCGTTTTACAAAAGCGAGCGGAAAAGCCCTAGCCCTTTAGGGCAGGGATGAAAGCGAGCACACCACAGGTCAATATCCAGCACACCAAAAACCATACAACAATCTGTATCTAATCCAAACATATGGAACCCA
>JAWCQC010000049.1:0-7152 GCA_038869975.1 Candidatus Nitrosotenuis sp.
TTTGGGGGGTATCAGTGCTCCCCTTGCATGCATCTCTGTCTGCATACAATTGGAATATGCCATGTGGCCTACTACCAAACGACGAGGTATTTGTGCCGACATTTCCGACCAAGACTTGCTTGGATTTATTGGAATGACCCAGCCGATGTGCAAACGATCCCCAGAAGACCGTTTCCGGTGCGACGCTGGCGATCTCCATACTGGGTTCCATATGTTTGGATTAGATACAGATTGTTGTATGGTTTTTGGTGTGCTGGATATTGACCTGTGGTGTGCTCGCTTTCATCCCTGCCCTAAAGGGCTAGGGCTTTTCCGCTCGCCTTTGTAATGAATTCAGACATGAAAGTGATTCCAACAATAAAACAGGCCTCTCTTGTACACGCTTCCGACTCTGTCGTATTTCAAATGGGCTCCCAAATCAGCATTTCCCCAATGTGCTCTTTGTGGTCCTGACAACAACCAATGCAATAATCGTATGTCTAATCTTATGCTCATGTAATTTTCTAACTCATTTAGTTTCTCTGTGCTGATTTTGTTAAATCCATTACCATTGCAACTTACGGCAACTACCAGATCGTCATCGTTTGCATCTTTAGTTACAAGAACGATTCTGGTGTTGGAAACCCATTGGATTTTCTTTCGTATTTTTTCAAAATTTTCATAGGCCTTTGGTATCATTTTCATAATCTCGTCAGATGTGGGCTTTTGGTCGTATTCATATGGGAATTTTTTTAATGCCAAGACTTCATCCGTATATTTTTTCTTGTGTTGTCTATCTATTGGAGTGTACTTTCTGCTTTGTGTCTGCGTGTCCAAATCAAACCAGCTGTCGTTGTTCAAAAGCACGCCTTGGTATTTCACTGGAACATTCTTGCTTAGCCATTCAAAAGCATCTTCTAGCTCAGGCTCGCCTCTATATTGATTCAGATGGGCATTGTTCCCAGACAATGTGTATCTCCCTGCAAAAGGAAGATAGAATCTGGGTTCGAATAACTCAATGTATTTCTTTGTTGTTTCCAGCTTTTTTCTTGCTTTGATTCTTGCTTGCTCGATTTTTTCGTTTTCTGGCAAATTGTAACAATGAGGCCAAGATGACGCCGCAACGTAACCAACTAACAAAAAATCAATTTTTTTGTACATTAATTTGATGGCAAGAGCTGTCGTTTTTCCTATATCATATGGACAATCATTGGTGTTTACTATCACCTGGGACTCGTTATCGAATACTGCCATAGTGTCTATCTGGGTGGTTTTGTACCTGAATTCTAGCAGTCCGCAGCCCATCAAATTGCCGCAAATAGTCGGATCGCAATTATCCGCAGCAAGAATATTTACATGAAAATTGTTCTTCAGCCTTGTCCTTATCCCGTGCTCAAGCTCTATTACTTTGAAGCCCAATCCCTCTAGCTTTTGCTTGAGGAATTTTTCTGGAAAATTATGTATCAGGATTGGAATTTTTTTATCAAGCTTGGACAATGTATTTGAGGAGCAATGATCCGGATGAATATGGCTAACATAGATAAAATCAAGATCCGCAAATGCCTCGGGCCTAAACTCGTATGGAGGATAGATCCCCCATGAACCAAGATACTCTTCGCCTTCGAGCCACGGGTCACATAAAATTTTAGTCTTTGACCCCTCAAAATCATCCTCGATTAAAATAGAAGCAGAATTTAGCTGAGTAATTTTCAAATGCTGGAATTTTTCCCAGTCTTAAATAAATAATTATTGATGATTCCTAACTAATTGGAAAGATCTGACCAACAGTCGTGACAATGTCAAGTCTTTTGTTCTGTTGAAGTCATCTGGTCTGACTTTGGCGGTGGTTCACTGTGGCTCTATGGTGGCAGGAGGCTTGCTTGACACCACATATGAGACCCACGTGACTTCGTCTATTTCGTTTGTTATCCGGTTGCTGATCTTTGCAAGAAGATCGTGTGGAAGTCGCGTCCAGTCTGCAGTCATGGCATCCACCGAATCAACAACTCGTATCATCACTATGTTTCCGTATTTTCTCTCATCGCCCACTACGCCGA
This sequence comes from Candidatus Nitrosotenuis sp., assembly GCA_038869975.1. Lineage (GTDB taxonomy): Archaea > Thermoproteota > Nitrososphaeria > Nitrososphaerales > Nitrosopumilaceae > Nitrosotenuis. The sequence goes on from JAWCQC010000049.1 coordinate 2,037, forward strand.
CTGCCTTGTCGTCTCCAACAGTCGCATAGGCCTGCCATACCTTCTCATACCAGCCTGACTCTTGAAGTTCGTCTTCTACTATCTTGCTTGCAAGTCTTGCTATCTCTAATTTCTTCTCGGTCACCTCGCCAATCACCCTTACTGCAAGGCCAGGGCCTGGGAAGGGGTGCCTCATAAGCAGATTTTTGGGGACGCCAAGTATGGCCGCCACCTTGCGGACCTCATCTTTGTAGAGGTCGCGAAGCGGCTCAAGCACCTGCAGGTGGAGCCAATCTGGGAGGCCGCCTACGTTGTGGTGAGTTTTAATCACGGCCGCCGGGCCCTTTGAGACGCCGCTTTCTATGACATCGGGGTATAATGTTCCCTGCGCAAGCCACTTGAAGGGGCCGTTCTTTTGCGCAAACTCTGTGAAGATCCTCACAAACTCCTCGCCCACTATCTTTCTTTTTCTTTCCGGATCCGTCACACCTCTCAGCTTGTCAAGAAACTGCTTTTTTGCATTAATTGCGGTGAAATTCACTGCAAAGTTGTCCCTGAACATTTTTTCTATCTCGTGCTCTTCACCTAGGCGCAAAAGGCCGTTGTCCACAAAGACGCACCGAAGTCTGTTGCCTATCGCCCGGTGGATCAAAAGCGCCGCAACCGTGGAGTCTATGCCGCCGCTTACCCCGCATAACACATTGCCGTCGATTTTCGCAATCTCGGAAACGGTTCTTTCAACAAAGCTCTCCATTGTCCAATCTTGGCTGGCGCCGCAAATGTTTAGAACAAAGTTCTTGAGGATCTGTACGCCGTTTTCTGTATGGACCACTTCTGGATGAAACTGTATGCCATAGATTGACTGCTGCCTGTTTGCAATAGCGGCTGCCTGAGACCGCTCGGTGTGGCCTATTACCTCAAATCCGGACGGTATCTTTTCTGCCTCGTCCCCGTGGCTCATCCACGCCCTCACCGAACTTCCTATGCCCCCGAGGAGATCTGCACCGTTGTCTATGGTGAGAACAGAGTGGCCGTACTCTTTGTTTGCGCGTTTGACTTTGCCACCAAAGTTGTCTACTATGAGCTGGTGCCCGTAGCAAATCCCAAGCAGAGGCAGCTTCATCTCAAAGATCTTGGGGTCTGGCCTTGGGGCATCCTTGTTGTAAACGCTGGAGGGGCCGCCGGAAAATATTATCCCCTTTGGATTCATCTCTCTTAATTTCTCAGGCGCGATGTCATATGGGACGAGCTCTGCATACACTGAGAACTCTCTTATTCGCCTGCAAATGAGGTGGCTGTACTGGGAGCCAAAATCCAGCACTATGATTTTGTCCATTGCATCACTTGGAGTTCTCTATCATCTTTGATAATGACCATGTTGCGGTGTTGATTATCTCGTTTACCCGTTCCTTTTGACGGTAGTTTTTGATTATTATCTCGCGCAAAAGCGAGCCGTCCTTGTTTATCAGGCAGTTGATTATGGAGCCCTCATCCAGAACTCCTTTCTCAAATTCTGCCATGTCCTTTCTTTTCATTTCGCCGATTATTCTTTCAAGGAAAAATGACTTGAATGGGTGCATGTCCTCTCTGAGTGAGACGCCGTCTTCCAATACAATTGAAACCTGTTCTGGCGTGACGCGCGCGTTGGCAATCACAGTCCCGTCGGTATTTTTTCTAAGGGGAATGGAATAGTCCTCCTTTGCCGAGTCCTTCAGCGCAGACGCCTTTGTGAAACTTTGTTGCTTTAAAATGGAATTGATCAGGGCCAGGTTTTTTTCCAACGCCTCGATCTCTTCTTTGTGCTTTTGAATCTGTGCAGTCAACCTGTCTTTGATCTCAAGGACATCCCTGATTTGGTTTTCTGAAAACTCCATACTTGTTCTGGCACCCCAAGAGTATTAAATTCATTCTGGGGAACGGCAAAGGCGTTCCAGCTCATCCCAAGTTATTTTCTTGAATCCCTCTATCTGCTTTGATAGAGTAAAAAGCTGCGCATCGGCCATCGGCGCCATCCACTCCAAAAGCATTTTGCCCCACCGCAGCTTTTTCAGCTTGATGCTTCTTTCGGATCTCTTTGTGTTAGAGTACGCACCTATCTTGGGCCCAAAGTCCATACCTAGCAGGAAGATCCTGCTTGCGCCAAAACGATTTGCCAAAAATACGCACCTGTCGCCGTCGGTAAAGCCGCCAAAGTTCTCTATCTTGCCAACCTTCCTGGTCTGCGTGCTGCCTACACAGTTCTTGAAATTTTTTGCAAATCCGAGCCTGGGGATGTTGTCACCGTGGGCGTGGACGACAAATATGGTGTCTGTCTTGCCAATCTTGCCTAGTGTTCCCAAGTTGCCGTCAAGATCGGTGACCACTATGTGGGGCCTGATGCCATTTTTGACCAACGCGTCCAGTGCTGTTTCGGCACAAATCTTGATTGTGTTTTTGTGTCTTTTGAGAACCGGTATGGCGGCTTTTAGTGACGGGCCAGCACCTATGACAAAGACCGGCTTGCCACTGATGAGTCTTCTCAGCTTTTGGGAGGGTAACTGCTTTTTAAGAATTAGATTCAGCAAGGCAGCAGAGACGAGATCTGCCTCTTTGCTGTAGCCGAATTCCTTTACAATTTGACTGTATTTTGAATTCCACCCTCGAATCGTCAACTAACTCTAAAATTATGATGGTTTGCCATAAATGATGTGAACAAACTTGGCCAAGTCCGAGTTGGCGGGGCAAATCCGATCAGAATAATGGGCATTATCAACACAAGTCCTGAATCCTTTTACAAAAAATCGGTAAAACGCGGAAGGCAAATAGCTGGGGCGGTGCAAGAAATGGAACAAGACGGAGCCGATTTTGTAGACGTTGGCGGAATGTCGACTGCACCATATCTTTCCACCGTGGTGTCGGAAAAAGAAGAAACTCGCCGCATAGTTGAAGCAATCAAGCAAATCCAAAGAGTGTCCAATCTGCCCATCTCGGTTGACACATGCAGGGCCAACGTGGCAAAAGAGGCGCTGGAACTTGGGGTCGACATCATCAATGATGTGTCGGGACTAAAATATGACAAAAAAATGAGCCAGGTGGTTGCAAAGTATGAGCCCTCGCTAGTTGTGTGCGCGTACAGTCCGGTGCAGACAAGTGGGGATCCAGTACAGACAAAGTCATTACTCGGGCAAAGCCTCTCCATCGCAAAATCTGCCGGAATAAGCAAAGACAGAATTGCAATAGATCCGGCAATCGGATTTTTCAGAAGATCCGGCAAAAACCCTTTTTACACAAAAATTCGTGGCGACTGGCTCAAGAGGGATCTCCAAGTATTGCAAAATCTCAGCTCCTTGAAGAAGCTAAATCTGCCCATCTTGGTGTCTGTATCAAACAAGTCGTTTCTGGGAAAAATTCTTGACAAAAAAAATCCCGCCGATCGAATCTACGGCTCCATTGCGGCCGAAGCAATTGCGGTGCTAAATGGAGCAAACATAATACGCACACACAATGTAAAAGAAACCAAAGACGCGGTTCTGGTGGCGCAAATGTTTTCAAAAAAATCTAAGAAAAGCTTATAACGCATATCGAATCTCCTTTAGAAGGTTTACTTGGAAATAAAAGAAGGATTAACTTTTGACGACGTTCTTCTTGTGCCCAAATACTCTAACATAACTACCAGATCGCAAACAGATCTCAGAACAAAGCTCTCAAAAAACATCTCGCTTAACATACCGCTCATCTCTGCAAACATGGACACCGTGACTGAGGCCGCCATGGCAATAGCTATGGCAAGAGAAGGCGGAATAGGCATCATCCACAGGTTTCTGACCGTGCAGGAAGAGGTCGAGGAGGTGCTCAAAGTAAAGCGATCTGCAAGCGTCATAATTGAAAACCCATACCACATATCGCCAGAACAAAAAGTCAAGGAGGCAATAGAGTACATGCACGAAAAAGGAGTGTCCGGCCTGCTTGTGGTCAAGGACTCTAAGCTTGCCGGAATCCTGACTGGACGCGACGTCACATTTGAATCGGACCCAAACAGGCTTGTCAAAGACGTGATGACAAAAGACGTCGTTACCGCCAAGCCTGGGATCTCGCTTGATGAGGCAAAAGAGATTCTAAGGCAGCACAGAATTGAAAAATTGCCTCTGGTCGACGATAATGGCGCAGTGAGGGGCCTCATAACCAGCAAAGACATCACCCACAACGAGAATTATCCTCATGCGTCAAAGGACAAAAAGGGGAGGCCGCTTGTGGGAGCGGCAGTAGGGGTCAAAGGCGACTTTATGGAAAGAACCGAGGCCCTCCTTGAGGCAGACGCAGACGTAATCGTCGTTGACATAGCTCACGGCCACAGTGAAAACGCAATCAACACGATTCGCCACATCAAAAAGGCATTTCCAAGCTGTGAGCTCATAGCAGGAAACGTCGCAACGGCAAGAGGCGCAGAAGACCTCATCAAGGCTGGCGTGGACGCAGTAAAGGTGGGGGTGGGCTCAGGCTCTATATGCATAACACGTGTGATTACGGGTTCCGGTGTGCCGCAGCTTACGGCAGTATATGACTGCGCCCAAGTCGGCAAAAAATACGACATACCGATAATCTCTGATGGCGGAACAAGGACATCGGGTGATGTGACAAAGGCGCTTGCAGCGGGCGCATCCACAGTGATGATTGGAAGCCTGTTTGGCGGCACAGACGAAAGTCCTGGCTCTTATGTGATGAAGAACGGCAAAAGATACAAGATCTACAGGGGGATGGCCTCATTTTATGCGGCCCTTGGAAGAAAGTCAAAGGAGACCGGCACGGTGGCAATCAACGAGGACCTAAATGATTACGTGGCAGAAGGAGTCGAGGCAATGGTTCCATACAAGGGAACTGTCACAGACATCATAAAGCAGCTTGCCGGCGGCGTGCGCTCAGGCCTAAGTTACTGTGGCGCCCAAACAATACCGCAAATGCAGCAAAACGCCGAGTTCATCAAAATGTCTAGGGCCGGATTTGCCGAAAGCCAGCCCCACGACGTGGACCTGATCTGACATACTCACGACCCTAAAGGGTTCGGGGTTCTGCTTTTGCTGTTTTTCCGTCTCATCTGTCGCCATCAAGCGGGTTTTTGCAGAACCAACACACAGTCGAGTTTTACGGTTACAGTCGTCTG
>JAWCQC010000050.1:0-6880 GCA_038869975.1 Candidatus Nitrosotenuis sp.
AGACGACTGTAACCGTAAAACTCGACTGTGTGTTGGTTCTGCAAAAACCCGCTTGATGGCGACAGATGAGACGGAAAAACAGCAAAAGCAGAACCCCGAACCCTTTAGGGTCGGGAGTGTGTCAGTTTTTCTTTGGCTTTATCATGGAGACAAAGTACTTGTGCCAAGAGACATCAGATGTAAGCTCTGGATGAAACGAGGTAGCCAGAATGTTTCCCTGTTTTACTGCCACAATTTTTTCGTTGAATTTTGACAGCACTTGGACATCCTTGCCTAGGCCTTCAATTGACGGCGCGCGAATAAAGACGCCCCTTGATTTTGGAATTCCTATTGGCTGCGCTGAAATCTCTGCTTCAAAGGAGTCGCGCTGGCGCCCAAAAGAGTTGCGCTCAACTCTAACATCAAGCAGGTCCAAAAGAGGCTGGTTTGTTTTTCCGACTACTCGATCTTTTGCATTTTTTGAGAGCAATATCAAACCCGCACATATTCCAAACACCGGCATTCCTGCCTGTATTTTTTCTTTGATTGTCTTGATTGCGCCATTTACCAGCGACATTTGTCCAATCATCGTACTTTCCCCACCTGGAATTATTAGCGCATCAAGTTTTGATATTTCGTCTGGAGTCTTGACTTGCCTTACGTTGCCCCTCATGCCTGACTTTGCAAGTGCTGCTTTTGTGGCAGAGATGTTTTCTGCAACATCTCCTTGCATCCCCAAAACGCCAATGTTTACGCTCATGCCGTACTTCCACGCTCTTGCATTCTAAGTTCCAAATTCTTTACATCAAGTCCAAGCATTGACTGCCTTTCATCAATCATTCTTTGAGCTTCTTTGACTTTGTCTGGATCTTCCCAGAATGTGGTCGCAAGTACGATGGCTCTTGCACGCTCTTTTGCATCCTCTGCTTTGAATATACCAGAACCCACGAAGATGCCGTCACATCCAAGCGACATCAAGTATGCTGCGTCTGCAGGTGTCGCAATACCCCCTGCGGCAAAATTCACTACTGGAAGCCTCCCGATTTTTGCAGTCTGCTCCACAAGATCATAAGAGACCCTGAATTCCCTTGCCATCCTGACCAGATCCTGATGATCGCCTGAATCGTAAATTGACTTTATTGCCCTAAGTTCATCATTTACTTTTTTGATGTGTGTTACTGCCTCTGCTACGTTTCCGGTTCCTGGCTCGCCTTTTGTCCTAATCATTGCTGCACCTTCCTCTATTCTCCTTAGCGCTTCTGCAAGAGACCTTGCTCCATTTACAAAAGGCGTTGTAAAGTCCCACTTCCAGATATGATGCGACTCGTCTGCAGGTGTGAGGACTTCGGATTCGTCTATCATGTCCACATTTGCTTCCTCGAGTACCCGTGCCTCATAGACGTGTCCGATTCTGCATTTTGCCATAACCGGAATTGTTACTGCATCCATTATCTCTTCTATAACCCTGATGCTTGCAGTTCTTGCAACACCGCCGGCCTTTCTCACATCAGATGGAAGCTTGTCTAAAACCATAACGGACACCGCTCCAGCCTCTTCTGCGATCTGGGCCTGTTCCACTGTAGTGACATCCATCACCACGCCATTTTTGAGCATGTGTGCAAAGCCACGCTTTAGCGTGGAGGTGCCCCTGCTAATGGAAAAGGAACCTATCTTTTCTCGCACTATTCCTTTTGCATTGTTGAGGTCGCCAGAAAGTGGAATCAACGATCCTAGTCTACGATTTGCATATTTATAATACTCGAAAAGCACCTACGCAGTATTTTTTCAGATATATCAGCTCGATATCTTCTTTGTGATGTTTTGAAGCTCCGAGCCAAGTATTGTGACTATTGGCGGAACAAAACTAGACGTCGCGTTTTGCTCTACCCACTGAATTTGCTTTGTCTGTCCGTTGAGGGTCACCTTTAGCGAGAATTTTGCATATTCCAATGCGTTGTCGTTTGGTGCAATAGAATCAATCGGTATTTTCATGAATCCTGTTTCTTTGACCATGGCGATGAGTTTTTTGACCTGATCACGGTCAAGTATTGTTGTTTTTTCGGGCTGCGGGACACCATCAGCAGTAACTATGTACCTTACGTTTCCTTCGTTCGATATTGTCAGAATCTCTGATTTTTGCGGCATGATTCTGTCAGTGACTCCAAGTGAGATTTTTTTTAAATGGTGTTTTGTGAATTCGACTGAAATTTTGTCGTCCGCATTTACTGCGCTAAATGGTATATGTGGATTTGTGATCATCGGGATTGCAATAAGAATTGCAAAGATTATCGGGATCGACGCTGCAATCAGAATCAGCGGTTTTGCCACAATATTGCACCTAGTGGTTTTTTAATAAATCTAGTTTTTGCAAAACAACGATGTCGTGCTCACCAGTTAAATTAAATCCAAGTTCCCAATTGTTCTGCTTGTGGGGTCGTAGCCTAGCCTGGTAGGGCGACTGTGACGCATAGTCACCGCTAAGGGCTCCAGAAGTAAAAGACCCAAACTGATTTCACAAGATGATGTGAGTTTGGAGCTGCAGTGACCCGTAGGTCGCCGGTTCAACTCCGGTCGGCCCCACGTTAGTTTTTCTTTGATCGAAGAACGTTTAGTGCGGAACCCTTCCTAAACCACTCTATTTGCGCCGAGTTGTAGGAATGCAAAAGCGAGATCTCTTCTTTTGAGCAATCTTCGTGTGTAATTACACACCTGACTGGTTTTCCTTGCTCCAACTTGTTTAGATCTAAAAGCGAGATGCGATCCGATTCTTTTATTTTGTCATAGTCGCCAGGATTTGAAAATGTCAGTGCCAAAATACCTTGTTTTTTGAGATTTGTCTCATGAATTCTTGCAAAGCTTTTTGCAATCACTGCTGCGCAACCAAGAAATCTAGGTGTGAGTGCAGCGTGTTCTCTGCTGCTTCCTTCGCCATAATTGTTATCACCCACTATGACCCATCGCATTCCCTTTGCCTTGTATTGGCGCGCTATGTGCGGAAAGGACTCTACCTGCTTGTTGAGCATGTTTCTGCCCTTTCCCACTTCGCCTGTGAAAGCATTTACTGCGCCCAAAAGTAAGTTGTCGCTGAGTTTGTCGAGGTGTCCACGGTACATAAGCCACGGCCCTGCAGGCGATATGTGATCGGTTGTGCACTTGCCCTTTGCCTTCACCATGATCGGCAATTCCACATAATCGCATCCGTCCCAAGGCTCAAATGGTTCCAATTTTTGGAGTCGTGTGCTGTTTTGATCTATTATGACTTCGACGGAGTCAGGATCGGATGATGGTGGAATGTAGATATCTTTTGTTGACTGGAATCCTTTTTGTGGTACCTCTGGTGCGACAGGTGGTGGATGCAGTTTGAATTTTGTGCCGTCCTTTGCAACAAGCTCGTCCTCAAGAGGGTTGAACGACAATCTCCCACCAAGAGACAGTGCTATAACAAGCTCTGGACTCCCAATGAAGTTCATCGTGTTCCTTTTTCCGTCGTTTCTTCCAGGAAAGTTTCGATTAAATGAAGTGACTATTGTGTTTGGCTCGTCTTTTTTCAGCTCTGGCCTGCTCCACTGTCCTATGCATGGCCCACATGCATTTGCAAGAACGGTTGCGCCAATATCTTTTAGCGTATCCATCTGGCCGTCGCGTTCGATTGTTGCCCGTATTTGTTCAGAACCTGGTGTTACCAAAAGCGGGATCTTTGCCTTCACTCCTTTTTCTTTTGCCTGCATTGCCACACTCGATGCTCTTGACATGTCCTCGTACGATGAATTGGTGCAGCTTCCGATTAGTGCGACTGAGATGTTGTCAATGTAGTTGTTCTTCTTTACATCTTCAGCCAGTTTTGATATAGGTCTTGCCAAGTCAGGCGTGTGAGGCCCCACTATGTGTGGCTCTAGCTTCGACAGATCTATCTCGATTACTTTGTCAAAGTATTTAGCAGGATCCACTTCTATTTCTGGATCCTCTGTGAGTATGTCAACGTGTTTGTTTGCCAAGTCCGCTATCTGCCCGCGCCCTGTGGCCTTCAGGTACATTTCCATTTTTTCATCATATGGAAATATTGAGCACGTCGCACCTATTTCTGCTCCCATGTTAGTTATAGTTGCCTTGCCAGTGCAGCTGATTGTCTTTGCTCCGGGTCCAAAGTATTCAATTATTGCGTTTGTTCCGCCAGATACAGTGAGCTGGCCTGCCACGTAAAGTATGACGTCTTTTGGAGCGGCCCATCCCTTTAGCGAGCCCTTCAGATAAACTCCAATTCTTTTTGGATACAAAAGCTCCCACGGCATTCCTGCCATCACCTCTGCTGCATCTAGTCCACCCACACCCACTGCAATCATTCCTAGGCCTCCTGCGTTTGGTGTATGAGAATCTGTTCCAATCATCAATCCACCTGGAAACGCATAATTTTCAAGCACTACTTGATGTATGATACCTGCACCAGGCTTCCAAAAACCTGCGCCGTACTTTCTTGATGCAGATTCAAGAAACTTGTAGACTTCGTTGTTTTCATATAGTGCCAGTTTTGTGTCCTCTTGTGCTCCCACCTTGGCCTGAATCAAGTGATCGCAGTGCACCGTAGTAGGCAGAGTCACTTGCCTGAGCCCAGCCTGCATGAATTCAAGCATTACTGTCTGGCCTGTGACATCTTGTAGTGCTACTCGATCGGGTTTCAGAAACACATAGCTCTTTCCACGTTGTGGTTCTTTGTCATCCATTTCTGCAAGGTGTCCAATGAGGATCTTTTCGCTTAGTGTGAGCGGCCTTTTGACCAGATTCCTAAATTTGGAAATATTTTCTTCTATTTTTTTGTAAACGCCTAAAACTAATTGCGGAGTCGTTTCAATTTCCATGTCTATTGTAAGTGATAATTTGCAGTTAATTAGTTATAAATCGTTAGAGGGTAAAATCGCCAAGCTTTGTTTGTTTGTTCTGCGTTTTGCTAACAGTTATAAGCCAAAAACAACTTTATGGTATATGGTACGGGTCATGTTTCATTTTCATTTGACATATGGGGGTTTGCTGCATGGTCAATAAGGGGTTCCCTACCTTCGGCATGTCGCAAGCAGGCGCATACATTGCCGCACTCAAAAATTACAATCTCCCAGATTTTATTTTAAAAAAGATAGCAAAAGAATGTAACTCCAATCTTTTAGAAAGAGGCCGTCTCGATGACAGGCTACAAAGCATGAATGACGAGGCACTGACCATGCTGCACAGAATCTTCATTGATTGTGAAAGCGACGTAGATGGCAAGTTTGCCGATTACCGATTTTATGCCTATGTTGCAAGCATGTACCACAAGTGTGACATTTTGATAAACGAGACAATTCCTGGTGCTTCAGGAAAGAACCACAAGATTCCAGTCGCAGTAAAAAACAATGGAATGTACATTGCCGTTGCGTTCAACAAATCAATTGGCACCCCAGTTCAAAAAAGAGAAGCAATCAAGTTTTACAACATTGTCGACGATGTCAAAAGGGGTGATCATGGAACCATGCTGACGGATGCCATATTTGGAACATCCGTTGGTTTTAAGGGTGAGTCTCTAGTTGAGCTGGAAAAACTCAGCAAGTCACGAAAATCTGATGCGGAAAACCGTCTCGAAATCAAGACGGCGAATTTTGAAAATAGAATTTATTCTGTTACCAAGTGTAGTTAAATCCACTGCACACCTTCGTTCTCATAATACCTCATCTTTGCCCTAGAATGTCTTGGCCTTACATGCAAGATCGAGTTGCAGCATGGACACTTGATATCACTCCAGACCAAATAGATGTCGCAGACCCCACACCTTTTTTGGCCGTTATATTTTAGCGAGATTTGTCCTAAAAACTCGCGGTATTTTGTCTTGCAGTATCCCTTGCATCTCAACATGGCAACATATCAACCCATAAGAATTAAAAGAAATGGTAATTGTGTTATGACCGAAAACTTGATGCATCGATTGTCATAAAGTAAGGATCTTTTTTTGTCGGCTCGAAATCTTTGCCATATTGTTCGAACGGATGTTCGTTGAAGATGTGTTTTGACCAGATTTCATGTATTTTTTCCGCCTGCTTTTTGAATTTTTTTTGTCGCAGAAATTCGTGTGCGAGTTCGTGAGACACCACAGTGCAGTTTTTCTGGGCAAGAAATAATACGTCATCCTGAGTTTTCGGTTTTTGCCACAACGTCATGCCGAAATTTTCTGCGTAGTATCCTTCACATGTACAATCCGTCCATAACGGCCTAAAGTGACACAAGTAAAAATGAAACTTGTCTTGGCCTCGGCTTCGATGATCCTCAAGTAGCGCCGACGTATCAGGCCTTTGCAAGACATTTGTCTTTTGCGTTATCATTTCATCGCACTGTACTTCCACTTGTATGTCAAATGTATCTTTAATCCATTTTTTGTAGAACTTTGACATTAGTTGGACATACTCAAATTCCCATGTCCGCTTTCCTAGATCTTGGGCAGGAATGACGAATATGAAATGTAATATCATGACAGAATAAAAAGAGAGTAGTTAAGATTGACCCTCAATACCCATCAGGGTTAATGTAGATCTAATTTTTTCTATCTTACGAATCTTCCAAGTAATGGTTTCACGTAACGCTTCGACCGTTGGAGATTCAATTTTGGCCAAGATGTCGTATGCACCAAATGTGCCGTGAACTTCCTTTACGCCATCCAACGACTTTAGTTGTTTTATGATGGCTTCTTCCGAACCAAGTTCGCAATTTATTAAAACGTATGCTGTCGCCATGATTAACGTATACACATCGGGATATATCAATAAAGCTATTGGTTATTCTATTTTTCAGAGATTTTGAGTATTTCCTTCCAAATTTGAGTCGGCACAGGCATCACAGAGAGTCTTGACATCCTGAGGAGCTCCCAGTTTGCAAACACCTTGTT
>JAWCQC010000051.1:0-6120 GCA_038869975.1 Candidatus Nitrosotenuis sp.
CAGACGACTGTAACCGTAAAACTCGACTGTGTGTTGGTTCTGCAAAAACCCGCTTGATGGCGACAGATGAGACGGAAAAACAGCAAAAGCAGAACCCCGAACCCTTTAGGGTCGGGAGTGTGTCAGACAGAACCTGAATATTTCATCATGCAATCAAACGAACCAATTTTTACCAAATCCCCTAATAATTTAATCCAAGTCTTTATGAGCACGTTTTCTTTGGTCTAAGCAATGATTCGGCGTTCTTTGTTGCTTGGAGCGATTCTTGTTTTTGCCGCAATGCAGAATTTTGCAAGTGCGGCAACTGCGCCAGACCCTCCTGCAAGCCCAAGCGCCGTTGCGGTTTCTCCAACTCAGATCAACCTTTTTTGGTCGGCTCCTGCCTATGACGGAGGGGCTCCAATAACAGGCTACAAAATCGACTACAAAGTAGGCTCTGGGAGTTACACCAATTTGGTCCAGAGCACCACAGATACCACTTATTCTCATACATCTCTTACTACAGGCCAGTCGTACACATACAAGATTTATGCGATCAACTCTGCCGGCACAAGCATTGCTTCTTCTGAGGTCTCTGCGACTCCGACTTCGTCGTCGACTGGAGCCTATCCTGGCGCGCCAACTGGCCTGATTGCTACCGCGGTTTCTCCAACTCAGGTCAACTTGTACTGGAGTGCGCCGTCCAACAATGGCGGGTACCCAATCACGGGCTACAAAATAGAGTACCGAGTCGGCTCTGGCCCTTACACCACGCTTGTCTCAAATACTGCAAGCACTGCCACCACTTATTCACACCAGGGACTGACAACAAACCAAGTATACATTTATCGAGTGTACGCAATTACCTCGTTTGGCACAAGTCAAGTGGCCTCAGCTGAGGCACTGGCGCAACCTACCTCTTCGTCTAGCGCAGCTGCACCTGGCGCACCAACAGGCCTGTCTGCCACTGCTGTCTCGCCAACTCAGATCAACCTGATTTGGAGTGCACCATCCAATATTGGCAGCTCACCAATTATCGGCTACAAAATCGAGGCAAAATCAGGGACTGGCTCCTTCACCACACTCACATCAAACACAGGAACCACCTCCACCACATACCAACACACAGGCCTCACAACAGGAACAACATACACTTACAGAGTCTCCGCAGTCAACTCTGTTGGTGCAGGGAGCGCATCCTCTGAGGCAGCTGCCACACCAACATCCTCGTCTGCCCCCGCAGCCCCAAGCACGCCAACCAATTTGGTTGCCACTGTTTCTGCAAGCCAGATTAACTTGTCTTGGAGCGCACCTGCAAACACGGGAGGTTACCCAGTAACCGGCTACAAAATAGAGTACAAGGCAGGCTCTGGCTCTTACGCCGTTTTGGTTCAAAATACTGCGAGTGTTTCCACTACCTATTCACACACGGGAATCACGGCAGGCCAGACCTATATTTACAGAGTGTATGCGATAAACTCGATTGGCACAAGCGCTGCCTCATCTGAGGTCACTGCAACCTCCTCATCATCAGGTGCTGGAGTGCCAGGAGCCCCTCTAAGCTTTGCTGCAACTTCGGCTGGCCCAACTCAGATCAACTTGTCTTGGAGCCCTCCATCAAACAATGGCGGCGCTGCGATAACTGGCTACAAGATCGAAGTCAAGAAGGGAGCCGGTTCATATGAGACTCTTGTATCAAACACTCAAAGCACCGCCACGTCGTTTTCGCACACAGGCCTTACTACCGGAACCACGTATTATTACCGCCTCTATGCAATCAATTCTGCCGGCACAGGACAGGCAAGCGAGTCGTCTGCGACCCCAAAAGAGACAACCAGTCCGGCACTTACCGCCACCGCAGTCTCCCCCACATCCATCACACTTTCATGGGTGCCGCCGTCGCAGACATACAAGCAGAGCATAGTGGGCTACAGAATAGAAGAAAAGATAGGCCAAGATGATTTTAGGACCGTAGTCGACAACACCAACTCTCCTTCTACGACATACACCGTGACTGGCCTGACCACCGACAAGACATACACGTATGTGGTCTCTGCATTGTTTACCTTGGGTGCAAGTCCCACCTCAAACGAGGCATCAGCCACGCCGCTCACTACATCAACTGCGCCTCCTCCATCACAGCCTGCCGCAAGCCCGCCTAGCGCGCCTACCAACCTGGTTGCCGCAGCTGGATCTGCGACTTCAATCAGCCTGTCATGGAGTGCCCCATCAAACAATGGCGGCTCGCCAGTAGTCGGATACAAAATCGAGGTGAGAAATGGAACTTCGCCCTACCAAACGCTTGTCTCAAGCACACAGAATTCCACCACAAAGTACACCCATACCAATTTGAAGACAGATACCACATATTACTACAGGGTTTACGCAATCAACTCGGCAGGCCTCAGTGCTGCATCAGCCGAAGCTTCGGCAACACCAAAAGCTACTGCCAGCCCGCCACCTCCAACAACAAAACCTCCAAGCGCACCAGTAGGACTTGATGTGAGGCTTGTCTCATCCACTCAAGCCAATCTGTCTTGGTCACCTCCAAGCGGTAACGTCACAAGTTACAAAATAGAATACAAGATAGGTCAAGATCCCTACCGCACGCTAGTGAGCAGGACAACTGAGACCGCATACTCCCACACAGGACTGCTGGCAAACACATACACATACAGAGTGTATGCAACGAATGCCGCCGGCACCAGTCCGCCATCAAACGAAGTCTCAATAGACAACAGCCCGCAGCAAACGGAACCCGAACCGGAACCGGAAGAGTCACAATGTGGGCCTGGCACGCACCTTGAAAATGGAGTCTGCGTTATAGATGTAGAGCCGGAGCCTGAACCCACCACAGGATACAAGCAGACCCACATCCCAGGGTTTCCTGATCCAAAAAGAGAGCCCCAGTACTACATCAACAGGTACACCAGCGACTCGGCATTCAAAGAATGGTTTGACGCGAACTTTCCAGACCAGACAATATACGACATAGTAGGTGTGCCAGAACCCGAACCGGAACCAAAGGAATCGCAGTGTGGGCCTGGCACGCACCTTGAAAATGGAGTCTGCGTCCTTGACAAAGAACAAAAGAAGGGATTTGGAGGAGGCTGCCTTGTTGCAACAGCCACGTATGGGACAGAGCTTGCGCCGCAAGTTCAGATGCTAAGAGAGGTCAGAGACAATGTCTTGTTTGGCACCAGCTCAGGAGCTACATTCATGGCAGGATTTAACGAGTTTTACTATACATTTAGCCCCACGGTGGCCGACTTGGAAAGGCAAAACCCTGCATTCAGGGAGATTATAAAAGTGGCAATAACTCCGATGCTGTCTACACTTTCCATTCTAAGCTATGTAGATTCCGGCTCGGAGTACGAAATGCTTGTGTACGGAGTCGGAATAATCTTGCTCAATGTAGGGATGTACTTTGTTGCGCCGGCGATAATAATTATGAAGCTAAGGCAAAAACTAGACTGAATTTGTTTCCTGCCAGGGCAGTTCGAGTTGATTTTAAAATTGTAAAAGAATCTCAATGTTTTTTAGACGCCGCACAGGATGACTTGAGTTGGGAAAAACCAAAAAAGACAGGCCAGCTGGAAAATCAAAGTCAAAATTCGTAGGAATTGGCGTGGTTGCGGCAATAGCTGCCATAATCGGCGCCATAGCAGCGAGTGGAGTCGGACTTGGTCCGACAAAGACCGCCATTGACACAAGCGGCGGCTCGCCCATACTTGGCTCTGAATCTGCACCAGTGACAATAATAGAATTCGGGGATTACCAGTGTCCTTTCTGTCAGAGATGGAATCTGCAAACCAAGCCGTTAATTGAGCAAAACTATATCAATTCTGGCAAAGCCAAGCTTGTCTACGTCGACTTGCCAATAGTCGGTGCCGACTCGCTAAAGGCGCATGCGTCAAGCTATTGCGCCTCAGAGCAGGGCCTGTATTGGCAGTACCACGATCATTTGTACAAAAACCAGGGCCATGAAAACGACGGATGGGCAAAGCCACAAAACCTCAAGGTGCTTGCATCAAAGCTTGATGGCTTGGACACGCAAAAATTCAACGAGTGCCTAGATTCTGGAAAATATGAAAACAGGGTCAAGGAAAACAAAAACATTGCAATGAAGGGCGGGGCACGCTCAACTCCTACCTTTGTCATAATTGGGCCTGACGGCTCGGAGACTCGGATCAGCGGAGCTCAGCCGTACTCTATTTTCCAGTCGGCGATAAATGAAAAACTGGGCGTTTAGTTATTGGGCAGCACCGTCATTTTGGTTTTTGCGATTCTACTGCTTTGTCGCACAATTCCGAAATTCGGTAAAATGTGTGTCATTTTGATCGATTCTGTAACTTCTGAAGTTGTTGATTTCCGATATTCGGCACTTAAACTACGATTCTGTCGATTTGTGCGACAAAACACCAAAAAAATATACGCCTTTCTGCAAGACCAGATAATGACATATCAAAAAAGACTCATGGGAGTAGGAATTGCCGCTGTAGCGCTGTTGCTGGGCTTTGTTTTAATGACTGCTGTTTTCAGCATAGATGAAGCAGATGCGGCAACAGAAGGTAAGGGAGTCAAGAAGAAAATTAATGTGATAAGTGGCACTAGTGCTAAGGCAACATCGAGTAACGAAACAAAAACACAAGTAGAGAAAGACACCGCCACGAACCAAACTGCAAACGGTGCTACTGGCGGTGACCAAGACAGTTCCCGGAGGAGTGGGTCTCTTAGTGAAGATCGAGAGGTTCAAACAAGAGGTTTTGAAATAGAGATTAGCGGCAGATCTAGCAAAGAATCTAGCAAAGGCCAATTACCTACGTTATCATTATCAGACGCAGAAGCAATTGTAAAAAAGGCATTTCCCGACAGCAAGATCAATTCTAATGTGCGGAAGAATATTGCGATAATAGTAAAGGATAGGGCAGGAAGTGAAGCTAGAACAAATAACACCTTGCCTGCCTATGTATTCCAGCTGACCAAGACAGACGACAAAGCCATCTACCAAATAACAGCAGTGGTAGACGGAACATCAGGACAGATAATCCCACCATACAAGTTTCTGAATAATGACGGCATATGTGGTCCACACACTCATCCACCAGGCATGGGCACTCATTGGCATGTCTGCTCCATTGATGAGAACGTGTGGAGATGGGATCCACCACCAACGGCCAAAATCAAAAACCCAGATAAGAAGGGAGGTGGCAAGCCAACCCTAACTGGAATTCCATCCGTCGACGGCGGAACATATAAGAAGTCAAATGATGGTGATCCTCAGGACAAAACTGAAGGAAAACCAATAGAAGAACAAGTGACGATAAAACAAAAGTCATCCAATGTGAAAGAAAAGTAAGGGCAGAAACTAGACAATTCTCATTATTTTTTCTACGCGGCCGAAGCATTAGTGAATTTTAAAAAAATGTTCTAATCCTCAAGATATTGACATAGTAATATGAAATCAGCCAAAACCACCAATGGTGCAAATCTGGGCTTTGAGCAGAAACTGTGGCTTGCTGCGGACAAACTAAGGAGCAACTCTTCCGAACCATACAGAACAAGATGAAATGGTTTGAAGGAGACATCTACAGAATCATGGAATGGTACAACTACAAAAGACCCCACATGTCATTGAATCTCAAAAATATAGACACCGTACGAGGCGTACCACAGGAAGATGCCTCAGCCTGGAACAACGGTTATTGATGAGCAATCATATACGATGTCAAAGAATAAGGGACGAACTAATTGTGGGATAACACAGGCGTCCGAAGGATTATTCATTATATATAATGGCGTGACTATCACTACTGCATCTAATATATAAAGAACTGTCCACTATATTGAATAATGGGAATCGAGAGCAGTCTAAGGGACTCAAATCTCTGGTGGCAGTCACCGGATAGAATTAACGATGATCCACAGATCATTGAATGGAAAAACTCGATTATCAAGTATGATCCGAGGATTCGCCGCATGTTCACTTATGATTCTGATATTGTCTACTCATTAAGAGGTCCAAGCAAGTAGCTGACACACTCCCGACCCTAAAGGGTTCGGGGTTCTGCTTTTGCTGTTTTTCCGTCTCATCTGTCGCCATCAAGCGGGTTTTTGCAGAACCAACACACAGTCGAGTTT
>JAWCQC010000052.1:0-6047 GCA_038869975.1 Candidatus Nitrosotenuis sp.
TGCAAACGATCCCCAGAAGACCGTTTCCGGTGCGACGCTGGCGATCTCCATACTGGGTTCCATATGTTTGGATTAGATACAGATTGTTGTATGGTTTTTGGTGTGTTGGATATTGACCTGTGGTGTGCTCGCTTTCATCCCTGCCCTAAAGGGCTAGGGCTTTCACGCTCGCTTTTGTAAGATCTCAAGATCACACTATTTCAATTTATATACGGAATAAAGTGCATTTTTGCAAATGGTGACAGAACCCGTAATCGTTGATTCCGATTTTAGGTACATTGATAAAAAAGGCACATTGCTCAAGTCAAGAACAGAGCTGTCTGTATCACAAATGCTGTCTTTTTTGGGAATCGGTTACCACTACCAACACACAGTCACGCTCCCAGATGGAAAATCTGTCATGATCGATTTTAAGACAGAAGATGGGAAGCTGATTGAAGTAATAGACTCTGACAAAGATATTGAAAATTACAAGCTCGTAAAAAAATTCGGCCAAGATATCAAAATAATGGCAATAGGCCAACCCAAATTTGCAGCAAAGATAAAGGAGCTTGACGACGTGGTGTACTACGACACCAAAGATGCGCAGAGTGGCTCCATATTCATAGAGGATCCCTCCTTTGCTTTTGATTACGCGCACATTTTGCCACTTGTTGAGAAATGCTCCATTTTGCACGGCCACACCTCAAATGTTCTAGTAGAGATGATAGGCGATATGAAAAACAATTTGCTAATTGATTTTGGTGAAGCAAAGAAGATAATTAAAGACACGATTTCTATTTTAGATCACAAATTCTTTATCAACAAGAAATATCTAAAAAGCGAGGATCAGACACATTATAGAATCGCATTTGAAGGACCTCGTGGTACTTTTGACATGCAAGTGCCAAAAGACACGACCTATTTGCTCGAAGGCGAGGCAACCGTGGAAAATCTATCAACTGAGATAATCAAGTTACTTGTGACAAAGCTCCCAAAGAACATAGAGGCAGTCGGGGTGTACATCTACGAAGGCTACAATAAAGGAGCACACCTCATATCCAAGATCTCAAAATCGTAAGACATGGAACCAAAGATCAAAGAGACCGCATGGAATCCCGAGCTTGAGGCAAGTGTCTTGCAACAATGGCAGGACGCCCATCTCTATGATTTTGTACCACAGGAAAAGAATTTTGTGATAGACACACCGCCGCCATACCCTTCTGGGAGACCATGGCATATTGGCGCTGCAGCTCATTATTCCCAAATAGACATGATTGCAAGAACCGCAAGAATGGCTGGCCACAACGTCTACTTTCCAATAGGGATCGACAGAAACGGCTTGCCAGTCGAGATTTACACAGAAAAAAAGCACAACATACGGATGCAGGAAACTGAGCGTTCCAAGTTTCTTGAGTTGTGCAAAAATTCACTTGACGACTTGGAAGCGGAAATGATCCAGATAATGAAGAGTCTTGGACTTTCTGCGAATTTTGCCAGCTACTACAGAACCGATTCTGAAGAATACCGGATACTCACCCAGTCAACGTTCATCGAGTTGTGGAAAAATGGAATCATATACAAAGCAACACGGCCAAACAACTACGACTGGGTCTCAGGAACCACCATTGCAGACGCAGAGATTCTCTACCAAGACATCCAAACAAAGCTGGTCTACATGAAATTCAAGATAAAAGATTCCAATAGTACCATAATCATTGCCAGTACTAGGCCCGAGCTTTTGTGTGCCTGTCAAACCGTCATTGTGAATCCCGAAGACATGCGATACAAGGAGTTTGTGGGAAAAAAGATCATAGTTCCACT
Organism: Candidatus Nitrosotenuis sp.; assembly: GCA_038869975.1. GTDB lineage: Archaea > Thermoproteota > Nitrososphaeria > Nitrososphaerales > Nitrosopumilaceae > Nitrosotenuis. The sequence goes on from JAWCQC010000052.1 coordinate 1,804, forward strand.
GATCAACCGAGAAGTCACAATCAGGGCTCATCACTCTGCCCAGATGGAGTTTGGGTCGGGGGCAGTCATGGTGTGTAGCTACGGTGATCAAAACGATGTCGCATTGTTCCGTGAGTTAAAGCTTGAAGAAATTGTTGCAATAGGTACGAACGGGTTGATGACAGAGGCGGCAGGCAAGTACGCCGGACTCAAGGTAAAACAGGCAAGAGCTCAGATAATTGAAGATCTGCAGAATGCGGGTCTGATAGAAAAAATCGAAGAGATCACCCACCGAACTCCTGTTTCCGAGCGTAGCAAAATACCAATTGAGATAATCCCAATGGAAGAATATTATGTAAAACAGGTTGATAGAGTGGAAAAAATCAGAGAGATTGGGAAAAAAATCAGATTCTACCCCGAGATGCACAAACAGATTCTTATGAACTGGCTTGACTCCATTACGATCGACTGGCCAATATCGCGCAGAAGGTTTTATGGAACTGAGATCCCAATATGGTACTGCAAAAACTGCTCTGAGCCGCATGTACCAGAACCTGGCAAATACTACAGGCCGTGGAGAGACAAGGCACCATTTGAAAAGTGCAGTAAATGTGGACATGCGGAGTTTGTAGGCGAAGAGCGCACATTTGACACATGGATGGACTCTAGTGTCTCCCCGCTCTTTATCTCAAAATACAAAAAAGATGAAGAGTTTTTCAAAAAAACATATCCGGCTACTTTGCGGCCACAAGCCAAAGACATCGTGCGAACATGGTTGTACTACACCATTTTGAGATGCGAGCAGCTTACAGGAAAGGCGCCATGGTCGGAAGCCTGGATAATGGGATACGGCCTTGACGAAAAAGGAATGAAGATGAGCAAAAGCAAGGGAAATGTGGTGGATCCACTACCTGTGATTCAAAAGTTTGGCGCAGACACATTCAGATTCTGGAGCGCAAGCGAGATAAACCACGGATATGATTTTAGGTGCTCAGAGCAGAAAATAGAGGCGACAAAAAAATTCCTCTCAAAGCTTTGGAATGTTTCAAGATTCATCTCAAGCTATCCTGTGGTGCAAAAATCAAGTCCCACCCCAACTGATGCATGGATTCTCTCCGAGCTTGACAATCTGGTAAAGGAATGCGAAAGAGGATATTCGGAGTACAACTTTTTTGTGCCGGCAATAGCGGTGCGCGAGTTTACCTGGAATGTCTTTGCAGCTCATTATATCGAGATGGTAAAGGCACGAGCATACGGCGAGGGATTTACAGAAGACGAGAAAAATGCTGCAATTTACACCTTGCACAAGGTGCTGTCCACCATCTTGCTCCTACTTGCTCCAATTACGCCATTTATTACGGACTTTTTATGGCAGACCCTATACTCAAAGGAAACCATACACAAACAAAGACGGCCAAAGCCAGAGAACCTACAAGACATGAGCAAGTACACAAAAGAGATCGCCGACTTTAACTCCCGAGTATGGAATGAGAAGAAATCAAAGGGGCTTTCACTAAAAGACACTATTTCAGCAGAGGTGCCAGAATCATTGAGTATTTTTGCAAAGGATCTGATCAAAATGCACCAGTTGGAAACAAGACAGAATTGAATGGCATTTCAGAATGTGAACAGGAAATCTCCGTTTACCTCAAAGAATCTAGTGTCTTTGCAAGAGCTATGTCGTTTGAAGTTATGCCTCCGGCATCATGCGTCATTAGGTCTACTTTGAGTTTGTTGTATACATTGAACCATTCTGGATGATGGTTCATAGCTTCTGCATGCAAGGCAGCCTTTGTCATAAAGGCAAACGCTTCGATAAAGTCCTTAAAGACGTATTCTTTGTGCAACTTGCCGTTCTGCAACGACCAGCCTGAAAGCTTTCCCAATTCTTCTTTTATCTGTTCATCTGAAAGCTTCCCGACTCGCACAAGTATGATCAGTCTGACTTAAATTAATAATTTTATGTCTATGATCAAATGAAGCAATTGGATGTACTGCTAGAAAAAATCAAGACGTCTATATCGCAAACAGTATTGGACAAAAAAATTGGCCTTGCATTTTCAGGGGGGGTTGACAGTACAACAATGGCTAAAATCTGCAGCGACATGAACTATGAGGTGACCTTGCTCACTATTGGATTTGCAGGTTCTCATGATATCGAGTTTTCAAAACAAGTAAACGAATTTCTGAGATTGCCTCATAAAATACTGGAGATTGATCCAAATGAGTTTGCTCTTATTCAAAACAAAATAAAATCCACAATAAAAACAGAAAATCTATCTTGGAATGAAAACAGCATTGCGTTTTATCATGTGGCCAAACTGGCACAAAGCTTGGGACTGAACACGGTGGTAACTGCAAACGGAATAGACGAACTGTTTTGCGGATACAATGGGTATAGGGATGCAATCAGGGAAGGAGAACGCAAGGTCATGACTCTTATGAACACCAAGCTTGACAATGAAATAGCAATGATGAAGGCAGTAAATCTGGTCTGCTCTGAATTTGGCGTAAAGATCGCCCAACCGCTGCTTTCAGAAGAGTTCATCGGCTATGCAAAATTAATTCCGATATCACAGAAAATAACAGACGAAAACGATCTTTTCAGAAAACACATAATCCGAAAACTCGCATCTCAAATAGGTGTTCCTCAAATATCTGTGAACGCAAGAAAAAAAGCATTACAGTACGGCTCGCTCATTCATAAAGCTGTGATAAAGTCTAGATGAACTTTTTGCAAACTCTCTGTACTGTGGTGTTCACATTCTCAATTATCTTTGGTGATGCGCCAAGGTGGCTTGCAGGAGAAAACACCTTGTCTATTTCGTCATCAGTAAGCTTTGAGGAGATAAACTCATCGTTCTTTATGGCATCGCTGTAGTCGATGCCATTGTCATGCGCTTCGAATGCGGCCTTTTGAACCGCTCTGTACGCATCAAATCTTGGCACCCCTTTTTTGATCAGAGCTTCTAGGACAAACTCTGCAAATATTTGCCCTTTTGTTACGTAGAGGTTTTGCTCGATGCGCTCCGTATTGACTTTTAATTTTTCGATTATTCGTATCATTGTCTCTAGCATATCGTCAAGTAAAATGGAGCACATTGGTATGGTGAAGCGCTCGTTTGCAGAATTTGAAAGATCACGCTCGTGCCACAAAGCGATGTTCTCAAATGTCACATTAAGCTGGCTGCGCAACAGCTTTGAGAGGGATGAAACTCTCTCACTTTTGATTGGATTTCGCTTAACGGGTACCGCGCTGCTACCCATCTGGCCTTCTTTGAAGTGTTCTGATACCTCTCCAATTTCGGTTCTCTGCAGGTTGCGTATTTCAACTGCAATTTTTTCAAGGGTGCTACCAATCAATGCGAGCTGAAAGACATACTCGGCATATCTTTCACGGGGAATGATTTGTGTGGTGACTTCGGCAGGAAACAATCCGAGTCTTTTTGCAACTCTTTTTTGCACCTCGACTGCCTTTTCTCCCATGAGTGAGCCAGTGCCGACCACGCCCAAAGTCTTGCAAATAAGAACCCGTTTTTTCAACTCCTCGATTCTTTCCACGTGCTTTGCCATCTCAGAGGCCCAGTTCGCAAATTTGAGGCCAAATGAAATTATGCTTGCGTGCTGACCATGCGTTCGCCCAACTGCCGGAACATCTCTGTATTGCATTGCTTTTTGAGCTAAAAGCAAACCAAGTCTTGCAACCTTTGGCTCGATTATTAAAAGCGCATCTCTGATCTGCATTGAGGTGCTGGTATCAACTAAATCATTGCTTGTGAGCCCATAGTGAATCCAAGGCCTTGCAGACTCGGCGCATTTCTCACTGAGTGCTTCTACTAGCGCAGCCGTGTCATGATCGCTTTTTGCTTCAAGCCGCTTTACTCTTTTTGCTGTTATCTTGCCTGATTTTGAGGCTGCAAGAATGTTCTGAGCTGCTGCTCTTGGTATGAGGCCAAGCTCGGCCTGAGAGATCGCGGCAGCTCCTTCGATCTGTAGCTGGTAATCTATTTTCTTTTGATTATCGAAAATCTCAAGCATTTTGGGCGTGCCATATCGGCCGCCGTCAATTGGAAGAATTGGCACAAGATAACTGGAATTGATTCAAAAATAAACTTACTTGCCAACGTATGACTAATTTTTTACAAAGGCGAGCGGGAAAGCCCTAGCCCTTTAGGGCAGGGATGAAAGCGAGCACACCACAGATCAACATTCCACACACCAAAAACTATACTAAACTAAAACACCAGCTAGGATCAAAAATGATC
>JAWCQC010000053.1:0-5999 GCA_038869975.1 Candidatus Nitrosotenuis sp.
TTGCTTGGATTTGTTGGAATGACCCAGCCGATGTACAAACGATCCCCAGAAGACCGTTTCCGGTGCGACGCTGGCGATCTCCATACTGGGTTCCATATGTTTGGATTAGATACAGATTGTTGTATGGGTTTTTGGTGTGTGGAATGTTGATCTGTGGTGTGCTCGCTTTCATCCCTGCCCTAAAGGGCTAGGGCTTTTCCGCTCGCCTTTGTAAGAAAGCCGAATTTAGGGTTTTATAATGCCATTTTTGACTAGAAACGCAATACTGTTTCTGAATTCGTCATCAGCGACTCTGCCGTCTGCCCACCAGCATGCGCTGCTTTTGACCCATGATGGCACCGCCTTTTCAGAGCCAGACGCTGAAGCGTCACGCACCTTGAGCACGCCTTGCGAGATCATATACTCGATGCCTTTGAGGAAATCCACATCAAGAATTGAGCCATCGCACCACCACCGCGCATTGTTTTTTATCCACGGCGGGATCGCCTCATGGTTTTTGACTATCAGTATCGGGATCTCTGCTCTTGCAAGTTTGTTGCCGCCAAGGTTCTCGAAGCGTAGAACCAGTCTGTCTGCGTCTTTTGGCACTGTAAAAGCGATTTCGTCCCATTTGTCTGCATCGGTACTTTTTCCGCTTGTCTTGAAGAGCTGCCTTCCCCCCGATTCTATTACAAGATCAAAACTGGTTGAGACTGCCTTGTCAGCCAAAAATATATCGTAGATTTTGAACATAAACAAAACATCACTTCCTGCAAACACATGTTGCGGTTTTGCAGTCAGAGCTATTTTATATTGGACGTTGTCGGTTGCCGCCACGACCAGGAGATCATCCGTCTTTGGGAAGACCTCAAAGTCGATTTTATCTAGGGTGTTGTGCTGCATCTCATACAGCTTGAAGATCTCATTTTGGTACACCAGCAGGTGGATAACCCTGTTTTCCGTTCCAAAATCATCCACCGTAATTGATTGCTCAGGTAGAGGTATGTTGTTTATTGTCACGCCATACTTTGAGACCTGTAGTGCGCCAAATGTTTTTGGGATTACTATTTCTTGGTGTATGACAGCGGTCTGATTTATGTTGGATGCAGTCCATTCAAACGGCATCGTGAATCGAATTGATTTTGTCTTTGCATCATAATTTAGTGAGTCAAGCGTCTCATAGTAGGTAATTGCCTGAATTTTTTGCCTACCGTATTGTGGGTCATTTATTTCAAGTGTGCGGACTTCGGGGAATGAGAGCCCAGATTCAAATATGACTGGAGGGTTTTTTGATCTGGAGTATCTTTCTGCTTCCAGAACATCTATTTTGAATTTGTAGAGCCCGCCATGCCTAAAAACGTCTCCTCTTGCCTCAATTGAGCCCTTGCTGCCGCCAGTCAAAAACCCAAAGAAGCTATCGTCGGATTTTTTTGCGACCGTGACTTGTTTTAAGCTGTCCGGAACCAAGTCAAAGACAAGTATGCCGTTTTCCGCCTCAAAGGTTCCTTCAAAGAGGGTGGTTGATGCTTTGATGGTTTGAATGTGGTATTTGACGTCTCGCACCGTGATTCCTGTGTTTGTGTCAAACATTGAAAATGTGATTTGTTTTCTGCCTGTAGCATTATCCACACTAGAATTTACCTCCATTGCCACCTTTCTGTCCCCAAGCATTTGTGGCGGCAGTGTTTCGTACCCCACGCCGTGTCCAAATGCTGCATTAAATGAGATTAGTGAGATTATCGCAAATGTGACAAGCAAGAGTCGTTTTTTCATAAGTCGCTTCATTAAAAAGAAGATATGAAAGATTAGCCCAGCGCCCTTGAGTGTTTGTGCGTGTGGGGTCTTTCGCCTGGGAATTTTCTTCGCATGTGGGCAGAAGGCCTTCCATAGAGAAGCTCCAAGAACCACGCTTCGTGCTCTATTTCTTCTCGCAGAATGTCTTTTGCTACATCGTATGTGGCTGGATCCTTTCCGTGGGTCATCTGGCATATTTTATTCCAGTTGACGATTGCGCCTTGTTCAGCTTTGAGACATTTTTCCATTATTGCCCTAATGTCTGTCTTGTTTGGTGGAAGTTGCAAGAACTCGCAACCAGACATTTTGATGAACTCGATTGCGTCGTTTGGAAGGCTTCCGCCAAGCTCGTAGATTCTTGAGAGACACGACTCAAAGTGACTCAAGTCCTCCAATCTCGCATCCTCGATTACGCCTTTTATTCCCTCCCCTTCGATGCCAGTGCAGTGCATCCTCAGGTTCGTAAAATAATAGTACGCGGTAAACTCGACTGATGCGTTGTACACAAGGAGGCGGATGAGCTCGTCTATGTCCACTCCATTCTGCTTTAGAACGTTGACTCCCACCACGTTTGGTTCGGTTTGTTTACCCATATGACTGCCAACAGATGCTGAAAATAAAAGTTAACTGATCATCTTAATAATGGAACACTGTGTCGCCAATTGTCTTTTTCCAGTCAGCCCGTATTCCAGGTTTGCCCTTTAGCTTCTCTATGTAATTGAATGCGGACAGGCCTGCCGCAGCGCCGTCGCCGCAAGCAGCAACAATCTGCTTGTATGGGATGTTTGTCGCATCACCGGCTGCAAAGATGGCCGCATGTGACGTCTTGCCGCCGTCGGAGACCTCGATTTCACCTTTCTGGTTAATTCTCACCAGGTGCTTAACAAAATCCAAATTGATCTTTGAGCCCATCTCTATGAAGAGGCCGTCGACATTGATTGTTTTTTCAGCACCAGTATTGTCCACTAGTGTGAGTTGTTGCAGTGTGTTGCTACCGGAAATTGATTTGATTGATGTGTTGGGAATTAGCTCAACATTTTCTTTTTTCTTGATTGCCTCTATCATGTCTTTGTCACCTCCCAGTCCACCACCCTTGTAGATTAGATACACTTTTGATGCCATGCGTGAGAGCAGAATTCCAGATTCGAGGAGATAACCGCCAACACCCACTGTTGCAGTGGTACGGCCCTGGTAGAAAGGCGCGTCGCATTTTGTGCAATAATGCACGCCTTTGTTTGCAAACTGGCTTTCGTTTGCAACACCGAGGCTGTTTGGAACCTTGCCAGGCGCAAGCACTATTGCTTTTGCAATATATTCTGAACGGGTCGTTTTCACTTTGAGTCCTCCTTCTGCTTCATTGATTTTCTCTACTGTGTCATACGTCATCTCGCCCCCAAGCACCAGATATTGGTTCTCAAGCGTCTTTGCCAAAAGCGGGCCGCTCGACATCATCATGCCCGGATAGTTTTCGAGTTTTGGTATAAGGTTTAGCTGGCCTCCAAGATCCTTTGATATTACAAGGCATGACGCCTTTTGTCTTGCGACAAAAATTCCTGCAGACAGGCCGGCGGGCCCTGCTCCAACCACAATCACTTCGTACTCTTGGACCAATTACTTCACTGAAATAAGGGAGGTCAGGTTGTTGATTCCGTCTATATTGTGTATGTTGACATCTATGGCATTCTTTATTTCCTGCATGTTGTCCGATTCAAGGATTATCAGGATATCATAAATTCCGTACACTGTCTTGACTTCTTTGACAGTTGGTACCTTTTTTGCTTGCTCGATTATGTTTTTTTGTTCTTTATAATCGACATTGAGTAAAACGTATGCTTCGTTCATATCATACCCTCATACTCAAGCTACAAAAAGTTAGCTTTTTTCAGAGTCAAACCGCCCAGTGGACGGCAGGTCTTTGAAGATGGCCACAACCTTGCTTGCGAGGCTCTCAATGTCCACCGTGGGTTCCGCGGATATCAGCAACACAAACTTGCTCACTGGGAATGGGAAGCTTATCAGAACCAACCTGTCCCGTCTTGCCGCAATGTAGTTTATAGGCCCAAGAGTTTTGTCAAATTCCTTTCGGAGCGAGATTCTTGAGGCAAACTCCATAAACCCGCTCAATTTTGACTCGTCAGCCTCAAGCGGCGTGAGTCCTTGCTTGAAGCCACCTGCGATCAGCTGGCCGCGCTCGTCGATTATTCCTGCGAACCGTATCTCTTTTTCCGAGGTGAGCTGCTTGCATTTTGAGTCATAGAATCTGTGCTGCATGGATTCGGTCATCACGGTACAAAGCAGCCTCCAGCATAAAAAAGTTGGTAAGCTCCCAGTTAAACACAACTTGCTGCAAAATTACCTGAGCTTTTCTTGATCGCTGAATCTGTTGTCCTTGCCGCGCATTCTAAATGTCTTGGCATAACCATTAGTGCCAAACAAAAAGAAAAGATACGCCCACAAATACGGTATGTCGATTATGTGGCCGCCATAGTACTCTTTGTCCAGCGAGAGAAAAAGAAATCCATAGTCAGCTACAACAAAGCAGAGCATCCCAACAAGGAGGCACAGCCAAAGAAAGCTCACCTGACCTCTGAAAAACAAAACAAGGCCTATAATGATGGGGGTAATCGACACTGTGTCCAGCACCGGGTACGATGCGCCAAGCATTGCCTCAATGCTAAACGATTCTTTTTCAAAAACCAAACTTGTCAGGAACCCAGCTGCCACCACGGTGGCCGCAGACGCAGAAAACATCAGCGTCTTCGATATTGAGCTTCTAAATGGCCTCAGATAGAAAAAAGTAAACCCTAGATAAACAGGATACCCTGCCAGCCAAAAATAATCTGCCCACGATGGCCACGGCACACCACCTGTCAGATCGTAAATCATCCATATGCGCTCGGCGACAAACCACATCGCCACTGCAGCTGCAAAGCACACCCACGCCTTACCTAGATCACCTCGTCCCCTATCTCTTATTGAAAGTGCTGCTGATGCAATCAGTAAAGGGGTCGTGATGAACAGATTTGCAAGATCTGATGTGACTGCAGCATAATCCTTACCAAAATAATTTGCGGCAATTATTGCGACTGGAACCATTACCAGTAATAACAAAGAAATGACCTGATTGGATTGCGATGCCTGGGTTTGCAATTTACTTGGCAAGATCCGAGAGAAATTTCGATATTGGTCGCTGGTCTTCAAGTTTTTCGAGTTTTTCCCTGATCGTCATTATTATCGATGACGAGCCTGCTCCAAATAACTCACCCAGTATGTCTTTTAGATATTCAGGATGCTCAAGGCAGTCAGAGAAATAGCAGCCATATTTGGCATAAAGTCTGTCACCAACTTGACTTGCGGCAGAAGGGCTCAGCTCCAAAAGCGTTTCCGTTATGGTGAAGCTCACAAGTGCCTTCTTTGCGTCGGTCGTAATAAAGTCGGTGCTTTTTGGTTTTGCCAAGCCGTCGAGCATTTCTTTTAGCTTGTCCATGTCAAACGGCTTGAAGACGATTTGTGTTGGATGCAGGCCTTCCAGGCGATCCTCCGTGTCCTTGTTTATGTCCGCAGTTATTATGACGACGTTGGCTTGTGGGCTCATCGCCCTGATCTCCCTGAGGGCGTAAATTCCGTCGTACTCTGGCATCAATATGTCTAAGAACAGGATGTCGGGGGCGTATTTTTTGTATATCTCGATTGCCTGCTTGCCATCATACCCGGCTGCGACCACATCGACTCCCAGCAGTCGCAGGTATTCTGTAAACACCCCCACCGTGTCTTTGTCATCGTCTATAATTGCCGCCCTAATCAATTGCTCTGATTTTGAAAAATTAGTATAAAAAGCATAGTATGGATTTAAGAAAATATTATGAATTTCATAACTGAATCAGTTGTTGAAATAGCAAATGGTGCAAAGTCGTGTTCCCAGTGTACACTAGTGGTGATGAAAATTAAAAATCATCGCGCATAGTCTCTATGTAATGTGGCTAACCAGTGCGTTGGTCTATTAGTAATGGCAGGCTCACCACTCGCCAAAGCTTGTGATCTACACCTCCATCCTATCAACGCAGTCTTCTACTGCCGACCTCCATCGTAAGAAGGGCTATCTTGTCTCGGGAAGGGTTTCGTGCTTAGATGCTTTCAGCACTTAGCCCAAATGGCTTAGCTGCCCGGCCTGCCTTGTCAGACAACCGGTAAACCAGTGGCCACGCTGCTCTGTTCCTCTCGTACTC
>JAWCQC010000054.1:0-5955 GCA_038869975.1 Candidatus Nitrosotenuis sp.
TGGAATGACCCAGCCGATGTACAAACGATCCCCAGAAGACCGTTTCCGGTGCGACGCTGGCGATCTCCATACTGGGTTCCACATGTTTGGATTAGATACAGATTGTTGTATGGTTTTTGGTGTGCTGGATATTGACCTGTGGTGTGCTCGCTTTCATCCCTGCCCTAAAGGGCTAGGGCTTTCACGCTCGCTTTTGTAAAGACGCCGTAGATGGTGGTGTCATCATTTCCTTGCGGGTTGAATACGGAAGACGTCACCGTGCCGTATTCTGCGTGTTCGACTACCATCTCCACTATGTGTGGGCTTGATGAGACATCGTTTACGCTGGTATCAAATTTTGACGCAAAAAATTCCCCAGAGAAGAGCTGTTTTTCCGAATTCCTCAGTGTCACCGTGACTTTGAGCGTCTTGCCGGAGGTGTCTTCGTAGCTTATTGAGACTGTGTTGTCTTGGTTCTTTTTGGTCACCAGCTTGAGCGTCTCAAATACTTGAGTTTGGTGTACTGGCTCCACAGATATTGTCTGCTGGTTTGTAATGGGATCCGTTGTTTGTGTGACTTGGACTGGTTTGTGTTTTTCATACTCGCAGTTTGGCACCACTACGGTGTGTGTCAGCTCCTTTACTCCGTTTATCGTCTTTGCCATCTTGGGTACTGAGATCTTGCAGGTCTTTGTGGTTTCGTCTTTTTCATACACTTGACCATAGAATGTCTCTTGGGTTGGCTGCCCTGCTATTTTTTCTTGGATTTTGTCGATCGGGTTCAGTTTTTCTGGGCTGGGCGTTAGCTGGTCTATTTTGTCTTCCACTTTGTCTATTGTACTGTCAAGCTCATGGCTTACGCGCTTGACAGTGGTGTCTTTTAGGTCTCCAATATCTTCTGCTACTGCCTCGATTTTTGGGCGTTCGGAAGAAAGGTTAGCAAGCTGCGGATACAGTATTGCGCCGCCCGCTATTATGATTGCACAGATTATGGCAAGCTTTAGTATCAACTCGGTATGGTTTTGTCAAAATCATAAAAGAATGGAAATTCATTCTAGCTGAGCAAATAGGAAAAAAAGCTGACTAGGCAGAAGTTAGCCACTCTATTACTCGATCTATGTTTTTTGAGCGTATTATGATTTTGATGGGGCCCATCGGTGACTCGTTTGCGTGCTCGCATAGGACAACAGAATTTACAAGCGCAGCTTGCTTGTTTAGGTAAAACCACGTCTCGTTTCCCTCTAAATTGTTGTTTAGGAATCTCCAGTAGACTCGTCCTGAAACATGATTTTGAATTGACTGGCGTATTTTAGATAGTGATTCTATTTGGTTTGAGGTTGCCTTGATCGAGTTTTCTGTGATCTTGAATTCGACGCCTTCGAGCACGTTTGAAATTAGCTGCTGTATTTTTTGTGGGTCTTCAGACGGGTTTATCTCACAGTACGCTTCTATCTTGCAGTCGACATCTGGAATCATGAAAGCCACTTTTTGATTATGTTGTACGCGGTTTCGATTAGCTGGTCTATGGTGAGATTGTTGTTTGAGATCGTCTCGTCTGCGAGCGCAATTGAGGTGCTGATGCCGACACTTATCTCTCTGTTGTCGCGCTCATCAAACATTTTTCGATCCTGGGGGTCATCGGATCTCTTTCGTGCGCTAAGAAAGTTAAAGCGTGTGTCGGTTGATGCGTGGATCGACAAGAGCTTCACGGTAGCAATTTTTTTGAGGACTTCGATTTCTGCATTTGAACGCACCCCATCAATTACCACGACGTCTGACTTGGAGTTCATTATTTGGTCTTTGATGAGTTCTGCCACTGCACCTTGGCCGTTTTTTTCGCGAAGCTCGAGCATGAGTTTGCCGAGGTTTTGAGATGTGGGCTCCATGTTTCTTTTTTTCGCTTCTGCGCGTACTGCATCTCCCATGTTGATGCTAGTGAATCCCTTTTTTTGCAGCCCTGCTGCAATTGTGGACTTGCCGGCCCCAGGCATTCCAGTAAGACAGACAATCAGTTTTGGCAATCATGTTTGCTTTTGGAGCCTAATCTATGAAGCTACCGGATGCGTGTCAGGTATGGTCGAATTGGCGGGTTGGTTCGATCTACCGTAATGCATTAAAAAGCCGAAAACTGATTTTTGTAATGCGAGCCTTTGTTGCCGTAGAGATAACAGAAGAATCGGTCATAGATTCCATAAGAAAGCTCCAATCATCGCTTAAGATCGCCGCCAAACCTGTGGAGCTGAAGAACATGCATTTTACACTGTTGTTTTTAGGGGAGATATCCGAAGATATGTCACAAAAGGTTCTTGCCCAGCTTAAAACAATAGAGTTTTCTTCCTTTGAGATCGGTTTTGAGGGAGTAGGTGCATTTCCCAAGGCCAGGTTTCCGCGCGTAGTATGGGTCGGAATTGATGCGGGCGGTGCAAAGCATCTTGTGGAGCTTGCAAAATCTGTAGAAGACAGGCTTGCGGTGCTGGGCTTTAAGGCGGACAAGCCGTTCAAGCCACACGCCACAATATTTAGAGTTAAAAACAAAATTGGGGACATTACGCCCGAGTTGTCAAAGTTTGCTGGCGCCAAGTTTGGAACGCAAAAAGTATCCCAGATTAAATTAAAGCAAAGCGTTCTTACACCGAACGGGCCAATTTATTCCGACTTGGGGGTGATCAGTGCAAAATGAACAAGATCCTGCAGCAGGCAGAAAAGCTCGTCGTACCTTCTGAAAAGCTGCAAAAACAAAAGGACGCAGTGGTTGAGAGGGTCATCAGGCTTGTGCAAAATCAGATTGCGAACTACCCACAGATAACCGGAATAGAGATAGTCGGCTCCTACGCAAAGGGGACTTGGTTGCCTCAAAAGGCAGACGTAGACATCTTCATCAAGTTCCACACTGATGTGTCTGAAAGAGACTTTGAAGAGCTTGGAAAGAAGATTGGTTTTGCCGCACTCAAAGGTTTTGGCCCATATGTGAGATATGCAGAACACCCCTTCGTTGAAGCGCAGATAGATGACACAAAGGTGAATCTTGTTCCTTGTTATGATGTGGTACAGGGGGACTGGAAGAGCTCTGCAGACAGATCACCATTTCACACACGTCATATGATCAAGTCACTTTCAGCCCAGATGAAAAACGAGGTGAGGCTACTCAAGGCGTTTTTGAAGGCAAACGACATCTACGGTGCAGAGATAGCAAAGCAGGGATTTTCTGGCTATGTATCAGAGGTACTTGTACTCAACTTTGGCTCCTTTGAGGGAGTCATCAAGGCGGTTGCCGAGCTAAAACATGGACAGGTGATTGGCAAAACGACAAAGACCTTCGATACGCCAATAATCATAATTGATCCAATTGACGAGAATCGAAACTTGGGCGCCGCAATATCAGTTGAGAATGTCGGCAAATTTGTGCTTGCAGCTCGCTCATTTCTCAAAAAGCCCTCTTTGTCATTTTTCAGAAAGAGAAACCGCCAGATAAAGTCAAAAGCTGCGCTCAACAACGTGGTTGTGATTTCATTCAGGTACAGGCCCAGAAGCCCAGACATAATATGGGGTCAGCTAAAAAGAGCCGCTACGTCGCTTGCAACACAGATAGAGCAAGAAGGGTTCTCTGTGCTAAGAAAGTCCGTAGTGGTTTCCGATGAAAGGACGGCGGCATTGCTTTTCTTGTTAAGATCGACCAGGCTTGATCTCCATCGTGTGAGAGCTGGACCTGACTTTTTCACAGCGGAGCATGTAGAAAGGTTTGTCAAATCAAACAGGAAAAAGAGCGTCATCATGTGGATAGGCGAAGATGGCAAGATCCATTCACTGCAAAAAAGGCTTCATGTTGATGCGATTTCATTTGTAAAGGATTTAGTAAAAAAGAACTTGGAAAGAGCCGGAGTCCCACAAGGCCTCAGAGAGGACATTAGAAAATTCAAAATCACTTTGGGCACCAAGTCTACAAGCAAATCAATTAAAGAGGCTGCCTTGGAGCTTGTCTCAACGGATGAGACAATTTTTTCCAGTTGACAGTTTGTCTGACGAATCGCATTCTTTGATTCTTGGGTATCCCAAGGCAACCAAGTCCCAGCTCAAATCAAGGCTCAAGGAACTCAAACTGCTTGGCGTGAAGAGTGTTTCCTACAGCGGGCCGATGCAGATCGGCAAGCAAAATGTGCTTGGCAAAGGATACACTGGAATAGTGGTTCTGGCAAAATTGGGCTCAAAAAAAGTCGCGCTCAAGATTCGCCGAACGGACTCGCCGCGGCCTACGATGGACGACGAAGCGGCTCTTCTTGCAGCAGCAAACAGGGCAGGGGTAGGACCGAAGATCCTCAAAAGCAGCAGGAATTTTGTGGTAATGGAATACCTGGATGGCAAGAAAATCATTGAATGGATATCGGAATTGGGTGGGAGTGGGAGCGCGGCCAAATTAAAAAAAGTGATAAAAAAAATCCTCGAGGATTGTTACAGTTTGGACAGAGCTGGCCTAGACCATGGAGAGTTAAGCAACATCACAAAACACGTCATTGTTGGAAAGTCAATCAAAATAATTGATTTTGAGAGCTCAAGTCTTCAAAGAAAGGTCTCAAACGTGACTTCGGCCACGCAGGCAATCTACATCGGATCCGGCCTCGCAAAGATGGTGGGTCGAATCTACAAAGTGCCGCCAAAACAAAAGATAATTTCTGCATTGAGGGATTACAAGCAAAGCAGAACGCAGGAGAGCTTTGAGAAGATTCTGGAAGTGCTAAGACTCGATGTCAAATGATGCAATAAGGTTTCTTCGCAAAGACCCAAAGCTTGCAAGGATAATTGATCTAGTAGGCACATACAGGTTAAGAACGGTAAGAGACCCTTACGAATCACTGGTCGAAGCCATAATAACACAACAGCTTTCAGGAAAGGCGGCCGATTCCATTTCAAAAAGATTCAGGGGAATATACGGTGGGTTCCCAAAACCAAGTCAAGTAATCAAAACGCCGCATTCGAAGCTTAGAAAAGCTGGTCTGTCAGGCATGAAGGCGGCCTACATAAAAGATCTCTCAAAAAAGATAGAATCAAATGAGCTCAGACTCGGCTCGCTAAAAAAGATGAGTGACGAAGAGGTAATTGAGCACCTCACCCAGGTAAAGGGCATAGGCAGGTGGACTGCCGAGATGTTTCTTATTTTTTGTCTTGGCAGACTGGATGTTCTGCCTGTTGGCGATTTGGGTTTAAGAAAGGGCGTGCAGAGACTCTACTCTCTTTCTGAGCTGCCGCAAAAAGATCAAATAGAAAGATTGGCAGAAAGGTGGAGGCCGTACAGGACTGTGGCCACATGGTACATTTGGAAGGGCCTCAGCCAGTTTGACAAGATTGGATGAGATGCAGGAATCTTTTATACAGATAAGTGGCGTCATAGATCCTATCTTGCAGACGATTCTATTCGGTTTGTTTGCCGTCACAGTAGTTTTTGGATTACAGTATGCAGACGCACAGCAGGCCGAGGTGCCAAATTACCTAAAAAACAAGATCAAACTGTGGGCACTAGACAAGATGACAGACGAGAGTTTTCTGACACACTCCCGACCCTAAAGGGTTCGGGGTTCTAAGGTCACCAGCATTCTTGGCGTTGCCTTTTAGTCGCAAAAGCGACAGCGGGGGTATCAGTGCTCCCCTTGCATGCATCTCTGTCTGCATGCAACCGATCCATGTGTTGCATCTCAGGCACTAAACGTACCGAAGGTACAATGGCACAATGCGATACCGGATTTCCGATATTGAATGCCGCATTGACGTCCGCATGGTCTGCGTGTCCACACCGGACACATTGGAATTCCTTTTTGTTGCGGCCACCCACAGACCCGCACATCGAGCAGCTCTTCGATGTGTATGCGGGTGCGAGATAGGCGACCTCTATTCCACACATTCTGGCCTTGTACTCGGTGAATTTTTGGAGCTGGTAGTACGACCAGGAGTTTATGGAATATCTAAAATTGTGGTGTTTTGGGTTTT
>JAWCQC010000055.1:0-5295 GCA_038869975.1 Candidatus Nitrosotenuis sp.
GACGACTGTAACCGTAAAACTCGACTGTGTGTTGGTTCTGCAAAAACCCGCTTGATGGCGACAGATGAGACGGAAAAACAGCAAAAGCAGAACCCCGAACCCTTTAGGGTCGGGAGTGTGTCAGCATT
Organism: Candidatus Nitrosotenuis sp.; assembly: GCA_038869975.1. Lineage (GTDB taxonomy): Archaea > Thermoproteota > Nitrososphaeria > Nitrososphaerales > Nitrosopumilaceae > Nitrosotenuis. The sequence goes on from JAWCQC010000055.1 coordinate 129, forward strand.
TCACGGCAACTCCTTCCCTTCATTCCAGCATGTGTGTAAAGTCCATCTATCTCAACTTCACCATCAAGTTTTGCCTCCTCTGCAGATGCTATTCTCCCCGTGATAGCTCCAACCATATGATAGCGTATCCTGCATTGAATGCGAAGCTGAACGCTTATGCTGCTTATGGGGCATCCAAGCCATGACACTATGCGGAAGAGGCATATTGCTGTGAACCATTCAGATAATTTCCTATGGGAGTAATGAAATACTGTTCCAGTCTTGTCGTTGAACGTTCTGCTGCATTCCTTACGCTTGTAGCGCTGGAATATCAGCTTGCATTTGCCATTCTTGTTGATTCTCCCTGAATTGCACCTGGGACAGTATATGCCATTGGGCCATCTAACCATCCTTAGAAGCATGGCACATGCATGCTCATCTAGAAAGAGGGTAAGCAGGAGCTTAAGCATGGAGAATGAGAATCACTACTTCCATCGATCCTTTTCCGTCAATTGGGAATGACAGGAAGCAGCAACAACATTAAACATTAAGAGCGGAAGCTTTTTCGTAACAGGTTACCGTTTTGAAGTAAAATGCGACTTTTACGCACGAAATATTGTTTTTGTATATTGAAAATTCCAGTAATTCGTGCCTGAACTTCAAAAAGGTAACTGCTTTGTCGCATAATTTCGAAATTCGGCAGAATGTGTAAATGTGAATTAGGCAACAATACAGAGGTTAGTATTTTTTGACAAAATCCCACTCGAGGCTTCAAAAATTAATCTAAAATTATTCATCTAGGGTTTCTATGTCGACTTGAAGTTCAGCAGCAAGTCCTTCCCACCACTTGCTTGTTTGTTCTGTCATTCTCCCCGAAGGTATCATCAAGTGCTCCTTTATAGATCTGTCGGTTGAAAACATACTGATCAACCAATCAGATCAGTTAACATAGAATTCAGATCCGCTTTCTGATCTTGCGGTTGTATAGTATGATTGCCAACGCGCCACCGGCACAACTCCAAAAGATCGGCCAGCGTAGGGGGCTGTCCGCCATGCCAATCCAAGAGTAGATCGTACCACCAATCAACGCAAAACCAATCAGCTCTAGGAGTTTGCTCATGCTGAGGCATTACCTCGAAAAGATATATTGTTTGTTTGTGGACTCTGGATGTGGACAAGTATCTATTCATTATTCTGATATTGCTTATTGCAGGCATGGGGTTCTCTATTTTCAAGAATCCGCCAAGCATCGAGCTATTTTATGCACAGCTTGCAGGGGCAATTATCATAATAGCATACTCCACTTACCGAAATAAGAAAAGCACAAAAACGAAAAAAAGACGAGATTAAAGATCTAAACCGAACGAGCCGGCAAGGTCGTGGAATCTTTTATATGATTCTAGGTATTGCTTGCCCTTTGGCGTGATGACGTAGGTGTGTTTCCCATCATATTCAATTTTATTGATGAGTTCCGCACCGATTAGATTTTCAATGAACTTGGCAAGTCTTGAATGTGATAGATTTGCCTTTGTGAGAAGTGTTGTTACCTTGATTCCTTCTTGACCACACTGCTCAGTCGCCGTAAGTAGATCTGCTACAATCTGCATACTGGTCCTATAAGTGGCCATGCTTACCGTCTTTTCTACTCGAATATAAGGGTATTAACTTTTCTCACGATCATTTAATAGTAAAGCAGGCTCTTTGCATCAAAGTGTCAAGCGCTCCTATGCAGTGGTTCAGCGAATTCCTTGGGGTGGCGTATAGGTATTTTGATCTAAGAATGAACGTCATACCGCTGTTTTCCACCAAAAAAGAGGCATCCGATCTGTGGAACGAGACCGTACATTGGTGGAGCGACCACGACATCAAGCTCAGATTCGTCGAGGCAGGAGATCAGTATTGGTTTATTCTGGCGTCTGAATCTAGGCGACCTGGTCACAATACGTCGATCTTCAAGCTACTTCCAAGATCAGAAAACTATCTTCGCTTCAAAAAAGGACACCAAGGTGAGGCATATCTCCGCTTTGCGGTATTTACGCAAAAAAGTGAAAACGAGGTCAAAGACGATGCAGTTTGCAATTGCGGTCACAAAAAAGAGGATCACGAAGGTCCATGCAGTATAGAGGGTTGCAGATGCCAAAAATTTGAGACGTTTGTGCTAAACATGCTCAGAAAGAAAAAAACTATAACCAACATCAAATTTCTTGAAGAAAACGACGTCAAAGATGACGCAGTATCATGGAACTGCCTCTATGTGAACAAGTACAAAAATCTTCGATGACTATTTTTTATCCAAGTTAACCCGGACATGTTGGCCCGGATAATGCTCAAAAATCTTTTTAGAATAACACGTGCCACACATGAAACCGTTTATGTTCCACTCCTTCATTGCTCTGTATTTGTGTGGCATTGGTCCGTTACATAAGACACATTTGTCGTCTTTCAAGCAATTAAGGTCTTTGACTTCTATATAAAAATCATGATCATTTTTCAGGCGCCCAAAAAATTTGTTAAATAATAGTATGTATCAGAAAAACTGCGATACGTTGTCTGGCCATTGTAAACCTCCTGCAATTTTTACAAGGCTTGACAACTATCGCACTTGTTCTAAAGGAGACTGTTGACCAGCTTCTTGACGCTTTCGATTTCGTCTTCCTCGAGCTGTATCTTTTTGTCCACGACTCTTAGCATGGTTTCATTCCAAACGTGATGCGAAAAGAAATTGTGGAATGTATTTGCAAGCTCCATTTCGTCGCATACTACAGTGTCTTCCAAAAACTTTGTTACGATTGTGTCTGCTAGCCTCAAAATACGTTCATTCAGCTTGTAGCTTTTGAAAATTGGCTCTAGTTTCACGATGTCTTCTTTGAAATCACCCTTGGTTCCTAGAATGTTTTTGTGTACCATCCTAAAGTATGTCGCAACAAAAAAAAGCGTCGCATATCTTTTCGTCTTGTGCCCTCCACGCTTTCCATAACCCAATGATTTTTTTGCGTGCTCTTTTACAAGATATGGATACAAAAGCAGCCTGTAGTCGTCTTTTAGATTTTCATTGAATACGTCGTCATACTTGCTTCCACGCGGTAAAAACTGTGCAGGCGAGCTGTATGCCTCAGTTGGCCTCTGCTCTATTCCTGCAACCAGAGCTTGTATTGCATCTTTTGCGACAATTACTTTTTTGTGATTGTCTGGGAGGTATTTGTTGTATATTGCATCTCCTTTGAATTCCGCTTGCTGTGATTTGGTTTTACTGTCAAAAGAACCTGCTTGGATTTCGTAAAAATATCCATAGTTTTCAAGCTGCGATTTGATGGATTTGTGAAAATCCATTAGGGACACAAGATCTTTTCCTCGCACAGAATTCTGCGAATTTCTGTATTTTGTGATGTTGTTTTGATCTTGCTCGTCGTCTGCCTTAATTATTGTCACTGTGATGCTGCCGTCCAAGTTATTGGTTCGCTTTGCGTGGTCGAGTATGGAGTTGGATGTTTGCGCCCCATTGACTATCTGCGGTGCATGCAGCATCATGTTGCCATCTTCAAGCACTTCAAAATCGCTTACTACTATCGTGATCCCATTGTTATAGTAAAAGAATTTGTCAGGGGAGTTTTGCAGGGTTTCACGAATCCCCTTGTTGACGTTTGTCTTAAATTGCATCCATTGTCTTATGTTTGACTCAAAAACATAGTCGCGGTTCTTTGTGACAAAATCTGTCAGCTCTCTAAGCTTGAGTATGCCAAGAACCGTGTTTTTGTACCGGATCATCTCTTCGAGTTTTATTTTTGATTTTTTTCCCGCCGCAGGCTTTTTTATTCTATCCCACAGACTCTGAACGATTTTATCAATATCAATTATCTCGACTGAATCATCACCATCGGATATTACGGATTGGTTTGTCACGTAACAACATTCAATTTTCAGATTTTTTTCTTGGATCTTCGTGACCAAGTTTGCAAGCTCCGGCCTCATCTTTGTGACGTCCTTGGTGAGCAACTTTTTGACGTCTTCTTTGAACTTGAGGATGGCCTCCTCTGAATGCGCAGTTCCATACTTTGATTGGAACAGTCGAATCTTGTTGTCTGAAAAATCTACAGGCAAATATGCGTCGATGCCAAGATCGTTTGCGCCATCTATGATCGCATCTGCCGCGTCATCCTCGGTCGCTTCAAACACTCTTGTGAGCACCCAATGAAGAAAGTTATACCCCTTCTCAACATCGCTTTTCGCACTCTCTGCATATTCTAGTATGCTGTCTTTGATATTTTGTGAAAATCCCTCAAGTGGTTGCTCTGCCTTTTTCTGGACTAAAAGAGATTGTGAGCCAGGAATGTATTCCAACAATCCGTTTTTTTCTGCCACAAACCGACTTGGTTGTCGGGTATTTAGAAAAGCTGGTTATTACATAATAACCATCGCGCTTCATAGAAATTAAATTGCCAACCAGCGGCAGCAACATCGGTGTCAAAACAAGTTCTTGTAGTATGTGCATTTGTAACGATTACGATCATTCTCATAGGTGTTTTCTTGGCAGCAAGTACAGAAGATAATGAGGATGTCTCGCGTTCTCATGAAAATCTGGTATCGATTACAGTATCTTCGTCGCGACCAGGCTGCGAAAAAACAAATTCATGCTATGTGCCGCCTGAGATCGTAGTTTACCAAGGCGATACAGTTACTTGGATAAATGATGATTCCGCATTTCATACGGTTACAAGCGGATTTTATGATGAGTATGATGGCCTGTTTGACAGCGGACATATCGATCCATCCCAAGTTTTTTCATTCAAATTTGACAAAGGAGGGTACTATGATTATTACTGCAGGCTGCATCCTTGGATGGATGGGCAAGTGATTGTAAGGTGGAGGTGAGGAAGGGATTCGAACCCCTCTAGATTCGCTCTGCAGGCGAACGCATAACCGCTCTGCCACCTCACCGACAAAAAACCGTCGCGCCAACAACAATTAAACTCTTTACAAAGGCGAGCGGAAAAGCCCTAGCCCTTTAGGGCAGGAATGAAAGCAAGCACACCATGAATCAACATTCCACACACCAAAAACTAAACTAAACTAAAACACCAGCTAGGATCAAAAATGATCCTGACCTACAACGTAAAACACGGCCGTGATTTTTCAGACGAGCTGAAAAAGGCCAGGGCAGTAGCCAGGTTTGCCATACGTACAAAATCCC